>NZ_BCTL01000022.1 GCF_001571265.1 Cedecea neteri NBRC 105707 = ATCC 33855 | reverse complement strand
CGTTCACCGTGCAAGGTTGTTACAGAGATAATCCAGGTTATAGGTGAACGGAACCCTGTGAAAAAACAGAATCCCATCGGGCCTTGAGCCCCTCTCCCCGGCGGGGAGAGGGTCAGGGTGAGGGGCACTACTCGTGGTGATCGTGAACCTGTTGGGCCACTTCATGCACGCGCTTACGTGCGCCAAACCAGCCCAGCGTCAGCAGAATCGCCAGCACCGGAATAGAAGCAATGGTGAACGTCCCGTTCGGGTAGTCCATTGCCATCAGCACCAGAACGCCAAGCAGGAACAGCAGCGTCAGCCATGAGGTAAACGGCGCGCCCGGCAGCTTGAAGCTCACGTCGTCCGCTTTCCCTTCTTTAATCGCCTTGCGCAGGCGAATCTGGCACAGCACAATAAACGCCCAGGAGGTGATGATGCCCAGAGACGCCATATTCAGCACAATTTCAAACACCTGGGAAGGCACCAGGTAGTTCAGGAACACGCCAAGCACGTACACGCCGCTGGTGACCAGAATCCCGGCATACGGCACCTGATTCTTGCTCATCTTCGACATGAACTGCGGTGCGGAGCCGCCCATCGACATCGAACGCAGAATTCGCCCGGTGCAATACAGGCCGGAGTTCAGGCTCGAGAGCGCGGCGGTCAGCACCACGATGTTCATCACGTCGCCGATGTAAGGCACGCCGAGCTTCGAGAAGAAGGTCACGAACGGGCTTTGCCCTGCCTGATAGGCGTTCCACGGCAACAGCAGAACCAGCAGCACGACGGAGCCGACATAGAACAGGCCGATACGCCAGATAACGCTGTTGATCGCCTTCGGCACCATAGTTTTCGGGTCTTTACATTCCCCGGCCGCGGTGCCGACTAATTCAATAGAGGCGAATGCGAAGACTACGCCCTGAATCAGCACCAGCGCGGGCAGCAGGCCGTGAGGGAAGAAGCCGCCGTTATCGGTTATCAGGTGGAAGCCGGTGCTGTTACCGTCAATCGGCTTCCCTGTGCCGAGGAAAATGGTGCCGACAATCAGGAAGGCGACGATAGCCAACACTTTGACCAGCGCAAACCAGAACTCCATCTCGGCGAACCACTTCACGCCAATCATGTTCATCGCCGCGACCACGGCCAGCGCGCCGAGGGCAAAGACCCACTGCGGTACATCTCCGAATGCGCCCCAGTAGTGCATATAGAGCGCCACGGCGGTGATATCCACGATCCCGGTCATCGCCCAGTTGACGAAGTACATCCAGCCGCAAACGTAGGCGGCTTTTTCACCGAGAAACTCACGGGTGTAGGAAACGAAGCTGCCGCTGGAAGGGCGATGGATAACCAGCTCGCCCAAAGCGCGGAGGATGAAGAAAGAGAAAATACCGCAAACCAGATAGATTAACGCCAGCGCGGGCCCTGCCGCCTGCAGGCGCGCACCTGCGCCGAGGAACAGGCCGGTACCGATGGCGCCGCCGATGGCAATCATCTGTACGTGACGGTTGCCCATCGCCTGGTGATACCCTGAGTCCTGAGAATTCAACCAGCGCCGTTTGGCGGCGCGGTGTTCCGCTTCAGTCTTTGTTTTCATTGAGATTCCTGTCTGCCTTTGAGTTAAAAAGCGCCGTCCTTTTCCGCCCGTTAATTCTGGCTGCGGAGGCCGTGAAAAAGAGGGCGAGGAATCCTGGCAGAAAATTGAATGAGAAGCAAAATTACAAACTTGTCATTTTAGTGGCGGCGTTCTGTTGGTGTGACGGGCGTAACATTCCTGCTATACCAGGACTCAAAGAAGCGCTGCATCATGAACATGAAATGGTCAAAAAAAAGGTTGGCGATGGCCTGCGTGCTGGCGGGGGCGGCGGGACTTTGGCTGTACTCCCAGGCCTCTTCGCCGGCAACGCAAACAAAAACGACGTTGCCGAAAGTCAGCCTGATCGCGGCAGTCAGTAAAACGCTGCCGCTGACGTTTTCCACCCAGGGGCACCTCGTGTCGCTCAACGAGGTGGATATTCGCGCGCAAATCACCAGCCCGGTAAGTCAGGTTGCATTCCATGAGGGTGATTTTGTGAAGCAGGGGCAACTGCTGTTCGTGCTGGATGATGCCGAAGAGCAGGCCGCGCTGGGCCACGCTCAGTCACAGTTAGGCGTGATTAAAGCCGAACTGGATAAAGCCAACCGTGATCTCAGCCGCGGGCAGCCGCTGCTGAAAACCAACTACATTTCTTCCTCCGACTGGGACACACTCGTCAGTGCGCAACAGCAGGCGGCGGCACAGTACAAATCCGCGCAGGATGATATTCACACCGCGCAGGCCCAACTGGCCTATACCCGTATCTATTCCCCGGTAAGCGGCAAAACCGGCGCATTGAACGTGCATATTGGTAGCCTTGCTCAGCCGGGCAGCACTTTGCCGATGGTCAGCATTAATCAATTTGATCCAATTGGCGCAGAATTTACGCTGCCGGAGCAGGACTTGAACGCGGTAGTTGCCGCCCAGCACCAGGGGCCGGTAAACGTGCAGGTGACCGACGCCAGCGGAAAACCGGTGACCGGCACGCTCAGCTTCATTGATAACACCGTCAGCCAGGACAGCGGTACGGTGAACTTTAAGGCTCGCTTCGCCAACGGTGAAAACCAGCTCTGGCCGGGTGCCTACCAGAATATTACGGTCAGCGCAGGCAACACGCCGAATGTCGTTGTTTTGCCTCCTCAGGCAGTGCAGGACGGCCCGGACGGGCATTTTGTCTACGTTATCGACGCCCAAATGCACGCCACAACGCAAGCGGTCACGCTGTTGCGCATCCAGCAGCAGATGGCCGTGGTGACCGGCATACAGCCCGGAATGAAAGTGGTGCTGGAGGGAGCCAACGCCCTGCGGCCGGGTATGGCCGTGAAGGTGGTTAACGCGCCTGCGGGGGCAGCATCATGACTTTTGCCGAACAATGCCTGAAACGGCCGATTGCCGTGATGCTGCTGTGGCTGGCGGTGATGGTCGCCGGTGCCGTGTGCTGGTTTAAACTGCCGATTGCCGCGCTGCCCAACTACGACACGCCGACGATTCAGGTCAGCGCTTCGCTTTCCGGCGCCAGCCCGGAAACCATGGCCTCGTCGGTGGCCACGCCGCTGGAGAAAAAGCTGTCGACCATTCCTGGCGTGGTGAACATGACCTCCAACAGCCTGGAGGGCGCGACCACTATCGTAATTGAATTTGATCCGTCGCGGGATATCGATTCTGCGGCGGTGGACGTGCAGTCCGCGCTGTATCAGGCGTTAAAACAGCTGCCGTCGCAGATGACCACGCCGCCGTCATTCCGCAAAATTAACCCGGCGGACGCGCCAATTATTCAAATCGGCATCGACTCGCCGTCGATGGCGCTCTCCGATCTTAACCGCTTTTCGGACGACCTGATTTCGCCCGCGCTTTCTACCTTAAACGGCGTGGCGCAGGTGACGGTGCTGGGGCAAAAACGCTACGCGGTTCGCGTGGAGGTGAACCCGGACAAGCTGGCGGCCACCAATCTGACGCTGGAAGACGTGCATACCGCGCTGGCAAACGCCAATAACAACTCGCCGATCGGTGAACTGGACGGTAAGCGCCAGATGGTGATGCTGCAAACCAGCGGTGATTTGCGCAACGCGGCCGACTTCGCCAAAGTCATTGTTGCCACGCGTAACGGCCAGCCGGTGAGACTTTCGGATGTGGCCAACGTGCAGGACAGCATTGAAAATACGCTGAGCTACAGCGCGGTTAACGGCAATCGTGCGATTGTGCTGAGCGTGCAGCGCCAGCCCGGCGCGAACATTGTTTCCACTATCGACGCGATTCGCCAGCTGATGCCAAAACTGCAGGCGCAGATGCCGTCGTCGGTGAGCGTAAAATTTCTTAACGACCGCTCGCTGTCGATCCGCGCGGCGATTCATGACGTGACGCTTACGCTGCTGTTGACCATCGCCCTGGTGGTGATGGTTATCCTGATGTTCCTGCGCCATATTCGGGCGACGATCATTCCTGCGCTCAGCTTGCCGATATCCCTGCTCGGCGCGTTCGGCCTGATGTACGCCTTCGGGCTGAGCCTGGACAATATCTCACTGATGGGTCTGACCATTGCCGTAGGCCTGGTGGTGGACGACGCGATTGTGGTGCTGGAAAACATCATGCGCTACATGGAAGAGGGCGAAACGCCTTATCGCGCTGCGCTGAAAGGGGTGAAAGAGGTAGCGTTCACCGTTATCTCTATTTCGCTGTCGCTGGTGGCGGTGTTTATTCCGATCTTCTTTATGCCGGGGACGATTGGCCTGCTGTTCCACGAATTTGCCTATGTGGTGTCGCTGACGATTTTGGTTTCCGCTGCGGCATCGCTCACCATTATTCCGCTGCTGGTGCCGAAACTTATCCGTGAACACACGCCGGAAGACAAACCTGAACCGCGCTGGAGCCAGGTCTTTGAGCGCGGGTTCGAAGCGCTGCGCCGCCAGTACGGCAACGGGCTGGAATGGGCCGTGTCTCATCGCGTGATTATGATCGGCGTCGCGCTCAGCACGATTGCGCTGACCATCGGGCTTTACTGGTACTCGCCCAAAGGCTTCTTCCCGCAGGAGGATATCGGGCAGATAACCGCCAGCATTGATGCGCCGCAGGATATGTCTTACCTGGGCCGCCTCGGCGTGGCGCAGCAGTTGGGTAAAACGCTGATGAAAGATCCGAGCGTGAGCGACGTGCTGACCCGCGTTGACCACGATACCACCCAGCTAAGCCTGACGCTTAAGGATCAAAGCCAACGCCCGCCAATGGCTGCGGTACTTAAACAGCTGCGGGCAGAAACCGGCTATTTACCGGGCATTAAAGTTTATTTCAGCCCGGTGCAAAACCTGCGCGTGGGCGGCCGCAGTGCGAAAAGCAGCTATCAATACACGCTGCAGGCCGTGAGCAGCGGCGATACCAGCCTCAACGACTGGGCCAACCGGCTGATGGCAGAGATGCAAAAAAGCGGGGTGTTTGTCGGCCTGAATACCGACGCGCAGCTGAACGGGCTGCAAGCCCAACTGGTTATCGACCGAAATAAAGCCTCGCTGATGGGCGTGGATATCCAGCAGATCCGCGACACGCTGTATGACGCCTTCGGGACTTACCAGGTTTCCACGATTTATGCCCCGGAAGACAGTTACGAAGTGATCATGGAGGTTCAGGACCCGTTCCGGCAGGACGAAAGCGACTTGTCGAAAATTTATGTCCGGTCATCAAGTGGGGCGCTGTTGCCAATCACCACCTTCACGACGATTTCCCGCACCCAGGGCGTGACGGCGGTCAACCATCAGGGGCAGCTTCCGGCGATTACGCTTTCGTTCGATCTTGCGCCGGGAAAATCGCTGTCGGATGCGACGGCGGCCATTGCCCAGGCCCAGCAGGCGATTCATCTGCCGTCTTCGGTGTTCGGCACTTACGCCGGGCAGGCGGCGCTGTTCCAGCAGTCCCAAAGCAGCCAGATCTGGCTGATTGTGCTGGCGCTGGCGGTGATTTACGTGATTCTCGGCGTGCTGTATGAAAGCTGGATCCACCCGCTGACCATTCTGCTTGGCCTGCCGTCGGCGGCGGTCGGGGCGCTGCTGGCCCTCAGGCTGTTTAATCTCGATCTTACGTTTATTGCGATGATTGGTATTCTGCTGCTGATAGGGATTGTCAAAAAGAACGCTATCATGATGATAGATTTCGCGTTAGTGGCCCAGCGCGAACACGGCATGACGCCGCACGATGCGATTATGCAGGCCTGTTTACAGCGGTTCCGCCCGATAATGATGACCACGCTTTGCGCAATCATGGGGGCTATCCCCATTGCGCTTGGTCTGGGCGCGGGAGCCGAGCTGCGCCAGCCGATGGGCGTGGCGATTGTCGGCGGCCTGCTGTTCTCGCAGCTGATCACGCTGTTTATTACGCCGGTGCTGTTCCTGCTGTTTGACGGCAACCCACAAGGGACGAAGGAGTGACGATGAAAATCTTACTGGTGGAAGATCAGAAAATGGCCTCTGAATACATTGCCAAAGGGCTGCGCGAGAACGATTTCGTGGTCGACGTCGCCGGGAACGGTATCGACGGTCTGCATTACCTTCTGACCACGGATTACGATCTGGCGATCCTCGACGTGATGCTGCCGGGGATCGACGGCTGGAAGATAATCGAAATGGCGCGCCAGGCCGGAAAACAAACGCCGATTATGTTTCTTACCGCGCGGGATGACGTGGAGGACCGGGTTCACGGCCTCGAACTGGGCGCGGAAGACTATCTGATCAAACCATTTTCCTTTAGCGAACTGCTGGCTCGGGCGAGGGTGATCCTGCGCCGTTCCGCGCCACCGACCGCGATTCTTGAAGAAAACTTGCTGCAGGTGGGCGATCTGAAGCTCGATTTTCTGCGCCACAAAGTCTCTCGTGCCGGAGTGAGAATAGAGCTGACGCAAAAAGAATTTCTGCTGCTAAGTCTGTTGATGCGTCGTTCCGGCGAGGTGCTTTCCCGCACGGTGATTGCCGAACAGGTGTGGGACATGAATTTTGACCCGGAAACTAACGTGATTGACGTCGCCATCCGCCGTTTACGCAACAAGATCGACGACGGATTCGACGACAAACTGCTGCATACCCTGCGCGGCGCGGGCTACGTGCTGGAATTACGCGGATGATAAAACTGTCGCATTTGTCGATCACCGCGCGGCTGACGCTCTATTTCTCCGTCACGATGGCCATCGTGCTTTACAGCGTGTCCGGCGTGCTTTATTCGACCATGCGCCAGCAGCTCAATCATAAAGATGAGCTGGAGCTACAAAGTTCTATCCAGTTTCAGCAGGAAATTGCCACGGCGATTGGCGAGCGGCAGGACAACGGCGAGGAGTGGCAAACCGAGCTGCTGGAGTCCGTGGTGCGGCAGGAACGCCTGTCGCTGCGCATTTTCAGCCCGGAAGGCAAGGTGTACGCGCAGTCTAACAACATGGTTATTCCGGAGCAGGATTTTCCGCTGCCAACCCCCAGCTTTAGCTACCGGGAATGGCACTATCGTGCCGGGAATATCCGGCAAAAATACTTAATTACTTCCACGCTTTTTACCCTTAAAAATAACCAGAAATGGCTGGTACAGGCGGCGCTCAACGTCTCCGGCAACAATGAAATCATCAATACCTATTACAAGCGAATGCAGATTTTCGCCGCGCTGGCGATTCTGCTGTTTGCCGCCTTTGGCTGGTGGCTTGCCCGCCGGGGCTTAGCGCCGCTGCGCACCATCACCACCGAAATTGAGAAAATTCACGCCAACGATCTGCATACCCGGATCCTCGATCAGCGCTGGCCACCGGAGCTGCACGCGCTGGCGGCGTCGTTTGACCGCATGATGATGCGCCTTGAAGCTTCATTCCATCAGCTCAACCGTTTTTCATCGGACATTGCCCACGAGCTGCGCGGGCCGATAAACAATCTGATCTCTGCCGCCAGCGTGATTCAGACCAAAGATCGCAGCGCGGAGGAGTATCAGGAAACGCTGGCGGCGATAATTGAAGAGGGTGAACGGCTTTCACGCATGATTTCCTCGATGCTGTTTCTTGCGAGGGCGGATAACAGCCGCGAGGTGCTAAACGAGGAGTGGCTCAGCAGCGCGCATGAATTCGAAAAACTGATTGGTTTCTACGAGATTCTGGCGGAAGAAAAAGAGATTACCCTCGAAAGCCGCGGGGACGTTTCATTCTATGCCGATCGGCAACTTATCCAGCGGGCGCTCTCCAATCTGCTCTCTAATGCCCTGCGTCACACGCCAGAAAAAGGGCATATTACGCTCGGTGCACAAATCGACGATGAGCAGGTTCTGTTAAGCGTGAGCGATGACGGCGAGGGCGTTCAGCCCGAGCATTTGCCGCTTATCTTTGACCGTTTCTTCCGAGGGGAAGCCGCGCGAAGTGCCACGGAAAACACCGGGCTTGGGCTGGCGATTGTGAAGACCATCGCCGAACTGCACGGCGGGAAAATCAGCGTGGTCAGCGAGCCCGGGCGCGGCAGTATGTTTACGCTGTCACTCCCGCGGCACGATAAGGTTTGAATCGCACAGAATAATCTCTCCTTACAGGAACAATATTAAGCTGAATGAGTCTCAGTGACGTAAACAGGCAGCCCTTTGTCCTCTTCAGGATGAAATCTAAACAGATGCGTCGTGTTTAGCTCCAGTAGAGACTGGGGCGTTCACTATGAGGCCCTGGGATCATCGCTTTTATTGTTATGGAAAACCTGCACAATGCTATTGAAACACTTTTCTCGCCGTGCCATCGCTCTGGCCGTGCTGCTGATTGTCACCCTGACCCTCGCTCTGGTCTTCTTCCTCAGAAGCCCGGATGTACCTGATTACGTCACGGCCCCCGTGCGCAAGGGTGATATCGAAAATTCCGTGCTGGCAACCGGGCGCATCGACGCCATCGAACGCGTTAACGTAGGGGCGCAGGTTTCAGGCCAGGTCAAGTCGCTCAAAGTGAAGTTGGGCGACCATGTGACCAAAGGGCAGTCGATTGCCGATATTGATGATGTGCCGCAGCGGAACGAACTGCGTAACGCCGAAGCCGCGCTCAATGTAGTCAAAGCCGATCTGCAGGCTAAGCAAGCGCTCCTGAAACAATCGGAACTGCGGTTCAAACGCCAGCGCCAGATGCTGAGCGAAGATGCCAGTTCGCGTGAAGATTTTGAGTCCGCAGAGGCCACGCTTGCCACCACGCGGGCAGAATTGCTGTCTCTGAATGCCAAACTGGTTCAGGCGCAGATAGAGGTAGATAAGAAAAAAGTCGATCTTGGCTATACGCGAGTCGTGGCGCCAATGGACGGTATTGTTATCGCCGTTGTCACGCAGCAGGGGCAAACCGTGAACTCCAGCCAGAGCGCGCCGACCATCATCAAGCTGGCTCGTCTCGACGTCATGACCATCAAGGCGCAGATCTCTGAGGCGGATATCACCAAAATTTCTGCAGGGCAAAAAGCCCGCTTCACGATTTTCTCTGAACCTGACAAACACTATGACGCGACGCTGCGTACCGTTGAACTGGCGCCGGAGTCGGTAATGAAAGATGACTCTCTCGCCGGGAGCAGCACGGCATCTGGCTCCGGCACTTCTAATGCGTCCGTCTATTACAACGCGCTGCTCGACGTTCCCAATCCAGAAAATCGCCTCCGCATTGCGATGACGGCGCAGGTCACGCTGCTTGCAGGTGAGGCTAAAGACACGCTGCTGGTGCCTATTCAGGCCGTGCATAAAGCTGAAGGAAATAAGCAGCAGGTACAGGTACTGCGGGCTGACGGCAAGCTGGAAACCCGGGAGGTGAAAACCGGGATTACCAACAGCGTCGATATTCAGATCCTCGAGGGCGTAAAAGTCGGAGAAAATGTTGTGCTTTCACAGCCGGGTGACAAAGCGCCTGGGGAAGGGTTTGTGCTGTGAGTAACATCATTGAGCTAAAGGGCATTAGCCGGACCTACGGCAACGGCGGCCAGGCGTTGACCGTCCTGAAAAACGTGAATCTGACCATCGCTGCAGGCGAAATGGTGGCGATCATTGGTGCCTCGGGATCGGGAAAATCGACCCTGATGAACATTATGGGCTGCCTTGACGTGCCCGACAGCGGGGATTACTTCATCGGCGGGCAAAACGCCGCTCAACTTTCGCCGGATGAGCTGGCCAGGGTGCGCCGGGAACATATCGGCTTTATCTTCCAGCGCTACCATTTGATGCCAGACCTTAGCGCCCTGGGCAACGTTGAGATCCCGGCTATTTACGCCAACAGCGAGCGCGACAAACGTCGGCTGCGGGCGGCTGCTTTGCTAGGCAGGCTTGGGCTGGAAGGCCGTGAGCACCATAAGCCCGGCGAACTTTCCGGCGGCCAGCAGCAGCGCGTGAGTATTGCCCGCTCGCTGATTAACGGCGGGGAAATCATTCTGGCGGATGAGCCGACCGGCGCGCTGGATTCTCAGTCCGGGCAGGAAGTGTTAGCCATCCTGAGCGAGCTTAACCAGCGCGGTCATACGGTGGTGATGGTGACCCACGATATGAAAGTGGCGCAGCACGCACAGCGTATTATCGAACTGCGCGACGGCGAAATTATCGCTGATAGCGGCAGTTGCGTAACAGCCACGGAAACGCTGCCGCCGCCCAACCTTACCCGGCAAAGCCGCTGGCAAAGTTTGCTCGACCGGACGCGTGAATCGCTGCAAATGGCGCTCAAAGCGATGAACGCCCACCGTTTACGTACCACGCTAACCATGACCGGGATAATTTTCGGGATTGCCGCCGTGGTCACCGTTGTGGCGCTGGGCGAGGGCGCGAAGCAAAAGACGCTGGAGAATATTAAAGATCTCGGCACCAACGTGGTCAGCATCTATCCCGGCAGGGATTTCTTTGATGGCGGCATCGAGGGCATTCGAACGCTGGTGCCGGCAGACGCTGAGGCGCTGGCGAAGCAGGGCTTTGTCGACAGCGTAAGCCCGGAGGTTAGCGCCTCAGACAACATTCGTTTTCTCGGTAAATCCGCAACCGCTTCGATCAACGGCGTCGGGCGAGATCACTTCCGCGTAAACGGCATTCAGCTTCTGCAAGGGGCGACCTTCAGGGACGATCGTAACGCGCTGCAGGAAGTGATTATCGATGAGAACGCCCGCAAAGCGCTGTTCGACGACGCAGGGCTGCAGGCGCTGGGGCAAATCGTTTTTCTGGGTTCTGTTCCGGCTCGCGTGGTGGGTATCGCCCAAAGTAACAACCGGAGCTACGCGCCTAACCGCATTACCGTGTGGATGCCCTACAGCACGGTGATGTACCGCATGGTAGGCAAACCGGTTTTGAGCAGCATCAGCGTCCGGCTCAAAGACAATGTGGCTAATGAGGCGGCGGTAAGCGCCATCTCACAGCTGCTAACCCAGCGCCACGGCGTGAAAGATTTCCAGCTCTATAACTTCGAACAGATCAGAAAATCTATCGAACGCACCTCGATGACCTTCAGCATTTTGATTCTGATGGTCGCCTGCATTTCGCTGATGATCGGCAGTATCGGCGTGATGAACATCATGCTGGTCTCCGTGACCGAAAGAACCCATGAAATCGGCGTGCGCATGGCGGTAGGCGCGCGACGGAGCGACATCATGCAGCAGTTTATGATTGAAGCCGTGCTGGTTTGCCTGATCGGCGGGGCGCTGGGGATTGCGCTTTCGTATGCCGCAGGCGCGTTATTTACCGCCCTGGCGGGCGGAATGTTCACGGCTATTTATTCGTGGCAGGCCGCTGCCGCCGCGTTTTTCTGTTCAACGTTAATCGGCATGATCTTCGGTTATCTCCCCGCCCGCAAAGCGGCAAGGATGGACCCGGTCGTTTCACTGGCCAGCGAGTAACCTATGAAAATTTTATCACCTTTGTCTTTATGCCTTGCCGCCGCGCTCAGCGCAGGCTGTGCCAATACGCTTAAAAGCGAGTATCACTCACCCGAAGTGAGCTATCCCGCCAACTGGAACAAGAGCGAGATGGCCGGAGACATTGCCCCGTTCGACTGGAAAGCGTTTAACGATCCGCACCTCGATAGCTGGCTGCGCCAGGTCATGGCAAGCAATAACGATGTGGCTATCGCCATGCTGCGGGTCTACCGGGCGCGACTGGATGCGGAAAGAGTCGGTATCACCAACGATCCTGGGCTGAAAGGTTCGCTGGGCGTAGACGGAAAAACCCCGCTGAATAACTCGTCCGGCTGGACAAAAGGCAGTTCAGCCAGCCTCAGCACCAGCTATGAGCTGGATCTCTGGGGGAAAATAGCCCGCCAGCGCGATGCGGCGGAGTGGGCAAGCCATGCCGGCGAAGAAGATTTACGCGCCGCACGGCTGACGCTGCTTTCAGAGGCCAGCAATAATTACTGGCGCATTGGCTTTGTGAACCAACAAATCGACGTCCTCCAGCAGAGCATCGGTTATGCAAAAGAGACGCTGCGCCTGGCGGAGGCTCGCTATCGTGCAGGCGGTGCTTCAGCCCTGGATGTCGTTGACGCTCAACAAAGTCTACTGGCACAGGAAAACCGGCTTACCGGGCTGCAGCGGGACCGCCTGCAGGGGCTTAATCAGCAGGCAGTATTGCTCGGTACTGCGCCGGGCAGCGCCGTAGTGGAACCAACGACATTGCCAAAAGGAACCCTGCCGCAGGTTAAGGCGGACATTCCTGCCAGCGTGCTGATGCATCGCCCCGATATCAGCGCGCAAGAGTGGCGGGTACGTGAGGCGCTGGCCAATGTTGATATCAAGCGAACCGAATACTATCCCGCATTCAGCCTGACGGGTTCTCTTGGCACCGGCAGCAGTTCGCTGCTGAACGTGCTGCATAACCCAATCGGTTCCGTTGGCGCGAGCCTGACGCTACCGTTCCTGGAGTGGCGACAGCGGGGCGTGGAGGTCAAAATCGCCCGTAACGATTACGAGCAGCGAGTGCTGGCGTTTAAACAGTCGCTTTATAAAGCGATGAGCAGCATTGAAGACGAACTCTCCCTGCGCAATCAACTGCTGGCGCAGGAATTAAGGCTCCGGGAGGGGCTGGCGCTGGCACGTAAGTCCGAGCGGCTTAATGAAGTGCGCTACCGTCAGGGAGCGGCGCGTATTTCATTCTGGCTCGATGCTCAGGAAAAACGCCGTCAGGCGGAACTGTTGCTGGATGAAAATCGCTTTAATCAGCTGCAGAATCTGGCAAAAATTTATCTCGAATTTGGCGGGTCGTCTAAATTCCCCTAAATCTTGCTAACTAATTCTCCACAAACAGAAAACGGTTTTTCTTTCTCTGGCGCTCGTTTAAAGTCTGGCTGGCTTAACATGTTTAAGCGAGCAAAATGATAAACGAGCGCTTATTTTATGGGGAAGGGTGAAGGCATGCGTGTGTCAGATTATATCAGGCTGTTATTTCTTGCCGCAGTGTGGGGAGCCAGCTTCCTTTTTATGAAAATAGCAGCCCCCGAATTTGGGGCGGTAAACACGGCCTTTTTAAGGGTGTTTTTTGGTTTTGTCGGGCTGGCGGTGATTCTTTTCACCCTTAGGTCTTCTTTTCGCTTTGAGGGGAAATTCCGTTCGGCGCTTATTTTGGGCGCGATTAACTCCGGGCTGCCTTTCTTTATGTATTGCCTGGCCGCAAAATGGCTTCCGGCCGGCTACTCCGCTATTTTAAACGCGACCACGCCGCTAATGGGCGCCATTATTGGGTTTTGCTTCTTTAGTGAGAAATTAACGGCGCGAAAATGGCTGGGCGTAGTGCTGGGCCTGGCGGGGATTATGGTGATTACTTCGGTCGGTGACGCACAGTCAAACGAGGACAAAATCGCCGGGATTATTGCCTGCCTGGTGGCCACGAGCTGCTACGGCGTGGCGGGCTTTTTAACCCGCCGCTGGATCTCCAACAAAGGCGGGCTTGACCCAAAAATCGTCGCTTTCGGCAGCCAAATTGGGGCCACGCTTTTCCTGCTGCCGTTCTTTGGCTGGAGCCTGGCCACTGGCCCTGCGATAAACTGGCTGCAGGGCGATGTTTGGTTCAGCGTAATGGGCTTGGGTATTCTATGCACCGCCGTGGCCTATATTTTCTATTTCCGTTTGATTGCCGACATCGGGCCACTACGCAGCCTCACGGTAACCTTTTTAATTCCACCGTTTGGCGTGCTGTGGGGGTATCTCATTTTGCATGAAACCATCAGCGAAGCGTTTATTATCGGCGCGGTGATTGTCTGTTTCTCCGTCTGGCTGGTGATAAGCCCGGACAAGAAAATGCTGGCCGTAAAAAGTTAAGCCAGGCACCCGGCAACGAATAATTGTAGTTATACTAGCCGCGAGCCCGGATAAGGTTTCCGGGTCACGCGGTTAAGGAAAAACAATGAAACGAGAAGCGCTGTTCGCTGCTGTTTTTGACAAGTATCAGGTCGAGCCAGACTATCCGTGGGACAAGTTCAAGGACTACGCCGTGCTGCGGCACCGCTACAAGCGCAAATGGTTTGGCGTGGTGCTGAGCATTTCAGCCGCAAAACTGGGGCTGGAAAGCGATGAGATCGTCGATATTCTCAACGTAAAAGTGATGCCGGGCGCCGTAGGTTCATTGAGAATGCAGCCGGGTATTTTACCCGCCTACCATATGAACAAAGAACATTGGGTAACGGTATTAATTGACAAGGTAGCGGATGAATTAATTCTGGGGCTTATCGACGAAAGCTTTGGCCTGACGCGTTAATCCCCCCCCGAATGCCAAAATTAGATAGGGTACTCGGGGAGTAATCCATTAATAAAGACAATATCACTCTCCCTCAGCATTTTTTGTGAAAGCCCCGGATTTAATCTCAATACATTAACACTCCATGCAATAAAATTACATTCCCTGTTAATTCCGAACGCCACTTTTTCATTAAATAACCGCCATTAAAAAACAATGATATTGGTGAATTAGATAAGTGTGACCCACTTCACGCATTTAAGTTATAAATAACCCGACGGGATAATAAATTGCTTCACATAACGTTTTTTAGGCTAATTTCCGTTTATTGTTTCACATATGAATTGCATGGTTCTATATATGAAACAAAACGCACAGGCCAGGCAATAAGAAATAGGTTCGATATATAAAACAAAAAACGTTCTATATATAAAACGAATAACCCGAATGGAATTAAATATGCGCATCCCAGAGAATTTAAAAGAGAGTAAAGCCCCCGCAGCCGTCAGACTGGTGGCCATTCTCGATTTTATTGCGGAAAAAGGCAGCGCCAGCTTTAGCGAAATCAGTACTCAGCTGGTGATTCCCAAAAGCAGCACCCATCACTTGCTCGAGGTGTTATGCGCCACGCAAATGCTTCGCCTTCGCGTGGATGGGCGCTATGCACTCGGACTGCATCTGTTTGAACTAGGAGGGCTGGCGGCAAGCGGCCTGGACATTCGCCTGGAGGCCATTCCGTATCTCCACGAACTGGTCGAACTCACCGGGCTAACCTGCCACCAGGGCATCATGGAAGGTGATGAGGCCTTTTTCCTCAGCAAAATCCAGTCTCCACAGGCGATCATATTAACCTCCTGGGAAGGGAAGCGTATTCGTCTGCACAGCACGTCTCTGGGCAAGATTCTGCTGGCCTGGCGCCAGACAGAGCAGGTTGAGCAGATCCTGGCGAAGGCCACCTTCGTAAAGAAAACGGAAACCACCATCACTGATAGGCAGCGCTTCATTGAGCATCTTGCCTTAGTGAAGCGGCAGGGCTGGGCCTACGATGACGGTGAGAACATCAATGAAATTCGCTGTATTTCCGCCCCGGTATTTGACACTAAAGGCGACGTGCTTTGTGCCATCGGCCTGACGGGAATGGTTTCTCAATTTACCAATGGGAAAAAGGAAGAATATTTAAGCCATTTATTGGCGACCACGGAAAAAATATCTAACGCAGTGAATTTTGGCCTGAAGTCCCGGCCAATGAATAAACAGTAAGTTATTTTTCTCAGGCAGTAAATTATCCGCGAACTATTGCGGAGGTTTACTTCTGGCCTTTTGCAATGAATTGATGAGTCTTTATTACATTTTATCGAGGATGTCAGTATGCAAATCAAGAAAGCAATAGACAGAGTTCCCGGTGGGTTAATGCTGGCGCCGCTATTTTTGGGCGCGCTGTGTAATACTTTTGCTCCCGGCGCCGGTAAATATTTAGGATCATTTACCAACGGTCTTATTACCGGCACGGTGCCGATTCTTGCCGTCTGGTTCTTTTGTATGGGCGCGTCCATTGAGCTAAAAGCTACCGGCACGATGCTGAAAAAGTCCGGCGTACTGGTGGTGACCAAGATTGCCACGGCGTGGTTGGTGGCGATGGCCGTTGGGGCGTTTCTGCCGCTGAACGGCGTTGAGGCCGGACTCTTTGCCGGGATCTCTACCCTGGCGCTGGTTGCGGCGATGGACATGACCAACGGTGGGCTGTATGCCGCGCTGATGAATCAGTACGGTACCAAAGAGGAGTCCGGCGCGTTTGTCCTGATGTCGCTGGAGTCCGGGCCGCTGATGACGATGGTCGTGCTCGGCACCGCAGGAATTGCCTCTTTTGAACCCCAGCTGTTTGTCGGGGCAGTGCTGCCGTTCCTGGTGGGGTTCATGCTGGGGAATCTTGACCCGGACTTACGGAAAATGTTTGGCGGCGCGGTACAAACGCTGATCCCCTTCTTTGCCTTTGCGCTCGGCAACACCATCAAATTGCAGGTTATTGTCGAAACCGGATTTGCCGGCATATTCCTGGGATTTGTGGTGATTATCGTCACCGGCATCCCGCTTATTCTTGCTGATAAATTCCTCGGTGGTGGTGACGGTACCGCGGGCGTAGCGGCTTCCAGCACGGCCGGTGCGGCGGTGGCTACACCGATATTAATCGCGCAGATGGTGCCGGAGTTTGCGCCTGCGGCTCCGGCGGCCACGGCCCTGGTGGCAACCAGCGTTATCGTAACCTCCGTGGCGGTACCGATCATTACCGCACTTTGGGCTAAACAGGTTAAAAAAGGAAAGGTGGGTCAGGCGGTAATTATCGCTAAGCAACCGGTGCCTTAATACCACGCGAATAACGCATTTAATTCTATTTAAAGTAATAAACACCCGCATGGCATCAATTATGCCAGGGACAAGCTCGCATTAAAATTGAAACAGACTAAGGAGTTATATATGGATATCAGACAAAGTATTCACAGCGATCATGCTAAAACGCTGGACACTGCCGGGATTAGAAAAGAGTTTTTAGTTGAAAAGATTTTCGAAGCCGATAAATACACGATGGTTTACAGCCATATCGATCGCATCGTGATTGGCGGCATTATGCCGGTGAATAAAACCATTTCCATTAGTGAAGAAGTCGGCAAACAGTTCGGCGTGAACTATTTCCTCGAACGCCGTGAGCTGGGGCTGATTAATATTGGCGGCGCGGCGGTTATTACCGTCGATGGCGCCGAATATCGCGTAGAAAAAGAAGAGGCGTTGTATATCGGTAAAGGCTCGCGCGAGGTGACGTTCGCAAGCGTAGACAGCGCAACGCCGGCCAAACTCTATTACAACAGCGCGCCTGCCCACCACGTGTACCCGACAAGGACAATTACCGGCGCAGATACGGTGGCCGCACCGTTGGGCAGCCTGGAAAGCTGCAATAAACGCACCATTCGCAAGTATCTGGTGCCGGAGGTGCTAGACACCTGCCAGCTCAGCATGGGCATGACCCGGCTTGAAGAGGGCAGCAACTGGAACTCGATGCCCAGCCACACCCACGAGCGCCGCATGGAAGTCTATTTCTACTTCGACATGGATGAAGACACCATTGTTTTCCACATGATGGGCAAGCCGCAGGAAACGCGTCACGTTGTCATGCACAACGAACAGGCGGTTATTTCACCGAGCTGGTCGATTCACTCGGGTGTCGGAACCAAACGCTACACCTTCATTTGGGGCATGATCGGCGAGAACTTAACCTTCGACGATATGGACCACATCGCTATGAAAGATATTCGCTAAATCGCTATCGCACGTAAGGAGTACATCATGGTTTTAGAACAGTTTGCTTTAACAGGAAAAGTTGCGTTAGTGACCGGCTGTAATACCGGGCTGGGGCAGGGCATGGCGGTAGGCCTGGCGCAGGCGGGCTGCGATATTATTGGCGTAAACATTGCTGAACCGCTGGAAACCCGCCAGCAAATTGAAGCGCTGGGACGACGCTTTGTGAATATCGCCGCCGACCTGAGCCGCTACGAGAATTTGCAAAACGTGACCGATGAGGCCTCCGCCGTTTTTGGGCGCATAGATATTCTGGTGAATAACGCCGGAATTATTCGCCGCCAGGATGCCCTTGAGTTTTCCGAACAGGATTGGGACGACGTGATGAACGTGAACGTCAAAACGGTCTTCTTCCTTTCTCAGGCGGTAGCGAAACAGTTCATCAGGCAGGAAACCGGAGGCAAAATCATTAACATTGCTTCGATGCTTTCATTCCAGGGCGGGATCCGCGTGCCTTCTTATACGGCGTCCAAAAGCGGCGTGATGGGCATTACCCGGCTGATGGCTAACGAATGGGCGAAACATAAGATCAACGTCAATGCGATTGCGCCGGGCTATATGTCCACCAACAACACCGAGCAGTTAAGAGCTGACGCGGAGCGCAGCAGTGAGATCCTCGAACGTATTCCGGCGGGGCGCTGGGGGCTTCCGTCCGATCTGATGGGGCCGGTAGTGTTCCTGGCCTCACCGGCCTCTGACTACGTTAACGGCTACACCGTGGCGGTAGACGGCGGCTGGCTGGCACGCTAAAGTTGCTGACGAAGAGGGAAAAAGCGTGGTTTTTCCCTCTTCGTGGTTATCAGCCGAAAATCAATGAAAGGCCGCCTGAATAACAGGCGGCTTTTTCCATTACCTTTTCTTCCAGCTCACGGCGTAGTGATAATGCGACCCGGAGAGTAAAAACTCCGGCGAGACGCTCGGGCTCCACGAATCGTCCCCGCCCACGCCCATATGATAACCGTCGATATTCAGCCAGCTTCCTGCCTCTGCTTTCAATAAATGCCGATGAGTTGCTTCATGGAGCTGTTTCTGCCCGTAGCGGCTGATACTGAAATGAAACTTGCCGCGCCACTGATTGCGGCCGTACTCAAGCCGTGAAGTGTCACAGCGCAGGCCATTTTCGCTCGGGAATACGTAAGGCGTATACATGTCGGCCAGCGGCAGCGTCCAGCGGTCAAACAGCGCCGAGCTTTTGCGGTCGGCGTAGTTCTCGTGCGGCCCGCGCCCAAACCAGCTAACTTCTGGCTCCAGATCCACAAGCTGGCAGCTGAGGCCAATACGCGCCGGAGCTGGCGTGCCGGGGGCAATCTCCACGTCTACCGTGATATGCAGTTCGCCTTCGCTATCAATACGGTAGCTTTTGCGGCTGATAAACAGTGTTTTACCGTTGCCCTGCCAGCGATGAACGGTGCGAACCAGCACGGCGTTGCTCAGCCTGTCCGCGTCGAAGCTCAACAATTCCGGCGTCAGGTCGTACATGCCCGCGGCCTTCCAGCGTTCCACCCAGGCATTAGGATCGATATGTGCGGCCTCGCTAATGCCGATGTCATTATCCAGCGGCGCACGAGTGAAGTTATCCTGCAGCGGCGTGAGCAGCGTAGGGCGTTGGTGGCTAAACCACTGGCTGAGCAGGCCGCTTCTACGCTCAAAACGCCAGTGCTGGTCGCCGTGGAATACGTCAACGTGCCTGTCGTCCATTTGCAGTAATGGCGCAGCGCCCACGGGGCTGATAGTTGGCCGCGCTAACGCAGACGGCAACTGCCACTGAGCCTGAGCGCAGCTATGCCCGGCTTCACTCCATGACGTCGAGGCCGTCCGCAGCACTTCAACATGCAGCCAGACCTGGCCCGGGCTGATTATCTCCGGCAGCTCAAGCGGAAACTCGCGGGTTTCTTCCGGCGCAAGGTACAGCGAGAGTTCACCGCTGGCCAGCACTTCGCCTTCGTTTTTTAACGCCCAGATCAACCGTTCGTTATCGCTATGTCGGAACAGGTATTCGCTGGTGACCTCCAGCCGGTTTTCGGGCAGCAGGCGGAACTGGAAGAACTGCTGGGCCTGCTTCGCTTCGAATAAGGCCGGGTGCGGCGTGCGGTCGGCAAAGACCAGGCCGTTCATGCAAAACTGTCGATCGTTTGGCGTGTCGCCAAAATCGCCGCCGTACGCGGACCACGGCTGGTCGTTTTCGTCATATTTTACCAGCGACTGATCGACCCAGTCCCAGACAAAACCGCCCTGCAGGCGTGGGTGCTGACGAAACGCCTCCCAGTACTTGCTGAACCCGCCGAAGCTGTTGCCCATCGCATGGGCATATTCGCACAGAATCAGCGGCCGGTGCTCTTCGGGCAGCCCAATCCATTTCTTAATCGACCACTTTGGCACCTGCGGGAAGGGCTGATCCTGATCGACCCGGGCGTACATCGGGCAAATAATATCGGTGGCCGCCGTGTCTGCGCCGCCGCCTTCGTACTGCACTGGCCGGGTAGGATCGTTGGATTTTATCCAGCGGTAAAGAGCATCGTGATTGCTGCCGTGCCCGGACTCGTTGCCCAAAGACCAGATGATAATGGACGGATGGTTACGGTCACGCTGCACCATGCGGGTAACTCGCTCGGTCATCGCCGGAAGCCAGCGCGGATCGTCGCTCAGGCGGTTCATCGGTACCATGCCGTGGGTTTCAATATTGGCTTCATCCACGACATAAAGGCCGTAAAAATCACACAGCCTGTACCACAGCGGATGATTCGGATAGTGGGAGCAGCGCACGGCATTAAAATTGTTCTGCTTCATCAGCAGAATGTCGCGCCGCATTGTTTCTTCATCCATGACCTGGCCGTTTACCGGATGATGCTCGTGGCGGTTGGTACCACGCAAAAGTAGCGGTTTGCCGTTGAGCTTCAGCAGCCCGCCGGTAATTTCCACTTTGCGGAAGCCAACGTCATAGCCTTCAGCCTCGACAACATGTTCACCCTGGAGCAAAACAACCACGACACGATAGAGATAGGGGGCTTCGGCGCTCCACAGCAGCGGCCGTTCAACCGGCAGGCGCAGGGTAGTGCGGTCGTGATAAGCCCCGCGTTCGTCAATAATGTCGCTGCCGATAGCCTGCTGTTTTGCTGCCAGCAATGTCTCTCCGCGCCAGAGCTGCACCAGCACTTCGCAGGCGCTGATGTTCTGGCCTTCAAGTTTGACTAACGCCCGCAGCTCGCCGTGTGAAAAATCTTCGTTAAGATCGGTGGTTAATTGCACGTCGGCAAGGCGTGTGTCCGGCTTATGCAGCAGCGAAACATCGCGGAAAATACCGCTCATCCGCCACATATCCTGATCTTCCAGATAAGTGCCGTCGCTCCAGCGCAGTACCATCACCGCTATGCGGTTGCTTCCCACTTTTAGCACCGCGCTGAGGTCAAATTCTGAGGGCAGGCGGCTGTCCTGGGCGTAGCCGATCCAGATGCCGTTGCACCACAAATGAAAAGCAGAGTTTACACCATCAAAAATAATCCTCGTTTGCCCGCTCGTCAGCCAGGTTTTATCGACCTCAAATGTGAGCGAGTAACATCCGGTGGGGTTTTCCTGCGGTACAAAAGGAGGATTGACCGGAATCGGGTAGGTGATGTTGGTATAAATGGGCGCATCATAGCCCAGCATTTGCCAGTTCGAAGGCACGGGAATCCCCTCTGCATCGAGGAGATCTGCGCTTAACCAGCTCTCCGGCACTGCTTCTGGGCGAGGAAAATAGCTAAACGTCCATTCACCGTTAAGAGATTGCCGCGACGGTGAGCGCTTATCATCCCTGGCATCTTCCAGTGAACGCCAACTGGAAAACGGTGGATGAGTCGCCAGGGCGTTTAGCTGAGTTACGGCCGGAGTTTCCCAGTCGCGGCGGGCCAGCGTGGACTGGAGTGAAGGGGGGATGTTGGTCATGTTGATGCGCCTGTGAGATAATTGTTATACGCTCACAATTTAGCGACAGGCGTTCAGGAGTAAAGCCATTACGCCGTATTCGGTGATAGGCTTCACAAAGAATGCTGATTTATTTCAGGCGCGAAATCTGCTGCGCGAGGCGAGAAAGCTCATCGGCCAGCTGCGCCGCTGAGGGGGGCATCAGGTTACCCGGTGCGGCGGTCGTTTTACGCTCCACGAGGCTGACCGGATGCAGCGCCGTCAGTGCGCCCGCCTGGTGAATCAGCGTCATAATGCCTTTCACGCTGGCTTCACCGAGCTGCCTGAAATCCTGTCGGATGGTCGTCAGCGGGGGCCAGAAACAGGCGCTGTCTTCGGTATCATCAAAGCCAATAACGGAAACATCCTGCGGCACCGTTAACCCGGCTTCGTGAATAGCGCGCAGCGCGCCCAGCGCCATCTGATCGTTAGCCACAAGAACCGCCGTCGGCTTCTGACCGTCGCGTAAAAGCTGGCTAACCTGTTGGTAGCCGGACAGGGAACTCCAGTCCCCGCGCATAAACGCCACCGGCGCAAGCTGATGCTGTGCCAGCGAGCGCTGCCATCCTTCAAGCCTCAGGCGGGCGGAAACCGAGTTCTCCGGCCCGGCCAGCAGGGCGATATTGCTATGACCCAGCGCGACCAGATGTTCCACGCCAAGGCACGCGCCTGACGCGGAGTCGGTAACGATGTGATTAGCCGAAACGTCCGGTGAAACGTCCAGAAACAGCACGGGAACATCACCGCAGGCCGCCTGCACGGCTCTCACCTCCGCCGTTTCCAGCGGAATATTCACAATCAGCCCGTCAACGCGCTGGGCAAGCAAACTCTTCACGGCGGCGCTGGCCGCAGCTGCACCGGGCTGCTCAACCATCGAAATCATCACATTGAACTGCAGCTCGCCGGCTTTGGATTTTATTGCCGCCGCAATCTGCGAAGGGGCATGCAGGGAAAGGGTGGTGGTTGCCAGGCCAAGCGTCTGGCCGAGTTTCCCCGCCAGCTGCTGCGCCACGCGATTCGGCACATAGTTCAGCGCTTTCATTGCGGCTTCAACCTTTTGCCGCGTTTTCGCCGAAACGTGCGAAGCCTGATTGATCACGCGCGAAACGGTCTGATAAGACACACCCGCCGACTCAGCAACATCGTACAGGGTCACAGATTTCGCTTTCATTGCAGGCTCCTTCTCGCAGACGCTGGTAGGGCGGCTATTCTACACATAACGCGAAAGCCGGGAGAAACTTATGTACAAACTGTATGGCGTGTCGAGTTTTGGGTCGGCCATTACTGAATTGATGCTAACGCTGGTTGAGGAACCTTACAAATTCATCGACGTTGACGGGTTTGATACAGCAGGGCCGATGCGGGATCGGCTGCTGGTGATTAACCCGCTGGCGCAGGTGCCAACCCTTGTGCTGGAAAACGGTGAAGTGCTGACCGAAAGCGCGGCCATCGCGCTCTGGATCCTCGATCGTCATCCGCAGTACGCCCCGCCCATTGGCACACCGGAGCGGCAGCAGTTTTACCGCCTGCTTATCTGGATTGTGGCCAACGTTTACCCCACCTTCACCTACGGCGATTACGGTGAACGCTGGGTAGAAGAAGAGGCGACGGTCCTCACCGAAAACCTTTACCGCTACCGCGAGTCGCTGTGGCTGTGGTTTGAAACGCAGTTAGGTGCTGGCCCCTATATTTTTGGCGAGCAGCTGACTCTGCTGGATTTATATCTGCCGGCGATGACCCGCTGGCGGCCCCGGCAGGCCTGGTTTGACCAACACACGCCTAAGCTTGCGGCCGTGGCTAATCAGGTTCGTGCACTGCCGCAGCTCAATAAAGTGTTGGGCAGAAACGGCATGCTTTAAAGCACGAACGATCATCTGCCTGCTGGCCGCCGCATTTATAGTGAGGCCATTCATTCGCAGCAGGGAATCAGCAAAATGGCATCAGATCTGGGGCTTTATTTCGACCGCATTAACTACCACGGGCCGCGCAGCGCTACGGTGGACACTTTACGTGCGCTGCATCTGGCGCACGCCTGCGCTATTCCGTTTGAGAATCTGGATGTTTTGCTCGGCAGAACACTCCATATCGACGATGAAAGCGTCTTTGAAAAGCTGGTTGTGGCCGGGCGCGGCGGCTGGTGTTTTGAGCAAAATGGCCTGTTCCGTAACGTGCTCGCTGAACTGGGGTTTGAGGTGGAAAACTTAGCGGCCCGCGTGCTGCTGGCCAACCCGCCGCAGATGCCCGCGAGGACGCATCGCCTGACGAAGGTGACCATTGACGGCCAGGACTGGATAGCCGACGTCGGCTTCGGCGGTAAAACGCTGCCCGAACCGGTTCGTCTGGTGGCCGGCGAGATGCAGCAGACTACGCATGGCGTTTACAGTTTCGAGCGGGTTGATCACGACTGGCTGCTGAAATTCCATGATACCGACAAAGTGATTAACCTTTACCGTTTTAGCCTCGAACCGCAATACGACGCTGATTACGAAGCCGGGAACCACTACGTGGCAACGTGGCCACACTCGCACTTCCGCCATTGCCTGACGCTGTGTTTGTACAAGGCCAATGGCGAAAAGAATACGCTCTATAGCGCCGGGGAAAACGCACCGGTCTTTACCCATGCACAAGAGGTTTATGACCTGCTGCAGAAAAACTTCAACTTGCGCTTCGACCATCCGCGCCACGGCATCAGCCTCGATGAGTTTTCAGCGATGCTGATACGGATTGGCGTGATAACACCAGCCTGATAATTCCCCTTAAAACGCCGCAGTTTGTGCCAGCATGCTGCGGCGATCCGCCTCGATCGTAAAACCACACCCAAAAACTCAAAATAAAATAGCAGCGGTATGCGCGTAGAGAGTGGATATATCTTGTTTCAAAGCCAACGCAAGGGTAAAAAGCCGAATAATATGAGGAATATTCAAAAATTGACGTTCCTTTGAAAATTTCCTTTATCAATTTGAGCTTTTTTCTTTTAGCATAACGGCGGTTCTCATCAGGCGGCACAGCGGTTAACACAGGTTATGAAAAACATCTTTCTGGCAATCATCCTTTCTCTTATGGTTATTGGCGCTTTTGCGCATGATCCGCAGCCGGGCACCGGGCTTGATACCCTCGCCGCCGTTCAGGGCAGGTGACAGTTAAGCCACCCGCCTGAGGTTGCTTAACCAGCCCAGCGGGAAGCGCGAATAATGCTGCAGAAGTTCAGCGGTTCGAACCCAGGTTCTTTATCCTGAATGACATCGGCCTTCACGTTGCCAAACGTGGTGGCCGGTTTGTTTTTAATCCCGTCGTAAAACGCCTGAATAATCTCTTCTTTAAATGCCGCCGGGCGAGGGTGCTGCTTCACCACCTGCTCACGCTGTTCGTCGCTGAATTTGTCGTAATCAATCCCCAGCACATCCATTTCTACGCCTGCCGTCACCAGCGCAATTTCTGGGGCCATAAACTCAGGGATGCCCGGCGTGGTATGCAGGGCAATTGCCGTCCACACTTTGTCGATATCGGCCTGGTTGACGCCGTACTGACGCATAAAATCCTGCGCGGCAAACGCGCCGTCCACTTCAAAACGCTTGTCGCAGCTGCAGTGTTCATGGGTCAGCCCCATATCGTGGAACATACAGCCGATGTACAGCAGCTCGTGGTCCACCTTAAGTTCACGCCGCTGCCCGGCCAGCGCGGCCCAGTAATAAACCCGGCTGGAGTGGTGGAACAATAAGTCTGATTCCGTGTCGCGTACCAGCTGCGTGGCCTCACGCGCCATTTTGCTGTCCGGAATGGCAATACCGTTAATTTTTAAGCTCATCTCTTTCTCCTCACGTTGGGGTTGGAGTAGCATAGGCCGCAGTTGAAATGTCTTAAATGATCGCATTACGACGATTTAAGACTTATGCCGCACTTCGCGACGTGGAGAAAACAATGGCGCATCAAATCCTGATCCTGGCGGTACCCGGCGTTCAGCTATTGGATGTTTCGGGGCCGTTGGATGTGTTTGCCGAGGCAAATCGCGTGCTGCATCGCGAGGTTTACCAATCCCGAATTATTGCGCTGGAAGCAGCGACAGTTATGGCGTCTTCCGGCGTGAAAGTGCTGGCTGACGATGTGCTTGAAGCGGCGGTTAGCGGGCGGGAAACCACTTTTCTTATTGCCGGTGCGCCGGATGCGGCAGACGTAACGCTGAGCACCGGGCAGTGCGAAAAAATAGCCAGACTTTGTACCCAGAGCCGTCGTTACGGTTCGGTCTGCACCGGCGCACTTTTGCTGGCACAAACTGGCTTACTACAAGGCAAGAAGGTGACCACCCACTGGTCGGCTTCGTCGCTTTTAGCGGCCCAATATCCCGACACGGAAGTGACTGCCGACGCGCTGTACGTCATGGATGGCCCGCTACGCACGGCGGCAGGCGTGACTTCTGGGCTGGATCTCGCCCTGCGGCTGGTGGAGGAGGATCTTGGCCGGGAAGTGGCGCAGGACATCGCGGCCAATCTGGTGATGTTCTTTAAGCGTCCCGTGAACCAAAACCACTTTATCCGCGAGCAGAAAACGTCGCTCAGCGGGCGCAGCGCGCTGCAGGATCTTCAGCGCTGGACAATCGCCAACATTGCGGAGGTGACCACCGTACAGCAAATGGCGGCGCATATTCACCTCAGCGTGCGGCATTTAACGCGCCTGTTTCATCAGGAAATGCAGGTCACGCCGGGGGACTGGCTGGAAGCCGAGAAAGTGGCAAGGGCGAGGCAGTTGCTGGAGTCCGGCGAGCTGCCGGTGAAGGCGATACCCGCTGCCAGCGGATTTTCCGGGGTGGATACGCTGCGGCGGGCCTTTGTGCGCCGTATGGGCATCACGCCCGCCGCGTATAAAAAGATGTGTTAGCCGCTACACGTTCGGGAACGTAATGCTGCTCCCCGGCGCCTCACGGTGCAGGTGGATAAAGTTCAGATGGCGTTCGTACTGATCGAGAATGTCGATGATCACCTGTTCTTTGCTGTAGTCCATCAGGTCATTGCCCTGGCTGCCCTCCAGCAGGAAGGTTTCCAGCCGGTAATAGGTCGATTTACCGCTGCGGGCGCGGTAGGTAAAGCCCGGCACCGAGTATTTCTGCGGCCAGATCTGGTAAACGAAGTTTTGCTCCTCGCCCATATGTACCCGCAGCTCCAGGTGCCCCAGTTTTTCATCCGGCAGCGGCGGTTCGGCGGAAAGCTCGACCTTCGCGCCACGCAGTTCCAGCTCCTGAGAAACCTCTTCCATTGCCGGGTAGCAAACGGTGTCCATCATCTTCTGGGTATAGCGCGTGCCTGGGTAGTTCATCAGGCGCGACAGGCGCTTTTTCCAGCCGAGGCGGTCCTGAGCGGTCATCATGTACGGCGCGGTGTCGCGGCTGGCGCTGACTCGCCGGTAATCCTCTATCTTCAGGGATTTATACAATCCGGCCATCACGAAGAAGATCACGAAGCTGAACGGCAGGCCCATAATCACCGTCATGTTTTGCAGCGCGGAAATGCCGTTAGTCATCAGCATCCCCATGGTCAGCAGGCCGATAGCAATGGACCAGAAGATACGCAGCCAGTTGGGCGCATCGCTGTTGATGTCCTTCAGCTTAGAGGTGAAGTTCCCCAGCACCAGCGCGCCGGAGTCCGCCGAAGTGACGTAGAACAGCAGGCCGGTGATCGTCGCTACCGAAGCGCTAAAGGTAAAGCCGGGATATTGCGCCAGCAGGCTGTAGAAGCCGCGTTCCGGGTGAGCCATCGCTTCCTGGGCAAATGTGCCGTCGCCGTGAATAATTTCATAGAGCGCGCTGTTGCCGAACACCGAAAGCCAAAGCAGGGTAAAGGTGAACGGAATAATCAGCGTGCCGAGCACAAACTCACGAATGGTGCGGCCACGGGAGATTCGTGCGAGGAACAGGCCGACAAACGGCGACCACGCCACCCACCAGGCCCAGAAGAACAGGGTCCAGTTGTTCATCCATTCCACCGGTCGGTCAAACGCAAAGCTGTTAAGCGTCATGCCCATAAAGCGGTTGATGTAATCGCCGACGTTCAGCACCAGCGCGTTGAGCAGAAACTCGGTATTGCCCATAAACAGCACGAACAGGATTAATCCCAGCGCTAACGCCACGTTCAGCTCGGAAAGGATTCGAATGCCTTTATCGACGCCGGAGGTCACCGAAATAGTGGCGATAATCACCGACAGCACGATCAATGCCGCTTTGGCCCCCAGGCTATCCGGGATATCAAACAGCACGTTCAGCCCGTAGTTCAGCTGCACAACGCCGATCCCAAGCGTAGTGGCGATACCAAAAATGGTGCCAATCACCGCCGCGATATCCACCGTGTGGCCGATCGGGCCATTAATTTTCTTGCCGAAAATAGGATATAGCGCCGAGCGAATCGTCAGCGGCAGGTTATAGCGATAGCTGAAGTAGCCCAGCGCGATGCCCATCAGCGCATACATCGACCAGCCGGTCAGCCCGTAGTGGAACAGCGTCCAGACCATTGCCTGGCGTGCGGCCTCGATGGTTTGTCCGGCACCTTCCGGCGGCTGCATATACTGCGTCACCGGCTCGGCAACGGAGAAGAACATCAGGTCGATGCCTATCCCGGCGGCAAACAGCATCGCCGCCCAGCTCAGTACGCTAAATTCGGGCTTGGATTGTTCCGGCCCGAGCTTGATGGAGCCGAAACGGGAGCAGGCGATAAACACCACAAACACGATATAGAGCGTGGCTGCAAGCAGGTAGTACCAGCCGAAGCGGGAAGAGACCCAGTTCAGGGTGTGGCTAATCAGGTTTGCGGAGAAATCGCTGTAGAAAATGGTCATCAGGGAAAAGCACAAAATCAGCCCGGCGGACGTGTAGAACACCACCGGGTTGATTTTGTCTTTTTCACTGGTAGCAGGAGCAGTAACGGGCTTCGTCATCGATTACCTCAGGTTAAGTAACGGTGACTACTCAGATGAGCAGTTAAGTTTTTCTTGTGAATGCAGATGAGATTGCTTTTTAACAATTCCATAATAAATTTATGGTCTTAAATTGTGATGTTAAATTAATTTATTGAATTCATTCAAATAAAATCCTCATTTTTATAGTTTAGAACATGAATAACTCGCTGTTTTCTTGCCTTTGCGTAACAATTAATACACATTTTATATTGAACGTTCAATCAATAAAAGTTTAAATAGATAACAAGAATTGATGAATGGAGCGAGGCCATGCCCAAAAAAGGTATGCAGCCGATACGGCGGCGACAGCTGATTGACGCCACCCTAAGCGCAATAAATGAAGTGGGTATGCATGATGCGACGGTGGCGCAAATCGCCCGCCGGGCCGGGGTATCAACCGGCATCATCAGCCACTACTTCCAGGACAAGAACGGCCTGCTGGAAGCCACCATGCGTGATGTGACGACCCAGCTTCGCGATGCGGTCGTCGGCAGACTGAAGGCATTGCCCGGCGCTTCTGCTGAACGGCGGCTGTGCGCCATCGTCGACGGAAATTTTGACGAGACGCAGACCCACAGCGCGGCGATGAAAGCCTGGCTGGCATTTTGGGCCAGCAGCATGCACCAGCCGATGCTGTATCGCTTACAGCAGGTCAGCAGCCGTCGCCTGCTATCCACGCTCACCGCCGAGTTCAGACGCGAGCTGCCGAAGCAGGAGGCCCGGCTGGCGGGCTATGGCCTAGCGGCGTTGATAGACGGCCTTTGGCTGCGCGCGGCCTTAAGCGGCAAACCATTTGACCGCAAAGCGGCGAGCGTGCTGACCACGCAATTCATTAATCAGCATCTTGCTGCGGCGAAAACCTAATTTAGCGAGGAGAGGATATGTCCCGATTTGGTGAACAACAGCTTTATATCGACGGCGCTTACGTAAATGCGATCAGCGGCAAAACCTTCGAAACCATCAACCCGGCCAATGGCGAAGTGCTGGCGGTCGTTCAGGCCGCAGGCCGTGAAGACGTAGATCGCGCCGTGGCAGCCGCGAAGAAAGGGCAAAAAATATGGGCGGCAAAAACGCCCGTTGAGCGTGCACGCATTTTGCGCCGCGCGGTCGACATTCTGCGCGAGCGTAACGATGAGCTGGCCAAGCTGGAAACGCTCGACACCGGCAAAGCTTTCAGCGAAACCGCGAGCGTGGACATCGTCACCGGCGCCGACGTGCTGGAGTATTACGCCGGGCTGACAACCACCCTTGAAGGCCAACAGATCCCGCTGCGTGATAGCTCGTTTGTCTATACCCGCCGGGAGCCTTTGGGCGTGGTGGCAGGTATTGGCGCGTGGAATTACCCGATTCAGATTGCGCTTTGGAAGTCCGCCCCCGCGCTGGCGGCAGGTAATGCGATGATCTTCAAACCGAGCGAAGTGACGCCGCTTACCGCGCTTAAGCTGGCAGAGATCTACACCGAAGCGGGCGTGCCGGCCGGCGTCTTTAACGTTTTACCAGGGCTTGGCGCTGAAACCGGACAACTGCTGACGGAACATCCTGGCATCGCCAAAGTTTCCTTCACCGGCGGCGTTGTCAGCGGCAAGAAGGTGATGGCAAACGCGGCGGGTTCTACGCTGAAGCAGGTCACGATGGAGCTGGGCGGCAAGTCTCCGCTGGTTATCTTCGACGACGCCGACCTCAACCTGGCGGCGGACATCGCGATGATGGCCAACTTCTACAGTTCCGGCCAGGTTTGCACCAACGGTACCCGCGTGTTTATTCCCGCCGCGCTGAAAGCCGAATTTGAGCAGAAAATTATTGAACGCGTCGGCCGTATTCGGGCCGGTGACGTCATGGATCCGCAAACTAACTTTGGTCCGCTGGTCAGCTTCCCGCACCGCGAAAACGTGCTGCGCTACATCGAGTCCGGTCGTGAAGAGGGCGCCACGCTGCTGTGCGGCGGTGACAAACTGCGCGGCGGAGATTTTGATAACGGGGCCTGGGTTGCGCCCACCGTCTTCACCGACTGCCGCGATGAAATGAAAATCGTCCGCGAAGAGATCTTCGGGCCGGTGATGTCGATCCTCAGCTACGAAACAGAAGAGGAAGTGATTCGCCGCGCCAACGATACGGATTACGGCCTGGCGGCCGGCGTGGTCACCAACGATCTCACTCGGGCGCACCGCGTTATCCATCAGCTTGAAGCCGGGATTTGCTGGATCAACACCTGGGGCGAGTCGGCGGCAGAAATGCCTGTTGGCGGCTACAAGCATTCCGGCATCGGGCGTGAAAATGGCCTGATGACGCTGCAAAGCTATACGCAAGTTAAGTCAATCCAACTGGAGATGGGCACCTATCAGTCAATCTTTTAACCCCACCTGAGGAGGATGAATGGAATTTGATTACATCATTATTGGAGCGGGTTCCGCAGGTAATGTTTTAGCTGCACGTTTAACGGAAGATCCCGACACCACCGTCCTGCTGCTTGAGGCCGGTGGCCCGGATTATCGCTTTGATTTTCGCACTCAAATGCCTGCGGCGCTGGCGTTTCCGCTGCAGGGCAAGCGCTACAACTGGGCGTATGAAACTGACCCGGAGCCGTTTATGAATAACCGCCGCATGGAGTGCGGGCGCGGCAAAGGGCTGGGTGGCTCATCCCTGATTAACGGCATGTGCTACATCCGTGGCAACGCGATGGATCTCGACAACTGGGCGTCGATGCCGGGGCTGGAGAACTGGAGCTATCTGGACTGCCTGCCGTACTACCGTAAAGCGGAAACCCGCGATATCGGCCCAAACGATTACCACGGTGGCGAAGGCCCGGTGTCCGTCACCACGCCTAAGCAGGGCAATAATCCGCTGTTTCACGCGATGATTGAGGCAGGCGTCGAGGCGGGCTATCCGCGTACCGACGATCTGAACGGTTATCAGCAGGAAGGCTTCGGGCCGATGGACCGCACCGTGACGCCAAAAGGCCGCCGCGCAAGCACCGCCCGTGGCTATCTCGATGAGGCAAAGAAGCGTGAAAACCTGACCATCGTGACGCACGCAACCACCGACCGCATCATCTTTGATAGTTTGCGCGCGGTTGGCGTCGAATATCTGGTGAACGAAAGCACCGTGCATTCCGTGGCGAAAGCGCGGAAAGAAGTTCTGCTGAGCGCAGGTGCGATTGCTTCGCCGCAGATCCTGCAGCGTTCCGGGGTAGGTGATGCCGAGTTCCTGGCAAGCCTGGAAATCCCTGTGGTACATGACCTGCCGGGCGTAGGCGAGAACCTGCAGGATCACCTGGAAATGTACCTGCAGTATGAATGCAAAGAGCCGGTGTCGCTTTACCCGGCGCTGCAATGGTACAACCAGCCAAAAATCGGCGCGGAGTGGCTGTTTAACGGCACCGGCGTTGGTGCGAGCAACCAGTTTGAAGCGGGCGGGTTTATCCGCAGCCGCGAAGAATTTAGCTGGCCGAACATTCAGTACCACTTCCTGCCGGTGGCGATTAACTACAACGGTTCGAACGCGGTGAAAGAGCACGGCTTCCAGTGCCATGTGGGGTCTATGCGCTCCCCAAGCCGGGGCCGCGTGAAACTGAAGTCGCGCGATCCGCACGAGCACCCAAGCATTCTGTTCAACTATATGTCTCACGAACAGGACTGGCACGAGTTCCGTGATGCGATTCGTATTACCCGCGAAATCATGCAGCAACCTGCGCTGGATAAATACCGTGGGCGTGAAATCAGCCCGGGTCTTGACTGCCAGACGGACGAGCAGCTGGATGAGTTTGTGCGTAACCATGCGGAAACCGCTTTTCACCCGTGCGGCAGCTGCAAGATGGGGCACGATGAAATGTCCGTGGTGGATGAGCAAGGCCGGGTTCACGGCCTGCAGGGGCTGCGTGTCGTCGATGCTTCGATCATGCCACAAATCATCACCGGCAACCTGAACGCGACCACCATTATGATTGGCGAAAAAATTGCCGATGCCATTCGCGGCAAGGCCTCGCTGCCACGCAGCACCGCCAGCTATTACAAGGCGGAACAGTCGCCGGTGAGAAAAGAGCCGGTTCGCAAAATTCAGTAACCATTAAAGGCCAGTAAAAACTGGCCTTTCTTTTGCCCGCCGCTTGCCCGATCCCCTTGAGAAGCAGTAAAACTACTGTTCAACAACAAAAAGGAGAATCACCGTGCCGCATATCGAAATTAAATGTTTCCCACGTGACCTTACCGAAGAACAAAAGCAGGCCGTGGCCAGCGAAATGTGTGACGTGCTGAAAAAGCACTTCGGCTCGAAGGACGAGTCGCTGTCCGTGGCGCTGAAGATGATTGAGCAGTCACGCTGGAAAGAAGAGGTCTGGGACACGCAGATCGCGCCCGAGATGGACGCGCTGCTTAAGAAGCCGGGCTACAGCCTGTAAGTGATATTAAAGGTGACAATGTCACCTTATGCATACCGGATTATCGTAAAACCCTCACGCTCATCGGGCGCAACGAAGTAGCGAGTAATCAAATCAAACTGCGCGTCCGTAGCGGCAAAATCGTGAGTTCCGCTGCTGTTGCGGGCGCGCAATCTCTCCCGACAAACGTCATCAGGCACGTCCAGATAGTGCAGGCGATTATCTGCCCCGGCCTGGTCAATCACCGTTTTCATCCACTGCCGGTTTGCCAGCGTATTGGCCGGAAAATCGAGCACCACTGATAGCCCGTTCCTCAGTAGGGAAACCAGATGCGGCGTTAGCGCATTTTTCAGCTTGCCTGAGCACGCCACGTAATCCGCCACGCTCTGCATCTGCTCGCCGTAAAGTGCGGCAAGCCAGCCGTCTTCGCTGACCAGAATGGTATTGGGTGCTTCCATCAGCTTTGCGCTTAGCGTGGATTTACCGGCGGCGATTTTGCCGCATAAAAGGTGAAGCGTGGGTCTATGGGGGGAAGTTGACATCTCTGCCTCAGGGTAAGGGTTATGTCTGCACCACTGTCTACCTGCGGAGCGAAAGATACAACTGGTAAAAATGGCGGGTCAGGCGTAGACCCGCCAGAGTGTTACTTCAGCTTCGTCCAGTATGTTCCCGTTTCTTTAACGGTCAGGAACTGCTGATTTATTTCATCCAGCGTTTGCTGCGGATCCATATCCGCAAACAGCTGAGGGTGGAAGGTTTTGGCAAAGAACTCAACGTCCAGCAGGTGCCACGGCGAGAGGTAGAAGTTATGCCATACCGCCCAGGCTTTTCCGTTCTGGATAGCGTTCAGATTCGAAATCACTTTCTGCTGGCTAAGCACCTGGGTAAAACTTTGCCGAGCCTGAGTCGCCGTCACCTCGGAGCCAAGCTGCAGCCTGCCTTTTTGATCCGGCCCGGCGCTGCCGGTCGCAATGTAAATATCCGGGTTCACCGTCAGCAGCGCCTCCGGGGAAATCTTGCCATAAACGCCGGGGAAGCGGCTGACGGCAATATTATCCCCGCCGGCAAAGGCCAGTAGATCCGCCAGGTTGCCGCGCCCGACGGTGGTACAGCAGTCGCTTTTATCGCCTAAATGCAGTTGCAGCATGACCGTGGGCTTCACGGGTTTAGCCTCAGCCAGCCGTTGGGCAATTTTCTCCATATGCTGCTGATAGAAGGCAATAAATTTTTCCGTTTTCGGCTGGTCGTTGAGCGCTTCGCCCAGAATACGCAGGCTCGGGACGGTGTTATTCAGCTGATCGACGCGGAAATCAACGTAAATCACCGGAATATGCGCCTGCGTTAGCTGGTTTAGAAAGCTGTCGTGATTGCTCTCTTTCTTAGCGTAGATCGGCAAAATCACCAGGTCCGGGTGCAGGGCGATAACTTTCTCGACGCTTATCTGCGAGAAGTTATTGTTGCCGATAACCGGAATGTTTCCGATCTCCGGGAAGGCCGCCGTGTAACGGTTCCAGGTCTGCGGATCCAGACGCTGTAAATCCGCAGGCCAGCCGACTACCCGCTTCGCCGGGTTACCGTCTTCCACCAGGGCGAGGGTATAAATCATTCGGCTTTCACCGACGACAAGGCGCTGCGGGTTATCCGGCACTTCAACCTTACGCTGCAGGATATCGGTAATCGTTTTGGCCTGACTGCCGGCGCTGAGCGCCAGCAGAGCCGCAAGTAACAGCGACTTTTTCATCTCAGAAATCCACGCTGGCGGAGAGATAAACGGTGCGCGGTTCGCCTTCAATAACGCGCAGGTTACCGGCGCTGGACTCGTAGTACTCGCGGTCAAACAGGTTTTTGACGTTCAGCTTCAGCTCGGTATTTTTGCCGACCAGCTTGCTGTCCCAGGCCACAAACGCGTCCGCCACGGTGTAAGCCGGCATGGTGAAGCTGTTTTCCGGGTCGCCCGCACGGCTGCCAACATAGCGCCCGCCGCCGCCCAGGCGTAATTCACCCGGCAGCCAGGAGAAACGCAGGGTATGGCTGAGGTACAGGCCGCCCATGGTCGTTGGGGCATTCACCAGGCGGTTGCCGACGTTCACCGGATTAACGTTGTCTTCAACAATCTCGGTTTTGTCATAGCTGTAGTTCGCCGTCAGGTTCCAGTCCTGCGCAATTTCGCCGTTAAGCTCTAATTCCGCGCCGGTTGAACGCGCTTTCGGGATGTTGCGCGTAACGCCGTTGATAAACACCGACATGTCTTTTTCATCAATGCGGTAGAGCGCCAGGCTGCTGGTAAGGTGTGGTGACATCTGCCATTTCGCGCCCACTTCCCAGGTAGTGCCTTTTTCGGTGGAGGCGACGTTGCCGTTATCGTCGGTCTGTGTCGAGGGCGTAAATGATTTGCTGTAGCTGCCGTACAGCGAAACGTCAGGCACGATCTTGTACACGAGGCCCAGCTGCGGCAGGAAAGCATTGCCCCGGTCTTCCAGCGTGGTTTGCGGATTTACCCAACCGGCGCTTGAGGTCTGGGTATAGCGTTGCAGGCGGCCACCCAGCACGGCAATCCACTGGTCGGTCAAATGAATGCTGTCTTTCGCAAACACGGAGCGGCTGTAGAGATTAGTGCGCAGATTGCTGTTGGAATCGCTATAGGTGCTGCCGTTGGTGACCGGCGAGACGCCGTACACCGGGTTATACATATTGAAGGTTTTGGTCACCTTCCCACGGTAGGAATACTTCTTGTAGGTTTCGTTTTGCTCGTAGTCCGCGCCCAGGGTGATGTCGTGGGTCATACCCAGCAGTTCAGGGCTGCCGCTGATGTCCCAGGAAGCGTAATCCGTCTGGTGGTTAAAGCCACGGTTAGCATCCGCGCGGCGGGAAACCAGGCCGCTATTAGGATCGACCGCCGTGGCGCGTACTTCGTTACTGTCGTAGCGGCGCTGCATCCAGGCGTAGTTCAGGTTAGTTTCCCAGGTATCATCCAGCTTGTACGAATAGTTGGTCGTCAGGCGTTTGTTCTTGCCCCAGGCGTGGTTGGCGTAATCGTCGATGCGGCGATCGTAAGGGATGTTCAGCGGTTTACCGTTGATAAACGCCGTGCCACGGTCATAAGGAATGTCGAACTTATATTCCACGTAGCTGATGTTGAAGGAGGCTTTGTCGCCGTACCAGCTGAGCGACGGGGCAATCAACGTGTGCTCATCGGTGCCGAAGTTACGCCAGTAATCTTCGTGCTGGCGTTCAGCCACCAGGCGGAAGGCGAAACCGTTGCCGAGCGGGCCGGTCACGTCGACCATGCCGGAACCGCCGCCGTTACTGCTGCTTGTGCCGCTGACGTGGGTGTTCCAGGTGTACTGCGGTTTCTTGCTGACGAGGTTGATCACGCCGCCGGGGTTCAGAATGCCGTAGAGCAGGGAGGCTGAGCCTTTCAGCACCTCGACATGGTCGATGCTGGAGTCCATCGCCAGGCCCTGGTTGCTGCGTACCCCGTCGATAAATACGGAACCGTCGCTGTTCGAACCAAACCCGCGTTTGACAAAACCATCTTCGATGCCGCCGAGAGTATTACTCTGCGTGACGCCGCTGACGAACTTCATCGCGTCGTTGACCGAGGTGACCGCGTAATCGTCAATCACCTGCGGCGTGACCACGCTAACGGACTGCGGGATTTCGCTGCGCGCCGTTTTGCTGCGCGAGGCGATAGTAGAGTCATCCTGGGTATAGCTGGTTGGGGAGCCGTCCGGGTTCGCGTTAGCGACCACGGTTAAGGTGTCTTCCTTCGGTTTGTCGGCGGCGAAAGCCGGGGCGCCAACGATGAAGGTTGAAATGATTAATAACTTTGAATTAAGAAGTGCCTGGCGAACGAAAGTAGAACCAAAAGGAATGCGATTCATGATGTTGTTTATCTGAACTGAAGCGATTTTATAATGGGAATTGAGATGATAATGACAATAATTAGCATTTACAATATTAACTCTGCTTACATAATTACTGGTTTTTTATCCAAAATCCTGATGATTTAGCGGGGAATATGCAGAAAAAGAGAGGAACGCGGGACGAGCGTCCCGCGTAAATACGAAGGGGATTACCCGACTTCCGGCAGCAGGCCGACGGTAATTAAGAACTGAATAACAATCACCGCGATGCCGCAGGCAAAGACCAGCGCTAGCAGCGGTTTACCGCCCGCGACTCGCCAGGCTGCCTCGGCGTGCTGCTTACGGCTCTGCCACACCAGCATGGAAGGAACCAGCAGGGCAAGCACCGCCAGCGCCACGCCCGCATAACCCAGCGCCATCACAAATCCCTGCGGGTAAAACAGCGCAAAGACCAGCGGCGGCAGGAAGGTCATCAGCCCGGTTTGCAGGCGGCCAGAGGCTTTACGGTTGCGGGCAAAGAGATCGCCCAGGTAGTCGAATAAGCCCAGGGAAACCCCAAGGAACGAGGTCGCCAGCGCGAAGTCGGCAAACAGATGCACCGCCAGCTCCACGTGCGGGGTGGCGACAACCTGGCGAACGACCTGCAGGAACCCGTTCAGCCCGGAGTGTTCGGCCATCAGCCCGGTAAAGGTAGCAGAGTCAATCGCGCCGAGGGTGGCGAGCTGCCAGAAGATATAGGCCACCAGTGGAATAGCGCTGCCGACGATAAACACCCAGCGCAGCTTACGAATATTGCCGTTCATGTAGCTGACAATGCTCGGCACGCTGCCGTGGAAGCCAAACGAGGTGAAAATCACCGGAATAGCGGACAGCGCCAGGCCTTTCTCAATCGGCAGCGTCAGCAGGTTGGTGTGGTGGATATGCGGCATCATCAGCGCCAGCATCACCACCAGCAGAATGATTTTGGCGCTAAACAACACACGGTTAAACATGTCGACCATGTGGGTGCCAACACAGACAATCCCACCCGCGACCACGGTAAACATTAATACGCCGGAGGTTGCAGAAATCGTCGTAGAAAGCCACTGGCTGAGGCTTGCGGCCAACAGTTCACCTGCGCCGCTGATGTAGGCTGCCGTGAGCGCGTACATCAGAAACAGCATGCTAAAACCGGTTAACCATTGCCCGGGGCGGCCAAGATAGCGCCGGGCGAGGGTGCCAAGGCCGGTGTCCGCAGAGACGTGCTGATAAACTTCTACCAGCAGCAGCGCGGTGTAACACATCAATGCCCAAAGGCCGACGAGCATCAGCAGCGTGACGCCAAACCCTACGCCCGCCGAAGCCAGCGGCATCGCCAGCATTCCTGCGCCAATTGTGGTTCCCGCCACGATGAAAACACTGCCAAGAGTCCTGTTCTTCACGCTTCCCTCTGAATTTACGAAGAGCTGTATGCAATTATGCCGCGCAGGGTAAGGGAAAAGCGTAGATGCGTCAAATGAGGGTTACGCGGCGTGTATCGTTATGTTTACGATTTAGATTAAGTGATGGTGACGTTGTCACGTAATAAAATTAAACCAATCAGTACTTGCCATGTCGTGGGAAATTAAGGCTTTATTAATATAAATAGTAATAATAACTAATCTCTTTCTCATGGAGAGCATCAATCAATGAAAGCAAATTTGGTCCTGACAGGGTTACTGCTCGCATCGGCGGGCTGCGGCGCAACCACTTATCCCATCACGGTTACCGACATGGATAACCAGCGAATTACGATTGAAAAAGAACCGCAGCACGTCATATTGCAGGACGGGCGGGACATTCTTTCCCTCGCTCTGCTCGATCGCGAAGACCCGTTCAAGCGCGTTGTTGCGTGGAATAATCTGCCGAAAAAGCAGGACACCCAAACCTGGGACGTGCTGAAGCGCAAATGGCCGGAAGCCACAAAGATTATTGATATGGGCTTTAGCGACCAGGGCGAAGTTAACCTTGAGAGCGTGCTGGCCCAACAGCCGGACATCATGATTGCGCAACTGCGGGCCAAGCCTGCGCTCGAGCAAACCGGTGTCATCAAGTCGCTTAAGAAACTGAATATTCCCGTAGTGTTTGTTGATTATGAGCTGCACCCGGTGGAAAACACCGCCAACAGCGTGAAGCTGCTGGGCACCGTGCTTAATCAGGAACAACGCGCCAAAGAGTACACCGATTATTATCAGCAGCACCTGACCCGCATCCAGCAGGTTGCCGCCGAGGTTAAAAATAAACCGACCGTGTTTATTGAGCCGATTGCCGGCAACACCGAAAACTGCTGTTTTACCCACGGGCATAACGGCTGGGGCGCGCTGGTCGAAGCCGTAGGCGGGAAAAACATTGGATCTACGCTACTGCCGGGCAGCGCAGGGTTTGTGTCGATGGAGCAGATAATCGCCATGAAGCCTGACGTCTATATTATGTCTGGCTCCAAACGCCCGAACCCGAGCGTGTTACCGTTTGGCTATGGCGGCACGCCGCAGGAAGTGAATGCTACCTTTGATAAGCTGCTGGCTCGCACCACGTTCCAGAGCATTGAGCCGGTAAAAGAGGGCAAAGTGTATGGCGTTTACCACCACTTCTATAATCACCCGTATAACATCATCGGGATGGAGATTTTGGCCAAAGACCTGTATCCGCAAAAATTGCAGGATCTTGACCCTACGGCGGATTACCACCAGATAATTACTCAGTTCACGCAGATCCCTGACGATCCGATTCTGTTGAGCTATTCGTATAAGAAACAGTGATTTAAAGAGCAAAGAAAAACAAAACCCGCCTTTTTATGGGCGGGTTTTGTTTTATCAGTCCCGGGAAATGCTGATTCCCGCATCCTTCATTTGCTGCAGCGCCCCTGGCATGTCCAGCAGCGCTTCTGCGGTGAGCAGGCCGCATTTATCACTTTTCAGCATCGCCTTAATCACCGTCAGAACGCCAAATGCGGTCATATGAGCCTGCCCGAATGGGTTGGAAGCGATAATCCGCTTTTCGACAGGCGCTCCGGCGCTATCCGTTCCGGCAATATCAACGTACAGATCAATAGACGGCGTGCCGCGCTGTTGCATACCTGTCGACGTTCCGCTGACAATATCTAACCTGATGGAAGTTGCTCCGGTCATCGCCGCCACCGCAGTGGTATCCAGAATGTTGAACGGCATGCCTTGAACTCGTTCGCCATTGTGCAGCGTAATCTCACGTGGTGCCGAACAACGTTCCCAGTTGCCGGACTGGCGAATTAGCGCGGGCGCAAGCTCATTGCCTAATTCGCTAGTGGAAAGCTCACCCAGCGGATCTGCAGGGTCGTGAAGGGCAGAGAGATTCACGCTGTCAACGGCACGAAAATCGGCGGCAAGCAGGGCGACCAGGGGCAGAAACATGCTCGCTTCGTAATAGCCCAGCGGCACAACGGGCTGAGTGGGCTGGTAGCGCTGCGTTAAATTCAGCAACGGCAAAATATCGTCGCCGGAGGCTTGGGTGATATTGATGAAGGCGATGTTATTTCTGATGGCAAATTCCGCCAGCAGGTTTTTAGGATCCGGCACGGCGGCAATAATAAGCTGCGCGTGGGCGGCCTGTTCAGGAACCTCTGTGCCAGCAAGATCGATAAACGCTGAACTGGCAAAACCTAACTGCTCGACAAGCTTCGTGCTTTTTTCCGGATTGCGGCCCGCAATGATCAGCTCGGCAGCAGGGAAATGCTCCCGAATCTGGCAGGCAATCGCAGAGCCGATCATGCCGTAGCCACCGGCGATAAAGACTTTCTCTAACTTGATGTTTTTCATCTTAAACCTCTTTTTCGCTCGCAACGTTGCGATGGCGAGACTTTATCTCCCGTCTGGTGTGTAATAAAGATCATGAATTTTCTTGGGGAAGTGAGGAATATTCACTAATGAGCATCAAGCTGGTGGATTTCAGCTATTTCGTGATCGTGGCGAAGTACCGCAGTTTTCGGCAAGCCTCGGAAGACATTGGCTTAACGCCTTCGGCCGTCAGCCACTCTATTCGTCAGCTGGAAGAGAGGCTTAAAGTCAGACTTTTCAACCGCACTACGCGCAGCGTGTCGCTCACCGAGGCAGGCAGAAAACTCTATGACAAAGTCGCGCCGGCTTTTGACGACATCAGCCTCACGCTGGACGAGCTTAACCTTTACCGCGATACGCCAATGGGCGTTATTCGGCTCAATGCCGTGCGGCAGGGCGGCAGGCTGCAGCTTGCGCCGCTGATTGCCGACTTTACCCGTCAGTATCCTGACATTCAGGTTGAAGTGCAGATGGACGATCGGCTGGTGGATATCGTGAAGGCGCAGCTGGATGCAGGCGTGAGGCTAAACAGGGTCATAGAGAAGGACATGAAGGCGATCCCTTTAGGCCCGCCGGTACGCTACGCGGTTGTCGCCACGCCAGAGTATTTTGCGCTTCACGGTTCCCCGACCGAGCCACAAGGATTAACTCAACACCAATGTATTCAATTCCGTTACCCCAGCGGGAAAGCTTTTGGCTGGTATTTTGAACAAGCCTCACAACGTGAGGAGGTCGTTGTGCGTGGACCCGTGGTCGTGGACGACCTGGATATTGCTCTCGACATGGCGCTTAACGGTGTGGGGCTGGCCTATGTGCTGCGGGAGATGGCCGAACCGTATCTTAAAAGCGGGAAGTTGATTTCCGTCCTGGATGACTGGTTGCCCGAGTTGCCAGGTTTTCACCTCTATTTCCCGAATCGTAAGCATCCGTCCGCCGCTTTCCGCGCTTTTCTGGACTTTCTTAAGACGTGGCAATAAAAACGCAAAAAGTCTTATTGACGTGCATCAGGTAATTACCCTGGTGTAAATCAGAATATACTGCGTAGATTCTAATATTTAAAAAATATAAAATATGCATTTGTATTTTTAGAAGGAGCTAATATGTTTACGTCACGAGAGCGTAGTCTGGGAAAGTTAGTTGTTGAGCGTTTTAGAAAAAGACGGGCCGAGCGAATAAATAACCTGATGGTTAAGGAAGGCGCTTATTGGTACGATAATTTCATCACCCGAACGTCACTGCTTGAAGGGCTATCACTTTTAATTCCAGGTCTTAAATTCGGTGAAGATGTTAATGATTTTAGAGATTTAGGTAACAGCAACTACAGGGCACTATTGAGGGCTCTTGATAAACTTGATGACCATGAGTTACAGTTCTTTAAAACATTTATCAATTCGCATTTTTATGTTTGTCATGCCACAAATAACCCTGCCATAGCAACCAAAAAAGATATGGTGTTATTTTCCAGAAGGAAGTTAATTGAGCAAGATATAAAGTTTAACACTTATAATACCGCGTATGTAGACATTGCTGGACTTGCAAATGATGATAATGTCTTTTTCTCTTTAGAAATAGGTGCCAGACCGCAAAAAACAATCCCCGGCGCAGGTGGAAGCCGATTCGGCAATACTTATTATAAAGTTGCTTACACAGATCCTTCCTTTGATTTTTCATCTTTATATCTTTTTGATCAAGCATTGATGGATATACCTCAGTGCAAAATATCAGATATTAGTGAGGAGGCAAAAGCAATTTTAAATAGCCGGAAGTATACCAGAAAATCAATTTGTTTTTATGGCAGAAAGTCGCTTCCCGCACTGGCATTGTCAATCATATCTGCAACAAGGCTGTTGCCTGAAAGAGACAGGCTGGTGTTACTTGGCTGCAGAACAGAAAAAGAAAAAAACGAACTGCTGCGTTATCTTTTTAGAATTGAGATCAGGGTTCCGAGGTTAGTAGGAATTAAACATGGAGGATACTACCGTTTCGCTCGGAAAAAATAACACTCACATGTTATCTCAAACTTATTTTTACTCCGACTCATTAATCTCGTTCCTTACCCAATAAAAAACCCGCCGAAAGGCGGGTTTGAACATGTGCCACAACGGCTTTGTTAGATGGAAGTCCGGCGATAGTCGCGGTATTCCGGCAGCCAGAAATTGTCGTCGATAGCCTGCTTCAGGGCTTCAGCGGAGGTCACCACCGCCACGCCTTGCTGCTGGGCAATCTTCGCCACGGCAAAGGCGATAGCGCGGGACACTTTCTGAATATCCTTCAACTCTGGCAGAACCATGCCTTCCCCGTCGTTCAGCAGTGGGGAGTGCTGCGCCAGCGACTCGCTCGCCGCCATCAGCATTTCGTCCGTGATTCGAGACGCGCCGGAGGCAATCACCCCGAGGCCAATGCCAGGGAAGATATAGGCGTTGTTGCACTGGGCGATAGGGTACGTTTTGTCTTTCCAGGTCACCGGAGCAAACGGGCTACCGGTGGCTACCAGCGCAGCGCCATCGGTCCAGGTGATGATGTCCTGCGGCGTTGCTTCCACGCGGGAAGTCGGATTAGACAGCGGCATCACGATTGGACGAGCGCAGTGCTTGTGCATTTCGCGGATGATCTCTTCGGTGAACAGGCCGGTCTGGCCAGAAACGCCGATCAGAATGTTTGGCTTGGCATTGCGCACCACGTCCAGCAGGGAAATCGCTTCGTTTTCCAGGTCCCACTCAGCAAGGCTTTCACGGCTCTGCACCAGTTTGGTCTGGAAGGAGAGCAGGTTAGGCATGTTGTCGGTGAGCAGGCCAAAACGGTCAACCATGAACACGTTGCCACGGGCGGCTTCTTCGCTCAGCCCTTCGCGCTGCATCTGGGCAATGATCTGCTCTGCGATGCCGCAGCCGGCAGAGCCTGCGCCCAGGAAGACGATTTTCTGCTGGTTGAGCTGGCTGCCTGCCGCGCGGCTGGCAGCGATCAGCGTCCCGACGGTCACGGCGGCGGTGCCCTGAATGTCATCGTTAAACGAGCAAATCTCGTCGCGGTAACGGGTCAGCAGCGGCATGGCGTTTTTCTGCGCGAAGTCTTCGAACTGCAGCAGCACGTCCGGCCAGCGGTGGCGCACGGCCTGAATAAATTCGTCCACAAACTCGTAGTAGTCGTCGCCGGTAATGCGCGGGTGGCGAGAGCCCATATACAGCGGGTCGTTCAGCAGTTGCTGATTGTTGGTGCCGACGTCCAGCACCACCGGCAGGGTGTAAGCCGGGCTGATGCCGCCACAGGCGGTGTACAGCGACAGCTTACCGATAGGAATGCCCATCCCGCCGATGCCCTGGTCGCCCAGGCCGAGAATACGTTCGCCGTCCGTTACCACGATGACTTTGATGTTGTGGTTCGGCACGTTCTGCAGAATATCGTCCATGTGGTGACGATTTTCATAGTTGATGAACACGCCACGAGAGCGGCGGTAGATTTCTGAGAAACGTTCGCAGGCGGCACCCACGGTTGGGGTGTAGATCACCGGCATCATCTCTTCCAGATGATTTTCAACCAGGCGGTAGAACAGCGTTTCGTTGGTGTCCTGGATGTTGCGCAGGTAGATGTGCTTATCGATTTCGGTTTTGAAGCCCTGATACTGAATCCAGGCGCGTTCCGCCTGTTCTTCGATGGTTTCAACCACTTCCGGCAGCAGGCCAAGCAGGTTGAAGTTGCGGCGCTCTTCGATGCTGAAAGCGCTGCCTTTATTTAACAGGGGGAATTCAAGTAAAACGGGTCCGGCGTAAGGGATGTAAAGCGAGCGATGTTTTTTTGGTTTGATGTCCATGTGCATACTCTTTTTTCGACGTAACGTCTTGCCAATAAGGCTCATTCGGTAAGTTTTCGCGCGATATTATGGCACAGCGATTTTGCATCCGACACCTCCAGGCCAAGAACTTTGGTTACACAAGTCCTCAAATCAGCAGGAATTTTGTTTCAGCGCGTTCCGTGATTGTGTTTAAATAGCTAAACCAGTTTAGCAATATTTAGCTTAATAATGGAGACACCATGAACGTACAAGTTTGGGTTCTGGGCGATGCCGTCGTCGATCTGCTTCCGGACGGTAATGGCCGGTTGCTGCAATGCCCCGGCGGGGCACCGGCCAACGTCGCCGTCGGGATTGCCCGTCTTGGCGGCAGCAGCGGATTCATCGGCCGCGTAGGAGACGATCCCTTTGGTCGCTTTATGCGGCAAACCCTTAAAGACGAAAACGTAAACATCGATTTTATGCGTCTGGATGCAGACCAGAGAACCTCAACCGTGGTGGTCGATCTTGACGAACACGGCGAGCGAACGTTCACCTTTATGGTACGCCCAGGCGCGGATTTGTTCCTTGAATCGGGCGATATCCCACCCTTCAGGCACCACCAGTGGCTGCACGTCTGCTCGATAGCCCTTAGCGCAGAGCCCAGTCGAAGCACCACGTTTTCAGCGATGGAGCAGATGAAAAAAGCCGGCGGCCAGGTGAGCTTTGACCCCAATATTCGCACCGATCTGTGGCACAACGCCGCCGAGCTTCAGGCCTGCCTGATACGAGCCTTGCTGCTGGCGGATGTCGTGAAACTTTCCGTCGAAGAGCTAATTTTTATCAGCGGCAAAGCTGACCTTCATGAGGGTATCAAGGAGCTGGCCGGGCGCTATTCGATGAGCCTGCTGCTGGTGACGCAGGGCAAGGACGGCGTGCTGGTCTACTCCCGGGGGAACATTTATCACTTTGACGCCAGGCCCGTAGTTTGCGTGGACACCACCGGCGCGGGTGATGCGTTTGTCGCCGGGCTGCTCAGCGGCCTGGCCGTCCAGGGATTACCCGAAAGTGAAGGGCAGTTGGCCGAGATTGTCGCTCAGGCGCAGCTTTGCGGCGCGCTGGCGACGACGGCGAAAGGCGCGATGACCGCCTTACCGCGCCGCGAAGAGGTCGAGCGGTCGCTGTAGCCGGGTAAAATATAGTCTGATTGTCGTGCCTGTCACATTTACTAAATCGGTTTAGCCAAATTCGTTGCTTTAAGCATTCACGCCTGGTTACCCTTTTTTGACTAAACCGGTTTAGCAAAATAAATGACATTAGCCTCTCAGGGACACGACGAACATGTATCAGAAAAGCAAACTGGCGGTGATGATAGCGCTGCTGGTCGGCACGGCCTCCGCACAGGCCGCTACGGATTTAAGCAGCATCGAATCACGCCTTGCGGCGATGGAACAGCGATTACAGGCTGCGGAAAGTCGCGCGCAGGCGGCTGAGAAACGCGCCACCGTCGCTGAAAATAAAGCTCAACAGCTCGCTTCTCAGCAGCAACAAACCCAGGCGACGACCAAAGAAGTTGCTGCACGCACCGCCAGGCTGGAATCTAAGGCGGATAAACAAAATGGCTTTGAGTTCCACGGGTACGCGCGTTCAGGCTTGTTAATGAACGACTCTGCCTCCAGCAGCAAAAGCGGGCCTTATTTAACTCCGGCGGGGGAAACCGGTGGTGCGGTAGGGCGCCTGGGGAACGAAGCGGATACCTACGTTGAGCTGAACCTGGAGCATCGCCAGACGCTAGACAACGGCACAACCACGCGCTTTAAGGCCATGCTGGCTGACGGACAAAAAACCTATAACGACTGGTCGGCGGACTCGAGCGACCTGAATATTCGCCAGGCTTTTGCCGAGCTGGGCAATCTGCCCGGTTTCGATGGCCCGCTTAAGGGCAGTACCTGGTGGGCAGGTAAGCGCTTTGACCGGGATAACTTCGACATTCACTGGCTCGACTCGGACGTGGTATTCCTCGCGGGTACCGGCGGCGGCGTGTATGACGTGAAATGGAATGACGGCCTGCGCAGTAACTTTACGGTCACGGCCTCGGGGCAGAAGTGAAGGGCATTGGCTCAGACGGCGCGCTGCTGTCGGAGGCAAATACCTGGCGCTTTGCGAGCTTTGGCGTGACGCCCATTGGCGGCGGCTGGCATATCGCCCCGGCATTGCTGGCCCAAAGCAGTAAAGATCGCTACGTGAAGGGCGACAGCTATCAGTGGGCGACAGTCAACGCGCGGCTTATTAAAGAGGTGACGCAAAACTTTGCTCTGGCCTTCGAAGGCAGCTATCAGTACATGGATCTTAAACCCGAAGGTTACAAAGACCGTAATGCGGTCAACGGCAGCTTCTACAAGCTTACCTTCGCGCCAACGCTGAAGGCAGGCAGCATCGGGGACTTCTTCAGCCGCCCGGAACTGCGCCTGTTTGCCACCTGGATGGACTGGAGCAGCAAGCTGGACAAATACGCCAGCAATGACGCCTTCGGCAGCAGCGGTTTTAACGCCGGCGGAGAATGGAACTTTGGCGTTCAGATGGAAACCTGGTTTTAACGAACTGGCCTCCCGCTGCGGCGGGAGTGCCACGATATAACAAGAAAGCGTTTAGAGGTGTCTATGGATTTCAATCACATTGCCCGCGAGCTGATTCCGCTGCTGGGCGGCAAAGAAAACATTGCCAGTGCGGCACACTGCGCCACCCGACTGCGTCTGGTGCTGGTTGACGATGCGCTCGCAGACCAACAGGCGATCGGCAAAATTGACGGGGTGAAGGGATGTTTTCGCAACGCGGGGCAGATGCAGGTCATCTTCGGCACCGGCGTGGTCAACAAGGTGTATGCCGCATTTATTCAGGCCGCAGGGATCGCGGAGTCCAGCAAGTCTGAGGCGGCTAATCTGGCGGCGAAAAAGCTGAACCCGTTCCAGCGCATAGCGCGTTTGCTGTCGAACATTTTTGTTCCCATCATCCCGGCCATTGTGGCTTCAGGTTTGCTGATGGGGCTACTGGGGATGGTGAAAACCTACGGCTGGGTTAGCCCGGACAACGCGCTCTATATCATGCTGGATATGTGCAGCTCCGCCGCGTTTATCATCCTGCCTATTCTGATTGGCTTTACGGCCGCCCGCGAGTTCGGCGGCAACCCATATCTGGGCGCGACGCTGGGCGGGATTTTAACGCATCCGGCGTTAACCAACGCCTGGGGCGTGGCAGCCGGGTTTCACACCATGAACTTCTTCGGGCTGGAAGTGGCGATGATTGGCTACCAGGGCACGGTCTTCCCGGTGCTGCTGGCGGTGTGGTTTATGAGCATTGTTGAAAAACAGCTCCGCCGCGTTATTCCCGATGCGTTAGACCTGATCCTGACCCCATTCCTCACCGTCATTATTTCCGGTTTTATTGCGCTGCTGATCATCGGCCCGGCCGGGCGGGCGCTGGGTGACGGCATCTCGCTGGTACTCAGCACGCTCATTGCACATGCGGGCTGGCTCGCCGGTTTGCTCTTTGGCGGGCTGTATTCGGTGATTGTGATAACGGGTATCCACCACAGCTTCCACGCCATTGAGGCCGGGCTGCTGGGCAACCCGGCTATCGGCGTCAACTTCCTGCTGCCAATTTGGGCGATGGCGAATGTCGCACAGGGCGGGGCCTGCCTGGCGGTGTGGTTTAAAACTCGGGACGCGAAAATCAAGGCTATCACGCTGCCCTCGGCGTTTTCGGCCATGTTAGGCATTACCGAGGCGGCCATCTTCGGGATCAACCTTCGGTTTGTTAAACCCTTTATTGCGGCGCTTATCGGTGGTGCAGCGGGCGGGGCCTGGGTGGTGTCCGTCCATGTCTACATGACGGCGGTGGGCTTAACCGCGCTGCCGGGCATGGCCATCGTGCAGGCCAGCTCACTGGTGAACTACATTATCGGCATGGTTATCGCCTTTGGCGTGGCGTTTGCTCTCTCGCTGCTGCTGAAATACAAAGCGGAGTCTGAATAATGACGTTAGCTTCCCGCCTGCCCGCCATTTTACAGGCGGTAATGAAAGGCCAGCCAAAGGCCCTGCAGGATAACCACTACCCGCAGTGGCACCACGCCCCGGTGACAGGGTTAATGAACGATCCCAACGGATTCACCTGGTTTGCCGGGCGTTGGCACCTGTTTTATCAGTGGAACCCGCTGGCGGCCGACCACAAGTACAAGTGCTGGGGCCACTGGAGTTCGGCAGATTTAGTGCAGTGGCGGCACGAGCCGCTGGCGCTGATGCCGGACGAGGAGTACGACCGCAACGGCTGCTACTCAGGCAGCGCCGTAGATAACGCAGGCAGGCTGACGCTGTGCTACACCGGCAACGTTAAGTTTGACGACGGCAGCCGCACGGCCTGGCAGTGCCTCGCCGTAGAAAACAGCGACGGCGGTTTTGACAAAGTGGGCCCGGTATTGCCGCTGCCCGCGGGTTACAGCGGCCACGTGCGTGACCCGAAGGTTTGGCAGCACGAAGGCGTCTGGTTCATGGTGCTGGGCGCTCAGGATCTGCAAAAACAGGGCAAGGTTTTGCTGTTTTCCTCTGCCAACCTGCATGACTGGGAAAACAGAGGGGAAATCGCCGGCCACGGCGTCAACGGGCTTGCGGATGCAGGTTATATGTGGGAATGCCCCGATCTTTTCCCGTTGGACGGTAAACACCTCCTGCTGTGCTGCCCACAGGGAATTGCCCGCCAGGCTGAGCGTTTTCTTAACGTTTACCCGGCGGCATATCTGGTCGGCGACTTTGATTACGCTTCGGCAAAATTCAACCACGGCGAACTGCGCGAGCTGGACGCAGGCTTTGAATTTTACGCCCCGCAAACGGCGCTGGCCCCGGACGGGCGACGTTTGCTGGCTGGCTGGATGGGCGTGCCGGATGGGGAAGAGATGCTGCAGCCAACGCGTGAGCAAGGCTGGATCCATCAGATGACCTGCCTGAGGGAGCTGACGCTTAAAAACGGCAAGCTTTATCAGCAGCCGATTGCAGAACTGGCTCAGCTTCGCGAAGCGGAGCAGCGCTGGCAGGGCGAAGCCAGCCAGGCACCGGCGCTGGAGGCAAAACGCCTTGAGCTACAGATAGACCTGAGCGGCGAGCTGAGCATCCATTTTGGCGGCGGCCTGACGCTGGACGTTACCGGGCAGGGCATTACTCTTCAGCGTCCAGGCCTTGCGTCCGGCGAACCGCATTTTCGCTACTGGCACGGCAAAGTTTCTTCCCTGCAGATCCTCTGCGACAGCTCGAGCGTAGAGATTTTTATCAATCACGGGGAAGGCGTGATGAGCAGCCGCTATTTTCCACAGCCTTCAGAGCGTCTGACGTTCAACGGTGAGTCGGCGGTCACGTTACGCTACTGGTCGCTGCGTTCCTGCATGATAGAATGAGGGTTTGGACTAACTGCCACGGTTGCGCTGTGAAAAAAACCAAACGCGTCACGATTAAAGATATTGCCGAACTGGCGGGCGTTTCAAAGGCGACCGCCAGCCTGGTACTCAATGGACGAGGCAAAGAGCTGAGGGTGGCGCAGGCAACCCGCGAGCGCATCATGACGATTGCGCAACAGCAGCACTATCAGCCGAGCATTCACGCGCGCTCGCTGCGGGACGATCGCAGCCACACCATTGGTCTTGTGGTGCCGGAGATAACCAACTACGGCTTCGCCGTTTTCTCCCACGAGCTGGAAATGCTCTGCCGTGAAGCGGGCGTTCAGCTGCTTATCTCCTGCACGGATGAAAATCCTGGCCAGGAAAACATGGTGGTCAGCAATATGATTGCGCGCCAGGTAGACGGCCTGATTGTCGCTTCGAGCATGCTCAGTGCGGTGGATTACCACAAGCTGAGCGAACAGCTGCCAGTGGTTCTGTTCGACAGGCATATGAACGACACCACTCTGCCTCTGGTTATCACCGATTCTGTGCAACCTACAGCCGAGCTGATTGAGCCTATTGCTCGCCAACATGCGGATGAATTTTACTTTCTGGGCGGGCAGTCAAGGTTATCTCCAACGCGGGATCGTCTGGAGGGGTTCACTCAGGGGCTTTCCCGCGCAGGCGTTACGCTGCGCCCGGAGTGGATTATTCACGGCAGCTACCATCCGAGTGCCGGCTATGAGTCATTTGCCGCGCTTTGCGCACAGCTTGGCCGCCCACCGAAGGCGCTGTTCACCGCCGCCTGCGGTCTGCTTGAAGGCGTGCTGCGCTACATGAGCCAGCACAACCTGCTGGAAAGCGATATCCATCTGGCAAGCTTTGACGATCACTATCTCTACGACTCTCTGTCGGTGAGAATCGACACCATCCAGCAGGATAACCGCCAGCTGGCTTTTCATTGCTATGAGCTGATTAGCAAGCTGATTGACGGGCAGTCGCCGGAGCCTTTGCAGCGCTATCTTCCGGCCAAAATAGTGCGTCGGCATTCATAATGGAAAAGCCTGCCAACGGAAATGTTCGGCCTGTTGGCGGCTGATAAAAATACCTGATGCCTCTGGCTAGCGCCGCTCAGGGAACCATAAGCCAAACCGGGTGACGCCGGCCTGACTTTCAACCGTGCAGCGGCCCTGGTGCAGCTGCATGATGGAGTTAACGATGGATAACCCAAGCCCGCTGGAATGCGCCGAGTCGTTGCGGGAAGGGTCCGCCCGGTAGAACCGGTCGAAAAGCCTTTCCTGGTGTGCCGGGGAAATAGTTTCCCCGCGATTCATCACGATGATGGACATACCGCCTTCTTCAGGGCTGGCAGCAATCTCAATCTCACTGCCGGGTTCGGCATAGCGCACCGCGTTAGAAAGCAAATTCGCCAGCGCGCGGCGCAGCAGCAGAGCATCCGCGTATACCGTACCGTTGGCGCGAGTCTGAATCATGATTTCCCGGTCAGCCGCCAGATCTTCAAAATACTCGCCGATGCGGTTTATCTCTTCAGCAACATCGATATCGTGCCGCTGGATCTCCTGGTCTGGCTGCTCCGCCTGGGCCAGAAACAGCATATTGTCGATCATCCGCGACATGCGCTGCAGTTCTTCAAAGTTAGAGCCCAGCAGCCGCTGGTAATAAGCGTTGTCCCTCGCGGCGCCCAGGCCGACTTCCGTCTGGCCGAGCAGCGTGGTTATCGGCGTGCGCAGGTCGTGGGCCATATCGGCGCTGACCTGTTTTAACTGCTGGAAACCCCGCTCCAGGCGTTCGAGCATGGCATTAATCTGGTCGATCAGCGTATCAAGTTCGGTCGGAACATCCTGTTTATCAAGCCGTGAAGAGAGCGTTTTGGTGCCGATTTTTGCCGTGCGGTCGGCCAGCCTGCGCAAAGGCGAAATGCCACGACGGGCAAAGATCACCGCCAGCACAACGGATATCGCCGCCATCATCGAGGCGAAGAGAATAATCTTGTTGCGGTACTCTTCCAGGATATGGGTTCTGTCGCTCAGCACGCGAGCAGAGATAATCTCCAGTGGCGGTAAATTGTTGGCAGAAGGGCTAATGGCGGCCATGTACACCATCGGCGTGCCGTCCGCGTTATTGGCGTGATGCACGGCCTCAAGCGTCAGCCGCTGGTTGGCAGCCACTGCCGTAACGCTGGGAATCGCGCGCTGCATGGGGTTCACCTCCAGCAGCGTGGCGCCGCCCACGTAGCGAATCACCAGCAGGGATTCCGTATTGCCCAGCATATTGGCAAACAAATGGGGCTTTTCGCGGATCAGCTGCCGCGCATCCAGATCCCGCAACAGCGTACTTATCTGGTCCACGCGGGAAACCAGTGCGGCATCATCACGGATAGAAAGCTGCTGGCGCAGGGCGTAATAAAGCGCGCTGCCCATGACGGTAAACGCTACAAAGGAGAACGCCGCCAGCAACACCGCCAGGCGGAAGGTAAGTGAAGTACGCTTCATGACTCTTGCTCGCAGCGGTAACCCACGCCGTGCACGGTATGGATCAGTCGTACCGGGAAGGGATCGTCCACTTTTTGCCGCAGCCTGCGTACCGCGACGTCCACAACGTTGGTGTCGCTGTCGAAGTTCATATCCCAGACTCGAGAGGCGAGAAACGTTCTCGACAAAACCTGCCCAGGGTGCTGCAGAAAGCACACCAGCAGCTTGAACTCTTTATTGGTCAAGGTGATGCGTTTGCCTTCTCGCTCGCAACGGAACTTTGCGACGTCCACCACCAGATCCGCCAGCGACAGCACTTCCTCGGCTTCGGCCTGCGGCTGGCCACGGCGTAAAATAATGCGGATCCTTGCCAGCAGTTCAGCAAAGGAGAAAGGTTTCACCAGGTACTCATCGGCGCCCAGCCCAAGCCCGCGTAAACGGTCTTCCAGCGTGCCGCGTGCGCTAAGAAACAGCACCGGCGTCTGGCTGTGGGCACGTAAACGCTCCATCACCGTCCAGCCATTCATTTCCGGCAGCATAACGTCCAGCAGAATCAGGTCGTAACTCTCTTCCCGCGCCAGATGTAGGCCGTCGATGCCGTTGGCCGCCCAGTCCGCGGTATAGCCCGCTTCGTTTAGCCCGCTGACAAGGTAGGAGGCGGTTTTGGCTTCGTCTTCTATGATGAGGATTTTCAAGCGGCGGGATCCTGTTAAAAGGAGAGAAAAGGGCGTGGAGACCGCCCCAGTCTCGTCAGTATAAGATGCGCGAACCTTAGTATCCAGGCACGTGTGCGGCTTTCATGATCAGGTTAGCCACCGCTTCAGGCTGGGAAATCAGCGACACATGGCTGGACTTCAGCTCGATGGTCTGAGCGTGCATACGCTTCGCCATGAAACGCTCCAGATCCGGGTTAATGGTGCGGTCTTCGGTAGACACCGCGTACCAGGTCGGTTTGTTGTGCCAGGCGGCAACCGTGGTTTTTGCCGTGGTGATGGCTTTGCCGATCGGCTGCTGTACCGCGTAATACGCTTCGGCTTCTTTCTCAGGCAGGTCACCGGCGAAATCATGCACAAACGCAGACTCGCTCAGCGCGCCGTAGCCGTCATCGCTCCACTTCAGGCCAGCAGAAGCCGGAGCCGCAGGGTATTTTTTGGTGAGCGCCGGGTAGTCTTCACCCGCTTCTGGCGCGCGGGCGGCGATATACACCAGGCCTTTAACCTCAGGCTCATCGCCAGCCTGGCTGATGACCATGCCGCCGTAAGAGTGTGCGACGAGGATCACTGGGCCGTTTTGCTGCGCCAGCGCGCGTTTCACTGCGGCAACATCGTTATCCAGAGAGGTGGTTGGGTTCTGTACCGCCGTAACGTGCAGGCCTTTAGCCTGCAGCAAAGGAATAACTTTGCCCCAGCTTGAGCCATCGGCAAACAGGCCGTGCACCAGCACGATGTTTTTCACTTCCTGGGTGGCTGGCGTGGTGTCGGCATGAGCGGCGGAGCTGCCCAGCGCGGCAAGCACGAGTGAGGCAATAGCAGAGAGATGGCGTAATTTCATGGTGTATCCTCAGGATTCAACAAAGGGGGTCACGGCTAATTTAGCGAGCGGGGGCCAACAAAGTGCTGACCTGGAAATGACAAAAAAATGACAAACGTGGGATAGGCATGGCTTTTGGTGCGGGGTAAAAAAGCAAAAGCCAGGCACAAGGCCTGGCTTTCTATAGCGGATGTCTCAGATCTTGTCGTAAAGCCGAACGACGCTGGTCATATTGCTTTCGCTCAGCCCCTCATCAATCGCGCGTAAAAATGCTTTACGTGCGGCGTCAATCGTGGGGGCAAGCTGCGGCGAACCCATTTCTTGTAACGTGTAGTCCAAATCCTTCTCGATAAGATTTACAGGGAACTGAGGCGCAAAATTCTCGCTCAGCATGCTGCCTGAAAGATAACCGGCGACGGCGGGCCACACTGAAGTACCGGCCATTGCCGAAAGTACCCGGTTGGCGTCCGTACCGCTGCGTTTCAGAAAGCCCACAATCTCCGCCAGCCCGGTCACCTGCACCGCCATTAACGCATTGGTGGCCAGCTTTGCTACCGTTCCTTCCCCCAGCTCACCTACGTGATGGAAAGCCGAGCCCATCGACTTTAAAACCGGCAGGCAGCGTTCAACCACAAACGGGTCTCCCCCTAACAGATAGGCCAACTGGCCTGAATCCACCTGCAGGCGCGAACCGGAAACGGGGGCTTCCAAAAAAGCAATGTCATGCAGCTGCATTTGCGCGCCAAGGGTTTTAACCCAGCCCGGCGTCAGCGTAGAACTTTCAATGGCTACCGAGTTAGCGGGCATACAAGATAGAGCTCCGCTTCGCTCATCCAGCCATATCCGGCGAGAGGCGTCGTCGTCACGCACCATCGAGATAACAAACTCCGCATCGGCAACGGCCGCTGCCGGCGAATCTGCTTGCGTCGCACCAAGGGCGGCTAACGCTTGTGACGCCTGTGAGGTACGGTTCCATACCGTGACAGAATGCCCAGCGGCCAGCAGACGGGCTGCCATTCGGGACCCCATTGCGCCCAGGCCAAGAACGGTAATTTTGCTCATATTGGCTCCTTTGAAATGTTGAAAATGGGAATCAGCCACCGCGGGCTTTGTTTTCACGGGTTACCATCACGGCGAGCAGCCCGGCCAGCGCAAAAGCGGCGGCAACATAGGGAATTGGGCGAGGCCCGGTCAGGTTGATCAGCAGGCCGCCTATCAAAGAGCCCAGCCCAATAGCCGCGTTAAACACCGACACGTTGACCGAGGTTGCGGCATCGGCCCCGCCTTCCAGGCGTGAAGCTTCTTTGAACACCAGGGTTTGCAGCAGCACCGGCAGGGCGCCGTAGGCCGCGCCCCACAGCGCAATGGTGATGAAGATTGCCGTATGGCTGACGGCTGCCGCATTAAGACAGGCAAGGCTGGCGGTGAATAACACGGCAACAATCCCCAGACTTGTACGTGGCGCACGGGCGGCAAATGGCCCGACGGCGAAGTTGGTGATAACGCCCGCTGCGCCATAAACCAGCAACAGCATGCTAATTTGCCCGCCGCTCTGACCGGCCATTTGCTCAAGGAACGGCGTGATGTAGGTGTAAGCCAGGAAGTTACCGGTGACCACCAGCGCGGTGATGCCGAAAATAGCCAGCAATGGGCCACTTTTAAACACCGCCGAAATAGCCCCGCGTTTCGCGGATTTGGCGATCCTCACGGCTGGAACTGACCAGGCGATAAACGTGAAAACCACCAGACACAAGATACACAGCGCGGCGAACACCGAACGCCAGCCGTAAAAATCACCCAGCATCGTGCCCGCAGGCACGCCCAGCACTGTTGCCAGAGAAACACCGCCAAAAACAACCGACGTTGCCCGCACGGCATTGCGTGAAGCGACCAGATGCACGGCGGTGACCACGGCGGTAGACCAGAATACGCCGATAGCCGCAGCCACCAGAATACGGCCGAGGAATACCACAAAATAATCCGTTGCCAGCCAGGTAATCAGGTTCCCGGCAAAGCAGGCGGCCAACAGGCCAGCCATCAGCGCTTTGCGGTTAATGTGCCCCAGTAGTCCGGTGAGTGGGGCGGCGGTGAGCGCCACCATAAATGCAAAAATAGTGACCAGATAACCGGCCACGCCGAGAGAAACGTTCAGGCCGGCGGCCATGCCCGGCAATACGCCTACCGGCATCAGTTCGGTACTGACAAAAGTGAAACAGCCGAGGCTGAGCGCCAGCACCGCCGCGATGCTGCGGGCCCGGGACACATGCGCGCCATGCGGCGCAGCGATATTTGTACTGCTTGAATGCATAAAACCATCCTGAAAATGTGAACAGGTCGAGATGACGAGCAAATTGTGGCGTCGCGAGCGGCAGAATGCGATAGCATGAAAGACATAAGACTTATGATTCGGAGTCACCAATGAGAGTGTTAAGTTCGCAGTTGCTGGAAGGTGTGGACGTGATGGCGGCAGTGGTGGACACCCTGAGCTTCGGTGCAGCCGCCGAAATGCTCGATATGTCGCAGTCGGGCGTCAGCCGGGCCATTGCTCGCCTGGAAAAACGGCTTGGGATCCGCGTTTTTGACCGAACCACGCGTTCAGTGCGGCTGACAGATGAGGGGCGGGATTTCTACGAGCAGGTTATGCCGCTGATTGGCGCACTGGCCGAAGTCACCGGCGGTGCGGCAGGGGACGGGCATACCCTACGCGGGAAGCTGAGGGTGAACGTTGATCCGCTGTTTGCCAGTCAGGTTTTAGGCCCACGGCTCGGCACGTTTATGGATAAACACCCGGCGCTTGAGATCGAGCTGCGCAGCCGGGATGAACTGGGCGATCTTATCTCAGACGGTTTCGACCTGGCGCTGCGCTTTGGTCATCCTCGGTCGTCGTCGCTGATAGCAAGAAAGCTGTTCGATACGCGCGTATTTGCTATGGCGTCACCCGAATATTTGCAGCGCTTCGGGCAACCGACAACACCGCCGGAGCTTGAAAATGAGCCACATCGTTGCATTTTGTTCCGTGAGCCATTGACGGGAAAACCCTTCGCCTGGGAATTTCATCAGGGGAAGAAAAAGCTGACGATCCAGCCCCGTGGCCTGTTAACGGTCAACGATGCGGAAACGGCTTTCAGTACCTGTCTTGCCGGGCTCGGCGTGGTGCAAATATTCGAATTAGGCAGTGAAGAGTACGTGGCGTCGGGACGTCTGGTTCCGCTGTTCCCGTCCTGGTCAGATCATCGTTTTCCGCTCTACGCCTATTACCCGTCCAGGCATCACGTACCGGCGAAAACCCGGGCATTTCTGGACTTTGTTAGCGGACTGGTGGCTTAAGTTTTCAGGTAAACTCGTTGGCGATAAACACGAAGGATTTTTATGACACTGAGTATTGAGGATTTACACCCGGATACTGAGCATTTTCATGCGGTCGAGAGCATTAATCAGCACGCCTTCCCGGAAGGCCAAAGAGTCCCGCTTGAGGTTTTTTTACCCTTAGCCGAGCAGCAAATTATGGAAGTGAAATGCCTGTGTGACGGCGATCGTGCGGTGGGATTTTATGTGTTGATTCCGGACGAAGAGATCCGTTTTCTATCGTTCCTGGCCATCGACCCGCAGCATCGCTCACTGGGTTATGGCAGCGAGGCGCTGAGGCTGCTCAAGGCTGATGCAAAAAACCGGCCTCTGACGCTTTGTATTGAGCCTCAGGATAGCCGTGCGGAGAATATTCAGCAGCGAGTAAAACGGAAGGCGTTTTACCAGCGAAACGGCTTCCACGAAACGGGTCATCAACAGCAAATTCACGGCAACCTGTATGAAGTGCTGTGCAGCAGCGAAACATACAGCCGCCGGGCCTTTCTGGCATTGATGCAGGCTATCGAGGAGTCTGACGAGTAACCCCCAGGATTAACGCTCGACCAGCCACAGGAGCGACAAAACCGGCAGGGCAAAGATCGCGACAAAAATGGTCAGCTCTTCGCCCCAGCCGTAGCCCACTTTAATAACCCCGATCAGCATATTCACCGCCGCAATCAAGCACCACAGCACCGCAAAGCCTCGGGTGATAATCGCCTGGGCTGGCGGATAGTCCGCCGAAAACAGCCGAATAAGCAGGTAACAGCCGCCGGCGAGCAAAAAGCCGCTCAGCAGAAATAATAACGTGCGCATACAATATTCCTGGAAATGGCCTGCGGCTTAGCTTGAAAAAGTCAGGCCGCAGGCAGGGGATTTACTGGCGGGGAGTAAGCAGGTCGCCCAACCCAATGCGCCGCATAAACTCTTTGCGAATACGGTCAGCTACGGCATTCACCACTTCAGCACCGTCGTCAGAAGGATCAACGTGCACTCGGAACGGGCGTTTGCCATACGGTGCATTCACAATATCCACCATCGCCGCGGCCACGTCGGCAACGTCGGCATCCTCCGGCTCGCAGGCCGCCAGGCCTTTCAGCGCTTCGTCTTCCAGGCCGACCGTTGGGCCAGTTTGGGTATACACAAGCTCACGCTCGCTGTCCGCGGGCTTGCCGGAATGCAGGAAATGGTTGGTCCCTTTGGTAAAAGCACCCGGCACCAGAATCGAGCTTTCAATTCCCCAGCGGCTAAGCTCGGCGGCATAGCTAACGGCGACGGCGTCCATCGCGGCTTTGGCGGCAAAATAAGGTGCCAGGTATGGCGGAGTGCCACCTCGCGTACTGCTGCTGCCGACCCAAAGCAGCAGGCCTTTTCTCTGCTGGCGCAGGTAAGGCAGTGCCGCCCGGTTAACCCGCTGAGTCCCCAGCACGTTGATATCGAACAGCTGGCTGAACTGTTCCGGCAAAAACGCCTCGGCGGGGCCGTAGGACATATGCCCGGCATTGTGTACCACAACGTCCAGCCGGCCTTGCTCAGCGACTATCTGCGCGACTGCCGCCTCCGCTGAGGCCTCAGACTGCACGTCCAGCTCGATAGCACGAAGAAAGACGCGGTGCTGCCGCGCATAATCCTTCAGGCTCTCAACCTGAGGTGCGTTGCGACCCGCGATATCACGCATACTGGCGTAAACGGTGTGCCCGGCCTGGGCGAGGGCGCGAGCGGATAACGCCCCAAAGCCGCTGGATGCGCCGGTTATCAGAATAATTTGCTGCATGGTTTTCTCCTGTCCGTCGCGAAGGTTATGCGAAGCCGCCGTTAACGCGAATCACCTGGGAATTCACCCAGCTGCCGTCCGGGCCGGCCAGCGTGGCCACAATACTGGCGATTTCTTCAGGTTTGCCGATGCGCCCGAGCGGTGCGAGGTTGGCAATGGTTTGAATTTGCTCTTCGGTTTTACCGTTCAGGAACAGGTCCGTGCCGGTTGGCCCCGGCGCAACGGCGTTAACGGTGATATTGCGGCCACGCAGTTCGTTGGCGAGGACGTGTACCAGGCCTTCGACCCCGGCTTTGGAGGCAATGTAGGGGCCGTAGGCCGGGAATGATTTGGCAATAACGCTGGTTGAAAGGGCGATAATGCGGCCGCCTTCCTGCAGCGACTCGGCGGCGTTGGCCAGCACCATAAATGCCCCGCGCAAGTTTGTGCTGATGATTTTATCGAATTCCGCGAGGCCAGCCGGAGTGATTTTTACCATCGGCATAATGCCCGCGCTGTGTACCACCACGTCCAGCTGATTGTGGATGGCTTTCGCTTCGGCAAACAGACGGGTGACATCACTTTCGGAGGACACATCCGCCTGAATCGCCACGGCGTTCCCGCCGTTGTTTTTAATCGCCAGGACCGTCTCATCGGCGCTGGCTTTATTCCCGGCATAGTTAACCACCACGGTAAAGCCGTCGCGAGCCAGTCTTTCGGCAATAGCCCGGCCAATCCCACGGGAAGCGCCGGTCACCAGGGCAGTTTTGTTTGCAGTTGTCATGTTGTTCTCCAGATGCTGTGAGTGGATCGCCCCGAGTGGGCGTGGGTGCATTGTTAATGTTTTTGAATTCGGGATAAACGGTGCTAATTTGATTAGATAATTCCGTTTTGGTTAATAATAGATGGATAAATTCGATACGTTGCAGCTGTTCACCCGCATTGTTGAGCTAGGCAGTTTCAGCCAGGCCGCCGACCAGCTCGCTATCCCGAGAGCCACGGCAAGCAATGCAATTAAAGAGCTGGAGAGCCAGCTTGGTTGCCGCCTGCTGGAGCGGACCACCCGGCATGTGCGTGCCTCTCAGGATGGCAAAGCGTATTACCAGCGCTGTGTCTACATTCTGGCAGAACTGAACGATGCCGAAGCCGCGCTGCGCCCGGTTGTTGCCAGGCCTCGAGGGATTTTGCGCATCGACCTGCAGGGGACGCATGCGTCGCACATCGTTTTGCCGCAGCTGGATGAATTTCACCGCCGCTATCCCGATATTGAGCTGATTATCAGCAGCGGCGACAGGCTGGTTGATTTGGTGCGCGAAGGGATAGATTGCGTGGTGCGCGCCGGTAAATTACAGGACTCTTCGCTGGTCGCCCGTCACCTGGCGGATCTGCCGCAAATTGTCTGCGCCAGCCCGGATTATCTCGCGGCATTTGGCGCGCCCGCTCATCCGGACGATCTCGAACATCACCAGTGCGTTAACTTTTTTTCGACAACGGGTGGGGTGAATTATCCCTTTGAATTTATTATCGATAACGAGCGTCGGGCTTGCTCGCCTAAAGGCTGGGTGACGGTCAACGAAGCGGAGAACTATGTCATTTGCGCGCTGCGTGGCTGCGGCCTGGTTCAGCTCCCGCGTTACCACGTTGAACAGGCGCTGAGCGAAGGTCGGCTGGTAGAAGTCATGGCTGACTGGCAAAGCCCGGCCATCGCCGTTTCTGCGGTGTACACCCAAAACAGGCAGCTTTCGCCGCGTGTGCGGGTGTTTATCGACTGGCTGAAGGAGATTTACAGCGCGCGGTTTCCTGCCGGAGCGAAGACTTGAACGTGAGCTAAACCTCACCGCGATTTGACTGGTTTTTAAAAGGCTGCGGCATTCATACTGGCTTCCCTAAAGTGCTTCTCAGACAGGATGCCCGGATGAACGTACTGCATGGCCTGAACGTATTTCGTATAGCGCTCTCTGCTTTTTTATTTTCTCCATTTGCGGCGGAGGCATCTAACGACATTCCCCTGAAGATCGCCATATATCGGGGGGCCGCGGGCTGCGAAGACTGCTCGGAAATGGTGGCAAAATCGCTGCAGAACAGCGGAAAAAATATTGCCATTTCCTACATCGGTGAAAATGAAAAGCTAAAACTGACCCGGCAAAACCTGAGTAAATTTGATCTCTACGTGCAACCCGGCGGCGGGCAGGATATTCCGGCCGCGTATGATGCAATTGGCGATGACGGCGCTCAGGCTATCAGAGAGTTTGTGAGACGCGGGAAAGGTTATCTTGGCCTGTGCATGGGGGCCTATCTGGCTGACAAAGACTGGATCGGGCTTATCGACAAGCCCCTTGAGTCTGAGGCAGGGCGGCCCGGATCCGGCGTCGCGGATGAAGGTGACTACACGCTGAATATCCGCTGGGGGAATAAAACAGAGCCTTTTTATTATCAGGATGGCCCTTACTTTAATCACGACGCTAAAAGCAGCGGTTTTACGCCAGTGGCCCGGTACAGCAACGGCGATGTGGCGATAGCCGCCTACCGCTATGGCAAAGGAAAAGTGGTGCTGACAGGCCCACACCCTGAGGCAGATGGCAGCTGGTTTGACAACAGCGTTACCGGGCATACCTCGCCTCAGAGTAAAATGACACGCCTGCTTACCTATTTAAACACCGGTTCAAACGGCAGCCCCAACGAGTGAACGAAGGTTTCTACCTGCGGGTACCAGCGTTTGACGCCTGCTTTGCTGTCGGCAAAATCATGAGAGTTTTGTCCGAAGGTGCCGATATCAACCATTCGGGTTCGGCTTGCAGTCCCGGTGGCCTGGCTTGTGTAGGCGCTGAACATTTGCTGTGGCATTGGCTGCGGCCAGAGCTGGTCGTTATCGCCGTAGAACCAAAGCGACGGGTAGCGCGCCTGTTTCCCGATGCTTGAGTAAGCGCTGATCAGGTTTTGCTGCCAGCCGGGACAGGTTTTCATGCGCAGGCCACCGGAAAAGTTAATCATCCCCAGCACGCCAGGGATCTGACGAGTACTTAGCGCCATTGTCACCAGGCCGCCGTCCGACTGCCCGGCAATCAAAATACGTGAACGGTCAACGTAAGGCAGTTTCACCAGTTCATTGAGGGCGGCGGCGGCACCTTTTGCCTCGTCAAACGCGTGACGACGGATATCACACCCGTCTTTCGGATACAGGCCGCCGGATGCCGCAAAGCCTTCCCGCATCGGGATCGCGACTACAAACCCCCGATGAACAAATACCGAAGCGATTTCGAGGTGGCGGGAGCGCGGCTGCGTGCGCGCATTGCCCGGATTTTTACCGTGGTTCATTAACAACAGAGGGAAAGGGCCGTTACCCGGCGGCTTATACAGCGTGGTTTCCAGCTCAACGGTTCGGCCTTCCGTTTGCACGGGCAGCATCACAATCTGCTCGTTGAGCTGGCGATCCAGCTTCAGGGATGATGAAGCACTGTGGCTGGTGGAACTGCAGCCGCTGACGCTAAGGAAAAGCGCCGCAACCGGCAGCCCGGTAAGGAGGTGAAGTAAAGTACCGGAGCGCTGCGGCTCCTGACATAGAGGCGAAATCCGCCACTTCAAAGAACCCATTTGTCTGCCCTGGCAAAGTTACTGCAGTTGAATTATGCCGTGTCGTCAACGGACGGCTGTTGTTTTGCATACAAATAAACCGATGCACGGGAAACGCCCAGATGCTGCGCCACGGTTTCCATCGACTTACGGATATCCAGTAATCCTTCTTTTTTAAGCGTCTGCAACAGCTCAATTCTTTCTGAAGTTTTCAGCGCGCGCGGCGTCGTCGCAATGCCCGCAGCATAATCATCGATTCTTAGCCTGATCGCTTCGGCACCTGCGGGCCCAATGTGTTCCTCCAGCGGGCCTGGCCTGGTGTCGGTGAAGCGGGCGAGTGTGCTTTGCATCCCTCTGAATAAGGTCATATCCAGGTTCAGACATAGCGCGGCCACATAGTTCCCGGCGTCATCTTTCAGCCCGATTGAGGTGCTTTTTACCGGGCGCCCGTCGGCAAACTGATTGGCATAATTGGCGATAACCGCAGGGAAATCAGGGGAGGCGATGCGCGCCAGCCCCATTTCCGTTGCAGCCTGGCCGACTTCACGGCCGGACAGATTGTTGTGGATGGAGAGAATAGAGTGACCGGGCTGTTTCAGGTCGTGCACCACCACCTCACAAAAAGGCGCAAAGGTTTCACTCACCCCCCGGGCAATGGTTTCGAGCTGGTCGAGCAGGGCACTGTTTTCTGATTTTGACACTCTATTTCTCCTTCTGATTAACGCGGCCCGGCGAGGTATTCAGCGTAGCGGCTGATATCGACGTTACCGCCGCTAATGATAATCCCGATTCGCTTGCCGCGCAGGCTCTCTTTCATCCCGCGCGCGGCCGCAAAGCCAAGGCAGCCCGTCGGCTCGACGACCATTTTCATGCGCTCGGCAAAGAACTTCATCGACGCGATCAGTTCCTCGTCACTGGCGGTGAAAATGTCGTCCACGTTCTGGCAGATCATCTGGAAGGTGTAGTCTCCCAGGAAGGTGGTTTGCGCGCCGTCGGCGATGGTTTTGGGCGTATCAATGCGCACAATTTTCCGATGCCGGAACGACTGCTGGGCATCGTTCCCGGCTTCCGGCTCCACACCGTAGACTTTACAGTTGGGGGAAAGATGACGCGCCGCCAGCGCACAGCCGGAAATCAGGCCGCCGCCGCCCAGGCAGACAAACAGCGCGTCCAGCTCGCCAACCTCATCAAACAGCTCTTTCGCCGCGGTGCCCTGGCCGGCAATGACATGCGGATGATCGTAAGGCGGGATCAGCGTCAAGCCATATTTATCGGCCAGATCTTTGCCGATCTGCTGGCGGTCTTCGGTGTAGCGGTTATACAGAATGACTTTGCCGCCGTATTCCCGCGTGGCGGCTATTTTGGCCGTCGGGGCATCTTCCGGCATCACGATAGTGGCCGGAATGCCCAGCAGTCTTGCGGCCAGCGCAATCGCCTGGGCGTGGTTCCCGGAGGAGAAGGCCACCACGCCTGCTTCTTTCTGCGCGGGCGTGAACTGGGCGAGGGCATTCATGGCCCCGCGAAACTTAAACGCGCCCATTCGCTGGTAGTTCTCACATTTGAAAAAGACTTCGGCACCAAACTCTTCATTCACGGTGCGGGAAGTCATCACCGGCGTGCGGTTGGCATGGCCTTCAATACGCTGAGCTGCGGCCACCACATCGTCATAAACGGGAAGAACTAGTTCACTCATTATGCCACCTTTAAACGGTTGTCTTATTCAGAGAGCGCCACGGCTTCAATTTCAAGCGCCGCGCCGTAATGGAGTTGTGCCACGCCAGCCACCGCGCGGGAAGGGCGATGCTCGCCGATCCACGCCGCATAGAGGCGGTTAAACACCGGCCAGAGACTGATATCGGTGATGTACACCCGCACGGAAACAAGATGTTGTTTTGTCACGCCCGCGCAGGCCAGGCAGGACTCAATATTCTGCAGCACCAGCTGAGCCTGTTCTTCGAAGGGCGCTTCGCAGCGAGGTGTGCCGTCCGCCGCCACGGGAAGCTGGCCGGAAATAAACACCAAACCGCCTGCAGTGGCGGTATGGGAATAGTGCCCCACGGGGGCGGGAGCCTGTTCGATATTGCGCAGCGTGATGTCCAGGGCCATGTTTCCTCTCAATCGCGTTCAGATTTAGACAAACAATCTATATCTGGACTAAACGTTGATCAAGCGGTTTTCAACATGGAAAGCAGCAAGGGAGATAGTGGTGAACGGGAAGGGAGGAGAAAGCCCGGGTCGTGGTCGTTAGAGCGGGAAATGGCAATGTGTTACTATAATAAAAACGGGGTCTTAAGTGTTCAGGGATTATAACTATATGAGATTTTATGGCATCGACTATCTACAAACACAGTCTAATATTAATGATTATTTAAAATACATCATTATATTTAGCGCTTTATTTATCCTGATCGTTTTTTTTAGCCTGTACATGCGTCATCGCTTACAAACTAAATATCGAGACCTAACAATTATCGTATTTTTATTTCTACTTTTCATTTCTGGTGTTCAGTATGCAGATTATACTGATAGTCAAAATATACACTCTCAATCATCACAAATGGTGAGCTTTGTTAAATTGTTATCAAAAGAAAAAGAAGTGGGTATGGATTCTATATTTTCAAATTCAGTACAACTCTCGGATGGCATTATCGTTAAAATTAATGATCTTTACTATCGCGTCAATTTAAGTCCGGATCAGAAAACATATAGTTTAGTTGAGGTGTCGTTAGTAAACCCAGGCATAGAAATCATAAAAAACTGAGGAGCAGAAATGATAATTTATACGCCTATCATGATAAAATTGGGTCTGGGGATACTGTGTCTGATTATTCAAATCAATCTCATGGGGAAGGGCAACCTGGCTCCTTCATCCGCAATGGACCAGGTTCAGAACTATGTGCTCGGGGGGATTATCGGTGGCGTTATTTATAATGAATCGATAACAGTACTACAGTTTGTTTTGGTGTTAATTATATGGACCTTCCTCGTCTTTGTCCTTAAATTTTTAAAAGAGAACAATCGACTAGTTAAAAGGATTATTGATGGCAAGCCTATCACCCTGGTACATAATGGCAGCGTCAATGTTAAGGAGTGTTTACGCAATGGTGTTTCTGCAAATGATTTGATGTTCAAGTTAAGGGCGAATGGCATTTATGAAATAGAACAATTGAAGCGCGTAGTTCTAGAACAGAATGGGCAACTAACCATTATACAAAGTGGTGATGAAAATATACGCTACCCAATTATAGTCGATGGTTTAGCTAATCATGATCTGCTCGAAATCCTTAACAAGGACAATGACTGGCTAGAAAATGAAGTTGTCAAGCAAGGCTTTAATAAAATTAGCGAAGTATATTTAGGTGAGTATCTCTCGGGCAGGATTAATTTATACGGATATGAAAGATAATATCTAAAACCAAGCGTCTGACCTATTGGGTTATTGATAAAAAAGGAATGCACTTAATCCCTTATATGTCACTTTCCAAGGGGAGCCATGAGGTCTTTCCTTAAAGGAGGGCTTTCTCGTCGAGGAAGTGTTGTACAGACGATGATGCCGCCCATCGCTGGCTTAGAGACAGCTTCAGGCCAGCGTGGCGACATAAAAAACCCCACCGCACGGGTGGGGTGAGACAGCTTATTTCCCGGACCAGGTACGCAGCGCATTTTCACGCGCTTCGGCCTGCTGGGCCGTGTTCAGCTTGAAGTAGTTTGGCGCTAAGGCACCTTCCCAGTCGCCGTACATTGGGTTAGGCAGCACGATGAACTGGGTGCCGAACTTGCTGCGGTTATCGCTGGCGAACTGCTGGCGCTGGGACTGATCCTTGTGGTAAGTCGCTTTGCCAAAGTCATTCAGGTTGTCGCCGATGTACATCACTACGTCATAACCTTCGGCTTTGATCGCATCGAAACGGGCCTGCTTGTTGGAGCTGTCGGTTTTCAGGCGCACGGTTTTATCGCTCACGCCGGTAAAGCCCAGGGCTTTCATGTTGGCCACAGTGGCGTCGAAGTCTTTGCTGTCGCGGTTAGACACATAGAACATCGTGCCGCCGTGGCTGTTAACGTAGTTAGCAAAATCCACCGCGCCCGGGACGGCCAGCGCCTGGCGAGCCTGAGTCCACTGGGACCAGGTTTTGTCGTCAAACGCTTTGTTGTTTTTGGCCTGCCACGCGCTGTAGGCGCTGTTGTCGAGCATGGTTTCATCCAGATCGACAATCACCGCGCGCTTAGCGTTACCCTGTTTGGCCGACTGATCCCAGGCCAGACGAGCGCTGTTAAACGACTGGTACGCCAGCGCCCGGTATTCGCCGGACTGCTGGAACCAGTCCACCGCCATCACCGTCTGGCCGGCCAGTTTCTGGTCCGCCGCCTGCTGCTGATTGGCGCACCCTGTCAGGCTGACCAGCACCAGCGCTACCGCGCCACCCAATAAACTTTTCTTCATTTTTATGTCCTTACCCTTGCCATTATTATTATTTCAATTTTGTGACAAAAAAATAACTCTACGTTATCAACTACTTTTTAATCGAAGCCTGCCGGATACTCAAGATGCTACAAACATTCGCATACAGTTTTCCCCGGCGGCTTCGCCTCTAACCGCGCTTTCGCTGCCCGATCAGATGAATGAGAAGCCCGATCAGGCTAAGCCCACCGCCCAGCATCGAAGCCAGTTCCCAGCCCCCCAGCCGCCACATCAGGCTCGCGCTCCACGATCCCAGCGCACCGCCGATAAACATCCCGCTCATAAAGACCGTATTAATGCGGCTGCGGGCTTCTGGCCGCAGGGCGTAAATCACGTGCTGGTTGGAGATCAGCGCCGATTGCTCGCCCAGATCCATCAGGATGATGCCAATCACCAGGCCGTTGAGCGAAGTCCACAGCCCCAGCACCGCAAAAGAGATAACCATAACCAGTGCCCCAAGCCCGATAACGGCATAAGGCCCCCGGCGGTCGGCAATCCACCCGGCAAGCGGCGCAATCAAAATGCCTACGGCGCCCACAATGCCCATCAGACCGGCGATGTCTGCGCCAAGATGAAAAGCAGCGTGCAGCTGCAGGGCCAGAATGGTCCACAGGCCGATAAACGAACCAAACAGCGCGGCCTGAATCCAGGTCGCCCGGCGCAGCAGAGGCTCTTCGCGCCACAGAGAAATCAGCGAACGCATCAGGCTCATGTAGCTCTGTTTATTGCCCGACGTGTGGTGCGGCAGGGTAAAGAACAGCATCAACCAACCGAAGGCGGTTGCCACTGAGCCCAGCCAGAAGGTGGCCCGCCATCCCCAGTGATCGCCGCTAAAACCGCCCACCGCCCGGCCAAGCAATATGCCGCACAGCACGCCGCTCATTACCGTGCCGACCACCTGTCCACGACGCTCTGGTTTAGCCAGCTCGGCGGCGAACGGTACTATTTGCTGGGCCACGGAGCCGGTAACGCCGACGGCCGCAGAGGCAATCACAATCGTGACAACATTGGGCGCTAAGGCGAGGCACGCCAGCGCTACCGCCAGCCCCGCAGACTGGCAAAGGATCAGCGTGCGGCGATTAATCTTGTCGCCCAGCGGCACAAGTAAGAACAGCCCAAAAGCAAACCCAAGCTGCGTTGCCGTCGGTGCAAGGCTGACGAGCGCAAGCTGCCCAGGAAACGCCTGCTGAAGCAATTCCAGCAGCGGCTGGTTGTAGTAGACATTGGCGACAAACACCCCGCAGGCCAGCGCCATTATCAGCAGCAGAGTCGAGGTTAAAGGCGAGTTTTTTTCCGCCTCGGGCGGGCGATTCAGGGTGATGTTCAGGGGATTATCCGACATGATTTTTCTCTCTGGGGAGGACGAGCTCTGATGCTGAACGATTGTCCGCCCACAATCTTTGCCCTAGAATTTCAGACTTCTGAAATCACCTGAAAAGTGACCGTTCCTATGCCTGCCGACGAGACTCAACCCCGTTCAGAAAGAGATGACGATATGGTGGTCTTTGGCCGCTATCAGCTGTTTCCCGACTTAGGGCTGCTGTTAAGGGATGGCGTCCGACTGGAGCCAGGCGAGCGGGCAATGGCGGTGCTCAGGCTGCTGGTCAGCGAGGCCGGGCAGGTGGTGACCAAAGAGACGCTGCTGGCCACCGTCTGGCCAAAAGAGATCGTCGAAGAGAATAACCTGCAGGCGCAAATCTCCGCCTTACGCAAAATTTTTGGCCCCGACCGCAATCTGATCACCACCGTGTTTGGCCGGGGGTACTGTTTTACCGCCACGGTGAATAAGCTTCAGGCGGCCACGTCATCATTGCCCGTAGCTACGCCTTCAGCGGCATTACCGCGCCCCCGTTCACCGCTGATAGGGCGAGAAAGGGAACTGGGTGAAATCAGGAAACGGCTGATCGAACATACTATTTGTACGCTGGCTGGCCCGGCGGGCATCGGCAAAACCAGGCTGTTGCTGGAAGTGGCGCGTGAATCTGCCAGCCTTTATCCCGATGGCGTCTTTTTTGCTGATTTGTCCAGCCTGAATGCCGGGTCAGATCCAGCCCCGGTTTTGCGGGCGGCACTGGCCGGTATTCGCGGGGCGGGGCCGTTGCAGCCTCGCCCCGCGCTGCTGGTGATTGATAACTGTGAGCATCTGTCTGCCGCCTGCGCCCAGGAAATAGAGCATCAGCTACAGAGAAACGAATTACTGAGCATTTTGCTGACCAGCCAGTCTCCGTTGGGGCTTGAAGGGGAGCAGGTGTACCGCGTCGGGCCGCTAACGTTGCCTCCCGCTCAGCCGATCGCCAGCGAGGCGCAACGTTTTAGCGCGGTGGAGTTTCTGGTACAGCGCATTCAGGCGGTGGATTATGAGTTTCGCCTGGGCGAAGAGAATGTTGAGCCGATTCTGGGGCTTTGTCGGCTGCTCGATGCCGTACCGCTGGCGCTGGAGATTGTGGCCGCTCGCGTTGCCAGCCTGGGCCCGGATGCCGTGCTGGCCGACCTGAGCGGGCGGGAGACGCTGCCGGATACTCCGGGCCGTACAGCTTCGCGGCACAGAACGCTTACCGACGCGCTGGACTGGAGTTACCGACTGCTAACGGCAAATGAGCAGCGGGTATTTCATGCTTTGGCCGTATTTCCCGGCGAATTTGATCTTTACGCCGCCAAAGGTTTGTTAAACCAGGAAGAGGTCAGCGACGTGGTGGCCAGCATGGTGGCGAAATCGCTGCTGGTATTACAGGCGGGCACGCGTCCGGCAAGGTATCGCTATCTTAACATTGTGCGCACTTATGCTCGCCGAGGGCTGGGTGAAGAGAGTGCCCGGCTCTTTCTTCGCCACGCGCAGCTTGTGGCCGATAGCATGGTGCGGGCCAGAGAGGCCTGGGCCGAAGAGTCCAGCCCCCAATGGCGCCGTCAGTATGGGTATTTGATTGATGACCTGAGGGCGGCGGCAGACTGGTGTTTTGGCGCGGGTCAAAACGCTCCGTTGGGGCGAAGTATTCTCGCTAACGCCACGCCGTTCTGGATCCAGCTTTCACTGCACGGCGAGTGCCGCCAGCGGATTACGGCCGCGATTAACGACCGGTACAACGGGCAGGCCACGCCGCACGAAGAGATGCTAATGCAGGCGGCGTTAGGATCGGCGCTTGGCTGGGCGCAGGGGCCCATTGAAGACAATGGCCAGGCCTGGCGGCGAGCCGGGGAGCTTGCCGACGCGCTGGGCGACGGAGAAATGCAATTACAGGCCGAGTACGGGCTGTGGCTGTATCACCTGCGCAGCGGGAAATATGTTCAGGCCGCAGAGAACGGTAAAAAAATGGCTGACCTGGCGACCCAAGCCGGTGACTACGGCGCGCTATTAACCGCCCGCCGCCTGGTCGGCACCGCGCTGCATTTTTCCGGTGAGCAGCAGGCCGCGCTCAGCGAAATTCAGGCTTTGCTGGACCGCATAGTGGATGATGACAGCCAGAGAGCGCCTTTCCGCTTTGGGCTGGATCAGCGCGTGGCGGGCTGGGCTTTCCTGGTTCGGGCGCTGTGGGTCACGGGCGATGTAGCCAAAGCCAGAAGAGCAGCGCAGCTGGCGGTGGAAGAAGCCAGGGCTCTGGATCACGCCTGTTCGCTGTGTGCAGCTCTCGCGGAAGGGACCTGCACGCTGGCGGCCTTAACCGGAGATATCGCTGGGGTGCTACAAGTTGCCGCGCAGATTGACGCTATCGCCCTTGAACACGGCCTGGGCTTCTGGCGGCTCTATGCGGCCGCCTTTACCTTCTGGGGCAGACTGCGTCAGCAGCCCGAGACGGTGCTTCCCCAGCAAATTCACGCCATGCTTGCCCGGCTGCAGGCCAATGGTTTCGATCCTGCTTATTCCCTGTTTCTTTCTGATTTCGCCGTCGCGCTGGCGCAAAAAGGTCAGCCTGAGGCAGCCGAGGCGCTGATCGCCGATCGCCTGTCTCCCCTTGGCGTTAACCAGTCGCTCTGGAACCTGCCCGAACTGATGCGGGTTCAGGCGCAAATTCGCTATGCGGATAAACCACAACATGCCCTGGAATACAGCCTGGCGCTGCAGGCCGCGCTGTTACTGGCGCAAACTCAGACGGCCAAAGGCTGGATGCAACGCATAGAAACCGATCTGCGTCAGCTTTGATCTTCCGATGAAATGCCAAGGGGCAGAAAAGCCGCTTGCTTGTTGTCTTTGTCGACATTAATCTCAAAATAAGATTCTTATAAAAATAATATTCATATTTAGAGATTAAAAGGTGAGGTTATGACAATGCATTTCAGGCCAGAAATTCGTGCGCTGCTGCTGGCGCTTGCGGGCGCGGTGGTGCTGGCGATCGGCATGGGCTACGGGCGTTTTTCCTATACCGGCATCTTGCCGGTGATGCTAAAAGAAGGGCGACTGTCGCTGCATCAGGGGAATCTGGCCGCATCGGCGAATTATGCGGGCTATCTTATTGGCGCGCTGCTGCTGGCCAGAGCTAAACCTGCCGACGCCCGGCGATTGAACATGGTCTCCGTCGGGCTAACGATTTGCGGCCTGCTCCTGCTGGCCTGGATAACCTCCCCGTGGGCGGTGGTGGCCATTCGTGGTTTGGCCGGACTTTTAAGCGCGGTGTCGTTGATTGCCGCCTCATTGTGGCTGCTGCAGCACATGAAACACCATAACGGCGCGCCGGTGCTGTATGCCGGTGTGGGGCTGGGGATTTTTTTATCCGCCGAGTTTATCGCGCTCGGCAAAGCTTATGGCTATTCCAGCCAGCAAATCTGGTTGCTGTGCGGGGCTACTGCGCTGCTACTGTTTGCGCTGATTTTCAAACTGCTGATGAGCCCGCCGGATTACCTGATGGACTATCACACGCAGACGGCCATTCACGTCGAGCCAGAAGCAGGGGATGCTAAAGAGGCGTGGAAACTGCTGGTTATCTACGGCCTGGCGGGGTTCGGGTATATCATTACCGCCACCTATTTGCCGCTTTTTCTCTCCGGGTCGCTCAGTGCGCTGGATCCGGTGCAGCTTTGGGCTATCTTTGGCCTGGCCGCGGTGCCGTCCTGTTTTGTCTGGCATAAAATTGTCTTGAAGTATGGTTATCGCCGCGCTTTTGCCGCCAATCTTCTGGTGCAGGCCGCGGGCGTGGTGCTTCCGGCTTTTAGCCACTCGCTGCTTTTTTGTCTGTTAAGTGCATTGCTGGTGGGCTTTACCTTCACCGGCACGGTGACGATAGCCTTACCGGAAGCCAAAAGGCTGGCGCATTTGGTGCGCTTCAATATGATCGCAGCGATGACCGCCATCTACGGCGCCGGGCAGATTATTGGGCCGCTGGTTGCCGGGGAGCTTTACGGTATGACGGGCAGTTTTAGCGGGTCGTTAGCCGCGGCCACCGGAGCATTGCTGCTGGCCGGTGGCCTGGTGCTGGCGGGACGTTCACAGGTTGCTGGCTGAGGCCAGGATCTGCTTCATTGCCTCAAGCGCTGTGGAATGGTAGCCCTTGCGCCAGACTAGCTGGGTGAGGGCTTCGGCCACAAACTGTTGCTGTGTTCCCTCCGGCAGAGTCAGCGTCGCCGCTACGCTTTCCGGCAGCACGCCGCTGCACCGTCCTGAGGCAACAGAAGCCATCATCGAGTGATAAGAACTGACATCCTGTACCTCTACCAGGGGTTGTGCGTTGAGCAAGGCTTCACCGCGAGCCCGGTACGAACATCCTCGTGGAAAAGCAGCAAGGCGAGGATTATGACTGTTGGCGGTTTCGGGAATGAGCAACATCAGGCGTTCAGTAAATACGTCCACATACTCAAGATCTTCAGGGCACTGAATATGCCCCCCGGCATCCGGCAACAGACTCACCAGCGCGCAGTCCAGCGACGCATGGCGAACCTGCTCCAGAAGCTGTTGCGTGGGCTGAGTGGCTAAGGTCAGAGCGACATCAGGGTACCGGCGGTGGAACTGCTGGAACACCGGCATCAGGCGGCTGACGGCGGTGGCTTCCATTGAGCCCATATGCAGTGAACCTGCAGGCTTACCCGGATGCAGCGCCTGCCGCGCCTCTTCCGCCAGGCTGAGTATTTTATTGGTGTAGGAGAGAAAGCTCTCGCCCTCCGGCGAAAGGATCATTTTCTTGCTGTCGCGTACGAATAAGGCAACGCCAAGATCTTCTTCCAGTTGCTGAATGCGGGTGGTGATGTTCGACTGTACGCGGCCAAGCCTTTGGGCCGCTTTCGTCACGCTTTGTTCTTCGGCGACGATCTTGAACATCTGCAGTGTGGTGTGGTTCATATTTTTAGTTCTCAATATGACAATGATCTTGATCTTAACATCTCCAAATAAGATGTTAAGCACTCAATCTCTCATTTCCTGAGGTGCCGTGATGTTTCGTAGCCTTACCCAACTGCTCGCGATTGACTATCCCATCATACAGGCCCCTATGGCGGGCGTCTCCACCCCGGAGCTGGCGGCGGCGGTCAGCAATGCCGGCGGCCTTGGCTCGCTGGGCGTGGGCGCGAGCAGGGTCGGGCAGGCCAGGGCCGCCATCCTGAAAACGCAGGCGCTCACCCCACGCCCGTTCAACGTGAATCTTTTTTGCCACCGCCCCGCAAAACGGGATGAGGCGCTCGAACGAGCATGGATTGAGAGCCTGCGCCCGCACTTTGCTAAGTTTGGCGGCATTCCGCCGGAAGCGCTCAGCGAAATTTACCAAAGTTTTATCGGCCATGACGCGATGCTGGAGATGCTGCTGGAGACGACTCCGGCCACGGTGAGCTTCCATTTTGGTGTGCCTGAACGTGATGTTGTACAGGCCTTTCGCAACAAAGGCATTGTCACGCTTGCGACCGTCACCCGGCCTGAAGAAGCTTTGCAGATTCAGGCGAACGGCGTGGATGTCATTGTGGCGCAGGGCTTTGAAGCAGGCGGGCATCGCGGGATGTTCGACGATAAAGCTCACGATAGCCAGCTCAGCACCTTTGCGCTGGTGCAGCTTCTAAAAAAACAGGTAGACCTGCCGGTGGTTGCCGCCGGGGGGATGATGGACGGGGCCGGTATTCACGCCATGCTAAGCGTGGGGGCGGATGCCGTTCAGTTGGGCACTGCATTTCTGCTTTGCCCTGAGTCCGCCGCCGATGAAGGCTACCGGCAGCGGCTTAAATCGAGCCGATCGCACCAGACGGAGATGACCCACGCCATCTCTGGCAGGGCCGCGAGAAGCCTGGAGAACGATTATTGCCGCCATGGCCGCAGCACCGGCCAGCATACCGTACCGGCTTACCCGGTGGCCTACGATATTGGTAAAGCGCTCGCAAGCCTTGCAAAAAGCCACGGTCATCACGGCTATAGCGCGCATTGGGCCGGGCAGGGCGTGAATCTTATCCGCGAAATGCCGGCGGCTGAATTACTGCAAACGCTGGTGCGAGAAGCGGGGCTGTAAAAACGGTTTTACTTTAACAACGCCATCAAAATTGCGGCGACGTGTTGCAGGGCCACATCCTGACTTCGGCGTTTGTGCCAGGCCAGGTGGAGCGAAAAACCCGGTAAAGAGATCGGGGCAGGAAAGGCGACCAGGCCTTCTGTAAAGGGGATGACCCGGGAAGGCAGCAGCGCCAGCAAATCCGACGCCGCCAGCAGCTGCGGCACCATCTGGAAATTAGGCAGAACCAGTCCAACGCGGCGGCGTAATCCCAACCTTAAGAGTTCCGCATCCACCGGGGTGACGCTTTCCCCTTTGCCGGAGGTGATGATGTGCGGCCAGGCAAGCCAGCGTTCAAGACTGAACCCGCCCGCGGCCGGATGGCCTTCCCGCATCGCCACGACGTAGTGCTCGTCCATCAATAACTCGCTGTGAATGTCTGCGGCAGGCTGAGGAAAGACCGAAATAGCAATATCCGTGGTGCCGTTAAGTAATGCGGTTTCTGCCTGATCCGCGCCAGTCCAGCCCTGAACGATGGGGTCAATCCCCGGTGCCGACTGCTGAAGTTTTTGCATCAGCGGGACCAGCACGAACAGAGCCGGAAAATCCGCCATGGTGATCCTCAGTTTCTGTTGAATTTGATGCAGCGGCATTACCGGTGGATCAATGAGTTCGGTAATGCCGCCCAGCACGGATTTCAGCGGCGCACGAAGAGACTGAGCAAGGGGCGTCAGCCGCATGGTGCCTCTGCCACGCTCCAGCAGTTCATCGTTAAAAAGATCGCGACAGCGGGCAAGCGCTGCGGAAGTGGCAGATTGCGAGAGGCACAGTCTGTCTGCGGCCCGGGTGACGTGCGCCTCGTCGAGCAGGGCGTCCAGCACCACCAGAAGGTTGAGATCGAGCGTTCTTAAATTCATGATATCGATAATAGATTATCTTGATTATCTGTTGGAGTAATTTTTGCTGCCTCGCCATTATCGTCTCATCAACCCGAGGAGACGCCCGATGAGCAAAACCCTGATTTTACTTTTCCATCCGAATTTATCCCGTTCCAGCGCCAACGCCGCGCTGGCGCAAGAAGCTGCAAAACTGGCAAACGTTGAGGTGGTCGATGTCCAGGCGCTGTATCCTGACGGCATCGACATTTACCGTGACGGCGAGCGTGAAGCGGCCCGGCTGCTTGCCGCCGACCGCATTGTGCTGCAGTTCCCGATTCACTGGTATTCCATGCCGGCCATTATGCGCCAGTGGCAGGACGCGGTGCTGACCCGGATGTTCTACCTTAATTATCAGGAGGAGGGGCAAAAGCTGGAAGGGACGCCGCTGTACGTGGCGGTCACCGCCGGCAACGTGGAGGAGGCTTATCGCCCTGGGGGACGTAACCTCTTTACCATTGAATCGCTGCTGGCGCCTCTCCGGGCCACGGCGAACCGCTGCGGCCTTGCCTGGTGTGCGCCTTTTGTGGTCTACACTGCCGATAAGCTTGACGCTGCGGGCCTGAAAATGAAGGCGGAAGCTTATGCGCAGGCGCTGACCCGGTGGCGTGAAAATAAACTTTGAAGTTTTTTTCATTTTTTTAGCAATATTTCTCGCGCTGATTCGTCTACCTCATCACAAGTGATTATCAGTGGCTTTAGTGAGGTAAACAAAATGAGAGATTTTGATATGCACCGACATGAGCACCACCGCCGTGGATTCTGTGCGCACCGTATGGGTAAACCTGTTTTGCTCTGCGTGGTGTTGTTTGTCGCGCTCGGCCTGATTGTTATGACGCTGTGGAACGCGGTGCTGCCGGGTCTGCTCGGCGTGAAGGACATCGGCTTCTGGCAGTCTTTAGGCCTGCTGGCCCTGTGCCGCATTCTGTTCGGTGGCCTGGGCTTCCGCCCCGGCATGTTTGGTAAAGCCCGCCGCCGCATGCACGAACGCTGGATGCAAATGACGCCTGAGCAGCGCGAAGAGTTTATGCAGCATCGCCGCGAGAAATTTGGCTTTGGTCACCGCGACCGCTGCGGCTGGCACTCGCGCTGGGATGAGAGGATGGATCCACGCCCTCAACCGCAGCCACAGCCACAGCCAGATGAAAACAGCGCAAAAAAACCGGACGCTGAGTGACAACGATGAAAGCCGGAATAGTGGGGGAATCTCTGCTGATGGCAGCGTTAAACGGCTGCCGTACCCGACTGAAAGCGTTTATTCGCGGGAGAACCGCCGGGCGTGAAGACGCCGACGATATCCTGCAGGAAGTCAGCTACCAGTTGATGAAGGTCGAACAGCCGGTGGAAAACGTCGCCGCCTGGCTGTTCCGCGCCGCCCGGAACGAGATGACAGACCGGGCAAGAAAAAAACGCGAACTGCCTTTAGCAAGCTGGTTTGGCGGTGATGAAGAGGATGATTACCCGGAAGATGAGCTGGCCGAAACGCTGTTCGGTACCCCGCAAACGCCCGAGGACGAATACCTGAAGCAACTGCTATGGGAGGAGCTGGAGACAGCCCTGTCGGAGCTGCCAGCCCCACAGCGTGAGGTGTTTATCAAAACTGAGCTACAAGACTATAGCGTGAAGGAACTGGCGGGCGAGAGCGGTGATACCGTGCAGGCGCTGCTCTCCCGCAAACACAAAGCTGTTCTGTATCTGCGCACCCGACTGCGCAATGTGTATGACGACCTGGCTGGTCAGTAAGACAGCCCCCGGATCTGCCCAGGGAAGGGCGATCCGGTTTTTTTAGCCAATCATTCCCCCCAACGTTCCTTGATGTAATTCACCGCCTGCTGGGTCTGGGGCTGGTTGAGGTAATTTTCCCGGAACAATATGGTGCCGTGAATTTGCGGCACGGCGTCGTTCAAATCGAGCTGTTTTTTCAGCTCAGGCACGCCACCGCTCACCGTCCAGTCAGGCTCGTTCTTTGAAGGCTCCCCGACTTTGTACAACGCAATCCCAATATAAAGACGCGTATTAGTGGGTTTCACGACGTTAGCCCACCATTTTGCCAGCACGTCGTAGCGGGCGGCACTGCGGGAAAAGGGCCAGTAGATCTGTGGGGCAATATAGTCCAGCAGGCCTTTTTGCACCCAAAGGCGCGTATCGGCATAAGACTCATCGTAGGCTGCGGCACCGCGCGTTTCTGACCCGGCCGGATCGTGGGAGATATTACGCCACACGCCCGCCGGACTCACGCCAAACTCAACCCCGGGCTTAAGCTGTTTGATGGTGCGTGAAACTTGCTCGATAAGTTGCTCAGTATTGTGGCGCCGCCAGTCGGCTTTAGACGCGTAGCCCTGGCCGTAGGTTCTGTAAGTCTGGTTGTCGTTGAGGGTCGAGCCCGGTGATTCGGTATAGAAGTAATCATCAAACTGCACACCGTCGATGGCATAGTGCGAGACAACTTCGGCGACGATGCTTGTTATCCAGTCACGGACTTCAGGAATACCGGGGTCAAGCACGAAGCGGTCGCCGGAGGTTCTAATCCAGTCACGGTGCAGCACAAAAACGCTGGCGGGCTGCAGAGAAAGCGTGCGGTTCAGCGCGGAAACAGTGCCAGGGGTGGTGTTAGTAGAAACCCTGTATGGGTTAAACCAGGCGTGTACCTTCATTCCTCGTTTGTGTGCTTCATCGAGCATAAACTGCAGCGGATCGTAACCCGGATCTTCGCCAATTTTTCCCGTCAGCATATCTGACCACGGCAAAATCTTCGAAGGCCACAGGGCCGTGCCGTCGGGTTTCACCTGGAAAAATACCGTGTTGATGCCCAGCGACTTCAGTTTGTCCAGCTTGTCCTTCAACGCCTGCTGCTGCTGGCTAATGCGCACGCCGGCGCTGCTGCCGTTAACGGAAGAAACCGGCGGCCAGTCCAGCCGGGAAACCGTGGCCAGCCAGACGCCACGCATCGGCTGATCATGCTGCGAAGGTGTCGTCACATTCGGCTTAGTGCCCGGCAAGGGCGTGACGAGGGAAACCGGCGGTTTAGAGGCGCAGCTCGCCAGAAATAGCGCGGCGGCAAGTATCGCGCCAGGTTTTTTGACCCTGGCGGCAGAGAAGAAGCGGCTTGAAGTGGCGATGATGTGCTCCAGATTTTGCCAGTCGGTGGACAACAAGCATTTTCATACTATTCGACATCAAGTCAATCTCTAACGCCGTTAAGTAAAGCAGATGCCGACTAACCTTGCTTACGATCAAAATCCTTATTTATCATCACAATAAATGAAACACATTTCGTGTTTTATCCTATTACGCTTGTGCATCATGCCTTTACTGACAGCCTAATCACCCGGTTGCTACTATCCCTTTAGAAATTGTTCATTTTTTATCTGCGTGCCAGCACGCCGTTATTTTATGCTGTGAGAGCAACAAGGTGACCCGTCATGAAGCCTAAAACGCTGTACGATAAAATTATCGATAGCCACGTCATCCGCCCTCTGGACGATCAGGGCAATGTCCTGCTGTATATCGACCGTTCCATCCTCAACGAATACACCAGCCCGCAGGCTTTTAGCGGCCTGCGTGACGCTAACCGCAAGGTCTGGCAGCCAAACAGCATCCTGCTCAACGTGGACCACGTTAACCCGACGCGGCCAAAGCGTACGCCAGAAATGACCGACCCGGGCGGCGAGCTGCAGGTTCGCTATTTTGAGTCCAACAGCCGTGATTTTGGCCTTGAGCTGTTCGACGTGATGGATCCCCGCCAGGGCATTGAACACGTCGTCGCCCATGAACAGGGAATCGTGCTGCCGGGCATGGTGATTGCCGCAGGCGATAGCCATACCACCACCTACGGCGCGTTTGGGGCGTTTGGTTTCGGCATCGGCACCTCTGAAATTGAGCATATGCTGGCGACGCAGACCTTAGCTTATAAAAAGCTAAAAACGCTGCGCGTGATGGTGAACGGTGAGCTGCCGTTTGCCGCGACGGCAAAAGATATCGTCATGCTGCTGATCGCCGAAATTGGCGCCGACGGCGCGACCGGTTTTGCCATCGAGTTCTGCGGCAGTGCCATTGATGCGCTTAGCGTGGAAGGGCGTATGACCATTTGTAATATGGCGGTCGAAGCCGGGGCCCGGGGCGCTTTTATGCCGCCCGATGAAAAGGTTTATGCCTACATCAAACCGGCGCCGCGAGTACCTAAAGGCGAGCTGTGGGAACAGGCGCTGAAATACTGGCGCACGCTCTACAGCGATGCTGACGCGGTGTTTGATAAAGAAGTTGTGCTCGACTGCGCAAACTTAACGCCTCGCGTGACGTGGGGCACCAGCCCGGATCAGGGCGGCAGCATCACTGAATATGTGCCCGATCCTGCCAGTGAGTCCAATGCGGCCAAACGTCGTGACATCGAAAATGCGCTGAGCTATATGGGCCTTACGCCAGGCACGCCGCTTAGCCAGATTCCAATCACCCACGCGTTTATTGGCTCCTGCACCAACGGGCGTATTGAAGACCTCAGGGCAGTTGCCCAGGTGTTGAGAGACAGGAAAATTGCCCCGGGCGTTAGAGGGATTATTGTGCCGGGCTCTACGCAGGTTCGTGTCCGTGCCGAGCAGGAAGGGCTGGCCCAAATCTTTATCGACGCCGGGTTCGAATGGCGGCAGTCGGGCTGCTCCATGTGCCTCGCAATGAACGAAGATGTGCTGCAGCCGGGCGACCGCTGCGCCTCCAGCACCAACCGTAACTTCGCGGGCCGCCAGGGTGCCGGAGCAAGAACACACTTAATGAGCCCGGCGATGGTTGCCGCCGCCGCAGTCGCCGGCCATCTCACCGATGTCCGGTCGTATTTACAGCAGGGGGAAGCGTAAATGGAACCCTTTAACCGTGTGACCGGCGTGGCCGCGCCGATGATGGCAGCTAACATAGATACGGATGTGATCATGCCGAAGCAGTTTTTGAAAGGTATCGATCGTAACAATCTGGACCGAGGCGTTTTCTTTGACCAACGTTTTCTGACCGACGGCTCGCTGAACCCAGAGTTTGTCCTTAATCAGCCTGCATGGCAGGGCGCACAGTTTCTTATCGTCGGACCTAACTTTGGCTGCGGCTCCAGCCGTGAACACGCGGTGTGGGGGTTACGTCAGCTTGGTATCCGCGCGTTGATCGGTACCAGCTTCGCCGGGATCTTCAACGACAACTGCCAGCGTAACGGCGTGCTGACCCTGACGCTGCCAGCGGAGGATATCGAGCGGCTGGCGCAGGCGGCAAACAATCCAGTAGCTAACCGCATTACCGTCGATCTCGCCCGGCAGCAGATAGGCGTGGAGGGCAAAGATATTGCCTTTACGGTCGATGAGCTGAAAAAGCACATGCTGCTGGAAGGCCACGATGCCATCAGCTACACGCTGCAGTATCAGCAGGAGATTCGCGAGTTTGAACAGCGCCATTTTGCCGCCCATCCGTGGCTACTGACTCAGGATTAATTTTCAATGATGAAAGAGAACGCTGACTTTATTCGCGACAGGGGCGAGACGCCTTTTATCCCTGGTTTCCGGCTTATAGACGTGGCGCTGGAAAACGGGATTACCCTCCGTGCCGCCGTAGGTGGGCAAGGTGAACCGCTAGTTTTGTTGCATGGCCACCCGCAGAACCACGTTACCTGGCGTAAAATCGCCCCGGTTCTGGCACAGCATTTCACCGTCATCATGCCGGACATCCGCGGTTACGGAGACAGCGCCAAACCCGCCAGCGACGACGATCACCGCAGCTATTCCAAGCGTGAAATGGCGAAAGATATTGTCCTGCTGGTGGCACGGCTCGGTTTCCAGGACGGTTTTGCTTTTGTGGGGCACGATCGCGGGGCACGCGTCGGGCATCGCCTGGCGCTGGATTACCCGGCGCAGGTTAAGCGCAGCATCTTTATTGATATCGCCCCGACGGCAACCATGTATGCGCTGACGGACAAAACCTTTGCCACCCGCTATTTCTGGTGGTTCTTCCTGATCCAGCCTTCGCCGATGCCGGAAAAAATGATCGCCGCAGATCCGGCATTTTTCCTGCGTAAACATATCGATGGCCAGCTTAAAACCCCTGGCGCGACGGAACCCGAGGTGTTTGCCGAGTACCTGCGTTGTTACCAGCATCCGGATACACTACGGGCCATCTGCGAAGATTACCGCGCCTCAGCGACCATCGACCTTGAAGATGATGAAGCCGACAAGCATCTGCGCATTAGCAGCCCTTTGCTGGTGCTGTGGGGGGAGAAAGGCACCGTGGGCCAGCTTTATAATGTGCCCGCTACCTGGCAGGAAAAAGCGTTGGACGTTCGTGGGCGAGCCATGCCCTGCGGGCACAGTCCGCAAGAGGAGTGTCCTGATGTGCTGCTGAGCGCTATTATGCCTTTCTTAACCTGACTCAGAAGATGGCAGACCGATGAGCACCAACGAAACCCCACGCGCCGCCTGGCCGCTTATTGAAGATTTGAATGTCTTTGTCACCGTGGTGCGTAAAGAAAGTTTTGCCAACGCGGCGGCGGAGCTGGGGCTTTCTCCGTCTTATGTCAGTAAACGCATTTCGCTGTTGGAGAAAAGCCTGGGAATGCGGCTGTTCCACCGCAGCGCCCGCGCGATTCATTTAACGGCCGATGGCCATAAGGCGCTAAGCGGAGCGCTTTCAGTGCTGGAAAGCATGGGGGATTTTGTTTCGGGGCTTGCCGCCTGGCGGGACACACTTGAAGGCAATATTCAGATGAGCTGCTCGTTTGGTTTTGGCTCAACGTATATGCCTGATGCGCTTTCGGCGCTGGCGGAACGCTATCCGGCGCTAAATATCAAGCTAACGCTGACGGACAGAGTTGTTGATTTGATAGAGGAGGGCGTCGATATAGAAATTCGCATTGGCGATGACATTAAAGACCTTTATATCACCCGACAGCTTTCAACGAACAACCGCGTACTGTGCGCCGCCCCGGACTACCTCACACAGCACGGCACGCCGCGGCAGATAGCCGATCTCCGGCACCATAAATGCCTCGTGATTCAGGAACGCAGCTCGCAGTTCGGCGTATGGCCGTTAACCAATGGCACGGAAACGCAGCAGACCCACGTCAGTAGCCAGCTCTCATCCAATAACGGCAGCGTAGTCCTGAACTGGGCGTTAAAAGGGCACGGGATTATTCTGCGCTCGCAGTGGGAGGTGCAGCGCTATATTGCCCGCGGCGAGCTGGTGCAGATTTTGCCGGAGTGGTACCAGGCCGCGAATATCTGGGCGGTATATTCCAACCGCACCAGCGGTTCGGCAAAGCTAAAAGTCTGTATCGATTTTCTGGTGGACTATTTTCAACGTTTTCCGCCGGTGGAAGAGTCAGGCATGGCTAAATAATTTCGACGCCTGAATACTCCGCGCAGGCGGCTAAAAAACGCTGCTGGAGAACAGGATCGGAGGCTGCTTTAACCGCGTTGTCGGGCTTCTGGTGATAAAAATAGCCCCCGGTTGGCGCTGATGACAACGTTGGATCGGCGGCAAGCCAGACCTGTGTGCTCGGGCCAAGATCCAGCGCATCAGACGCGCCAGCACCTCCCATTTTCGTTGCCACCCAGCCGGGGTCGACGCAGTTAGACCTCACTTCAGGCCACAGTCTGGCAATGGCAAATGTCAGCAGGGTAATCTGCAGCTTGGAATCCGAATAGGCCTGACCGCCGTTCCAGCGACGCTTCTCCCATGCAAGATCGTCAAGCGAAGGATCCCCGTCCCTATGCAAGGAAGAACTAAGGTAGACCAGGCGCTTAGGCCGATGAATTAACGCGGTCAGGATATACGGTGCCAAAGCGTTAACGGCAAACACCTGCGGTAAACCGTCGACGGTCAGTTGGCGCTCTCTTTCCTGATACCCCACGGCGGCATTGTGAATAATGGCGTCAAAGTAGCCAAAAGCATTCACCTCATCGGCCAACATTTTTGTCTCGGCAATGCTGGAAAGGTCGGCCGCAAACGCAGACTCTGCACCCGGTACCATCGACATAGCGTAAGCTGCGCGCGTTTTGTTTCGCGCATGCAGTACGACCTGGTGCCCATCGGCCACCAGAAGCTTAGCGGCCATTTGCCCAAGACCATCGGCAGAGCCGGTAATAAAAATCCTTGCCATTTTAGGACCTCCACGAAAGAAAGATGATACGCCTGCTGATGCTATATTTCCCCAAACCATTTGCCGATAACCCGGCAGTCATAACGCTTATGACTGTCGTTCATCAATATCGCAAAGCCGCACGGTGTCGGGATATTTAAACCGGAAAAAGCCCAAATACGGTTTTGTAAAAATAAAACAGATTTACTCTGGCGTGTGTCCGATTATGCTTTATCAAAAATACGTAGCACTTATTTAACGGCAGGAACGATATCCTCCTGCCGTCTTTTTTATTTTCACTCTGGCACTCCATTCAATAACTACCGAGAGGACGAAATGAAAATATGTCGTTATGGCGAGGCTGGCCAGGAAAAGCCCGGCGTGTTTGATAATCACTTTAGGCTGCGAGATTTATCCAGTCTTGTTGCCGACATCACGCCGGAAACGCTTCCGGTGGTGCTGCTCGCGCTGCAAAATGAAGACGATATTATTCGCTTTCCGCTGGTTGACGGCGAGCCACGACTGGGGGCGCCACTCGCCAGCACCTCGAAGTTTGTGGCTATCGGCCTGAACTATCTCGATCACGCAAGGGAGGCTAGTTTGCCGGTTCCCACCGAGCCGGTCGTGTTTTTTAAGGCGCCGAGCTGTATCAGCGGACCGAACGATCCTGTTGTCCAGCCGTCTCATTCAACAAAACTCGACTGGGAGGCCGAGCTTGGTATTGTGATAGGCCAACCAGCCCGGCAGGTTAGTCCCGACAGGGCTCTCGAACATGTTGCCGGCTACTGTATTATCAATGACGTGTCAGATCGGGGGTTTCAGTTTCAGTCCTCGCAGTGGGATAAGGCCAAAAGCTGCGATACCTTCGGCCCAACCGGGCCCTACATCGTGACGAAGGACGAAGTGGGCGATCCTCAGTCGCTGGCTATCTGGCTCGAGGTGAACGGGGACAGACGGCAGGAGAGTCACACTTCACAAATGATTTTCTCGGTCGCCGAAATTGTGTCTTACGTCAGCCACTATATGACGCTGTTGCCAGGGGATCTGATCGCCACCGGCACGCCTGCAGGCGTAGGCCTTGGCATGAAGCCGGAGCCTATATGGCTGCAGCCAGGAGACCAGATACGCATACATATTGAAAAGCTGGGCTTTCAGCATCAGCGGGTTGTGGCGCAAGTTTAAACGCGGAGATATTCATTCAGCGCGCTGTTTTTACGCCGATAAAACGCTATGATCTTGATAAGTCAGAATAACGCGTGGCAAAGTGAATCCGGTGGCGCTGAAAGAATGCAAACTCATGGAATGACAGTCCTGATTTTCTCCTGCCTCAAACGAGGCCTGCTCCTGACAGGGCTATTCATGCTGGTGGGCTGTGCCCGCTCCGATGCGCTGTGGGGCGTGGTCGATAAGGTGTGCATGACCAACTATCAGCAAACGAGCAGTCCCGCACCGTGCCAGCAAATATATATGCCGGAAGGAAAGGCTCACGGCTTTAGCGTTATCCAGAACCCGCGCTATCCCTATCATTTTATTCTGGTTCCCACGGCGGAGCTAACCGGCATTGAAAGCCCGGAGCTGGCGGCAGAAGGGCGCACGGACTATTTCGGCTATGCCTGGCTCATGCGTCGCCTTTTAGCCTGGCAGTATGGCGCCCCGGTGCCTGACGATGCTCTCGGTCTGGCGATTAACTCGGCTTATGGGCGCAGTCAAAATCAGTTGCATATTCACCTGACCTGCCTGAGAGAGGACGTCAGGCGTCAGATGCTGGCAGAACGTCCCTATATAACGGAAGAATGGCGGCCCTTGCCCGATAAGCTCCTGCGTTACACCTGGTACGCGCGGCGGGTAATGCAGCCGACCGTGATGGGTATTTACCCGATTAACAGCGTCGCGAGTCATTTCCATTTAACGCCTGAACAGCTGGCGGAGTGGGGCGTGGCCGTCATTCCCACCACCTACGGCGAGCAAAAAGGGTTTATTTTACTCACCACTAAACGAGGCTGGGACCGCAATAATCGGGCCTCGGTGGAAGCATTGCTGGATAAAGAATGTGCGATATTGTCGCCTGAATCCCCCGTTGAAGAAAATCACGGGCGAATTTGACGAGATAAACAGCATCAGATTTTTTTACACATAGGTTATGTCTTTTTCTTATTTGCCAGTATCAGCACAGTTTGAAAAACTCTCCTGGCCGCACCTGAATGGTGGGTAATTTCAAATTTGCTGTTTTTATTGGTTTAAGGAAGACGTTATTTATGCATTCGGCGATAAAACATACTGTAAAAATCTCTCTACTGGCTGCTTCACTGGCTGGAGCCATGCTGCTTACCGGCTGTGGTCCTAAACAGGATGCGAACCATATTAAAGTGGGTATCAGCGCCGGTATCGATCAGCCGCTTTGGGATACCGTCAAAAAGGTCGCAAAAGAAAAATACAATCTTGACGTAGAAGTGGTGACTTTCACTGACTATGTCTTACCCAACTCCGCATTGAGCAGCGGCGATATTGATGCAAACTCCTTCCAGCACGGTCCTTATCTGGAGAAGCAAATAAAAGAACGTGGCTATAAGTTAGCCGCTGTGGGCAATACTTTTGTTTATCCTATCGCCGGTTATTCCCGCAAAATTAAATCCGTGTCTGAGCTGAAGGATGGGGCGCAGGTGGCCGTACCTAATGATCCTACGAATCTGGGGCGTTCACTGCTGCTGCTGCAAACGCAAGGTTTGATAAAACTGAAGGATAATGTAGGGTTGCTGCCAACCTCTCTGGATATTGTAGAGAATCCTAAGCAGTTGAAAATTGTTGAGGTGGAGGCCGCACAGCTGACTCGCGCCATTGATGATGACAAAATCGACCTCGCGATCATCAACACCAATTATTCCAGTCAGATCGGGCTGACTCCCGCCAAAAACGGCCTGTTTGTTGAGGATAAAAACTCGCCGTACGTGAACATTATTGTTGCCCGAGAAGATAATAAGGACAGCGAAAATGTGAAAAACCTTGTGAAGGCATACCAGACCGATGAAGTGGCCGCCGCCGCAGATGAAATTTATCACGGCGATGCCGTAAAAGGGTGGTAAACGCTATGTTGGGATCCCGATGTTCGGGATCCTATTCAGATAACTGCATCAGCAGCGTGACATCTATCGCGTAAACAGATGCGTGCCCACAGACAGGCACCCCGTCAGTGCAAAAACGGATGAATATACGACCAGGATAATTAATGGTTTCATGAGCTTCTCTGATGTTTAAAAAAGCGAAACGCAGCCGCTCAACGCAACCATCGAACATAGCAAGAATAACCAATACATCAATTTTCTACACATACATACCCTTCCAGACATGACTATTTCATAACTCAGCATGTCAGAAGGGCATCAAGAAACTGTCAATGCAGAATGTAGGAATACTCAAGATCTGCAGACAAGCTATCAACCACGAAATCATCCAGGCGAAAACGCGTTACTCGGGCCGCTTGAGAGAAGCCTGAAGATCACAGAACGTAAACATATAAAACCAGCACCAATATCAGTACTGCCCATAAAAAACATAAGGGATACAGCATGCTTTTATGTTTAACATCATCCGGGTTAGCAGCATCTTGCGTCACCACGTCAGAATTCAATGTTCTGGGCTCGCTATTTTCTTCTACAACATCGTTGATTTGAGCGAGTCCGCCCTGTTTTATTTCAATGCTCACGTGAACCGACTCAGGGACACACCATCCACGTCGGGTATGCGTCTCAACAATATTTTTATCTGCTCCTACGGCAGTCAATGCTTTTCTGATAATAGAGATATTCTGATAAATGGTGTTGTCGGAAACTATCGTTTTGTTCTTCTCCCAAACAAGTTTATGAAATTGCTTTATGGTGACAACATCACCCTGTTTCGATAGCAACACCTTCAAACAGCGTGATGAAGAAGAGGGCAGAGTGATTTTTCGTTCCGGTAAACTCATCGATGAAAGGGTATTGCGATTTGGTTCAAATTTAACCTGATGATTAACTAAAATAACCTCAGACATTCCATATCCTCCAGCAAATCCAATCTCATTTAGGTTCATTTACGTTTAAGAACATGTTGCCAGCATGTAAATCAAAAACATAAGATGAATTAATATTTCATAGGTATCATTAGATTAACCATTAACTTATATGATTAAAAATACACATATTTTAACAACTCTAAATAAACATAAAGTCTGACACACCAGAGTGGAAATAGCCACCACGCCCTCGTAAGATAATTCCCAGGCAAGAAGAAAAGCGAGTAAACATCAGCAACGAATTACAGCATTAAGTAAGCACGCCAACTTAAATGTTAGGGTAATCATTTATCACTCAGCTGAATGGCATAAGATGATAAATAATGTCATTTATTTCGCTAATGAACATAGCATAATTAAACAATCAATAGAATAAGAGCGTTTTCATGCAAAGAGCTTGTATAATATCTGATGATTTCTTCTATCTCGTAGGGGTTGAAGAGATGACATCAAATGGCGTCGACACCATATTTTTTTTCGATATAAATAGATGCATGAAAGAGCTTAGCAGTAGAACATATTCACTATACATTATATCCTTACACTCGTTGACTGTGAGCCATCAGCTCGTCAGAAAAATGGCTGAGCACAATTTAAAAATAATCATGGTGTATGATATTCCAGCAGAGATGCTTTACTCTCATGCCCGCTGCCTATCTAAACGGGATAGCATAGAAAACATTAATCGTTTTTTTATTGATACCGCGCTGGGTAGAGCAAAAGTGGAAAATAACATCACATTCAGACAAATGCTCATTATTAAAAAACTGGTTGCTGGCAAGACACAGCATTTAATCGCCAGGGAGGATGGTTGTTCCATCAAAACCGTATCTGGTATAAGAAATAGATTAATGGTGAAATTGGGACTAAAGCCGATGAATGATTTATCACTGTTGATCATCGACATGGTTATTTGCTCGGTAAAGTCTGATGGTATCTATAAGCAGTAACAGGTCATGAGTAACTGACAAGTCCTCAGATTTATTCATCATCTGGCTTAGAAATGCCGTTGTCCACGGCCGGCGAGCAAAGCACACTAGGTCAGTGATATTCGTGGAATTTGTCAGTCCGTCCTTGTCGATACGCGGATCGGCACGGCGGGTCAAGAAGCCGCGGGGGTCAAAGGTATGCCAGGTGATGAGTTCGTTGTTGGGGTATCCGGGTGGCGATGATATTCGATGCTGTGGACGTTCAGGCCCAGGTTGTCGAAAACCGTGACCGAGGGGGCGTGGCTGCACTGGAGATTTAGGATTGATTTCTCATGGTGAATTTTTGACGCAGTGTATAGCCATAGAAAACTCAGCATCATGAAAAGCAAGTCGTTGACCGAACGGCCAGACTAGAGAAGTACAGCCAGAATAATCAGCCACAATTAAACCTCTAAATAGAGCCATTGCCACACTGGTGCGCATAATGTATATTATGTTAAATCGAATGTGAACTAATCCTACCCATATCCTCTGCATATCGCCTTCCTGGCATTATGGCCTTACCGTTTGCTATAGCTTCTATTCCTCGAACCGTAATTCTTTAATCGCTATCGAGGAATCAGAGGTTTTTATTATTCAGAAAATCAGAAGGTCACGACGGTTTTCAACTCGGTAACCCAGGCATTCTGAGTGCGAGATATACCGCCTGGGTGATGCCAGTACTGGATGCCTGGCTTTTTGTGTGAGAAAATTACAAATGAATTAGTTAATTATTCGTGCGCTATGCGAATTCTGGGGTTTTGACAGCACCATAACGCGTCAGAATTCACGTAAGAGATACAGATTCATGGCCTATAAACTGCTTCTGAAGAGCGCACAATCTACGTGAGGCTTAGATCGTATTTTTTTATCTTGCGATACAGCGTAGCAATCCCAATGCCTAGCTCGTCTGCCGCCTGTTTTTTATTACTGTAGCGGGTTAAAGCATCACGAATCATCTGCCGTTCCATCTCCTCCAGCCCGGTAACGCCCTCTTCTTCTTTTGCGGCCATAACGCGTGAAGCAGGCATTGCCGGTTCGATGCGATCGCTCAGTTTCCCGCTGTTGATCAGATTTGGCGGCAGTAAGGAAACGTCAATCACCTCCCCAGACGGCACGACATTCACCAAATACTCCATTAGGTTACTTAACTCTCGGATATTGCCCGGCCAGCGATAGTGCTTTAACAGCGTTATCACTTCAGGCGCCACGCCGGGATACACCAGCTCAAGCCGACGGGTATGTAGATGAAGAAAATAGTGAATCAGCAGCTCAATATCTTCCTGACGCTCGCGTAGCGGCGGCAACCGAAGCGGGATAACATTCAGTCGGTAGTAGAGGTCCTCACGAAACTTACCCTCTGTGATGAACTGGTCAAGGTTTTGGTTGGTCGCCGAAATAATACGAATATCCACCGGTACGGGGTGGCTGGCACCCACCGGTTGAATTTCACGAGATTCAATCGCGCGCAGCAGCTTCGCCTGGAGCGTTAATGGCATATCGCCAATTTCATCTAGAAATAAGGTACCGTTATTTGCCGCCTGAATCAACCCGGTTTTACCGTTAACAGATGCTCCGGTAAACGCCCCTTTTACATAACCAAAAAGCTCACTTTCCAGCAGCTGCTCTGGGATGGCCGCACAGTTAATAGCGATAAACGGTTTATCTTTACGGTCGCTTAGCTTGTGTATCGCCCTGGCAACAACTTCTTTTCCGGTACCGCTTTCCCCGGCAATCATCACGCTGGAAGGGCTAGGTGCTATGCGGCTAATTAACTTTTTTAGCTGCCGCATAGGGCGACATTCTCCGACCATCTGCTCAATCTGCGGCCCGTCCTGCTGCGTCGAAATATCGGCGGAAGTGTGTGACTGATGAAACGCCATAAGAAATAGCCATTGATCCTGGACGGCATGCAGCTGGCCAATAATCAGCTCTTTCTTATCATCAATAGAAATAACGTGCTGCATATGACCACGAATAAAGTTTTGAGCAAAAGTCAAAGGCCGAAAGTTAATGTTTTTCCCGACAATATTGCCCTGGCTTACTCCAAGAATTTTTAAGGCAGCCTGATTGATGAACTTAATTTTTTGTTCCTGACTGACGACAAGAACGCCCTGATCCATGTTATCAAGCATTGTTAGAAATATTTTTTGGATATTATCGCCACCGCTTTGATCTTCCAGTAAGCGAGACACAAATATAGAGGAAACATGACGTACATAGTCGGAAAACTCGGTGATATTATCGTTTATTCTTTCTTGTTGGTCACACGTCAACGCGATCAGACTGATCACGCCTACGCACTGTTCTTGATAAATAACGGGGGTACCAAGGAAGGCTTTTTCTTTACAGGTTTCTTTACTCTCGCAGCCTTTGCACAGCGGATCAAAGCGTGAATGCGTGACCACTTTTTCCTTCTTTGTTTCAATAATGTAACGAAGAAGTCTCGAATCTGTATTTAATTTTCGCCCAAGAAACTTTCCGTAAGCTCCCGTACCGGCAACGCGGCACAGCGAATTGTCGACAATTTCAACCTCTAGCTGAAGCACGCTCGAAAGCATGCGGGCAAAACGTTGAATTGTAGGCTGAATTTGCATCAAGACAGAAGGCGTATTCGAAGGTGTCATATTCTCACTCACTGAAAGCAATGCCGGGTGAACAACCGTATTGAGGGTTTGTTGATGATACTACCCCAGCGCCAGACAATAATTGATGCAGGCACATTCTCTTTTCCTGTTCTTAAAGAAAAGTTGGAATTAACATCACACTTTCATATCAATATGATAATTGAGAGTGCTATTTTATCAATTTGAAGAATTTCTCATCAGATACTTAACTTCCGCCCCTTAATATCGGTGTATAAATACATGCACAACGAGTTTCTCTCTTTAATTTATGTCTGAAAATTCCATCCAGTTAGCCTGATTTCGTGACCACCCTCCCATAACCCTGCCATTTAGACGTTCGATCCCACTTTAATTTGGAGTTGGCATGCTTATTGTTAGTTGAATTGCAACGCTGGCCTCCGCGCACTGCCACCAGCAATTAATAAGCTGCCATTCACTACCAGGATTGAAAAATGAAAACTGTTAACGAACTGATTAAGGATATCAATAAGCTTAATTCCAGCCTGCATGAGAAAGACTTCCTGCTTACGTGGGAGCAATCTCCTGACGAACTGAAACAGGTATTGGACGTGGCCGATGCTTTAAAGACCCTGCGAGCCGAAAATATTGCCACCAAAGTGTTTAACAGCGGCCTGGGTATCTCGGTGTTCCGCGATAACTCAACCCGCACCCGCTTCTCTTATGCTTCCGCGCTAAACCTCCTGGGGCTGGCACAGCAGGATTTAGACGAAGGAAAGTCACAGATTGCACACGGTGAAACGGTGCGTGAAACCGCCAATATGATTTCCTTCTGCGCCGACGCCATTGGGATTCGTGATGATATGTTCCTCGGGGCCGGTAACGCCTATATGCGTGAAGTGGGTGAAGCGTTGGACGACGGCCACAAACAGGGAGTACTTCCTCAGCGCCCTGCGCTAATTAACCTGCAGTGTGATATCGACCACCCTACGCAATCCATGGCCGACCTTGCCTGGCTACGTGAACATTTCGGTTCTCTGGAAAATCTCAAGGGCAAAAAAATAGCCATGACCTGGGCGTATTCGCCAAGCTACGGCAAGCCGCTCTCTGTACCACAGGGCATTATCGGCCTGATGACACGGTTTGGCATGGACGTCACTTTGGCGCATCCGGAAGGCTATGACCTGATCCCGGACGTGATTGAAGTGGCGAAAAACAATGCTAAAGCTTCCGGCGGCAGTTTCCGTCAGGTGACCGATATGGCCGAAGCCTTTAACGATGCGGATATCGTCTACCCGAAGTCCTGGGCGCCTTATCAGGTGATGGAACAGCGTACCGAACTGCTGCGTGCCAACGATCATGAAGGCCTTAAAGCGCTGGAGAAAGCCTGTCTGGCGCAAAACGCCCAGCACAAAAACTGGCACTGCACCGAAGAGATGATGGCGAAAACGCGCGACGGCGAAGCGCTGTATATGCACTGCTTGCCTGCCGATATCACCGGCGTTTCCTGTGAAGAAGGTGAAGTGGCCGATACCGTATTCGAAAAATACCGTATCGCGACCTACAAAGAAGCGAGCTGGAAGCCGTACATCATCGCCGCCATGATCCTCTGCCGTAAATATGCCCAACCGGGACAACTGCTCGAAGAGCTGCTCAGCGAAGCGCAAAAGCGCATTAAATAAACTCTCTGGCTGGCCTGCGGGCCAGCTCTACAGCTTCATCATGACGAATAAGGACAGAGTATGTCTGCCTTCTCACTGAAAATGGATATCGCCGATAACCGCTTTTTTACGGGTGAAACCTCGTCTTTGTTTTCCCGCAAACAGGCGCAACAGGCGCGGCATTTTCATCAAAAAATAGCAGGTTATAAACCAACGCCGCTGTATGCCCTGAACGAGCTGGCCACGCTGTTTGGCGTGCGAAAAATTCTGGTTAAAGATGAGTCACAGCGCTTTGGCCTGAACGCTTTCAAGATGCTTGGAGGCTCCTATGCTATCGCCCAGCTGCTGTGCGAAAAGTATCAGCTGAATATCGATGACCTGTCGCTAGAAGATCTGAAAACACGCATCACCGAAAAGATGACCTTTGCCACTACCACCGACGGCAACCACGGACGTGGCGTCGCATGGGCGGCCAGGCAGCTTGGGCAAAACGCGGTGGTGTACATGCCTAAAGGCTCGGCACAAGAGCGCGTTGACGCAATTCTGCGTCTGGGTGCCGAGTGCATCGTCACCGACATGAACTACGACGATACCGTGCGCTTCACGATGCAAACCGCACAGAAGAACGGCTGGGAAGTCGTGCAGGACACCGCCTGGGATGGTTACACCAAAATTCCAACCTGGATTATGCAAGGCTACGCCACGCTAGCCGATGAGGCCGTCGAACAAATGGCGTCGATGGGCATTGCCCGCCCTACTCACGTGTTCTTACAGGCAGGTGTAGGTGCCATGGCCGGCGGTGTGCTGGGTTATCTGGCTGATGTCTACGGCGCCCACAACCTGCATTCAGTCATTGTCGAGCCGGAACTGGCTGACTGTATTTATCGCTCGGGCGTTAAAGGTCAGATAGTTAACGTCGGCGGTGATATGGCCACCATTATGGCCGGTCTGGCCTGCGGTGAACCAAATCCGCTCGGCTGGGAGCTGCTGCGCAATTGTTCTACGCAGTTTATCTCCTGCCAGGACGCTGTCGCCGCGCTTGGAATGCGCGTCCTGGGTAACCCGCTCGGCCACGACCCGCGCGTTATTTCCGGTGAATCCGGTGCTGTCGGCCTGGGTGCACTGGCCGCCATTCACTACCACCCTCAGCGCGAAGCGCTAATGAACAAGCTGCAACTGGACAGCGACTCCATCGTGCTGGTTATCAGCACCGAAGGCGACACCGACGTGAAGCACTATCGGGAAGTCGTCTGGGCGGGTAAGCACCCGGCCGCACTGTAATGCACAACAAATTCAGAACTGGAGAACATAGGCATGGCTAAGCATATTCCGTTTAAATTGATTCTTGAAAAAGCAAACCACTACCAGCAGGACATGACTCGTTTCCTGCGCGATATGATTGCCATCCCGAGCGAAAGCAGCGACGAAAAACGCGTCGTTCACCGCATAAAAGAAGAGATGGAGAAAGTCGGCTTCGACAAGGTAGAAATTGACCCAATGGGCAACGTGCTGGGCTATATCGGCCACGGTCCGCGCCTGGTGGCAATGGATGCGCATATTGATACCGTGGGTATCGGCAACGTCAAAAACTGGAGCTTTGATCCGTATCAGGGGATGGAAACCGATGAGCTGATTGGCGGTCGCGGCGCGTCCGACCAGGAAGGCGGTATGGCATCGATGGTTTATGCCGGGAAAATCATCAAAGATCTCGGTCTGGAAGACGAATATACCCTGCTGGTTACCGGCACTGTGCAGGAAGAAGACTGCGATGGCCTGTGCTGGCAGTACATCATTGAACAGTCCGGCATCCGCCCTGAATTTGTCGTCAGTACCGAGCCAACCGACTGCCAAATTTATCGCGGCCATCGTGGGCGTATGGAGATTCGTGTCGATGTGCAAGGCGTCAGCTGCCACGGCTCTGCGCCAGAGCGCGGTGATAATGCCATTTTCAAAATGGGTCCAATCCTTAATGAATTACAGCTGCTTTCACACAATCTGGGTAATGATGAGTTCCTCGGCAAAGGCACGCTGACCGTTTCTGAAATTTTCTTCACCTCCCCTAGCCGCTGCGCGGTTGCTGACAGCTGTGCGGTGTCTATCGACCGTCGTCTGACTTGGGGTGAAACATGGGAGGGTGCGCTGGAAGAAATACGTGCCCTGCCGGCAGTACAAAACTCGGGCGCAGCCGTGTCAATGTATCACTACGATCGCCCATCATGGACTGGCCTGGTATACCCAACCGAATGCTACTTCCCAACCTGGAAAGTCGAAGAAAACCACTTTACCGTCCGGGCGTTAAGCAATGCCTACGAGGGGCTGTTCGGCAAAGCGCCGGTAGTCGATAAGTGGACGTTTTCTACCAACGGTGTGTCTATCATGGGTCGCCACGGCATTCCGGTCATTGGCTTTGGCCCTGGCAAAGAGCCAGAAGCCCACGCGCCTAATGAAAAAACCTGGAAATCACATCTGGTGACCTGTGCTGCGATGTATGCCTCCATTCCACTGAGCTGGCTGGCAACCGAGTAATTCTGCCTCGTTATTCCTCCCGTCGTTCGCGGCGGGAGTCTGGAGTTCTTTATGCGCGTATTGATTAAAAACGGCATTGTGGTCAACGCTGACGGCCAGGCAAAACAGGACTTACTCATTGAGAATGGCCTGGTTAGCCAGCTTGCCGATAATATCGACGAAATCACCGTGGAGCAGCCCTGCGAAATTATCGATGCCAGCGGATGTTATGTGATGCCTGGCGGCGTGGATGTTCACACTCACTTTAATATTGATACCGGGCTGGCCCGCAGCTGCGACGACTTTTTTACCGGCACTCGCGCGGCGGCCTGCGGCGGCACAACCACTATTGTTGATCATATGGGCTTTGGTCCGGTGGGCTGCCGGTTGCGCCATCAGCTTGAAACCTACCATGGCTACGCCGCCTACAAAGCGGTTATCGATTACAGCTTTCACGGCGTGATTCAGCATATTAACCACGCCATCCTCGATGAAATTCCAATGATGGTTGAAGCAGGAATCAGCAGCTTCAAGCTCTATCTCACCTATCAATACAAACTCAACGATGATGAAGTGCTTCAGGCGCTGCGTCATCTGCATCGCGCCGGGGCACTGGCCACCGTTCACCCTGAAAATGACGCTGCGATAGCCCGCAAACGCGCCGAATTTTTGGCAGCCGGTAACACCGCCCCCCGCTATCACGCGCTTAGCCGCCCGTTAGAATGTGAAGCGGAAGCCATCGCTCGCATGATCAATCTCGCCCAGCTAGCGGGTAATGCGCCGCTGTATATCGTGCATCTCTCTAATGGCCTGGGGTTGGAATACTTGCGTCTTGCCCGTTCGCGCCACCAGCCGGTGTGGGTAGAAACCTGCCCGCAGTACCTTCTGCTGGATGACCGTTGCTATGAACGTGAGGATGCGCTGAAGTATCTGCTCAGCCCACCTTTGCGTAATGCCAGCAATAACGACGCGCTGTGGTGCGGTATTGCCGGGGGGCAAATTGACGTGCTGGCTACCGACCACTGTGCGTTTTCTATGGCGCAGCGGCTGCATCTTTCCGGCGGTGATTTTAGCCGCTGTCCGAACGGCCTGCCGGGTGTAGAAAACCGCCTGTTGCTGCTGTTCTCGCACGGCGTAATGACCGGGCGAATAACGCCGGAGCATTTTGTCGCGCTCACCAGCGCCAACCCTGCAAAACTTTTTGGCCTGTGGCCACAAAAAGGGCGTCTGGCGCCTGGGGCAGATGGCGATGTGGTGATTATCGATCCACGTCGGAGCACGACTATCCGCCATGAAATGTTGCATGACAACGCGGACTATTCACCGTGGGAAGGCTTTGTCTGCCAGGGCTACATTCGTCAGACCTTGTCTCACGGCCGGGTAATTTTCAACAACGGCAGTTTCACCGGCATCGCAGGTCAGGGGCGTTTCCTGCGCCGGGCCCCCTTTTCTGCCGCGCATTTATCAATGCGCAGCAATGCATCCTAAAGTGAGGAATCCATGAGTAAAAGAATTGTGCTCGCCCTCGGCGGCAATGCCTTAGGCGAGGATCTGGCCGGGCAAATGCAGGCCGTGAAACAAACATCCCAGGCCATCGTCGATCTGATTGCTCAAGGGCACCAGGTGGTCGTCACGCACGGGAATGGGCCGCAGGTAGGAATGATCAACCTGGCCTTCGAAGCTGCCGCCAAAACGGATGCACATACGCCGATGCTGCCAATGTCGGTCTGCGTGGCTCTAAGTCAGGGCTACATTGGCTACGATCTCCAAAATGCGCTGCGTGAAGAACTGCTGTCGCGCAATATGCATATTCCCGTGGCAACGCTGATTACCCAGGTTGAAGTGGATGCCAACGATCCGGCGTTCAGCAACCCAACCAAACCTATCGGTTCGTTTTTCAACAAGGAAGAGGCCGACCAGCTTGCCCTAAAGGGTTATGTGCTGAAAGAAGATGCCGGTCGCGGCTATCGTCGAGTGGTCGCCTCTCCAAAACCGATTGATATCATTGAAAAAGAAACGGTTAAAGCCATGATGGATGCCTGCCACGTAGTGATTACCGCCGGCGGCGGTGGGATCCCGGTTATCCGCGAAGGTAACCATCTGCGAGGAGCAAGTGCGGTTATCGATAAAGACTGGGCCAGTGCCAGGCTGGCGGCAATGATTGATGCCGATATGCTGATTATTCTTACAGCGGTGGAAAAAGTGGCTATCAATTTTGGCAAGCCGAACGAACAGTGGCTGGATAATCTGTCGCTGAGCGATGCCGAACAGTTTATTGCCGAAGGGCATTTCGCGAAAGGTTCAATGCTGCCGAAGGTGGAGGCCGCAGCATCGTTTGCCCGTTCACGTCCCGGTCGTAAGGCGTTGATTACCGTATTGAGCAAAGCAAAAGAAGGAATTGAAGGTAAAACCGGAACCGTCATTCAGGGATAAGTTAACTTATCTGGTCAACGCGTTACGTATCATCGCGTTGACCGGATAAGCAAAGCCACATCAGGCAACCGTCAGCAGCATTTTTTTCTCCTTCACGCTCTGATTCATTAAGGTCATTAACGCCTCAAGTACACCGCCGCCAATCGCTCGGGCTTTATCCGACACGCTGGTGTAATCCGCCTTCTCACCACGTGGGTCGATATCACCAATCTTGAAGCCGGTATCCACCACCAGCCCATCGTTCAATAGTCCGCGAACCATACCGCTCAGGGGAGCGCGGATCTCTACCTCGCCGACGAGCGCAATCACATCACCTTCACTGACAACATCACCCAGCCGCACCCGGTTACGCATTACGCCAGCGCCCGGCGCGCGAATTACCCGCCGTGAGGTGTGGCCCATGATATTGCCCGGAACGCCGGTATTTTCCTGCGCCCGGCCCTCATAAATGACCTGCCCAAGCCAATGACCACGGTTGGTTTCAATCACCGCGTGGCAGTCCTGCCCGGCGTTAAATCCAGGGCCAAGCGCAATAACTGCCGGAGCTAGCCCCGGGTGCGTACCCAAATTTTCTTTCGCCAGAATGGCATCTACCACACAGCCCGGCTGCAGCTCATGAAGACATTCGCACAGCGGGTCGATCAGAACCGGAATCGCACCATTCTCAGCAATACGCAGCGCTTCCTGCACCGTAGCGACACGTTTCGCACTTACCCCTTCAACCGTCGTTTCACCGTCAAATACCGCCTGAGCAAACGCCACGGTACGGCGGATAACCGTAGGTTTTTCAACTTCCAGCATGATGACCTTAAAGCCCGCGTGCCATAGCCGCAGCGCCACGCCGGTGGCGATATCTCCCGCTCCACGAATCACCACTCTCAGCGGCCGTGACGGCGTGTCCGTGCCCATCATCAACCCGCCGGGAGCCTGATTTTTAACCTGTAGGATCTCGGCCATCACGCTAATAGCAATCTCATTCGGCGTTTCTGCGCCAATGTCATAGCCCACCGGGGCATGTAAGCGGGCAATCTTTTCTTCCTCCACGCCGTTATCTCGCAGCTGGCGTAGAAAAACCTGCACTTTACGACGGCTGGCCAACAGCCCCAGCCAGGCGGCTGGCAGTTCAATCAACCGATCTAATGCTTCACGGTCTTTATTATTGGTAGCAATCAGCACAAAATTATCCTGCCGAATCGCAAGTTTCTCTACCGCAACACTGAAGGTACCCGCATGCAGTAGCTGCGTTAAAGGTGGAAAAAATGCGGGGTTAAGACTTTCCGGATAGATATCTGCCACCGAGATTTCAAATCCCAGAAGCGCGGCACTATGGGCGACTGCACGGTTCACGTGCCCTGCGCCAATCAGTACTAATCGCGGGCGAAGGCCGTGAACGCTGATATATACTGACATTGCACCGCCGCAGTCAGAGCCTACCGCGTCGTTGCCGCTACGCGCCATGCGGCCATGAAACATTCTCGAGGCTTTTTCATTTAATGCTTCCAACGCCTCATCAATGACCCGGCGCTCTACCATGCCGCCACCAATAGTTCCCAGGATGCTGCCATCATCGCGGATCAACATTTGGGCTGAATGCCGTGGCGTGGACCCTCTGCTGTCGACAATCTGAGCCAAAGCAAAGGGGCGGTTTTGTTCTTCCAGTCTTGCAGCTTCTGAGAAAATATTCATAACAACCTCAAATGGATATCCTTTCATTACCCCGGTATGGAGTCACTTCCTCACTCGTCTGCGCGTAATTGCCGGGCTATCCTGTACCGAACCGGCCCAGATAGCGTCTACCGCTTCACTTATCAACAGCTCACCTTGCTGTAAATTCTCATTTTGAGAAAGCTGGTTAAGCAGCCAGATCCGTCGACATCCCGGCGGTGTTCCTTTAAACGCCCCTTCTGAATGCTGAATCAGGCGGTGCAGCATGGACCAATTGAGCTTGTCACCCGTGTCGGCACCGGTTATGCGAGAAAAAAGTGGCCAGCGATGGACTGTCGCTGGCCCAAGGGCTTTTCCGAGCATGTCAGCGCCCGTTACAGCAACTACGCAACAACAGGATAAAGGGATGCAAGGTTCGTGCTTGGTTGGCGCTTTTATGGCAAAACCGTGAGCGCCGTCAGCTTCTACCAGCACAACATCGACATTTCTTGCGGTCAGCAGGTCATCAAGCTGTGCGGGAGTGAAGCCTTTGGCCTTACCTACCTCGGGCAACCAGGCCGAGAAACAAGCCTGTAGAGGGCTTTGCCATACCTCAGAGGGTAAAGCTAAAGGATCGCGACAGAAGGTAACAGGCAGGTGCTGCGGCAGGTACATATGCGTGGTGGTAGTCAGCAGAACCCGCCGCCCGGCCTGCTGAAATGCCCTCGCCAGCCATAATAAAGTGCTGGTTTTCCCTCCAGCCCCAACGGCAGAAATTAGCAACGGGTTTGCGGTGACGTTTAAATCACAAAACAGTGTGTCCAGCTGAGGTATATTTTCCATTATGTTTTGACGACTCCATAATGTTGAAGGTTATATGAAACAAGTCGACTGCATTATTCCCGCCGCAGGTCTTTCATCGCGTATGGGTCAATGGAAAATGATGTTACCCTGGCGCAATGGCACAATACTTGACGCAAGCATTAAAAATGCTCAGCAATTTTGCTCGCATATCATTCTGGTGACTGGCCATCGCTATGAAGAACTCAATGCTCGATATTTTCGAGAGCCCGGTATTACCCTTATTCATAATCCAGACTATCAACAAGGGCTATTATCATCGGTATCTGTGGGCGTAAATGCGGCCGCGGCAGATTATTGTTTTATCAGCCACGGAGATTTGCCCTGCCTGCATCAGGATGTGTTCGAATCACTGTGGATACAACGGATTAATGGCGCATTGCTACCTCACTACCAGGAAACGCCGGGCCACCCTATTCTGGCGAAGCGCGACGTTTTACAGCAATGCTTACAACACCCGCGCGGGCAGTCAGTTCGTCGCTCGCTGCTTGCCTTTAAGCATAAAATTATTGCGCTGGATTACCCTGAAATTATTTTTGATGTCGATACGCCAGAAGATTTCAAACGCCTGCAGAATTATCAAAATAGAATGATGACTCAGTGATATTCTCATATTGATACATTACGACTGTTTTTGAGAAATAAAGAAAATCGCTATCACTGAGTGATTTCAATTCGCATTTGGATATCCTGTCATGGCTCACAAACCAGGGGTAACTTTAGACCTTACTCACAATATTTCGCCGTCCCGGCCCTATTAAAAACACCTGGTGCGATTGTTGCTATTCCTCTCTAACCGCCGGTTCTCCGGCTCATTCGATTTAACAGGTTAGTCTAAGGAGAGGATTATGGGCGATATCATGCGACCCGTTCCGTTTGAGGAATTATTGACGCGCATTTTTGATGAATACCACAATCACCGGTCTATCTTCGGTATTCCAGAGCAGCAGTTTTACTCCCCTGTCGCCCAGCGGCACCTGAACGTTTTTGGCGAGCCGTGCGTAACGCCCGTAGGCCCTGCTGCCGGACCGCACACTCAGCTGGCGCAAAACATCATTACCGCCTGGCTGACCGGTGGGCGGTTTATTGAGCTGAAAACGGTGCAAATCCTCGACCGGCTGGAACTGGAAAAGCCCTGTATCGATGCGGAAGATGAATGCTTTAACACCGAATGGTCGACGGAATTCACGCTGCTGAAGGCGTGGGATGAATATCTGAAAGCCTGGTTTGTCCTTCATCTGCTGGAGAAAGTGCTGCCGCTAACGCCGGTGAAAGATGGTAAATCGTTTATTTTCAATATGAGCGTCGGCTACAACCTGGACGGAATTAAACAGCCTCCGATGCAGCAGTTTATCGATAACATGATGAATGCCGCCGGCCATCCAAAATTTGAGCAATACCGTGAAACGCTTAACCGCTGGCTGCACGATGCCAGCTTCCTCGCCCGCTACCCAAATTCTGAACTGGAGACGTTAAGCCAGTGTATCCCGGCCGATATGGTTCACGGCGTTACGCTATCGACAATGCACGGTTGCCCGCCGGACGAAATCGAAGCGATTTGCCGCTATATGCTGGAAGAAAAACGACTTAATACCTTTGTGAAGCTCAACCCAACGCTGCTGGGCTATCCTCGCGTGCGTGAAATTCTCGATACCTGTGGCTTTGATTACATTGGCCTTAATGAAGAATCATTTGAACATGACCTGAAAATTGGTCAGGCGCTTGAGATGCTGCAGCGCCTGATGCAGCTGGCGAAAACGAAGAACCTTGGCTTCGGTGTGAAGCTAACCAACACGCTGGGCACGGTTAACAATAAAGGCGCATTGCCCGGCGATGAAATGTATATGTCCGGTCGCGCGCTGTTCCCGCTATCAATCAACGTCGCCGCCCTGCTGTCCCGCGAATTTGACGGCAAACTGCCTATTTCCTATTCCGGCGGGGCGAGCCAGCTTAATATCCGCGAAATTTTCGAGACAGGTATTCGCCCGATCACCATGGCAACGGATCTGCTTAAACCGGGTGGCTATCTACGCCTGAGTGAGTGTATGCGCGAGCTGGAGCAATCCGATGGCTGGACGATGACTCAGGTTGATGTTGCTCGACTGAATACACTGGCGGAGAAAGCCGTTAGCATGGCCTATACCCAGAAGCAGTGGAAACCTGAAGACCGCATAGACGTCGGTGAAAAACTGCCGATGACCGACTGTTATGTCGCCCCCTGCGTTACGGCCTGCGCCATCAAACAGGACATTCCGGAATACATTCGGCTGATGGGTGAACAGCGCTATGCCGATGCCCTCGAGCTTATCTACCAACGTAACGCGCTGCCGGCGATCACCGGCCATATTTGCGATCACCAGTGTCAGTACAACTGTACCCGCCTGGATTACGACAGCGCGCTGAACATCCGTGAACTGAAAAAAATCGCCCTCGAAAAAGGTTGGGATGAATACCGACAGCGCTGGCATAAACCTGCTGGCTCAGGGGCGCGGCACCCGGTGGCGGTGATTGGTGCAGGCCCGGCCGGGCTGGCTGCGGGGTATTTCCTCGCCCGCTCAGGTTACAGTGTCACGTTATTTGAGCGAGAAGCCAATGCCGGGGGCGTGGTGAGTAATATCATTCCGCAATTTCGTATTCCCGGCGAACTTATTCAGCAGGATATCGATTTTGTTGTGAACCACGGCGTTAATATCGTTTACGGATGCGATCCACATCTGACCGTCGAAAAGCTTCAACAGCAGGGGTTCCGTTACGTGCTGATTGGCACCGGAACCGATAAAAACAGCGGCGTGAAGCTGCGCGGCGATAACCAGAACGTGCATAAATCACTTCAGTTCCTGCGCGAATTTAACCGCGGAGATAACCTGCAGCTCGGCAAACATGTTGCTGTCGTGGGTGCCGGGAATACCGCGATGGACTGTGCTCGCGCTGCGCTGCGCGTACCTGGCGTAGAAAAAGCGACCGTGATTTACCGCCGCTCTCAGCAAGAGATGCCCGCGTGGCGCGAAGAGTACGAAGAAGCGGTAGATGATGGCGTAGAGTTCCGGTTCCTTAATAACCCTGAACAGTTCGACGCCAACGGCACGCTGACCGTGCGTGTAATGGTCTTGGGGGAAATCGACGATAAAGGTCGTCGTCGTCCGATAGAAACCGAAGAAACCTGTACCCTGCAGGTTGACACGCTGATTACCGCCATCGGCGAACAGCAGGACTGTGAAGCGCTGGCGGCGATGGGCATTCCGCTGGATGAACAAGGCTGGCCAGAAGTTAACGCCGACGGTGAAACGCGTCATTCCGGCATATTCCTGATTGGCGACGTTCAGCGGGGCCCTTCCTCCATCGTTTCCGCTATCGGCAATGCTCGTCGTGCTACCGACACCATCCTGGCTCGGGAAAATATTCGCAGCCATCACGATGAAAAACGCTGGAATAACGTTGATCCTTCAGAAGTTTACCGCCGCAAAGGCACGATTGTCGTCACGCAGGTGGATAAAGACGACCGCGATGCCTTTGTCGCACAGGAGGCTTCACGCTGCCTGGAGTGTAACTATGTATGCAGCAAATGCGTCGACGTTTGCCCGAACCGCGCCAACGTTTCTATAGCCGTACCCGGCTTCCAGAACCGATATCAGACCCTGCACCTCGATGCTTATTGCAACGAATGTGGCAACTGCGCCCAGTTCTGCCCATGGCAAGGCAAGCCATACAAAGACAAAATCACCGTCTTTAGCCTGCTTCAGGACTTCAGCAACAGCAGCAATCCGGGGTTGCTTGTTGAAGGCAATCGCGTGCACATTCGCCTGGAAGAGCGGACCTGGCTGTTAACGCTTGATGAACGGGGGCAGTTTAGCCAGATACCGCCGGAGCTGCAGGATATGTGCCGCATCGTCAGTCATATCCACCGTCACCATCATTACCTGCTGGGAGTTGTTGAAGCATGAGTATCTTAATTCTGAAAAACGCCACGGCCGCGCAGATTTACCCGGCAATGGTGCGTGAAAATGTCGACATCGCCATTGAAAATGCTGAGATTATCGCTGTAGGGAGCAATCTCAGGAGTACATTTCCACTGGCCAATATTAAAGACATGCAGGGCCGCTTAGTCATGCCCGGGATGGTCTGTTCCCACAACCACTTTTATTCAGGATTGTCACGGGGTATTCAGGCGAATATTGCCCCCAGCCCGGACTTTATCTCGACGCTAAAAAACCTGTGGTGGCGGCTGGATCGCGCCTTAGATGAAGAATCGTTGTATTACAGTGGGCTGATTTGCTCTCTGGAAGCAATTCGCAGCGGCTGCACGGCGGTGATAGATCACCATGCATCGCCTGGCTATATTGCCGGGTCGCTCAGCCAATTGCGCAATGCCTTTATGAAGGTTGGTTTGCGCGGCATGACCTGCTTTGAAACCACTGACCGTAACGGAGGCTCGCAAGAGCTGCGGGCAGGCGTGGAAGAGAATATCCGTTTTGCACGCGAGATTGATAAGGCGCGTGAATCAGGGCGTGAGCCCTATTTGGTCGAAGCGCATATCGGCGCACATGCGCCGTTCACCCTCGGTAATGACGGACTGTCTATGCTGGGTGAAGCAATAAAAGCAACAGGCCGTGGGCTTCACATCCATGCGGCGGAAGACCGCTATGACGTTTCCCACAGCCACCATCATTACGGCAAAGATTTGCTGGTGCGTTTGGCCGAATATAGCCTGCTTAACAGCAAAACGCTGGTCGCGCATGGCCTCTATCTTTCCGATGCCGATATCACGCTACTCAATGACTATGATGGATTCCTGGTGCATAACGCCCGTTCTAACATGAACAATCATGTGGGCTATAACCATAAACTCAACGCCTTCCGCAATCTGGCATTGGGTACGGATGGTATTGGTTCAGATATGTTTGAGGAGATGAAATTTGCCTTCTTCAAACACCGTGATGCCGGCGGCCCTCTTTGGCCAGACAGCTTTGCCCGCGCCCTCAGCAACGGTAACGCCCTGCTCAGCCGCAACTTTAACGCAAAATTTGGCCGCATTGAGGCCGGCTACAAGGCAGATCTGACGATTATCGATTACCTGCCACCAACGCCGCTCATCGCAGAAAACATCGCCGGGCATATTGCCTTTGGCATGGGCTCAAACCATGTCCACAGCGTGATGATTAACGGTGAGATGGTGTATGAAGACCGACAGTTCATGTTTGACTGCGCACCTGTTTTTGCTGAAGCACAAAAAGTGGCGGCGAAAATGTGGCAGCGGATGGACTCCCTGCCTTGATTAAGCGTTATTTACCCGGTGCCTAAGGCACCGGGTCATACGCCCGGAACGGATATTGTTCCGGGCATAGCTCACTACCGAAGAAACAGACTCGCCGTAGCACGCTCACGCTGCTTTTGCATTTCCCTCAGTTGTTGCTCACTTATCTTACTTAATGCCGCCGTCGGGCAAACATCAATGCATGCCGGACCACGCTCGCGGCCGTTACACAAATCGCACTTGAGTATAGCTGTCGTCTTTTGCTCGGGATTAACGTCCACGCTGATTACCCCGAACGGACACGCCACAACACAGCTTTGGCAGCCAATACATCGCGAATCGTCGGCCTCGACGCGTTCACTTCCCATCGTTAACGCCATCACCGGGCAGGCGCTTACACAGGGCGCATTTTCACATTGATGGCACATCACCGGCACACTCAGGGTGTCAAGCCGCAGCACTTTCAGCCGCGGCCGAAACGTCGCGTCCTCGGTAACGTGCTCCATAGCGCAGGCGATCTCACAAGTACGGCAGCCAATGCAGGATGCTGAATCTGCCAGAATAAAGCTGGTCATGCTCCCTCCTTACACTTAAACATCTCCAGCATTTCACTGGCCGCCTGCCTGCCGGCAACCATCGCCGTGACCACCAGATCCGCCCCGTGAACCGCGTCGCCACCAGCATAGATTTTGTCATTGCTGGTTTGCGTTGTGCCTCGCCCTTGCCCACCGGTGCAAATTTGCCCCCAACGGTCGAGCTGCACGCCGTAACCTCGCAGCCACGGCATATCATGCGCCTGAAAACCGAATGCCATAATGAGAACGTCAACCGGCAGCGTAAAGTCAGAGCCCGCCACAGGTCGTGGACGACGGCGGCCATCAGGTCCCGGCTCGCCCATCTCGGTACGGATCAGGCCGATCGCCGTTACCTTGCCTTTACGATCGCGCTGGATGTACTGTGGCTGCACGTTAAACTGGAACTCGACGCCTTCTTCCCTGGCGTTAACCACCTCTTTTTTCGAGCCCGGCATGCTCAGCTCATCGCGACGGTAGGCACAGGTAACGCTCGCGGCCCCGCGCCGTATTGCGGTACGCAGGCAGTCCATTGCCGTATCACCGCCGCCAAGTACCACAACGTGTTTATCTTTAATGTCGATCATCGGGTATTCCGCGCTCTGCTCCAGCCCCATCACTTCGCGAGTGCTGGCAATGAGGAATGGCAGCGCCTGGATTACGCCGGGAGCGTCTTCACCTTCCAGTCCCGCCGCCATAAGGCCGTAGGTCCCTACGCCCAGGAATACCGCGTCATAGTTCGCCATCAGGTCGTTAAACTGTACATCTCTCCCCACTTCATGATTAAGGTGAAAACGGATGCCCATTTCACTGAAAATGCTTCGCCTGGCGCTCAGGATACTTTTATTCAGTTTGAACGGAGGAATACCGAATGTGAGCAATCCACCAATTTCCGGATGCTTATCAAAGACATCAACCTGAACCCCTGCTCGAGCTAAAATATCAGCACATCCCAGCCCGGCCGGACCCGCACCAACAATCGCAACACGTTCTTTACGTGGCACAATATCGCCTGTCTGCGGTCGCCATCCCGACGCCAGCGCGGTGTCGGTGATATAGCGTTCCAGGTTGCCAATAGCCACCGAGCCACCCTCATTTTTTAGCGTACAAGCGCCTTCGCACAGGCGATCCTGCGGGCAAACTCGACCACAGATTTCCGGTAACGAGCTGCTTTGATGGCACAATTCAGCGGCTTCGATAATCTTCCCTTCATTCACAAGGCGGATGAAATCGGGAATATGGTTATGCAGCGGGCATGTCCAGTTACACCAGGCTTTTTGTGCGCAGTGCAGGCAGCGCTCGCTTTCATACTCAGCATCACGACTGCCAAGCCCGTAATAGATCTCTTCGAAATGCGTTTTGCGGATGTCGGCTTCTACCTTTTTTGCCCCCACGCGAGGTGGTTTGCTGAGAAATGCTTCCCGGCGGCTGGGATGGCGAGTTTGCACCGTCTGCCCTTGTACGCTTCGGATTTGCCGCTGACTGCGTAGGTTTTCTAATCCGGCATCGTCCATCAGGCGCAGCGCTTGTGTTGGGCAAACGCTGACGCAGGCAGGTTTTCCTGTAGGATGCTCGCTGCACAGGTCGCATTTTTGCGCTAACTGTGGGGCGCTGTCATCGGCAGACACCATCTCGATGGCGCCAAAGGGACAGGCGATCGCGCAACTCTTACAGCCAATGCATTTCTCTTGCTTTAATTGAATGCTGTTATTAGCAAAATAAAGCGCATCGGTTGGGCAGGATGCGACACATGGCGCATCGTTACAGTGGTGGCAGGTCGCCGCATTACTCTCTTTACGGTGGAAAACAACGTGGATCCGCGGCTGAAAATCCGTCCGCTTCAGCGGCCAGCTGTCCTGGTGATGAGCAGTAACGCAGGCAACCTCGCAGGCATGGCAGCCAATACAGCTCGTGGCATCGGCAACAATAAATCTGTTCATTTGCTTCCCTTTTATTATTCAATCAATGCTTCAAGGGATGCGATGCAATTATCAGACGCATTTGTTGTTTTTAAGATGAACAGATTTATTTTTGGGATATACGTCAAGAAAATGCTTAACAACATTGAAATCAGTATATTGAGATCGGCATAGCCTCTTTAGATTATCGCCACGATATTCGCTTGCTACCAATATGAGAGATAAATTATCTCAATGTGATACCTCGCGCAGCGCCTCTATTTACTCCTTATCACCCGCACAGCTTTCATAGCTCATCAGCCGTGATTTAATTCACAAATATATTCATCTGCGGCCAAACCATGCATTTTTGGCACAGCTTACGCATAGATAACGCCGTGTGCGCAACTTGCTGGTGGCGACATCAGCTCAGGGAGGCATCTGCCTTCGAATCGTAACTTCCGCTCCGACCCTACGAACGAGAGTTGAAGTCGTACAGGAGATAATTACTTCATGAAAGACTCTGCCATTCCTGCCTCAAACGCTACGGCATCAACCGCGCCGGTCGATGAGGTTCTGCCTATTACGCAAATGATTCTCTACGGCCTGCAGCACGTGTTGGTGATGTACGCTGGTGCCGTAGCTGTGCCGTTAGTGGTCGGTAACGCCGTCGGTTTACCCGCTGAACATATTATCTTGCTGATAAGCGCGGATCTGTTTATCTGCGGTGCGGCTACTATTGTGCAATCTCTGGGGATTCGTCCCTGGCTGGGCTGCCGGTTGCCGTTAATCCAGGGCTGCACCTTTGCCGCGTTAATCCCGATGGTGTTGATCGGCAAAGAGTACGGTATCGGCACTATTTCAGGCTCGGTTATTGTCTCCGGGATCTTTATTTTATTTTGCGCCCCGTGGATAAGCCGTCTTATACGCTTCTTCCCCAAAGTCGTCATGGGCGGCATTGTTACCCTGATTGGCCTGTCGATAATGCCCGTGGCGGGCGGCTGGATTGGCGGCGGCAGCAGTGAAATGGACGGGTTTGGCGATCTGTTTTCACTGCTGATGGCCGCTATTACATTGGTCATCATTCTTAACCTCTATACCTTCGCAACCGGCGTTGTAAAAAATACCGCAGTGCTCGTTGGGCTGGTCATCGGCACCATCTTGTGGAGCTTCTTTAAGCCGCTCGACTTCCACCTGGTTAACGCCACCCCGTGGATTCACTTTCCACAGCTGATGCAGTTCGCGCGCCCGGAATTCCATATTGTGCCGGTTGCCCTGCTGTCGATGGTTATGGTGGTGGTCATGGTTGAAACCATGTCTTCCATTATGGCAACCGGCGATATCGTCGGTAAAAAAGTGGACTCCGGCATGCTGCGAAACGGCCTTAATACCTGTGGCTTAGCCACCACGATCTGCGGTTTCTTCAATCTCTTTCCTTACGCAGCTTTTGCCCAGAACGTCGGGCTCATCGGCTTAACCGGCGTACGCAGTCGCTTTGTAGTGTCGGTCTCGGGAGCGATTCTCATCTTAATGGGTGTATTTTCCAAACTGGCCGCGCTGGTGGTGCTGATCCCGAAGCCAGTGCTTGGGGGCGCAGGGATCGTGATGTTTGGCATGGTCGCAGTATCCGGCATTCGTACCCTCGGTCAGGTCAACTATCGAAATAACAACAACGGGATGGTGGTGGCATTAACGCTTGGCCTCGGCATGATGCCAGTGCTGGTGCCTAACCTGTTTACCCAGTTCCCCCCCATGATGCAGCTGTTTTTACACAGCGGGATAACTATCGGCACCTTGACCGCCATTGTTGCCAACCTGACGCTCAACGGCAGCGTGCCTCTTCGAGTTTCTCATGATGCTCTGGAGCCAGACCCGGTACCGCCAAGCGCCGCAGCGCGCAATATGGCCGTACGTACCGTGCGCATGTGGTTGCTGCTGCGTAAGGTGCAGAAGGAGCAACAGCTGCAGCAAAGCGCGGGGAAATAATGGAAGACAAAATTTTACTCGCCCTGCTGACGCTGGCATTGATGACAATCCCCGCCGTTCAGCAGGCTATCGCCTTTGGTGTCAGCAGCCGTTTTAGCTTTGGACTGCTGTTTTAGATTCATCGTTAACTGGAGGGCCATGATGAAAAAAGTGACCACCGTTTGCCCATACTGTGCCGCCGGCTGCAAGCTACGGCTGCTGGTAGAGGATGGGAGGATCGTGCGCGCTGAGGCGGCGATGGGCAAAAATAATCAGGGTACGCTGTGCCTGAAAGGCTATTACGGCTGGGATTTTGTCCACGATACCCGCATTTTGACGCCGCGCCTGCAAACCCCAATGATCCGCCGCCGCCGTGGCGGCAAGCTTGAGTCCGTATCCTGGGATGAAGCGCTTAATTATGTTGCTACTCGCCTCACCGAGATTAAAGAAAAATATGGTCCGGATGCTATCCAGACCACCGGTTCTTCTCGCGGTACGGGCAATGAAACCAATTACGTGATGCAAAAGTTCGCCCGGGCGGTGATTGGCACCAATAACGTTGATTGCTGCGCGCGCGTCTGACACGGCCCTTCGGTTGCAGGTCTGCACCAGTCGGTCGGTAACGGCGCAATGAGCAATGCCATCACTGAGATTGATAATAGCGATTTAGTGTTTATCTTCGGCTATAACCCGGCAGATTCACACCCTATCGTGGCAAATCACGTCCTGAATGCTAAACGCAACGGCGCTAAGATTATTCGATCCACGGCGAATTGAAACTGCCCGTATTGCTGACATGCACCTGGCGCTGAAAAACGGCTCGAACATTGCGCTGCTTAATGCGCTTGGCCACGTCATTATTACCGAGGGTCTCTACGACAACGCGTTTGTTGCCCAGCGTTCTGAAGGTTTTGATGAATATCGTAAAATCGTGGCGGGCTATACGCCGGAATCTGTTGAGGCTATTACCGGAGTCAGCGCGCAAGATATTCGCACCTGCGCTCGACTATACGCCACGGCTAAGTCCGCCACCATTTTATGGGGAATGGGGGTGACCCAGTTTTATCAGGGTGTTGAAACAGTAAGATCGTTAACAAGTTTGGCTATTTTAACCGGCAATCTCGGTAAACCGAGCGTGGGCGTTAACCCCGTACGTGGACAGAATAACGTTCAGGGTGCCTGCGATATGGGCGCGTTACCAGATACTTTTCCTGGCTATCAGTTTGTTAAGATTTCGGAAAACAGAGAAAAGTTTGCCCGGGCATGGGGAGTCGAGAGTTTACCTGCCCATACGGGCTATCGCATCAGTGAGCTGCCGCACCGTGCTGAACACGGCGAAGTACGCGCGGCTTACATTATGGGGGAAGATCCGCTGCAAACCGACGCCGAACTTTCGGCGGTTCGTAAGGCGTTTGAGACGCTTGAGCTGGTCATCGTGCAGGATATTTTCATGACCAAAACGGCAGCGGCGGCCGATGTTATCCTGCCCTCCACCTCCTGGGGCGAGCATGAAGGTGTCTACACTGCAGCGGACAGAGGCTTTCAACGCTTCTTCAAAGCAGTGGAGCCACAGTGGGATCTCAAAACCGACTGGCAGATTATCAGTGAAATTGCTACCCGGATGGGCTACCCGATGCAGTACAACAATACCCAGGAAATCTGGGACGAGTTGCGGCATCTATGCCCGGATTTCTACGGTGCAACCTACGAGAAAATGGGCGAACTTGGCTACCTGCAGTGGCCATGCCGTGATGTATCGGATGAGGATCAAGGCACGTCATATCTGTTTAAAGAGACATTCTCAACGCCGAACGGCCTGGCGCAATTCTTTACCTGTGACTGGGTTGCGCCCATCGATAAACTCAGCGACGAGTTTCCGATGGTGCTTTCAACGGTGCGTGAAGTTGGCCACTACTCTTGCCGTTCGATGACCGGCAACTGTTCTGCACTGTCGACCCTGGCCGACGAGCCAGGCTATGCGCAAATCAACACCGTTGATGCCGCACGGCTGGGTATTGTTGATGAAGCGCTAGTGTGGGTGAACTCTCGTAAGGGGCGAATTATCACTCGTGCGAAGGTCAGTGAACGGCCCAATAAAGGTGCAATTTACATGACATACCAATGGTGGATTGGCGCCTGTAATGAGCTGGTAACCGAGAACCTTAGCCCGATAACGAAAACGCCGGAATATAAGTATTGCGCGGTTCGCGTTGAGCCGATTGCTGACCAACAGGCCGCCGAGCAGTACGTGGTGGATGAGTATCGCAAATTGAAGGCAAAGCTGCGGGAAAGTGCGATGGGTTAAGTTTCAAGGAGTTTCTTGTAGCGTTTGAATGGGCCGGGCGATGTGAAAACGCCCGGCTTTTTTATTCAGTTCAGGATTTTAACGCGTGGTGAATGGAGTCAAGAATAGGCTGATAGCCGGTACAGCGACAGATATTTCCTTCCAGCACATCTTTAAGCTGTTCGTCGCTCGGCTGCGGATCTTTTTCCAACAGCGCGGTCGTACTGACCAGCACACCTGGCGTGCAAAAACCGCACTGCACACCGCCTTTTTCAATGAATGCAGCCTGTAATTTTTGCGTAACAGGATTATCGTTCAGTCCTTCAAGGGTGGTGATTTCCGCCTCATCGCACTGCTCTGCCAGCACCAGGCAAGAGCAGACCGCATTACCATCCATGATGACTGTGCAAGCTCCGCATTCCCCAATGGAACACCCCTCTTTTGTGGCACTCAGGCGCAAAGTGTTACGCACCAGATCCAGCAGGCGCATATTGCCTTCCACTTTGGCTTCTACCAGTTTGCCGTTGACCTTTACTTTGATTGTGCTCATCGCTCTATCCTATGCAGGGCACGTTCGCGCCCCGTCCTTCTGGTTATTTTTCTGACGCTTGCGCCATCATGTCGCGGAACATGCTGATAAATACCGGCTGCTTATAGGCCGCAGACCAGCGTTTGCCGATAGCGGCATAAATCAGCTTGTCGAGTACCTCACAGGCGCTGTCGATAGAGGCCTGGTTCAGCCGCTGGCCCAGCAAACAACGTTCAACATCCAGCAAACGCTGGGGCTTGCTGAATAGTGCACCATCAACCAGCCGGCAGTAGCTAACCGTGCCGTCGTCGGCAAACTCCAGCAGCGCAGTCAGGCTTTGACGAGTGATGTTCAGCGCGTTTCGACGGCCCAGTTGATGGTAAAAGCCTTTAGCGCCCGGTTTTGCCGGTGGTGGGAGGATAACTCGGGTTAATAATTCATCCGCTTCACGTTGAGTTTTGTAACCCGAGATAAGAAACTCGCCCAGAGACATACGGCGCACGCCGCGATGAGACTGCAGCTCAATGCTCGCGTCGTAAAGAATGGCTGGAGGTATTGAGTCACCACATGGCGCGGCGTTGACGATATTGCCGCCAATAGTCGCCCGGTTACGAATCTGATGCGATCCCACCGTGTGGCAAGCCTGAACCAACAACGGATAGCGTTCACGAAGCAGGGGATTTTCTGTAATGCGGTTGAACGTTACTGCCGCACCAATTGAAATCGCGTGCGTTTGTGCATCTTCGGTCACCTGCGTCAGCTCGCTGAGGCGAGAAATATCCACCAGCTTCATCGCTCGGGTTTGCATCCGTCCTTGCACAATCACGTCCGTGCCGCCGGCAATAGCCGTGACACCGTCACTTTTTAACAGTTCCAGCGCCTCAATGAGCGTTTTAGGCCGCGTCACGGTGATATCCGTCAGGCGTAAAACCTGTTTTTTATTCTCAGGCTCGATCATCAATTCACTCTGACGAGCCGGTTTTTTCAGGTTGTAACCCAGAATCACCTGCTCCAGGGTTAACGGCAGCTTGTTGAAACGAGTCCCCAACGCAAAGCTCACCGCGTTGTTGATGGCCGCCGCGACTAACTCCGTGGCAGGCTCGCCAATGCCTTTCGCACCCAGAGGGCCGGCTTTGTCAGGATTCTCGACGCCAATAACGGTAATCGGGGGAATATCTTTGATAGTCGGCAGCAGGTAGCTGTCAAAGTTCTCGGACTTCACCTGCCCGTGCTCAATGTTAAAATCCTCTAACAGCGCATAGCCAAAGCCCTGTGCCACGCCGCCACAGACCTGCCCCTCAAACCCAACCGGATTAAGAACCTGGCCGACATCGTGCGCGGCAGTAACATGCAGCAAATCAGTTTTACCGGTGCTGATGTTCACGCGCACCTCCGCCACCTGACAGCCGTAAACCCAGGTAAAGTAAGGGCTACCGCAGCCTTTTTCTTCATCCCAGTGAATGGGCGGCGGCACAAACCAGCCATATTCTGTCAGGCTCACGCTGGCCCATTTCGTTTTATTGACCGCCGATTTGAAGTCGATACGCTGGCTGTCATCACGTTTGTTGATAATAAATCCGCCCTGCCACAGCGTATCCTCAAGATGAGTTGCACCGATGCTCTCACCGACAACGCTGAGAATGCGTTGTTTTATTTTCTGCGCAGCATCAATAATCGCTCCGCCGCCGACCATTGTTCCGCGCGTCGCCGCCGTGGAGCCACCGTCGCCGATGACCGAGGTTGGTGGCTCCATAAAATGAAACTCGCTCATCTCAATGCCAAACGCTTCGGCAGCGATCAACGTCATCGTGGTTTGCAGGCCTTGCCCGTTTTCCGACACCGACGTCGAAAGGTTGACGCTGCCGTCCTCGTTGACCTGAATCAGCGCCGTTGAGGTATCGACCCCTTCTGCACCAATCGAGCAACCGCGATAGCTCAACGCCAGGCCAATACCGTAACGATAGACGCCGCCCTTTTCGTTTAACGCCTGATAATGTTTTCGCTTCGCCATAAACTCAGACGATGCGGTGGCCTTTTCCAGCACTTCATGCGCGGAAACCGTATGTTGGTCAAACACCTGCCCGGTAATCGACGCATCACCCTGGCGTAAAGCGTTAACTTCGCGCACCGTGACGGGCGACATCTTCAGATACTCGGCAATTTCATCCATTAATGATTCGTGAGCGTAAACCACCTGTGGAGAACCGAAGCCGCGCATCGCGGAGGTGTAGCTGTTGTTGGTGTACACCGCCGTGACGTCAATATGCACGTTCGGGATGGCGTATGGCCCAGCGGCCTGCACCGAGGAACGCCAGGTGACAAACGGCGACGACGCGGCATAGCCGCCGCTATCTGCCAGGATATCAATCTTGATGGCGTGGATACGGCCGCTGTCGTCCAGCCCGACCTTATATTTCATTTTATACGGGTGGCGTTTGCAGCTTTCGATAATTGACTGCTCGCGCGTGTAGGCAAATTTCACCGGTTTCCCGGTCAGATGCGTCAGCAGGGCTGAACGGCAAGCCAGATGATCAATAACATCATCTTTGCCGCCGAACGAGCCTCCCATAACGGCACGTTTTACGTTGATCAGGCTTTGCGGGCAGCCCATAAACTTAGCGACAAAACCGCGAACGCGGTGCGGGTTCTGCACCGAACCCGAAATAATCAGGCAGCCGTCGGTCGGATCAAGCCAGGTCAGCACCACTTCGGGCTCAATATAAGCGTGTTCCTGAAAGCCCACTTCATATTCGCGTTCGAGTATATGACGCGACTGCGCGAAGCCTTTTTCAACGTCTCCTTTGAGGGTGTGGTGATGCGCGGCAATATTGTCGCTGCGCTCCGGGTGAATGCAGCGTGCGTCTGGCGCAAGCGCAGCTTCAACATCGGTCAATGGTGCGTATGGCGTATAGCGTACGTGGATTTTGTCGGCCGCTGCGCAGGCTGCTTCATAAGTTGTGGCGGCAACCACGGCAATGACGTCGCCGTGAAAAACCACCTCATCCTTAATAATTGGCAGGTAATCTTTGACGATAACGCCAACAACCGGCGTGCCGGGGATGTCCTGCCAGGTGGCAATTTTGACCACGCCCTCAACCGCCAGCGCTTCGCTTAAGTCGAGCTGATCTATTTTCCCTGCCGGAATATCAGCATAACGACAAACGCCGTATAACATACCCGGCAAAGTAATATCATCGCCGTAGATGGCCGTTCCTTTGACCTTTGCCAATCCATCCACGCGTCCTGGCGACGCTGAACGCAAAGCACACATAACGTTCCCCTTATTATCAAATCAGTAAGTCACTCACGGGAGAAACTCATCGCGCTAACAAATCCAAGATTTGTGCCAAAAATCAATGAGGTGATGGTCGATGTGAATTTCTGTGATTAGACGTACGAAAAAAAACGCTCAGGGAGCGAGAGCGGTTGTTTTGAGGAGGAAAGAGAATGACTTTTAAGCCTTATGCGGTGGAATTTCTCAAAGTAATAATTACGAATTATCAAAATAATAATACGCGGATTAACGTGCTTACCCGCATGGCGAATGGATTATCTGCGTGAAGCAAGCCCATCGCTTTCCCCTCGTCTACAGTTAACTTATCCGCCTACCGTTAAATGAAACATGCCATGAGCTTTTCGCTAAAAACCCACCTGTTCGCCCGCCTGCGGTTATTAATTTCGGTTGCTGCCGGGATCGTTTGTTATTACGTTCTGCCGGCTCAGTTCGGTACACTTCAGCGGCTGTTAATTAGCTGGAATGTCCTGGCCTGGCTCTATCTGACGTTTATCTGGTTTCGCATGCTGCGCACTGATGTGAACGAGATCCAGCGCATTGCCAGAATACAGGACCAAAGCGCAGCGCTGGTTTTAAGCATGGTTATCTTTGCCTGTATGGCCAGTATTGTGGCTATCCTGAGCGAACTGCCGTCGCTACGTTCACTTTCTGGCACTCCACTTGGGTTGCACATTGTTCTGACCGCCATGACGCTGCTGGCGTCCTGGACCTTGCTGCCCAGTTCGTTCGCCATGCATTACGCCCATCACCACTATTTGCACCGCAGCAAAGACGTAACACCGATGATCTTCCCTGAAAAACCAAAGGATCCGGGATATTGGGATTTTCTTTATTTTTCTTTCACCATCGCCGTTGCGTCACAGACTGCCGACGTGGCGACGGGAACCACCGGGATGCGAAAAATTACGCTTTTGCAGTCGGTTATCTCGTTTCTCTTCAACCTGGCGATCCTGGGATTATCCGTTAACGTGGGCGCCGGGTTGCTGAGCTAACGAATGTGAGATTTGAGCTGCCCCGAACAAAATAGACTATAATTTAGTCAGCAATACCACGCGTAAAGGTGAAACACGATGCCTAATCCATTTGATGCCTGCATGTCTATCGCCCTGATTCTCGGCGCATTACATGAAATGGGATTGATTCCCTGGTAATGCCCTTCCCGGTGCTTAGCCTGGACGCACTAACCACCGGGAATAGACGCTTATTGGCCTGTTTCATCAACTACCAGGTGGTTAATCTCTGCTCGCCCTGGCTGCGGCAAGTGCTTTGCCTACCGTTCTGGCAAACCCACGGCCTGCCAGCCCATCCGGATCCATCTCTGGATTATAAATGGTCAGCTGTAGCCCAATCGCTTTAGGGGAACTCATCGCTACCCGAAGAATGGTGGCAAGGTCATCCCACATAAAACCATCCGGCTGTGGAGCATCGCACGCCCACATAATGCTCTGGTCGAGGCAATCGGCATCGATGTGGATCCAGTATCCTTCGGGTCCATCCTCTCGGGTTAAAAAGGTCACGGCATCTTCTGCGGCAGTTTCTGTTCCCAATATCCTCACCTGATTGCGGTTCAGCGCCAGCATACTTTCAGGCAGAACTTCGCAACGGTTATGCACCTGTGTTGCGCCATCGCGATAGCCAAAGACCGCAACGTCCTCATCCCGAACCAGGGGTCTCAGCCCTTCTATATTGGACACGATGTCCGGCCCGCGCCCGGTAATAAAGTAGAGATCGCTGGCGGATGCTGCACCAAGAATAGGATTAAGGTCCGGGCGATAAAAATCGGTATGCCCGTCAACGTAAAAAATCCCGTAACGACCGCGGCGGCGGAGTGCCAGTAAATTGCCAAGAATAATGGAACAATCACCGCCTATCACTACGGGAAAATCTCCCGCATCGATAGCCAGGCCGACGGCATCGGCTAGCTGGACTGAGTACTGGTTAATTTCCGTAGGGTTCATCATTTGGGTTTCAGCATCTCGTTCCGCACGCCAGCGCGGGCTCTCTACGCGCGTGACCTTCTTCGCGCCGATCAAATCCGTAAAACCATTTTGCCGGAATGAATCCGGCATTTTTGCGACGCCGAGATGCGTAGGGATATGTCCGAGGACGGACGGTGCTTCAATAATTGCGTAACTGCGCATACTTCTCTGCCTCTCATCATATGTGGGTTTATTGATGATATTTGATCTAAAAACCACAAAACAAAACACAAAATTAACATTTATTAACCAAAGCGTGACGCCACTCATGTTTGGCGTTTCTCCGTTCTTTAGTGACATAACCACATCAAAAGCCACATAAGCAGCATGGCGTAAAAAGCGACTTATGAAATCGACCAATGATTAATATCTTAATATTATATAAAGATATTTATGCATGATTAAATGATCCCTTTGTGATTTTTCGATGTGATAAACGAGTGAAGGTGACGTTGTTATGATGTGGTTTTTGTGATTATATGTTGTCATAACCTGAAAACAGGAACCTATAAATGACAGAGTTACTTGAAGATGTTGATGTGGTTGTCATCGGCGGGGGGGTCGTCGGCTGTGCCGTCTTCCGCCGCTTCACGTTAATGGGCGCCCGCACGCTTTTGCTCGAAAAAGGGGAAGATATTCTCTCCGGCGCCAGCAAGGCTAATAGCGCAATCTTACACACGGGCTTTGATGCTCCCGGTGAAAGCGTGGAGCTAAAGTGCATGCAGGATGGCTACGCGGAATACCTGGAGATTCATAAAAAAATGAATCTTCCTCTGCTGAAAACGACGGCGATCGTGGTGGCCTGGACACAGGAACAGCTTGAGGCATTACCTGGCATTGTGCAGAAGGCTCATCAAAACGGCGTCAAAGACGTAGAGCAAATTTCCGCCAGGGAGATTTACCGCCGCGAGCCGAATCTGGCCTCCGGTGCACTTGGCGGCGTTTATGTTCCCGGGGAGTACGTCATCGATCCCTGGAGCGCCCCGCTCGCCTACGTCACCCAGGCCGTGATGCACGGTGGTAAATACCATTTTGATTGTGAAGTACAAAACGTTGTTCAGGCGCATGAAGGCTGGCTGCTGGACACCAGCAAAGGGCGAGTGAGAAGCCAGTTGGTGATTAATTGTGCAGGAAATCACGGCGATCTGATTGACGGCCTGTGGCGCACCCCAGAATTTGAGATCCATCCGCGCAAAGGGCAATTTTTGGTGTTCGATAAAGCCGCCGCACCGCGCATTAATGCCATCATTCTGCCGGTGCCAACGGCAACCACAAAAGGCGTACTGCTGTGCCGGACTATATTTGGCAACATGATCCTTGGCCCAACCGCAGAAGAACAACAGGATCGAAACCGGGCCGAGGTCGATGAAGCCGTAATGAAAGGTTTGATAGAAAAAGGCCGCCAGATGCTGCCTGAGCTAACAAATTACTCCGTGACGGCGACCTATGCAGGCTTACGCCCCGCAACAGAGAAAAAAGAGTACCGCATTCTTCACTATCCGGAACATCGCTGGATAACCGTGGGCGGGATCCGCTCCACCGGCCTGACCGCCGCGCTGGGTATCGCATCATGGGTTGAAAGGTTGTACCGGGAACATTTTCCTGCCCTGTTCCCGTTGATCCCCACGGCAGAATTAAGATGGCCCACCATGCCGATGCTTTCTGAGTATGAGTCACGGGATTACAGCTGTGCCGGTAACGGCGGCATTGTCTGCCATTGTGAACTGGTTACCCGACGAGAACTTGAAGCCGCCTTTGATTCGGCGGTACCGCCGGAGTGCATCGGGGGATTACGCCGTCGTACCCGAGTCATGATGGGGCGCTGCAATGGCTTCTTCTGCAGTAATCATGTCGCTGAAATCGTCGGCGAACGTCTGAACAATTCTTTGGTCGTCGGGAAGGTCAAATGAGTACGCCTTATGATGTCATTATTATTGGGGCCGGTCCTTCCGGGTTGGGTGCCGCTCGCGCTTTATTAGAGAAAGGGATCAAAAATGTCTTACTGCTCGAAAGAGAGCATGAGGCCGGAGGTGTGCCCAGACATTGTCGGCACCCTACTTTCGGCCTGCAGACTTTCCACCGCCCGATGAGTGGCCACCGCTGGGCGGAGAAAATTCACCGGATGATTGCCGGTAAATACGAAATTCGCACCAGCACCACCGTTGTCAGCATAAAGCCCGGCGGCGAAGTTATCGTCACCTCAGACCGTGGCCTTGAAACGCTGCGCGCCAGCCGCGTTATCATTGCTACAGGCGTGAGGGAAACGCCTCGTCATCCTCGTCTCGTCAGCGGCTTAAGGCCACAAGGTATTCTCACGGCAGGTGCCCTGCAGCAGTTTATCTACCTGCGTAAGCTGAAGCCCGGCCATCGCCCGGTGATTGTCGGTTCGGAGCTGGTTAGCTTTTCTGCTATCTGGACGCTGCGCAACGCGGGAATCAAAGCCCTGGCGCTGCTTGACGAGAACAGACGTCCTCTGGCCTTCAGGCCCAGCGTACTCTTCGCTTATTTACTAGGCGTTAAGCTGCATCTGGGCGCCCATATCACCAACATCAACGGCAGTGAGCGCGTTGAAGGAATAGCGTTCACCGACGCTAAGGGTCAGCCACACAGCCTGGCCTGCGATAGCATTATTTTTACCGGGCGTTTTACCGGCGAATATACACTGATCCGCAGCAGCCATCTCGCCCACCAGCCGGAAAGCGGACGCCCGATATTCGATCAGTTTGGCCGCTGCTCCGATCCATGTTTTTACGCGGTCGGAAACATGACTCATCCGGCGGATATGGGCGACCTGTGCTATCAGGAAGGCCAGCTCGTGGGCCATTCCGTTGCACGTTCGCTGCAGGTAGAAACGCCACAAAGCTTCAGCGTTCCCGTTCTGTTGGACGATACCTTCCATATTGCAGCACCTAATATCATTACCTGCAGCAGCGGCAATACCGGCCGTGTGACGCTAAACGTTCGCGTCAATACCGCGCATACCGGGGATATTGTGGTCAGCGACGGCCAACGTGAGCTTTATCGTAAAAAACATCGCTGCCTGCCTGAACGCAGGATCTTGCTGAAGAATATTGAGGTTTCAGGTCTGAGCCCGTCCAGCCGTCTGACGGTAAAAGCGAGCTAAACGTCGCAATACGTAAAACCCAGGGGCTCCGGCCCCTTTTTTGTCTCGTTGGTTTACGTAAAAAGGCGCTTTACGCGCCTTTGTTTGTTATTCAAACTCCTGTTCAATCTCCGACCAGAGACTTACCCGCTGGCCTCTGTCCCGGTAGAATTCAATTTCACGTTTGATTCCCGCACTTTTATCCCACCCCTCAAGATCAAGAATAATCAGCTCTTCCATCATATCCAGAAACACGGCGTCTACCGGGGCCCACATTTTCCCAATATTGGCTTTCTCGGTCTTTTTCAGCATTTGATTTATCGGGTGCGACATAGTGACCTGGCTAAAAACAGCCTGCCCTGACTCAACAATTTTTGCGGCAACGGTATTGCAGGCCAGATAGCGCTGTTGAACCACGCTTTCATCGGGATGGCTATAGGGACAGGCGAGAAAAATTTTACGCATGGTGACCTCCAGGTCATAAAAAAGCGCGACAAATTGCGCCGCGCCGGGGGAAGAATTACTGGGTTCGTTGGGGCGTCATGCCGCTTTCAGGAGTGGCGTCGCCCGCATTTTGTGCGTCTTTTTGCTCCATTCGTTGGGCTTCCGGCACGGAGATAAAGATGGCAATAGCGACCGCAATCGCGCCCGCGAGAAACTTCCCTGCCATGATTGGCAGGACAAGCGTTGGCTGGAAATTGGCGGTAAAGGCAAGATGGTCGCCAAGCGTTGCCTGCGCGCAAATACCAAACGCCACGCACAGCACCTTGTCGCGGGCGCGCATCGAGGCAAACAGATGGAATACGGCAATAATATTCGCCAGTACCATCACCATGCCTAAGGCGCCCGTATCGCTCAGCTTTAATCGACGGCCAATAAACTTCATCGGGCGCTGGCAATACTTCTGGAACAGGTAGCAAATCGGAAACGTACCGGCCAGCATAATGCCGATATACCCGGCAATCTCGATAGCGCGGTAAAGTTCTTTTTCATCGGCAAACAGCGGGTCAAAGATCCAGTGCCCAAACAATGTGGTAAACAGCCCGGTGAAGTGTTGAATAATGCAGGCCGCCAGCACCAGCTTGATAAACGCATCCATAACTTTCCCAAACAGCAGGAAAGCATTCACCATCCAATCCGTTCGATACTTCAGCCCAAGCGCGAGCAGAAAACAAAATGCAAACAGCGGCGACAGCAGATGCAACGCGTTGGCGAAGTCGATGGTCAGATAGTGATTCGCCGCCGATGAGGTAGAAATTATCTCGCGCACCGGAATGTTGTTCAGCGTAATCAACATCAGCGATATCAGTACGCCGAAAGGAATGCTGATAAGCCCGGCCATTGCCCCAAGCGCCAGATACTTGTGGTCTTTCTTTTGCAGCATGACCAGGCCGACGGGAATGAGATAAACAATACTCGCGCCGGAGGTATACCCAATGAGCATGGCGGTTATCCACTGGTCACGATTCGCAGCAATCACATCTGCCAGCTGGTACCCGCCCATATCCACGGCAATCACCGACAGCGCGGCAATCGACACGTCAGATCCCATCGACTCAAACAGCGGTCCTATGGTGTGCGTAATGGCGTATGAAATTATTGGGATCGCCGCCATGATGCCGGCCTGGGCAAGGAATACCGGCCCGATCGCGTGAATACCGTTTACAAACTCTTTGCCAAGGCCGCTTTCCGGCTTGACGACGGACGCCATGGCACCAAGCAGCGTGCCCGCCATGATGATATAGATGATGATATTGCCAATCTCAGACATAACGGCCTCTTATTATTTTTCACAGCGCAGGTTGCGTGAACGGGAAATGATCTCCCGGTACCGCTCGAAATAAGACGAAAAGTCACGGTTTTCTGGCTCAGTCACCGAGTGCTGATTTCTCACCTTTAGCGGATGCTCGTTGCCCAATCCCTTACGGGCCAGCATGGCTACGCCCTGAGCGGTGATTTCACGATTGGAAGGCGAGACAATTTGCTTTTGGATAAGCGTGGACAGGAACTGCGTGAAGTAGCGGTTAGATGAAAGGCCGCCGTCCACTGAAATGGTGTCGCCTATAGGGCGAACCTTGTCCATGGCATTGATCACTTCGGCCGAACGCACCGCAATCCCTTCGAGGATCGACTGCAGCATGTCTTTACGCTCCGTTTCGAGCGATAAGCCAGCCCAGAGCCCTGCCGCAGAGCGATCCCAGTGCGGGCAACCCAGGCCGGAAAGTGCCGGCACAAAAGCCAGTCCGCGGGCAATAGCGGGTTCATGCGGAAAGTCAGAAAACTCTTCCAGCTCGGTAAACAAACCAATTTTTCCGGCCCAGTTGACCGCCGAGGCCGCGTTGTATACTCCGCCATCAAGACCATAAACCGGTTTTTCACCGGGAAGCTTCCAGCAAAGCGTGGGCAGCAGCCCGGAGCCGTGCGCCTCCGGGACATCCGTTCCGGCAATGGACTGTAAAAATGCGCCGGTACCGAAGGTGATTTTCATCTGCCCTGGCTCAATGCAACCGTGGCCATAGGTTCCGGCAAACTGATCGACAATACAGGCCGTGAGCGGGGTTGTGGTGGTATTGCCTTCCGAGCGCACATCCCCGAAGTGACCGGTGTTGTGACGCACTTCCGGAAGCGCTTCAATGGGCACACCAAAAATTCGACACAGCTCCTCATCCCACTGCAGCGTGTGAATGTTGAATAATGAAGTCCGGGATGCAGAGTTAAAATCTGTCGCGTGAATGCCACACAGATGGAACATGAAAAATGCATCCATGGTACCGAGGCGCAATGAGCCCCTGCGCAACAGCTCACGTGCGCCCGCCACGTTATTCATCACCCAACCCATCTTGCTGGCCGAGAAATAGGTGTCTAATGGCAAGCCTGCCCTGGCCCTGACAAACTCCTCTACGCCCTCCGCTCGCAGTTGTTGAATCACCGATTCGGTACGCTGATCCTGCCAGATAATGGCATTGCACAGCGGCAGGCCCGTTTGCGCATCCCAGGCAACAATGCTTTCCCCCTGGTGTGCCAGGCCGATAGCATCAACCACGCCGCAGTGGTTCAGACAATTACGGATATTACGCAAAATCTCCATTGCGTCGTGCTCAACCCAGCCCGGATTGGGCGTAAGTTGCTTGTGGGCAACAGCCGCAGGTGAAAAGTGTTTTCCATCCTCGCTGAACACCACCACACGTGTTCCAGTCGTTCCCTGATCAATAGCTGCATAGCGTTGGTTTAGCATATGACCCTCGATGCTGTTGTTACTTTTATGTTGTTAATTGGTGTCTTTTGTTTATTTGGCATTAAATAAACACACAAAAGCAACACCAATGACACATCATAGCGTGTAAACGTGATGTATCTCATACTTTGTTGTTATGTCTGTGTGGGTTTGGTGTTGTTTTAGGAGGGCCGTCCATAAAAACAGATCGAAGAGGGTTAACAGAGGTTCGTGGTTAAGTTAATTATTTCATGAAGATAAAATCAATTTACCGACTAAAGTGCGCTTGCTCACGGTTTAAATCGCGATGTGGATATCCCTTGTCCGGTTTTTGGCGAATGCGTACTATAGCGTTCAATGCTATGGCAACCGGAACGTAATATGGACCACTCTAACGGCGCTGAAAGAAGGAACGTTATCCTTGAAAAACTGAGGGAAACGGGCCAGGTTTTTGTTAACGATCTTGCTGAATACTTTAATGTTTCTCAGGAAACCATTCGTCGTGATTTTAATAAACTCGAAGAACTGAGGTTTATTAAGAAAGTTCACGGTGGCGCCGTCAGCGCACAGTTCGGCTTTGAGCTTGAATTTAACGCGCGAGCCAGGCTTGCGGAAGATGAGAAAAAATCTATCGCGGCCCGTGCGGCAGAACTCGTCAAACCCGGCGATTCGCTGTTTATTGATTTTGGCACCACGACCATGGAGCTTGCCCGCAAGCTTAGCGAAATCAATGACCTCACGGTGATAACCAACTCGCCGGTTATCGCCAACCTGTTTCATGACAACGGCTCCATCGAACTTATTTTGATCGGTGGCCAGTTTGGCGCCTCCAGAATGGAATGCGTCGGGGCCATTGCTCTGCAATCCATAAGCGCTTTTTATGCTGACTACGCCTTTATCGGCGCGGGTGCGGTAAGCCCCGACGCGGGCGTTATGGATCAAAACCTGGACGAAGCCGCCATTGCCCGGCAGATGATTAAACACAGTCACAAGGCCGTTGTTTTGGCAGATGGTCACAAGGTGAATAACCGTGCCACTGCGGTTGTTGCCGACTGGAAAGAGATCGCATGGCTCATTACCACCGACCCAGACCACAAGCTAAAGCAACTGACGTTCCCCAAAAACGTCAATGTCATCGTCGCCGGGTAGTCAGGCCCGCCACCGCCTACGCGGCTTCAGGAAAACCATGAACTCAACGCTTCAAACTTTTGTTGGTAGCCTGCTTCAGGATGATAAAACGCTCGTCGCCTCTTACGATCTTGAGTCCCTGTCGCCGGCGCAGAGAAGCGTTCTGCGGCTTAAGGCGCTGCATCAGCCGGGGATTTATAACTACGCCCTGCAGCCCTTTTCTCTCGACTTTAGTCAAATCCAGCGGCTCTGTATTATTAACGGCATGGGCGTGACGCTGGGTGATTCGCTGATCGGCATCGCAGCGTTACAGGCTATTA
>NZ_BCTL01000021.1 GCF_001571265.1 Cedecea neteri NBRC 105707 = ATCC 33855 | reverse complement strand
TCTCATACTGCCAGCGGCGGGTTACAGCCTGGCTTTTGTCTCCGGCCGCGTCGATGTTATCGACCACCATCACCGGCCGCCCGGCCACGTCGTTCAGGCTCACGGTAGTGCCGTTGTCCACGCCCTGCGAACGCAGCACGTTGCCGGCGAGGTCAGTGATGTACGTGAAGTTTGCCAGGCCGGCCTTGTCGAGACGCGGGTCGGCGCTGCGGATCAGGAAGCCGCTGGCGTCAAAAGTGTGGCGGGTGAGGCGTTCGTCGGTGGTGGCCGGGGTGTCCGGGTGGCGGTGATATTCGATGTTACGCACGCTCAGGCCCCGGTTGTCGAGAACCGTGACCGAAGGGGTTTTACTGAACAGTGAAGTGCTCATAGATTTCTCTCAATGGTTAACAAGACACCCGGCCTCCAGTCTTGAAACAACAGGAAACCGGGCGTCATGTGTTACTGGGTTACCGTGTCATTCTCGTCTTCGGCAACCGTAAACCACGGCGTAAACAGCGTTCGTCTGAAGTCCCCTTTGGCGGTTTTCACCTGATATTCCCGGCCTATCGCATCGAAGTAGTGAGTGTCGGCATACAGATCGTGTCGGGCACTGTCGTCGCTGAGATAGAGCCAGCTGTTTAAGAAGAATGGCTGGTAGCGGCGAATTAACTGCCCTTTCCCGTCGTACTCGCCCCGCCCGGAAACCGACCAACGGGTATCCGTGTTGGCAACAGCGGGTTTTCCATCGCTCCCGGTCACCAGGCTGCCATCGCTCTTGCGTTGCCAGGATTCGCCCGGTGCAAATCGAACGGCGGTCTGCAGTTCACGGCCAAAACCATCGCTGAACGAGATCGTCTGCCGCCGCTGTTGCTGCTTATCCGTATCATAGCGATCGGTGGTAATCACCAGCGTATGAGGCGGCATCCGCGACGATTCGGCCGCCATCCAACTGCTGTCACAATAGACCAGACATTGCGCCACCGGGATCGGGTTAGTGATAGCCAGCGCTTCTTCTACCGTTGCCGGGACGGTGAAAGGCACTTTTTCTGCAGAAGGCTGTGTGTATCCCTGGGCAGCGCCATTTTCGGTCCCCCAGAAGCGCGAGCTGGTCGGCCGCCCCCACACATCAAGGGTCACAGCCTGATGGTTGTCATTAGGGTCGATAATGTGATTCGGGGTCAGGAAACGATAGTCGTAATCCGCATGGGTTTTGGCTCCAGCGGCATCCTGGATATCCGTCACCGCACAGTAATGAGTATCCCAGGTGATGGAGGTTTTTCCTGTCAGCTTAGTGTCCCGCTGTTGAAGAGGGCGATAGAACTGGCTGGCAGAGCCATAATCCGTAAAACCTTTGAGGGCAACCCAGACCTTAGACTCACTGGTCAACGCCAAAGGCCGGGTGACTGAGATATAGCCGGCCTGCGTCAGTTGTGCGGTCAGCTCGGAGGCCGTCATGATACCGTCGAATGCGGCCAGCTCTGCGTCCCCCAGCATAGCCTGTTCGGTATAGTCAGACAGCAGCGGCCAGCTCGGTTTGGTATTCCCACCTTTCCAGTAGAACTGCTGATGCCCAAGGTACTGAGCGCTGCCTGTGAGTAATCCCCCGGTTATCAGCGACTCCAGCGTGATGCCGCCTGAAGGGACTTTTTCTGCGCTGTGTTCCCATGAGTCATCACGCACAACCAGCGGGATACCCGGCAGGAAGTGAGCTTCATCCTGCGTCCAGTTATACCAGGTTTGGCGCTGGTGGGTTAAACGCAGAACCCGCTGTTGCTCGTCGTAGCTGCTGGCAAACAGCGTGTCCGGCAAAGTAGACGGATAGGGAGAAGTGGCCGGTTTGGCCCTGCGGGGATAGGCCACGCTTACGCTGTCAGTGGTGTTACCCCATTCATCGCTCGCCAGGGTGATTGTCTGGTGGCACTGCGGATCGCTGATGACGCGCTCATAGCTGTAGTCCCGGCTTTCCAGGGTGCTGGCCAATGCCCCGCCCCCTACCATATTGTTCAGCTGGCGCACCTGAACGCGGTATTCGCTCACAGCGTAAGGAATGGCCGCCGCCGGCGTACCATCCTCCCCATAAACTTCATTGCGCAGCGGAAGTCCTTTCATGGCACGGTACATTTCATCCTGGTTTTCATCTGTCAGCGTCACGGCCACATCTTTCAGCTGCTTAGCATCATATTGACTAAAACGAGGCGTAAAATGCGGCCAGGCCCGTGTGTCACCTGACCAGTATTCAGCAGGCAGCGTGTCATCAACGGCGCGCACGCCTGTCGCAAACCAACTCACCTGCCGGGAAGGAACGGCAATATTATCTGAGCCCGTGGCCTGTGCCAGGGTATCGGTATCTTTAACGGAAACGCGGGCAAAGCCTCTGAACTCGCGCTCTTTGCCGTCCCATACGCCGCGCGCATAAGTCTGCACGGAAGACAGTTTGTTGCCCGTTATCTCATCGAGCACTTCCCGGCGCCTGACAAGCTGCATTGCAAAAGGCAGATGGCAGGCAAGCTCTTGCCCCGCATCTCGTGCCTGCTGTTTTTCATCCAGCCAGAACTGCGCCGAACTGCGGTATTTGAGCGTTGTTTTTGTACCCCGGTGGTTATCCACATCATGAAGCAGCAACGGGGTGTTGCCTTCCAGCTCCAGATGCCAGTGGGCGGGCGACATATGCGGCACGGTCAGGATAATACTCGGCACTCCCAGCCCCTGAGTATCGGCGATATGCAACTGGCAGGTACGATCAAAAGTGACCTTATCAGGCAAGGCAATGGTTTGAGGGTAGGTAAAGCGATTGCCGGACTCATTGATGTAAAGCGACAGAGAAGTCCGGTGCGCATAAATAATGTCCAGCGCGCCGGAGCCGTCGGTGTCCGCCAGCCATATCTGTTCAGGGTTGAATTCGGCATCCGGCACGCTGAACCCGGGCAGGGTTATCGGTGAGCCGAATTTGCCATGCCCCAGATTAGGCCAGCAGCGAACGCTGGAAGAGGTAATTTCGACCAAATGCTGCTGGCCCGAGCCTAATATATCGGCGAAAGCCACCAGGGCCCGTTCATTGTTCCCGGCCAGCGGCAGGCGAATGCCGTCCTTTTGAGCAACATTTTCCGCGGCCTGCCAGCCGGTTCGCTGGTTGGCATACACCCGAACGCTGTTCGGGCCGATCATCGCGAGGTCAGGCAAGCCCGCGCCCGAAATGTCCGCCAGCTGAGCCTGCGGGTGAAAATATTCAATGGGCAATGCCGAGACGGGAATAAAGGGCGACCACTGCCCGTCTGACGAGAATGAATGGAAGCCGTTCACCCCGGCAGATGTCACCAGCCAGTCCAGCTTGCCGTCGCCATTAATGTCGATAAGCATGCCCGCATCCTGCTGGGAGGGCATTGTCGGCAGAGGCGCCAGGGCGTCATAGGTAATGGATTCGCCCGCCCCCCGCTGCGGTGCCCGGTACCACCACGCCCCCGGCACATCCTGATACAGGATCCCCGGGATCCCCTCGCCATAAAGATCGACAATTTGATAAGGCTGCAGCAAATTGTATTTTTCCAGAATAGGCATCGGCTGCCAGCCGGACCAGCCGCCCTCTTCTGCGGGCTGATAGGTAAACGATAAAGGCGGCATGGTCTGCACTGCCCCCGCCTCGTCATAAGCCACGGCCTGAATGCCGTTCAGGGTTGCCGCATCGGCATTCAGCGCATAGGTGAAGAGCTGCCGGGCAATCAGCGCCGGTTTTTCATTGGCCACCGTGCGCCCCGCCAAAGCCTCAAGGCGATGGAACATCAGCACCTGCCGGCACAAACGGCGGGTTCGCACTTCAAAACCATAATCAAACCGGGAGAAGCTATCGGACCGAAGCAGCCAGCCATCGGGCTGCGACGCCGCATAGGCCGGAGGTTGGTTCAGCGTCACACCACGTTCGCCGTAATCCAGCACCAGGTGGAACAGCCATTGATTTTCTGCAGGTGACGTTTTATCCAGGGCAAATAAACTGGCCTGAGGTTTGATGTTGCCGTAATTGATCTGAGCAAGATAGCGCTGAGCGCTGGATAACGGGTGCTGTTTTTTTTCATCCGCATCACACTGGGCGTCATTTTCTGCCCGGTACTGATACGCAATATGTTCGCCGGTGGGCGTAACGCTCTCTTCCAGGCACCACTCCGCTATCTGGCTTTTATCCGCCGGGTTGGCGATCCGTGCAAGATCGGTTTTCCCCCAAATGGAAACCTCGCCGCTGGGGGAAAAGACCACCCAAAATGGCAGGTCGGTATTGCCGGTATCAGGCTGCCAGTATTCAAAGCGGCTGAAGTCCTGCACGATGCGGGGCTGATAGCGGGTGACGCGCCAGCTTGCCGGTAGCGTTACCCCCTGCAAACTCCGTGTGACGCGGGTATCCTCTTTCCCTTGCGCATTAAGGGCGATACGCAATATCTCGCCGTCGGGGCTTAAAAAGGTGTCTTCTTTAGCGTAGCGAGGCACGCCGTGTGAAGTCCGAAGGCGAATAGACGGTGCCAGTGCCTGCCAGCCACGTCCGAATATTCCCGTCCCGCTAAGGCTCGAATAGCTCAGCGCCAGCTGAGGGGCATATCCCCTGCTGGACGTAATAGGGAAAGGTACGGTGAGGGTCGAGGCGCCCATCGGCCCGCCCATGGTTAACGTTTCGCCCATCCCCTGCATGCTACCGCCGCCTTTGGGAAGAGAAGGAGGAAGAACAGTTAACGTTTTGTCGTTTTGCATGATAAATACCTCACAGGCCTCTGATGAGGCCTGATTTAAGGTGATAGGTTAAGCGCGAATGGTGTAACGAATATGCAGAATGATATCGCTCAGGCTGGCCAGCAGGTCTTTCTGAGCGCCTTTAGGGGCCGGGAAACTCAGCGCCAAAGATCCTGCGTCATCGACCGGGATCCCTTCAAATGGCAGGTACCGCGAGTCGTTGAAGTCCAGCACAAACTGGCCGCTGTCGTTCATCCCGTGCGAGATAGCAATGGCGTCACAGCCGCGTGGCACGAGCACGCTTCCGCCATAGTTCAGCACCGCCCGCACGTCCTCATAAGGGCCAACCAACGCCGGCAGCGTGACGCTGATCTGCTTAATTAACCGGAGCTTACCTAAGTCCTGATGATAGTCGCCGTTTATATTCAGACCTTTAAGCGAAACGGACGCCTCAAGCTCCTGTTTGGCATTGATCTTCACTTCGTTTCCGGCTGAACCGAACGGTTTCGTGCCGGTACCGATCAGCGAGGTGACCGCCGCCTTCAGGTCAAACTTGTTCGAAGAAAGGCCAGCGTAGACCTGCGCCAGTGAAACAGTACGGGTCACCTCCAGCGTGCGTGTCTCACGTTCAAACCATGTTTTTTCCATCTCGGCCAGATTAAGCTGAAGCGTTTCCCCGGCCATCAGGCCCGCAGAGTTACCGTTCCAGGCACTGCCCCGGATAAAGGTTATCCCCCCGTCGTTCAGCTCACGGCGCAGGGCTTCTTGCGCCATCAGGCAGAAGGATTGGGTGATATCAAAGAACTGATAATAAATGGCGCTCAGTTTCCCTCGCATCCAGCTCTGCAGCGCCCGGCTGGTGAACTTACGTTGCATAAATTCAAGCTGAGCCTGGGTATGCACCTGCTGTGTTTCAAGGTATTCCACCTGAAGCGAGGCCGCTTCCCGGCGAATATCCAGGGCAAGCAGTTGCGCGTCTATCTGGTCAATGCTGTTTTGCTCGTTGTCGCGCTGAATGCCCCATTCTTCGCGGCGGCGGCGGTACATTTCAGAACGGCCAACCTTATCCGCATTAATCTGCATCGCAGTGGATTGCAGGGCCATCACGTTAGATGCCGCATGGGCAACGGCCCCCCAACGAGACCCCCCGCAGGCAAAGCCAAACACGTTCGGCGCCATATCCAACGCGCCGCCCACGATGCTCATGGCCTGGCTGGCCACCGCCAGGCCACCTGCGGTGTTAGCCAGGTTCATGGCCTGGCGTTCACCGGCAGAGACGTCTGCATCGTAGAGCTGGGTGTATTTGTCCAACCGCATCTGAGCCCCCTGCCGGGTGACCTTCAGCGCCTCAATATCGGCCTCAGTTTCTGCTACCGCACGCTCCTGGAGATGGACGCTCTGTGCCATCAGTTCCATCCCTTGCTGCAGCAGCAGAGTATTAAACTCATCCGCATCGCTGTTTTCCGCCAGCCTCATCAACGCCGAGCCAAACTGCTCCAGCTGGCTGGTCAGGTTACGCGCACGCTCCAGCATCACCGGGAAACGATACAGCGAGAGCGTACCGGCCGGCAGGGCTCGGCCGTTTTCGGATGCCATGACCTGGCTTGCCTGCAGGGCTTTAGGGTCCGTTGGCTGAGCATAAATAGACAGCGACAGCGGCTGCCCGTCAATACTGAGGTTGTGGCGCAGGTTATACAGGCGCAGGCGCAGAGTGGCCCAACATTCCGTCAGCGCGGGGTTATATTCCGGCAGGAAAAGCGCCGTCAGCGAGTTGGCCGTAAGCTCGTCAAACTTCACGGACTCACCGGCTCTGAGGTGGTTGAGGGTATTCTGGTGAGCGAGTCGCGCGGTGTCTCTGGCCGCATTTTGCAGCGACGGATTATTCCACTCTCCTTGCCCAAACTCTTTCGGTTCCTCGCCCATCACTTCCAGCGCGAAGACGTACCACATTTTGGCTTCATTGAGTGCGTCGCGAGTTAGCTCCCGGTAGGCCATATCACCGCGGGTGATAATCAGCTCGATAAAGCGCATAAAGGTGGCGACTTTGTAGTGGGTCGGGTCGTTCTGGGCGACGGCATCGGGGTCGATGGCGTCCAGCGGATTGGCGTTCCAGGAGGTGGTTTCCTCCAGCGGCCGGCAGTTCCACACCCGCAATGCGATTTGACCCTCATCGATGTAACCCTGCGGGTTCCAGACATAGTTCATCCACTTCCGCGCCAGCTCAAACTGTTTTTCCTGCAGCATGCGCTGGAAGCACATCATCGGCACGTAGTAGAACAGTTCCCAATAGTAGAGGGCACAGGAGCTGTTAAAGTCCAGCTGCGTCGTTTGCGTCGACAGCACGCTAATGGCGGGGTCTCTGGCAGAGTTGTGGCCTGTCGATGGGGTGAAGCTGGTTAACGACAGATCTTCCGCCGAAATATTTTTGAAAGTCCCCACGACATACCAGCCTTTCTGGCAATGCAGCTTAACGTCTAACCCTTTAGTTCTGTCGGCAGGGAACTGCAGCGGGTCGCCATAATCCGTTTGAGAGGTCGACACGAACAGGGTGACCTGTTGAGACGCGTCGGTTAACTGCCCGGACCAGAAACTAGAGTCCTGGTCGACTGTCCCTGCGTTGCAAAGGTAAAGAGTGGCCGTTCTGGATGAACCATGTAACGCGGCATTATAGGCAGGGAAATTCACGGTGATAAAACTCCCGTGCCCTAACTTAGGCTCCGGCAACCGCTGGGTTGCCATCGACAGGATGGAGCCAATCCCGACGCTGGCACGGGTCACCAGTTCCGGGGCCAGCAGGGTGTTAAGACGAATGCGGTATACGCCGTACTGCATATACTGCACGCCGGTATCGGTCTCATAGAGGTGCAGGATGGTGTCTGGCTTTCTGTCAACACGAGATACCCGCAGGCTGCCTTTTACGCTCCCCATGAAAAATCCATTCTGGGTATAAGCCTGGCAGGTGATTTCAACCCAGACCTGATTGTGGCTGAAGGTAAGCTTGCTACCGTCAACCAGCAGCGGGTTGAACGAGTACTTCATCTCATCGAAGGAGCCTGCTGGCTTGTTGCTCACATATTGCTGGGCGGAATAGGTTGCTTTTACGCCGCCCGCAGTGACATTAACTGCCGTCCTGGACAGATCGAGAGTGGTGTCTATTTTAAGCCAGGAATCGACTTTGTGTACTGACACTATTACGTCCGGAGCAGTGTAACTAACAGAACTAGCCCATCCTTTAACGATGTATACAACTCCGCTCAGATCCTTATCAATTGATGCAGGAAAAGTTCCGTATAATTCACTATTAGAATAAGAAGACACCTTAACCTTAAAAAATGCATCGTTATATGGTTCAAATGAATTAATCCAATTTCTACCTGGATCTATTTTTGTCAGGTAAAGGTATTCTGCACCTTTAGAACCTTGAGGCATTTTTAATGAAAGCGATTTTTTACTCGTATTGTAAACCACATAGCATATTTCTTTCGAACTATTACCACCTATTAGCCACCAATCAACACTTCTGAACGGCAAAATAAACTCACTGCCCCACTGGGATTTACCGTCCAGCCCCGGCAGCTTCATCGCCTCGACCGTCATACGCTGTAATTCCGTATCCTTGGTATAATGAACGGAAAAACTCAGGTCGGATAACGTAATATTTAAGCTCTCTGATGAGGACTTAAACCTGATGCTATTTATCTTCGCATCAGGGATATGAGTCACTTCATTATTGCCATAGGTTTTTGAAGACAGCACCAGCGAGGTGGGGATATCGTAGTCAATAGCAAAGCGGTAATTCGCCTTGCGAATCACGCCCAGCGTCCCATGGGTGACGTCCAGCGTCGCCGCCAGCAATGCATATTTAGACATCTCGCTATCCGCCATCTCACGCCGGGTACCGTTGGCGTAAATGGACATGCCGCGAATAAAGGTCGGTTTACTGAAGTCATAGCTGGCCTGAAGCCTGTAGATGTAAACCATCAGGGTGTCTTCGCCGTAGTAGGCCGAGGCACACAGCCCTAGTTGTTCGCCTTCCTTCGCTGCGCCCGTTTCATTCACCTGTGTTGTCACGTCATAGGCCCACGGGGCGCTCCAGTTGCCGTCCTGGCGCAGGAAGGCTAGCTTCACCGTATAGCGCCAGGAAGGGGTGAAGCTAGCGCTGCCGTTGCTCGCCACCTCATCCCGCTCCAGCCAGGTGACATATAGCCGGTCACGGAAAATTACCGGCCGGATGGTGTCTTTCCAGGCGTTGATCGCCGCGTCAATTTTTACCCATTCACTCCAGGCATTGGCCGCCAGCTTGCCGTGGCTGAACCGCGACATATCGGCGCTTCTAAAGTAATACTCCGGAATGCCTTCACTAGTGCGGCCCACAAACCAGGTTTTCCCAGTATTGCTGTTGACGTTGTCATGGTAGGTGCTGATGACTTTTAAATCCGCCACGCTTTCAAACCGAGCCAGATAGTTTTTAAACGCGTCCTCCACGGTATCTTCACCCAATTGGCTCTGATTGATGTACTGCAGCAGCTCGTCCATCATCTTCGTCTGCCCCACGCGCATCAGCGGGTCAACGTAGTTTTCCGGGTAATACACCAGCCGGGAAATCCCGCCCCACGTAGCGTAGCGGCTGTTAATTTCCCAGTCGGTAAAGAACTGCCGGGTAGACACGTCCGACCGCATGTTGGGCTCAATGCGGTTCAGCGCCCGGTTGATGTGTAGCTGCACGCTGGCGATAGCCTCGGCAATGCGCGTGGTTATCACCTCGGGCGAGACTTTGTTGTCAATCAGGAAATAGCTGTAGAGCTGGTCGCGGTTTTGCACCGGCACGCCGTCAACTTCAACGTTACTGATAAACCATTGCGAGAGGATGTCGCTCAGCCGTCCGGCGCTGTAGCCTGCCAGCAGCTGGGCCTCTCTGGCAGTTAACGCCGCCTCCAGCTTGCGGGCCAGGGATGACCACTGCGCCCAGCCAGAAGCGTTTGCGCCGCTGGCCGAAAGCCGGATATCGGTCAGTTCTTTAATCACCACCGGCATAGTGTTCAGCGCCCCGGCAACGTTCACCCACTGCAGCATCTGGTAAATGGTCTGCCAACCCCCGGTAATTTTGGGGCTGTTTTTTCCCGTCACGCAGAACAAAGCCTGGGTCAGCATGGTTTCCCCCAGCCCCATTGCAGAAGCCAGTTGTGCAACGTCAACGCTGCCCGTATTCAGAGTAGCCAGAATACTGCCGCTTTCACGCCCGAGGCCGTTTATCCAGCTGTGGAAATGGTACAGGGACAACAGCCGGTTAACGGCATCGCGGCCAACAACCACGGAGGCAAGCAACCGCCGCCGTTTGCCCGTATCCGCCGCCAGCGCGGCCACCTCTGCGGCGCTCAGGCGCAGCGCATCAATCGTCAGGGCGTATTGCCCCAAAACATGCAGGTAACCCGCCAGAATGTCTTCGCTTTTTCCGGCGCCGGGATCCAGCTTTTCACTAACCAGTAAGGTGAGGAACGGTTTGAGCTTGAAATTCGTGTCGGTATCGCACCAAAGCAGCAGGGACACGGCCAGGTCCGGGGAAGAGAGATTCAGGGCACCGGCAATATACGGCGCGACCAGGCGACAGCGGGCTTGATCATCAGTAGCGGCCGTCAGGTCGGCCTCCGTGACCCTGCCCTGAAGGCTGCTGCGGAGGTTGATCATTTCCGGGGTCAGGGTTATCGGGTGGTCCGGGGTCGTCAGGTACCACAGCTGCTCTGCCGTGAGTTTGGCCTCCTCGGTCCAGGTGACCAGCGTGTCAATGTAGCGGACAAACTCTGGGCCTTCGGTAGAGTGGCTCCCGGAAGCCAGGAACAAAAGATACAGCTCGTTCACCGTCAGCGCGCTGACCCGGGCAACCAGCGCGAGGCGATATAGCGCGGTAATATTTTTCAGGCTGAGCGTAAATTTATCGGTCGGAGCCTTCAGTAAACCAGCCATCAGGGCAAGCTGATAAAGCTCTTCCTGAGTGACCCCCAGGCCGTTCAGCAGCGCGTCGTGGGCATGAGAAGTATCGTCGATGGTGATGCTGGCTGTGTCAGAAACGTTAAACCATGTCCCGGCCAGCGGCGGCGTGTTAAACAGTTGGTCAAACACGCTGACCTGGTTGTCCACGCTGTATTGGGAGATTGTGCCGCCGCTTAAAATCAGCGAGTCGGACAGGCTGAGGCTATAACGCTTACGGAAGAACAGAGTGTAGAACACCATATTCAGCACTTTATCGTCGATCATGCCGCCGGAATTCGCCGCCCGGACGATATTTTCCAGCTCGTCAGGCGTCAGGCCAGCGGCCCGACAAAGGCGGATAGCCTTATTTAGCTTGAGGGCAAAAACAACGGGTGGGTAGCTTTCAAAGGTGAAATAGGCGCTGCCTAAATCAGGAGTATTACCGTCATATGAAGCGTGAATACGTAAATACACGCGAGCTTTGGCATCCTCAACGTTGAAATCATGCAGATCGGTAGTCTTCCATATATTGCTTCTCACATCCGGTAGGACACCCACCTCAGTATCTTCGTTTTTTAGTACGACAACCTTAGACCAACCATTAAAACACTTGATCGAGTAGGCGAATTTTCCGTTCCCCCGATACAAAAGCTTCATCATGCTAAACGTGTCAGTATATTCTCGCTTAATACGGTACCTTTCGATTTCCCCGCTATCTGAAGTGATTGTGCCAGTCAGGATATTGTCGAAATACTCTTCGTTATTTTCCGGACTGCTACCGCCGACAAACTGCCGGGCCTCTTCCACTGTAAGGCCATAATAATTCGCAATATCGGTCACCGATTCAAACATTTCCGGTGTGACGCTTGCCGGGAAGTTTTTGGCGAACAGTTCTTCCGCATTGCTGGCCGTGACCTCTTCCGTCAGGATGGCATACAGCTCCGGCGAGATATTGGCCAACAGCGCCAGCAGCGCGTTCTGGTCGGCTTTTGCTATCACGGCGGGGTTGCCGGACAACGCTTTCAACAAAGGATCGAGGGTCAAAATGGCCTGACGCAGGGTTTCATAAGGGCGGTGATAAGGTAACGAGCCCGCCTGGCGCGCCGAGGCGAAATATTGCAGTAACTTATCGCCGGTCTTTCCCGTCTCTTTTTCCACATGCGCCAGCAGAATCTCATTCGACAGCGTTAACGTGGAAATCTCTTCGTCCATATTGGCCTGGTTCAGCACAAGCTCGGCCAGATCCGGGCGACGGACCTGAAGGTTGAAGGCTGAACTTTCGACAAAGAGGTCCTTCGCTTCCCGATACAGCTCGGTCAGGTAGCCTGCCGGGGAAAACATTGAGGCAACGGAGCCGGGCAACACAAAAGAGGACGAACGTGAGCCGAACATCTCGTCATAGCTTTGGGATTCTATATTGCTGGCAATACCGGCGCGAATAGCGTCAGGAAGCTGAGGGTTTGCCCGGGTAAAAACGCGGGTCTCAAGCAGGGTGTTCGCTTTTTTTGCTTCCTGGGCTTCATCAAAGATGTGCTTAGCCTGGGAATACGTTATTACATCGCTGTATTTATCTTGAATTTCGCTGAAGGATAAATGCTGTAAGGAGGCTAATAATACTTCTTCATCGTTATTATTACTCTCATTTATTTTAGATAACAGCTCGCCGGTATTTAACATACTTTTCACCGCTCTTATTAAAGATTAACACTCCGGGCACAATGTCCGAAATGGTTAATTTAGCGTAGCAGCGGCATTCTTTTGAAATCAATAAAGCAAAGCGACCCGGCATGATTTACATCAATAAATATTGCAACCCTTTAAAATACATCAGAAGAGTCTCATTAGTGATTCACAATAAAATCCTCAGCAATAAAAAAGGCTTTCCGATAATTTTTTGCCAGCACTGAAATAATTAACACACTAACAGTCCCCGCGATCGCTCTTTTGCCGCCATTACCGTTAACACACTGTTTTATTGAGACTTAACTCTGTACCCTATCAAAGAAAATGATATTAAGAGAGAGGTCATAAAACAGAGGCCTCAAAACAATAGTTCATAATATCATCACTCACACCTACCTCATTTAGTAGGCATGATGTATGAAATTATTAATTCTGGGTAAAAAAGAGATTATCAATTCTTTACCTGTTAAGAATGCTGAGGAAATTTATAAATAGTTCCACAGTGAAAGCGTCATCATTCTGTGAATATATTAACGATGCGTTAAATCCATGTGCTCATAGTGATATCTGAAATACAAGATTTGTTCTTCTCAAAGAATCAAGGATAAGAATCTGATAGAGGGGGATAAACGTTTAAAGATAAACGACATACAAGAAAATTCTGATGAGCATGCCCTGGCGTTGAACTGGCTCGCGGCTTCCAGCGACTAAGCTGACAGCCATGCCGAAAAATGTCTGCGCGGGATCGCATACATAAGTCACAAGTGCTGTTACGAAAAGTGCCGGGTGGATGCATCAGAGAAGGATTGGAGCGGGCGAAGGGAATCGAACCCTCGTATAGAGCTTGGGAAGCTCTCGTTCTACCATTGAACTACGCCCGCTTTAAGGTGCGTTAGGCATTATAGACTTTCAGCACCCGCTGGCAAGTGCCTTTGAGTCCAGGTGATGGTTTTTCAAGCACTTTTTTAAATTAACACGACGGTTTGAGATAACGCTGCGGGTCGATGGCTGTGGCCCGGTAGCGAATCTGGAAGTGCAAACGCACCGAATCCGCCCCAGTGTTACCCATCGTGGCAATCTTCTGCCCGGCCTTCACTTTTTCCCCGGTATTCACCAGCATCGTGTCATTATGGGCGTAAGCGGTGATGTACTCTTCGCTGTGTTTAATCATCACCAGATTGCCGTAACCACGCAGTTGGTTGCCGACATAAACCACCGTTCCCGCACCTGAAGCATAAATAGGCTGCCCGCGAGAGCCAGAGATATCGATGCCTTTATTGCCGCCGTCGCTGCTGGAGAACGGTTCAACAATATTGCCCTTCGTCGGCCACAGCCAGCAACGAGCGCCCACCGGCGGCGGTGCTACTTTGGCAATGGACGAGTTTTGTGTGCGAGCAGGCGCAGTGGTGTTTTTGGCCGTGGCGGTGTTTTTCGGTCTGCTTACAGAGCCTGAGCCTTTGATCCGAATACGCTGGCCCACCTGAATAGTGTAAGGCGAAGGTATCCCGTTCAGCCGGGCGAGCTCACCCACGCTGCTGCCGGTCATTCTGGAGATTTTAGAGAGCGTGTCACCGCGCTTCACGGTGTAAACCGCGCCGCTGAAGGTGCCTTCGTTTCGGGTGCTTTTGGCTGATTTTGAGGAGGAGCAGGCCGTCAGCATCAGGCTCATCATGATAATGAAAGCGGTAATGTGCCAGCGTTTAAAAATGCTTTCCTTGCGCAAACCAGTCCCCGGTAACGTTGATGAACTTGAGGGAAATCCCTCCCCTTGCGGAGAGGGATAAAGATATTACTTAGTCGGACGCAGAGCCGGGAACAGGATAACGTCGCGGATGGTGTGGCTGTTGGTGAACAGCATAACCATACGGTCGATACCAATGCCCAGACCCGCCGTTGGCGGCAGGCCATGCTCCAGCGCGGTGACGTAGTCTTCGTCGAAGAACATGGCTTCGTCGTCGCCTGCCGCTTTCGCATCAACCTGATCCTGGAAGCGCTGCGCCTGGTCTTCTGCGTCGTTCAGCTCGGAGAAGCCGTTCCCGATTTCACGGCCACCGATGAAGAATTCAAAGCGGTCGGTAATTTCAGGGTTTTCGTCGTTACGGCGAGCCAGCGGAGAGACTTCTGCCGGATATTCAGTGATGAAGGTCGGCTGAATCAGGTGGCTTTCCGCAACTTCTTCGAAGATCTCAGTCACTACGCGACCCAGACCCCAGCTCTTCTCGATTTTGATGCCGATGGACTGGGCGATAGCTACCGCTTTGTCCATGTCGTCGAGATCGGCCAGGTTGGTTTCCGGACGGTGCTTTTTGATAGCTTCACGCATGGTGAGCTTTTCAAACGGCTTGCCGAAGTCGAAGGTTTCTTCGCCGTACTGCACTTCGGTGGTGCCCAGAACGTCCTGCGCCAGGGTGCGGAACAGGGATTCGGTCAGCTCAATCAGATCTTTGTAGTCCGCATAAGCCATATAGAGTTCCATCATGGTGAACTCTGGGTTATGGCGCGGGGAGATACCTTCGTTACGGAAGTTACGGTTGATCTCGAAGACGCGGTCGAAACCACCCACCACCAGGCGCTTCAGATATAGCTCAGGCGCGATACGCAGGTACATGTCGATGTCCAGCGCGTTGTGGTGCGTGATGAACGGACGAGCAGACGCGCCGCCAGGGATCACCTGCATCATTGGCGTTTCCACTTCCATAAAGTCACGACCAACCATGAACTGGCGGATACCGGCCATGATCTGCGAACGCACTTTGAAAGTGTTACGAGAGTCATCGTTAGCGATGAGGTCCAGGTAACGCTGGCGGTAGCGGGTTTCCTGATCGGCCAGGCCGTGGAATTTGTCCGGCAGCGGGCGCAGCGCCTTGGTCAGCAGACGCAGTTCAGTACAGTGAATGGACAGCTCGCCGGTTTTGGTTTTGAACAGCTTGCCGCGCGCGCCCAGGATATCGCCCAGGTCCCATTTCTTGAACTGCTCGTTGTAGATGCCTTCCGCCAGGTCGTCGCGGGACACGTACAGCTGAATGCGGCCACCAACGTCCTGCAGCGTCACGAAGGAAGCTTTCCCCATGATACGGCGGGTCATCATACGGCCAGCCACGCTTACCTCAACGCCAAGGTCTTCCAGCTCTTCGTTCTCTTTCGCATCGAAGTCAGCGTGCAGTTGGTCTGAGGTGTGGTCACGACGGAAATCGTTCGGGAATGGGATACCCTGCTCACGCAGAGCCACCAGCTTCTCACGGCGCGCTTTCAGTTCATTGTTAAGATCGGCTGCTGCGTCTACGCCCTGTGCTTGTTGTTCAGACATGTTGGTTCCTCATAACCCTGCTTTCAAACTTGCTTCGATAAATTTGTCCAGATCGCCGTCCAGCACCGCCTGCGTGTTACGGGTTTCAACCCCGGTACGCAGATCTTTAATGCGGGAGTCGTCGAGGACGTAAGAACGAATCTGGCTGCCCCAGCCGATATCCGATTTGTTGTCTTCCAGCGCCTGCTTTTCAGCATTCTTTTTCTGCATTTCCAGCTCGTACAGCTTCGCCTTCATCTGCTTCATCGCCTGATCTTTGTTCTTGTGCTGAGAACGATCATTCTGGCACTGGGTCACGGTACCGGTTGGAATGTGGGTAATACGTACCGCAGATTCCGTACGGTTAACGTGCTGACCACCCGCACCGGATGCGCGATAAACGTCAATGCGCAGGTCCGCCGGGTTGATGTCGATATCAATGTCGTCGTCCACTTCCGGGTAAACAAACGCGGAGCTGAACGAAGTATGGCGGCGGCCACCGGAGTCAAACGGACTCTTACGCACCAGGCGGTGAACGCCGGTTTCGGTACGCAGCCAGCCAAAGGCATAGTCGCCCTGAATGCGAATGGTCACGGACTTGATGCCCGCCACTTCGCCTTCGGACTCTTCAATAATTTCGGTTTTGAAACCGCGAGCTTCTGCCCAGCGCAGGTACATACGCTCCAGCATGCTCGCCCAGTCCTGCGCTTCCGTACCGCCGGAGCCTGCCTGGATGTCGATATAGCAGTCGGCGCTGTCGTACTCGCCAGAGAACATGCGGCGGAATTCAAGCTGCGCCAGTTTGGCGTCCAGCACGTCCAGCTCGGCGACGGCCTCATTAAAGGTCTCTTCATCGTCGGCTTCTACCGCCAGCTCGAGCAGGCCGGAAACGTCTTCCAGGCCCTGGGCCATCTGGTCTAAAGTCTGGACAATCGCTTCCAGCGAGGAACGTTCTTTCCCCAGCGCCTGTGCGCGTTCAGGTTCGTTCCAGACATCGGGCTGTTCCAGCTCGGCGTTTACTTCTTCGAGGCGCTCTTTCTTGGCATCGTAGTCAAAGATACCCCCTAAGAACGTCGCTGCGCTCTGTGAGGTCCTGGATGCGGCTTTTTACCGGATTAATTTCAAACATGCGTAATTTCTTATGTTGATTTCAGAAGACGAAATGCGGTCGTAAACCGGAAAGTTTACCGGATTTACGCCGCATTTTGTAGCATTCTCCCTGACATATAGCCAAGTAATTAACGCTGCGGCAGCGTTGAGAATGCGGGTTAGATCGGCCAGAGATGATCAATCAAAAGCTGCACGCTTCGGTTGCCGCGAAACTCGTTCACGTCCAGCTTGTAGGCCAGTTCAACTTCGCGCACGCCGTTGTCCGGCCAGCGGGTGGTATCCACGTTAAAGGCGATACCGTCCAGCAGCGGACCACCGCCGACAGGCTCGACCATCACCTTCAGGTGGCGCTCGCCGACCAGACGTTGCTGGAGGATGCGGAACTTGCCGTCAAACAGCGGCTCCGGGAACATTTGCCCCCACGGCCCCGCGTCCCTTAGCATCTCCGCCACTTCCAGCGTCATCTCCTGGGCAGAAAGCGGGCCGTCGGACCAGATTTCCCCCTGCAACAACGCCGGGTCCAGCCACTCGCCGACCAGGTCACCAAAGCGCTGACGGAATTCCTCAAAACGAGCCTCTTCCAGCGACAAACCTGCGGCCATAGCGTGACCGCCGAATTTCAGCATCATGCCCGGATAGAGTGTGTCCAGACGCTCTAAGGCATCGCGCATGTGCAGCCCCTGAACCGAGCGGCCGGAGCCTTTAAGCGTGCCGTCTCCCGCAGGCGCAAACGCGATTACCGGGCGGTGGAAACGCTCTTTGATGCGCGAGGCCAGAATACCGACCACGCCCTGGTGCCATTCCGGGTGATACATAGCCAGCCCGTAAGGCAGTTGTTCACTGCTGCGCTCCAGCTGTTCGCAAAGAGTGAGTGCTTCAACCTGCATGCCCTGTTCAATCTCTTTACGCGTTTGGTTCAGCGCGTCCAGTTCGTTGGCAAGCATGCGCGCTTCACCAATATTTTCGCTGAGCAGCAGCGCCACGCCAACCGACATATCATCCAGTCGACCCGCAGCGTTCAGGCGCGGCCCCAGCGCAAAGCCCAGATCGCTGGCGGCGATCTTTTGCGGCTCACGGTTTGCCACTTCAAGCAGCGCGCGAATACCAGGACGACATTTACCCGCGCGAATACGGCTTAGCCCCTGCCAGGTCAGAATGCGGTTGTTGGCATCCAACGGCACCACGTCCGCCACGGTGCCCAACGCGACTAAATCGAGCAGTTCAGCCAGATTGGGAATGGCCAGGCCACGCTGTTCGAACCAGCCGTTATCACGCAGATGCGTGCGTAACGCCAGCATCAAATAAAATGCGACGCCAACGCCGGCCAAAGATTTCGACGGAAACGCGCAGTCTGCAAGATTAGGGTTAATGATAGCTTCAGCGGCGGGAAGCGTTTCCCCTGGCAGGTGGTGATCGGTCACCAGCACCGGGATCCCCAGCGCATGAGCGCGCTCAACGCCCGCATGGGATGAGATGCCGTTATCGACGGTCACTATCACCTGCGCACCGCGGGCGTGAGCCTGATCGACCACTTCCGGGCTAAGCCCATAGCCATCTTCAAAGCGATTCGGCACCAGGTAGCCAATATTTTCAGCCCCCATGCTGCGCAGGGCCAGAACGCTAAGCGCCGTGCTGGTTGCCCCATCGGCATCAAAATCACCGACAACGATAATGCGCAGGCCTTCACGAAAGGCGTTATAAAGCATGACGACGGCCCGGTCGATGCCGCTGAGCTGCTGCCACGGCAGCATCCCTTTTACGCCGCGCTCCAGTTCTTGTTCGCCACGCACGCCCCGGCTGGCATACAGCCGCTGTAACAAAGGAGGCAGCGTAGCCGGAAGCGCCACCGAGCTGTCAACGACCCGGCGGCGGAGTTGCGTTTGCTGTTTCACCCGAAATTAACCACCCGCTTTCATTAACTGCTTGTGAGCATCCAGCATTTGTTTCATTTCTTTTGGCCCCTGATAACCCGGGATCATGCTGCCGTTGCTCAGGACTATCGCTGGCGTCCCCTGCACGCCAAACTGCACGCCCAGGTTGTAGTGGTTAGCCAGGTTAATGTCGCAGCTTGCCGGCGCCACATCGCCACCCTTCATCGCGGCATCAAACGCTTTGTTACGGTCTTTGGCGCACCAGATGGACTTCATATCGCTTTCAGCCTGGCTTTGCAGCCCCTGACGCGGGAATGCCAGATAACGCACGGTGATCCCCAGCGCGTTGTAGTCGCTCATCTCTTCGTGCAGTTTGTGGCAGTAGCCGCAGGTGATGTCGGTGAACACCGTAATCACATGCTGCTCCTTCGGCGCTTTGTAGATAATCATCTCTTTTTCAAGCGCGTTCAGCTTGCCGATCAGCAGTTGGTTGGTCACGTTCACCGGCTGGGCGCCGCTCACATCGTAAAGTGGCCCCTGAATCACATGTTTGCCGTCTTCGGTAACGTAGAGCACGCCGCTGTCGGTCAGTACGGTTTTCATTCCGGCAACCGGAGCAGATTGAATGTCCGCGCCCTGCACGCCGAGCTTCGCCAGCGATTGTTTAATGGCGGCGTCATCCGCGTGAGCAAAACCGGAAACGGAAGCGGCCAGCAGCGAAAGCAGCCAAAAACCTTTTTTCATGAGGATTCCTTTATCTCTTGTGGCACTCACGCTCGAGGGTGGTGCTGTTGATGCAGCTGACGTAAACGCGCCGTCGCTACATGTGTATAAATTTGTGTGGTGGACAAATCACTATGGCCCAGCAGCATCTGTACGACACGGAGATCCGCGCCATGGTTCAGCAAGTGCGTGGCAAAAGCATGGCGCAACACATGCGGCGACAGTTTTTCGCTGTCGATGCCCGCCAGCACGGCATAGTGCTTAATGCGATGCCAGAAGGTTTGTCGCGTCATTTGCTGCGCGCGGTTGCTGGGGAAGAGTACATCCAGAGACTGCCCGTTTAACAGTTCCGGGCGGGCATACTTCAGGTATTCTTCAATCCAGTGTACGGCCTCTTCTCCCAACGGCACCAGGCGCTCTTTGTTACCTTTACCAATCACCCGCACGACGCCCTGCCGCAGGCTGATATCGCTCATTGTAAGCCCGACCAGCTCCGAGACACGCAGCCCGGTTGCGTACAAGACTTCCAGCATGGCTTTATCGCGCAGCTCAATCGGCTGATCGAGACACGGAGATTGCAATAGCCGCTCAACCTGAGCCTCGCTTAAATCCTTTGGTAGACGCTGGGGTAGCTTGGGGGATGAAAGCAGCGCGCTAGGGTCGTCTTCCCGCATTTTTTCGCGATACAGGTACTGGAATAACCGCCGCATAGCGCTGAGCAACCGCGCGGAACTGGTGGCTTTATAACCGCCCTCAACGCGCTCCGCAAGCAGCGACTGGAGATCAGAAGCCTGAACGGTTAAAAAACTAAGCTGATGACGCTGAAGCCACTCGGCCACCATAGTAAGATCGCGGCGATAGGAGCTGAGCGTATTTTCGGCCAGATTTCTTTCCAGCCACAGCGCATCCAGAAACTGTTCGATACGGATCTTATCCTGTTCCACGCTCCACTCCTGATTTGGCGAATTGTGTCCATTATGCATGATGGCGAACGGGATCTGGTACACTTGGCCATCTGCACGCGTTTAAAATGAGTTGTTATTGCTATGAACATTGGTCTTTTTTACGGCTCCAGCACCTGCTACACCGAAATGGCGGCCGAAAAAATTCGCGACATCATTGGCCCGGAACTGGTGACGCTTCACAACCTGAAAGACGACGCCCCGGCCATGATGGAGCAGTATGACGTTCTGATCCTTGGCATTCCAACCTGGGATTTTGGCGAACTGCAGGAAGACTGGGAAACCGTCTGGCCGCAGTTGGAGGAACTGAACCTGGAAGGCAAACTCGTGGCGCTTTACGGCATGGGCGACCAGCTTGGCTACGGTGAGTGGTTCCTGGACGCGTTAGGCATGCTGCACGACAAGCTGGCACCGCGCGGGGCGCAGTTCATCGGCTACTGGCCAACGGAAGGCTACGAATTTACCAGCCCAAAACCGGTGATTGCCGACGGGCAGCTGTTTGTCGGCCTCGCGCTGGATGAAACAAACCAGTACGATCTGAGCGACGAACGGATTGAAACCTGGTGCGAGCAAATCCTGGGCGAAATGGCCGAGCGCTTCGCTTAAATCTGCCCGCTTCCGCTCGCCTGTTGCTGCGTCAGCAGGCGGCGTAAATCTCGCCACTCAACGATATCCATGCTGTCAGCAGCCAGCCAAAGATGCTGGCAGCGATGCTTTCCGGCCCTTCGCAGCCTTAGCATCACTCCGCTGTCAATCATCCACGGATTTCCGACGATATCCCAGTCACGCCCCTGCCAGCGCAAGCGAAAGTCCGCCAGCAGTTTAATTTCACCCTGGCGAGCGTGAATACGGCGCTGGCTGCGCACGCTGTCGAAAACCACCAGGGAAAGCAGCAGCATCCAGACCAGCGTGTAGCTCATCGGCCACGGCATTAGCAGCACAAACAGCGCCACCAGGCCGTGGAGGAGTAATGACATCCATTGCGCGCGCCATGAAACCCGCAGATCAGATTGCCACAGGACCACGTTCTTTATTCCGAGTCTGAATCAGGCTAACCATACGCTGAAGTTCCGTATCCGCAGGTTTACCGTGGTTCATCAACCAGTTAAACAGGTCTGGGTCGTCAGACTCCAGCAGGCGAACAAACAGCTGCTTATCGCTGTCGCTGAGCGTTTCGTATTCATGTTCGAAGAACGGCATAATCGAAATATCGAGCTCGCGCATTCCACGGCGGCATGCCCAGTGAATTCGGGCTTTATTATTGATATCCATGTGCACTTTCCTGCTTAGCCATCAAGTTGGGTACGGAGTTAGTGTAACGTGTTTTCGTCAGCGGGATTACCGGAATGTTTTATTGTGCGTACTTTCCCGGCACAAAGCGCTGTAACAGCATCGATTGCACAAGATTCTCCGAGGCTGCTCGTAAACGCACGAATGGCGTTATCAAACTGCTTGCATTGCCCTCAGGCTCTTTTACCATTGAGAAATTAAACCGTTGGATAACCCGGGATCTTTGTTATGGCTTTTAATCCGTTTCCTCCTCGCCAGCCCAGCGCCGCCACCCGTCTGCCGCTGACGTTAATGACGCTTGACGACTGGGCTCTCGTTACTGCCGTCGGTGCAGACGCTGAAAAATATCTTCAGGGTCAGGTTACCGCGGATGTAGCTAAACTTGACGCGGGCCAGCATCTGCTATGCGCCCATTGCGATGCCAAAGGCAAGATGTGGAGCAACCTGCGTCTGTTCCATCGCGGTGAAGGCTTTGCTTTTATTGAGCGCCGCAACCTGCGTGACGCTCAACTCACAGAGCTGAAGAAATATTCCGTTTTCTCTAAAGTCACCTTTAATGCGGATGATGCCAGCGTCTTGTTAGGGCTGGCTGGTTTCAAGGCCCGCTCTGCGCTTGCTGCCGTTTTCGACACGCTGCCGGACGAACAAACCCAGGTTGTACAGCAGGGTACAACAACATTGCTATGGCTGAACCTGCCAGCGGAACGCTTCCTGATTATTACTGATGAAGAAACGGCTCAGGCGTTAACCGAAAAACTCAGTGAAGAAGCACAGCGCAATGATAGCCAGCAGTGGCTGACGCTGGATATCGAAGGCGGATTACCGATCATTGATAGCGTAAACAGCGCACAATTCATTCCGCAGGCGACGAACCTTCAGGCGCTGGGCGGTATCAGCTTTAAAAAAGGCTGCTACACCGGGCAGGAAATGGTCGCCCGAGCCAAGTTCCGCGGGGCAAATAAGCGTGCACTCTGGCTGCTGGCCGGTAGCGCAAGCCGCGTGCCTGAAGCAGGCGAAGATCTTGAGTTGCAGATGGGTGAGAACTGGCGTCGTACCGGCACCGTGCTGGCCGCTTCGAGATTAGAAGATGGACGTCTTGTTGTGCAGGCTGTGATGAACAACGATCTTGAGCCGGACAGCGTCTTGCGCGTACGTGACGATGCAAACAGCAAGCTGACACTTGAGCCACTGCCCTATTCTCTGGAAGAAAATTAATCGACGCTGAGCCCCGAAACCGGGGCTCAATATTTTGATTTTGGCGAGTTACACGCTTTAACGAATATAGAGATAAATCGCGAGGAAGTGGCAAACGCTGCCGCCCAGCACAAACCCGTGCCAGATGGCGTGATTGTACGGAATACGTTTGCAAACGTAGAAAATCACCCCGAGCGAATAAACGATGCCGCCAATCGCCAGTAGCGTCACGCTGCCCGGCGCCAGTTTGACCACCATCTGGTAGATAACCACCAGCGACAGCCAGCCCATCAGTAGATAGGTCACCAACGACAGCACCTTAAACCGGTGGGCGATAGTGAGCTTAAACAGGATCCCGGCCAGCGCCAGACTCCAGATAACAATCATCAGGCCTTTTGAGAGCGGCGAGTTGAGCCCCACCAGTAAAAAAGGCGTGTAAGTTCCGGCAATCAGCAGGTAGATGGCGCAGTGGTCGAACTTTTTCAGCCATCGTTTGGCCCGCTCGTGCGGAATGGCGTGGTAAAGCGTTGAGGCGAGAAACAGCAGGATCATGCTGCCGCCGTAAAGGCTGTAGCTGGTGATTGCCGTTGCGCTGGCATTGGCATCGACCGCCTGCACCAGCAACAACACCAGGCCAACAATGCCGAACACCAGCCCAATGCCGTGGCTGATGCTATTGGCTACTTCCTCAGCCAGAGAATATCCATGCGCGATAAGTGGTTTACGAGCCATCTGGCTCCTCCCGGAGATATAGAAGAATAACGCAGCACCACTAGCCTAACTGAGAATGATTCCAGTGAACACATGTAAGCTAAAATAAATGTGTGAGCGCCTGTGACGACCGTAGTTCGTCAGTTTGGATGATTTCTTTTACAATCAAACGACAGCGTAAAAAACAGGAAAAAACACGATGCAACAGGCATTTGGCGAAATGAGTGGGGTCATCCATTTTCTGATGGAGATCGATAAACTCAAGCTGGTCCAGCGCCGTACCAAAATCATCGGCCATGAACGCCATGAAAATTCTGCGGAGCACAGCTGGCATTTCGCCGTGGCGGCGATGAGCCTTGCGCCCTGGGCCGAAAAAGACGTGAATATCCAGCGAGTGATTCAGATGGCGCTGTTACATGACATCGTGGAAATCGACGTTGGCGATGTGCTGGTTTATGACATTGCCGCCCGTGAAGCCATTGCCGACAAAGAAGCTGCGGCCGCACGCCGCCTGTTTGGTTTATTACCCGCGCCACAGGGGCCACAATTCCTCGCACTGTGGGAAGAATATGAGTCGGGCACCAGCCCTGATGCTCGTTTTGCCGGAGCGCTGGATCGTATTTTACCTATTCTGCTAAACCTTCATAACGAAGGGCAGAGCTGGCGGGAGAATAATATCTCCCTGCAGCAGGTATTAACCCGCAATGCGCAGGTGGGAGAAAGCTGGCCGGAATTATGGCAACATGTCGAGCGCCAATTATATCTGGCGCACGAGAAAGGCTGGCTGCGTTAGCCCTGGCCGTTAGCAAAAGTCGACTCAGCAGGAAGAGAGAGTATGTTTACCCACGCGGCAATCGCCAACCTGAACGGCCTCGAAATGATGGTCTACAACTTTGTCATCAAAAACAAAGACAAAGTGATGTACATGACCATCAGGGAGCTGGCGGATGCCGCAGGTGTCTCCACCACTACCGTGCTGCGTTTTTGCCGCAAGCTCAACTGTGAAGGGTATTCTGAGTTTCGTGTTCGCTTTAAATTATATCTGGAGCAAACGGAAACCCAGCCTGCTAATTTCGGCAGCAGCGAAATCATCAGTTTTTTTAAAAGCACCAATAACGAAGAATTTGATACTCTCATCGATCATGCGATAGATATTATATGTTCATCTGAGCGTATTATTTTTGTTGGTGCAGGAACATCTGGTGCCTTAGCTAAATACGGCGCACGCTTTTTCTCAAACGTTGGAAAATTTAGCAATCATATAGATGATCCTTATTTCCCGGTCACCAACGATATGGCACGTAACGCACTGGCCATTGTACTTTCGGTTTCCGGCGAGACGGAAGAGATCTTACGCTTTGCCAGCCAGTTCAGCCTCCACCACTGTAAAGTGATGTCTATTACCAGCCATGAGAACTCGTCGCTGGCTAAGTTAGCCGACTTTAATATTTCCTGGCATATTCCACCGGTACGTATTGCCGGGGTTTATGACATCACTACACAAATTCCCGTTATTTATATTCTCGAAACCATTGGCCGTCGTTTGGCGAAAAGGATGCTGTAAAAAACACCCTGTTTTTTATTTGTGACAAATCACAATTCACGCTATTTGTTATATCGTGACAATCCTATTTCATTTGTTAGACTCCAAAACAGAAATAATAAATTCAGCGCCACAGTGTGATTCAACGCACATTATTTTCTGCGCTAACGATGAGATGAAATAATATGAAACAACTGAAGTTACCGAAGGACTTTTTATGGGGCGGCGCGGTCGCCGCTCACCAGGTAGAAGGCGGCTGGAACAAAGACGGTAAAGGCCCAAGCATTTGTGACGTACTGACGGGCGGCGCCCACGGCGTACCACGCGAGATTACTCAGCAGGTTGTGCCCGGTAAATATTATCCAAACCATGAAGCGATTGATTTTCATGGCCGCTACAAAGAAGACATCAAGCTCTTCGCCGAGATGGGCTTCAAGTGTTTCCGCACCTCGATTGCCTGGACCCGAATTTTCCCTAATGGCGACGAACTGCAGCCTAATGAAGCCGGCCTGAAGTTCTACGATGACATGTTCGATGAGCTGCTGAAGTACAACATCGAGCCGGTTATCACCCTCTCCCACTTCGAAATGCCGCATCATCTGGTCACCGAATACGGCGGCTGGACCAGCCGTAAAGTGGTCGATTTCTTTGTTCGTTTCGCCGAGGTCGTGTTCGAGCGCTACAAGAGCAAAGTGAAGTACTGGATGACGTTTAACGAAATCAACAACCAGCGTAACTGGCGCGCGCCGCTGTTTGGCTACTGCTGTTCCGGCGTGGTTTACACCGAGCACGACAACCCGGAAGAGGTGATGTACCAGGTGCTTCACCACCAGTTTGTAGCCAGCGCAATGGCGGTGAAAATCGGCCACCGCATCAACCCGGAAATGAAGATTGGCTGCATGCTGGCGATGGTGCCGCTTTATGCCTTCTCCTGTAAGCCAGAAGATCAGATGTACGCCCAGGAGTCGATGCGCGAGCGTTACGTGTTTACCGACGTGCAGCTGCGTGGCTATTACCCTTCCTACGTGCTGAACGAGTGGGAACGCCGCGAGTTCAACATCAAAATGGAAGCTGGTGACGAGCAAATCCTGCGCGAGGGTGTTTGCGATTACCTCGGCTTTAGCTACTACATGACGAACGCCGTTCAGGCCGAAGGCGGCAGCGGCGATGCTCTCTCCGGCTTCCAGGGCAGCGTGCCGAACCCGCACGTCAAAGCCTCCGACTGGGGCTGGCAGATTGACCCGGTTGGCCTGCGTTATGCGCTCTGCGAACTGTATGAGCGTTATCAGAAACCGCTGTTCATCGTGGAAAACGGCTTTGGCGCTTACGACAAGGTCGAGGCAGACGGCGCCATCAACGATGACTACCGCATTGATTACCTGCGTGCTCACGTTGAAGAATTGAAAAAAGCCGTGACCTACGATGGCGTGGATTTGATGGGCTATACGCCATGGGGCTGCATTGACTGCGTGTCGTTTACCACCGGCCAGTACAGCAAGCGCTACGGCTTTATCTACGTCAACAAACACGACGACGGCACCGGCGATATGTCTCGCTCCCGCAAGAAGAGCTTCAACTGGTACAAAGAAGTGATCGCCAGCAACGGCGAGAATCTTTAAGCAACCACCACCTCAACAGGAGGTGGTTTAGAGTTGATAAGCAAAAGGCGCCTGGATGGCGCCTTTTTTACTTAAACGGGCAGGCCAAACCGGAAGCAGGCTCCGCGCTGTGGCAAGTCGACCAGGGAAATATCGCTGCCGTGAAGCTGCAGCATCTGTCGGACGATCATCAGGCCAAGCCCGCCAACCCTGAGCCGGGACTGGTGCACAATCGAAGGCCTTACAAACAGTCCCTCTTTTAGCTCCTGCGGAATACCCGGCCCGCTGTCGCTGACCTGTACCATCACCTTATCCAGCTCCTTCCATAGCCGGACCGAAATCACGCCTTTGTCCGGCGTATGGCGGATCGCGTTGTCCAACAAATTGGTTAACACTCGCTCAATCATGCTGACATCGGCTTCAATCAGCGGCAATCCAGGCTGAATGTCAGCCAAAAGATCAAGCTGGCGAGTCTGCGCCGGTAGCTCAAATTTCTGGAATACATCCTGCAGCAGTTCGCTGATAGAGAAGCTCTCCTTATGCGGCTTAACCACGCCATATTCCAGACGGGCCAGCTCAAACAGCGATTGCGCCAGCGCACCGACCTTCTGGCTTTGTGCGAGGGCGATATCCAGATAACGTTTTTTATCGGCCTCGCTCAGGGTGGCAGACATCACCGACAGGCTTTCAAGATAGCCATGCAGAGACGTCAGCGGGGTGCGCAGGTCATGAGAAATATTGGCGATAAACTCACGCCGCAGCTGATCCTGCTGCGTCAGGCTGTGCCACTGCTCGGAGATTCGCCCGGCCATAGCAATCACCCCGTGACGCAGCTGGGCAAGCTCATCCCCGTCTCCGCCTGCTTTTTGCGGGAGCGCCGCCATCGCCTGCATTTCGGCCATACCGCCCGATTCCAGGGCCTTAACGTGCTGCGAAAGTTCGCGTAGCGGGCGCGTTATCCAACGGAACGCCAGGCCGCCAACCACCAGCCCCAGCACGCAGATCAGGCTCAACAACAGCAGGCTAAGCTTCAAGACAGCATCAAACTGGGCGCTGTTGGCGAGCTGATTATAGGTTTCCCCCAGCAACACCACGTACAAATAGCCTTCCAGCTTGCCGTCCCGCAGCATCGGCGCCACGCTAAACACCTTTTGCCCGTCAATGCTGCGCGGGTCGTCGCCATAAAGCGGGAACTTACCGCCATTCAGCGCGGCCTGAAGCGGCGCGAGATCGACCTGATGGCGCTTTATATGCCCATCCGGCGCTGCGTCACCTATGATATTGCCTTGCTTATCCAGCAGATAAACTTCCACGCTGGGGTTAACGGCCATCAGATGGTCGAACAGCGTGCGCACCGAGTCTTTGTTTAACCCATCCTGCCCGAGCAGCGGATAGCTTTGGTTGATGTGCTGCGCCAGGTCACCGGAAAGCTGCTGGATAACGGCCTGGCTGTACTGCGTGCTGGTACGGACCTGCAGCCAGCCCAAAAAGGCGCAGGCGGTCAGCAGCAGCACGGCGAAAACCAGCGTCAGGCGCCGGGAAAGCGTAAGGATTCGCATAGGGTTACTCACGTATCTGGGCGGTAAATTTGTAGCCTTTACCCCACACGGTGCGGATGAAATTCGGCTCCGCCGGGTTGTCTTCAATCTTAATCCGCAGGCGGTTGATATGGGTGTTAACGGTGTGCTCGTAGCCTTCGTGCTGGTAACCCCAAACCTGGTTGAGCAGATTCAGCCGCGAAAACACTTTGTCCGGATTACGGGCAAAGAAATAAAGCAGGTCAAACTCTCGCGGAGTTAGCTCTACCGGCAGTTGATTCAGGCGAACGTCTCTGGCCAGAGGGTCAATCGAAAGAGTGCCAAAGGTCAAAGTCCCGGCATCTATCTTAAGGTTCTGGCTCATGGCTTCCTGGCGGCGGAACAGCGCCTTCACGCGAGCCACCAGCTCGAGCATTGAAAAAGGTTTCGCCAGGTAGTCGTCCGCGCCCAGCTCAAGCCCCAACACGCGGTGCGTTTCGCTGGAGCGGGCGCTGATCATGATAATCGGCGTGTAGCGCGTCATGCTTCTGGCAAAGCGGCAAATCTCCAGGCCATCAACGCCGGGCAGCATGAGATCGAGAATCAGCGCATCCCAGCCGCCCTGCCTCAACTTTTCCAGCCCGACATTGCCGTCGGCGGCATGCACAATCTCAAAGCCTTCTTCCCGCAAATGCAGTTGCAAAAGCTCGGCGATATTTTCGTCGTCTTCCACGATTAAGATTTTTTTTGCCTGATTCACTTTGTCCGTCCCCACACGCCTGGCATAGCCAAAGTTTACACAACTCGCGTCGGTTAAGTTGTCACATTTAATTTAACTTTGCGTGAGGCAATCGGGAACAAATCCGGCCAATACTCGCTGCATCGAATCACGAGGAAGCCGGACGATGGAAAGCTCAACGCTGCATACCGCCCCAACGCTCATTCACCCGCTATGGCTGAGGCTTTGCCACTGGCTGAATGCGCTGGCGATACTGATTATGGTCACCAGCGGCTGGCGCATTTATAACGCCTCTCCGCTGTTTCATTTCCAGTTTGCCAACGAACTCACCCTCGGCGGCTGGCTGGGTGGCGCGCTGCAGTGGCACTTTGCCGGGATGTGGCTGTTTGCGGTCAACGGCGTGATTTACCTGCTGTGCAACCTCTTCAGTGGCCGCTTTAAGCAGAAATACTGGCCCTTATCGCCTCGTGAATTCTTCCATGATGCCCTGGCGGCGCTGCGGGGGAAATTAGCCCACGCTGACCTGAGCCATTACAACATGGTGCAAAAGGCGGCCTATCTGTTTGTTATCGCCGACTGTCTGCTGCTGGTCGTTTCCGGCCTGGTGGTGTGGAAGTCCGTGCAGTTTGCCCTGCTGCGAGAATTGCTTGGCGGCTACGACACGGCGAGGTTTATCCACTTTTATGCCATGTCCGCGCTGGTCGGTTTCGTGGTGATTCATCTGCTGATGGTGGCGCTGGTACCCCGCACGTTGCTCGCCATGCTCCGTGGCCGCTGAGGAAGAAACATGAGCGATAAAAACGAAATCATTAAAGAAGCGACGCAGCTGATTAATAAGCAGCTCTCGCAGGAAGGCCGCCGTCGTTTTTTAAAGCAGGGCTTAACGCTCGGCGGCATCGCGATGCTTACCGGCTGCGATATCAGTGATAACGCCACGGTTGAAAGTTCGCTCAACAAGATTTCACGTTTTAACGACCGCATCCAGGCCTGGCTGTTTAACGGCAGCCAGCTGGCACCGGTTTACCCGGAAAGCATGATCGACCTTAACTTCCCGTTTAACGCCTTTTACAGCGAGGACGAAGCGCCAGACATCAACGGTGACAGCTATCGCCTGGAGCTTGCCGGGCTGATTACCGACAAGCGTCCGTGGACCCTGGCACAGCTTCACCAGATGGCGCAGGTCAGCCAGGTCACTCGCCACATCTGCGTCGAAGGCTGGAGCGCCATCGGCAAATGGGGTGGCGTCCCTTTTGCCCTGTTCCTGAAAGGGATTGGCGCCGACCTGCGAGCCAAATACGTCAGCTTCAAATGCGCGGATGATTACTACACCAGCATCGATATGGCCACCGCGCTGCACCCGCAAACGCTGATTGCTTTAACCTGGGATGGCAAAGTCCTGCCGCGCAAATACGGCTACCCGATGAAACTGCGCATCCCAACCAAACTCGGCTACAAGAACCCGAAGCATATTCAGGTCATTGAAGTCACCAATCGCTACCCCGGCGGCTACTGGGAAGACCAGGGCTATAACTGGTTCGGCGGTAGTTAATTCTCTGTATCTCACTGTGAACGTAAGGAATCAAAAAATGAAAAAGATCTACGCTGCTCTGCTGTGCTCCACCATGCTGTTCGGGATTGCCGGTGCCAACGCGGCCGACTCGATGAGCAAAGATTCAATGGCCAAAGACGGGATGGGCAAAATGACCCACACCTGTAAAGACGGCATGAAGAAAGACTGCATGTCCAAAGATGGGATGAAGAAAGACGGCATGAGCAAAGATCACATGGGCAAAGACAGCATGGCCAAAGACGGTATGGCTAAAGACAGCATGAGCAAGCAATAAGCCTTACGCTACGCCAGTCTCACCCTCTTCTGGCGTAGCGATCTTATTTCCCTCCGGCCGCATCAATAAACGTGCCGGTCACATAAGAAGCCTTCTCGCTTAGCAGCCAAACAATCGCTTCAGCTATTTCTTCCGGCTGGCCGCCGCGCTGCATCGGCAATGCCGTTTTCACCCGCTCGACTCGCCCCGCTTCTCCGCCTGAGGCATGCATTTCGGTATAAATGAAACCAGGCCTCACGCCGTTCACACGAATGCCCTGCGCGGCAACCTCTACCGCCAGCCCGGTGGTCAACGTATCAACCGCACCTTTTGACGCCGCATAGTCCACATATTCTCCCGCCGCCCCTAACCGGGATGCCGCAGAGGAAACGTTAACAATTGCTCCGCCTTCTCCACCGTGGCGGTATGCCATGCGTTTCACCGCCTCCCTGCAGCAGAGAAAATATCCGGTGACGTTAGTCGTCAGCACACGGTTAATACGATCCGCCGTCAGATTTTCAATCGTCGATTGTTGAAACAGGATCCCGGCATTGTTCACCAGCGCGGTCACCGGCCCAAACGCGTTATCGATTTCGGCGAACATCGCCATCACCTGAAGCTCATCGGCAATATCCGCCCGCAGCGCCAGCGCTTCGCCGCCGTTGGCGACAATGGTATTCACCACGTCGTCCGCAGCCTGCTTATTGCGAAGGTAGTTGACCACCACTTTATAGCCATGCTGGGCCAGTAAAAGCGAGGTGGCTTTGCCGATTCCCCGGCTGCCGCCGGAGCTATCTGCATGTGATTCTCCAGAAACAAGAAAGGGCACCGAAGTGCCCTTAATCAAGTTGTTAAAACTATTCGTATTCGCTCATCGGCACGCAGGAGCAGAACAGATTACGGTCGCCGTAAACGTCGTCGAGGCGCTTCACGGTTGGCCAGTATTTATTGCCGTGACCAGCCGGGAAGACCGCCAGTTCGCGGGTGTACGGGTGCGCCCATTCGGCAACGATTTCGTCCTGAGTGTGCGGCGCGTTCACCAGCGGGTTGTCTTCCAGAGTCCATTCGCCAGCTACCACGCGGTCAATTTCGCTGCGGATAGAGAGCATAGCGTCGATGAAGCGGTCCAGCTCCACTTTGCCTTCGGATTCGGTTGGCTCAACCATCAGCGTACCCGCTACCGGGAACGACATGGTTGGCGCATGGAAGCCGAAGTCGATCAGACGCTTGGCGATGTCCAGCTCGCTGATGCCGGTTTCTTCTTTCAGCGGACGAATATCCAGAATACATTCGTGAGCCACGCGGCCGTTCGCGCCGGTATACAGCACCGGGTACGCAGACTTCAGGCGGGTCGCGATGTAGTTGGCGTTCAGAATCGCCACGGAGCTGGCTTTCTTCAGCCCATCCGCGCCCATCATGCGGATGTACATCCAGCTGATTGGCAGGATAGAGGCGCTGCCGAACGGTGCTGCAGAAACCGCGCCCTGCTGGGTCAGCATCTCTTCAATCTGCACCACGCTGTGGCCTGGCACAAACGGAGCCAGATGCGCTTTCACGCCGATTGGGCCCATGCCCGGACCGCCGCCGCCGTGCGGAATGCAGAAGGTTTTGTGCAGGTTAAGGTGTGAAACATCTGCGCCGATATAACCCGGCGTGGTGATCCCCACCTGGGCGTTCATGTTCGCACCGTCCAGGTACACCTGGCCGCCGAACTGGTGAACAATTTGGCAAACTTCGCGGATGGTTTCTTCGTACACGCCGTGGGTCGACGGGTAGGTCACCATGATGCAGGAGAGCGCTTCGCCAGCCTGTTCGGCTTTAGCTCGCAGATCCTGCAGATCGATGTTGCCTTGTTTATCACAGGCCACAACGATCACTTCCATGCCCGCCATCTGCGCGGAGGCCGGGTTGGTACCGTGCGCGGAGCTTGGGATCAGGCAGATATTACGGCTGCCTTCGTTGCGGCTTTCGTGGTAGCGGCGGATAGCCAGCAGGCCTGCATATTCGCCCTGTGCGCCGGAGTTCGGCTGCATGCACAGCGCGTCATAACCGGTCAGCTTCACCAGCCAGTCGGACAGCTGGGCAATCATCTGGTGATAACCTTCAGCCTGGTTTGCCGGGCAGAACGGGTGCAGCTCGGCAAATTCCGGCCAGGTGATAGGGATCATTTCGGCGGCGGCGTTCAGCTTCATGGTGCAGGAGCCGAGCGGGATCATCGCCTGGTTGAGCGCCAGATCTTTACGCTCCAGAGAGTGCATGTAACGCATCATCTCGGTTTCGCTGTGGTAGCGGTTGAAGACCGGATGAGTCAGGATCTCGTCGTCGCGCAGCATCGGTGCCGGGATGGATTTGCTGTCGTTGGCAACGTCACGGTCCAGCTTGTCGATGTCCAGGCCGTGAGCATCACCCAGCAGCACGTCGAACAGGGCAACAATGTCTTCACGGTTGGTGGCTTCATCAAGGGTGATGCCCACCGCGTTCAGGATATCGCTGCGCAGGTTGATTTCACGCGCTTCGGCACGCGCCAGCACGGCGGCCTTGTCAGCCACTTCAACACAAAGAGTGTCGAACCAGTGTTTGTGACGCAGCACCAGGCCTTTCTGCTGCAGGCCAGCGGCAAGAATGTCGGTCAGGCGATGGATGCGGCCAGCAATGCGCTTCAGGCCAGCCGGGCCGTGGAAGACCGCATACAGGCTGGCAATGTTCGCCAGCAGAACCTGAGAAGTACAGATGTTGGAGTTCGCTTTCTCACGGCGAATATGCTGCTCGCGAGTTTGCATCGCCATGCGCAGCGCGGTGCGGCCAGCGGCATCGCGGGAAACGCCGATAATACGGCCAGGCATAGAGCGTTTAAATTCATCGCGAGCGCCAAAGAACGCCGCGTGCGGCCCGCCGTAGCCCATTGGTACGCCGAAGCGCTGAGCTGAGCCGAAGACGATATCCGCGCCCTGTTTGCCCGGCGCGGTCAGCATAACCAGCGTCATGAAATCAGCGGCGACGCTTACCACAACTTTGCGCAGCTTCAGTTCGGCAATCAGCGCAGTGTAATCATGCACTTCACCGGTGGTGCCAACCTGCTGGAGCAGCACGCCGAATACATCCTGATGATCCAGCACTTTTGCAGCATCATCGACAATGACGTCAAAGCCGAAGGTTTCCGCGCGGGTACGCACCACGTCCAGCGTTTGTGGGTGAACGTCGGATGCCACAAAGAAGCGGTTAGCGTTTTTCAGCTTGCTGACGCGTTTGGCCATCGCCATCGCTTCGGCTGCCGCGGTGGCTTCGTCAAGCAGAGAAGCAGAAGCAATGTCCATGCCGGTGAGGTCAAGCGTGACCTGCTGGAAGTTCAGCAGCGCCTCGAGACGGCCCTGGGAAACTTCCGGCTGGTAAGGCGTGTAGGCGGTATACCAGCCCGGATTTTCCAGCATGTTACGCAAAATCACCGGCGGCGTTTGTACCGCGGTATAACCCATGCCAATGTAAGTTTTGAAGCGTTTATTGCGGCTGGCGATGGTTTTTAACTCGGCCAGCGCGGCAAACTCGGTCGCCGCGGCGCCAATCTGAGGCGGCTCAGCAAGCTGAATGTCCTGCGGAACAATGCTGGCGATCAGGTCGGGGAGCGTCTTCGCGCCGACGGTTTCCAGCATTTCTTGCTGCTGCTGCGCGTCCGGGCCAATGTGACGGTCGATAAACGCTTCGTGATTCTCTAACTGACGTAAAGACTGGGTCATGAGCGGTGATTCCTGAAATGTTTTCCCCTCCCCACCAGGGAGAGGGGTTTAAAAATTACTCGTCTTCTAACAGGGCTTCATAAGCAGAAGCATCCAGCAGCGCGGCAACCTGTGCTTCGTCGCTGGCCTTAATTTTGAAGATCCAGCCTTCGCCGTAAGGCTCGCTGTTGACCAGCTCCGGGCTGTCGCTCAGCGCGTCGTTAACCGCAACGATTTCACCGCTGATTGGGGCGTAGATGTCAGACGCCGCTTTCACGGATTCAGCAACGGCACAATCATCACCGGCAGAAACGGTGGCGCCCACTTCAGGCAGGTCAACAAATACCATGTCACCCAGCAGTTCCTGCGCGTGTTCGGTGATGCCCACGGTGTAGCTGCCGTCAGCTTCTTTACGCAGCCATTCGTGCTCTTTGCTGTATTTCAGTTCGTTCGGCACATTGCTCATTGTTTTCTCCTGATACCTGATTTCAAAATTTAAAGCGCGACCGGCTTACCGGCGCGAACAAAAATAGGTTTGGTGACTTTGACCGGCATTTCGCGGTTGCGAATCTGCACGATCGCCGTTTCACCGATGCCCGCCGGTACGCGAGCCAGCGCAATGCTGTAGCCGAGCGTTGGCGAGAAGGTGCCGCTGGTGATTGCCCCTTCATGCGTATTGCCCTGCGCGTCGGTAAACCGTACCGGCAGCTCATTACGTAATACGCCTTTTTCGGTCATGATCAAGCCAACCAGCTGCTCAGTGCCGCTGGCGCGCTGCGCTTCCAGTGCTTCACGGCCGATGAAATCACGATCTTCTGGCTGCCAGGCGATAGTCCAGCCCATATTGGCCGCCAGTGGAGAAACGCCTTCGTCCATGTCCTGGCCGTAGAGGTTCATGCCCGCTTCCAGGCGCAGCGTGTCGCGAGCGCCCAGGCCGCAAGGCTTCACGCCGGCTTCAACCAGCTGCGCCCAGAACTCTGCGGCCTTTTCGTTCGGCATCGCAATTTCGTAGCCCGCTTCACCGGTGTAGCCGGTGGTGGCAATGAACAAATCGCCGGACTGCACGCCAAAGAACGGCTTCATGCCTTCAACGGCTTTACGCTGCTCTTCGCTAAACAGCGTGGCGGCTTTGGCCTTCGCGTTCGGGCCCTGAACCGCGATCAGCGACAGGTCATCGCGCACGGTAACGGACACGCCATACGTCTCGGCATGCTGGTTAATCCAGGCAAGGTCTTTTTCACGGGTGGCGGAGTTAACAACGAGGCGGAAGTTGTCTTCGGTGAAGAAGTAGATAATCAGGTCGTCAATCACGCCACCGGAAGCGTTGAGCATGGCGGTGTAAAGCGCTTTGCCCGGCTGGGAAAGTTTGGCGACGTCGTTGGCGACTAAGTAACGCAGAAACTCGCGGGTACGGCTGCCGTGCAGGTCGACGATGGTCATGTGCGAAACGTCGAACATACCGGCGTCGGTGCGTACAGCGTGGTGCTCATCAATTTGCGAGCCGTAGTGCAGCGGCATCATCCAGCCGTGGAAATCAACCATGCGGGCGCCGCAAAGCGTGTGCTGTTCATATAAGGGGGTCTGTTGAGTCATCTTTTCCTCTTTAACCATCTGGTTGCAAAGCGGATTTGGCTTTGCCAACCGTCAGACGAAACCCGGCATCGCCACCGTTCCCCGATAGCGACGCAAACGTTACCTTTGACCTGAACTTACCACCGAACGGGGGCGTAAACCATAAGCGGAAAACGGTCATTGCATTAGCTTATGACCAAAATGAGAGAGGAAGTGTGCAGAGTAATTCACTGTAAAAATGCGATGCACTCCACATTAACAGCAGGTATTTAGCGTCGAATTTAGTACTAGCTAACATTTACGACCATTTCAGAAACAAATTGACTACATCACAGAATTTGTAAGATTAGAAAATGTAATCCGAGATTTGTCCTGAGATTAGAATATTTCAAACGAGGGCGAAGGTGCCCTTCCCGGTCATCGGGAAGGGAAATGTGACGGGGTTATCACTTAGAGATTCAACGTAGCCAGGACGGCAAGTCTTGCAGCCCCATCGCCTGGCGAACTAGCTGCGGTTTAACCCCCGGCAGCGTATCGGCAAGCTTCAGGCCAATGTCTCTGAAAAGCTTTTTAGCCGGGTTGCTGCCGGCAAACAGGTCGCGGAACCCTTGCATACTGGCCAGCATCACCGCCGCGCTGTGCTTGCGGCTGCGCTCATAGCGGCGCAGGTAGAGATGCTGCCCGAAATCTTTGCCTTCGCGATGCAAACGGCGAATTTCCGCAATCAATTCAGCAGCATCCATAAAGCCGAGATTCACCCCCTGCCCGGCCAGCGGATGAATGGTATGCGCGGCATCCCCCACCAGCGCCAGACGATGAGCGGCAAAGCTGCGGGCGTAGCGGCCCGTCAGCGGGAAGGTGCGGCGCTCACTTTCAACAGAGCACAGTCCCAGACGCATGTTAAAAGCGACGGAAAGCGCCTGATTGAACGCTTCATCGTCGGCCTGCTGCATACGCGCGGCTTCTTCCGGCGGCAGCGACCAGACAATCGAGCACAGATGCGGGTCAGAAAGCGGCAGAAATGCCAGAATGCCTTCCCCGTGGAACACCTGACGCGCAACAGCCTGATGCGGTTCGGCAGTGCGAATTGTCGCTACCAGTGCATGATGATTGTAGTCCCAGAACGTCAGCGGAATGTCCGCTTTGTCGCGCAGCCAGGAGTTGGCGCCATCTGCGCCCACCACCAGCCTGGCGGTTAACATCGTGCCATCTTTAAAGGTCAAGAACGCTTCGTTTTCACCCCAGGCAACCTGGCTAATATCCACAGGTGCCATCAGGCTGATGTCGCTGCATTGCTCCGCACGTTGCCACAGCGCCTGGTGGATCACCGAGTTTTCGATAATGTGCCCCAGATGGCTAAAGCCGAAACTCTTATCATCAAAGGCGATTTGCCCGAAGCTGTCTCGCTCCCAGACTTCCATCCCGTGATAGCTGCTGGCTCGCTCGCTAATTTTTGACCACGCGCCCAGATGCGTCAGCAATTTTTCGCTCGCCGCGTTGATCGCCGAAACGCGCAGTTCCGGTGCAGCTTCAGGCACCAGCGGCTGAGGAAGTTGGCTTTCAATGACCGCAACGCGCAGGCCGCTGCCCTGGAGCCCACAGGCTACCGCCAGCCCCACCATGCCGCCGCCGACAATCGCCACATCTACGCTTTGCAAATTGACTCTCCTTTAACGCGCCACCCAACCCAGGGTGCGCTGAGCCAGCACGTCTCGTGCCGGAGTAAAATGTTCCATCGCCATCAGGCCAAGGTTACGGCCCACCACCAGCGGTGCCCAACGGTTGGCAAACAGCTGAACCAACCCGTCAGTGACGCCGATAGTTGCCGCTTTATCTGCGGCCCGGCGCTGCTGATAAGCAGCCAGCACCGGGAAACTGCCGACATCTGTACCTGTGGCATGCGCCTCTGCCAGCCCTTCAGCCAAAGACATAACGTCGCGCAAGCCAAGATTGAACCCCTGCCCGGCTATCGGATGCAGCGTTTGCGCGGCATTACCGACCAGCGCCAGGCGATGGGATACGGTCTGCGAAGCCTGCTGCAGCGCCAGCGGATAATGATGTCGAATACCTGCATGGGTAATTCGCCCCAGCCGCCAGCCAAAGGCTCGCTGAAGCTGTTGGCAAAACTCGGCTTCACTCCAGCTTTCAACTTCCTCACGGGCGTCCAGCGCGTGGCACCAGACCAGCGAGCAGCGCCCGTCGGACATCGGTAACATGGCAATCGGCCCGTGCCCGGTAAAACGCTCAAACGCCCGACCATGATGGAGCTCGGAGGTGGTGACGTTGGCAATCACGGCGATTTGCTGGTAGCTCTGCGGCTGCCAGGTAACGCCGCACTGCGCTGCCAGCTTAGAGCGCGTGCCATCTGCGGCAACCAAAACGCTGCCCTGCAGTTCAACGCCGTTATTCAGCACAACCTGCACGAAATGCTCGTGCCGGGTAAATGACGAAACACGCTGCGGGCAATGCAGCGTTACGCCTGGCGCTTTACGCAGCAGGCTGAAAAGACGCAGCCCGACGTCGTGAAGCTCCACAACCTGACCAAGCGCATCAATCTGGTAATCTTCAGCCTCGAGGGTGACGAAACCAGCGTGGCCCTGGTCGCTAACGTGTACGGTTTTAATTGCCGTGGCGCAGTCGGCAAGCGCAGACCATACGCCAATGCGAGCCAACTGCTGGCGGGTACCCTGGGCGAGCGCGATGGCCCTGGCATCAAACCCCGGATGAGCCGTTGAGTCCGGAGCAATCGCTTCGATAAGGTGTACCGGCAGTTTGCCCTGGGTGAGCGTCGAAATGGCCAGCGCCAGCGTTGCCCCCGCCATGCCACCGCCAACAATGATGACGCTCATTGCTGACGCGCCGCAGCCATCAGCGCTTCAATATCGTCTGCGGATTTCACCACGCTGGCGGTCAGATTTTCATTGCCATCTTCGGTGATAACGATGTCGTCCTCAATGCGGATGCCAATGCCACGGTACTGCGCGGGCACGTCCGCATCCGGCGCGATATAAAGCCCCGGCTCAACGGTAATAACCATGCCCGGTTCGAGCACACGTGACTTGTCCAGGCCATAAGCGCCCACGTCATGAACGTCGAGACCCAGCCAGTGGCTCAGGCCATGCATAAAGAAGGCACGGTGGGCATTGCTGGCAATAAGCTGATCGACATCGCCTTTGAGAATGCCTAGCTTCACCAGCCCTTTAACCATAATGCGTACGACTTCCGCCGTCACTTCCTGCATGGAGGTGCCAGGGCGGTAGAGTTTTAGCGAGGTTTCCAGGGACTCCAGGACGATGTCGTAAATCTCACGCTGGGCCGGGCTGAATTTCCCGTTGACCGGGAAGGTACGCGTGATGTCTCCGGCGTAGCTTTGGTATTCACATCCGGCGTCTATCAGTACCAGATCGCCTTCGCGCAGCTCACTTTCGTTTTCGGTGTAATGCAGAATACAGCCGTTTTCGCCGCCGCCAACAATGGTGGTGTACGAAGGATAACGCGCGCCGTGGCGGGTAAACTCGTGGTGAATTTCACCCTCGAGCTGATATTCGAACATGCCTGGACGGCAGGCCTGCATGGCACGAGTATGCGCCAGTGCGGTGATTTCCCCGGCGCGACGCATAACGGCAATCTCCTCTTCGGATTTGAAGAGACGCAGTTCGTGTACCGCTGGACGCCAGTCCGTCAGCGTTGCAGGCGCGGCCAGGTTTTGACGCGAACCACGACGCAACTTATCCAAAGCGGCAAAAACGATGCTGTCCGCGTATTCGTACTCGCCCTGAGCGTGGTAAACCACATCCAGGCCGTTTAGCAGGAGATGCAATTGCTCACCGATTTCGCTGAAGGCCAGCGCGCGATCCACGCCTAGCTTCTGCGGCGCAGCTTCCTGGCCAAGCCGACGGCCAAACCAAATTTCTGCGCTTTTATCTCTCACGCGGTTGAACAGCACGCTGTGATTATGCGACTCATCGCTTTTGATGAGCACCAGCACGGCTTCTGGCTCGTTAAAGCCCGTGAAGTACCAAAAATCGCTGCTCTGCCGATAGGGATACTCACTATCCGCATTGCGGGTTGCTTCCGGAGCCGCAAAAATTAACGCTGCGCTGCCCGGCATCATCTTAGCCAGTAGCGCCTGGCGGCGACGAAGAAATTCCTGCTGATTCATCACACCTCCTGACATCTTTATCGTTAGTGGAGCGTTGGCTTACGTACCTCGGGCGCGGTCGGTGCCGCATGAGTAAAGGTGTCGTGGCACAGCAGCGCGGCAACACGCACGTACTCAATAATTTCTTCGAGCGACATTTCCAGCTCTTCCTGATCTTCGTCCTCGTCATAACCCAACTGGGCAATGTTACGCAGGTCGTCAATCGCTTCACCGGTTTCGCCGGTGACTTTGTCGAGCTTGCTCTGCGTGACGCCGAGGCCCAGCAGGAAGTGATTTACCCAGCCGGAAAGTGCATCGGCGCGATCGAAAACGGAGACATCATCCCCGTCCGGCAGGTAGAGCTGGAACAGGAAGCCTTCGTCTTCCAGCGCGTCGCCAATGGCGCCGTGCATCTGGCGCAGCGGATCCGCCAGGTTCTGGCTAAAGGCGAGGCCTTCGTTCGTCAGGTCATGCAGCAGCGTTTGCCAGCTGGTATCTTTGTTACCGCCGCACAGCATGCCGCTGATCAAGCCGTGCATTTCTGCAGGCGTCAGACCCACACCCTGTTGGTTCAAAAGTTGGCCGACTAAGTCGTAGTCAGGCATTGCGTTCTGTATTGACATGCGCATTCGTCATCGTTGGCAGGAATAGTGTGTGTTATGCTACCACCAGGACCCCCGCAGATACCAGAAAAGGGCTTGTATCTTGATATCGGGATAGCTATAGTGGCGCCCCTTCCGCTACCGGGGCCGGTAGCGTAAAGGCAGCCGAGTAAACAGCAGGAAGGTGGCATGTCTGCACAACCAGTCGATATTCAAATTTTCGGTCGTTCATTGCGCGTGAATTGTCCGCCTGAACAACAGGATGCGCTGAATCAGGCTGCGGAAGAGCTGAATCAGCGGTTGCAAGATTTAAAAGTTCGCACTAGAGTCACAAATACCGAGCAGCTGGTCTTCATCGCAGCACTGAACATTTGCTACGAACTGGCTCAGGAAAAGTCGAAAACCCGTGACTACGCCGCCAACATGGAAGAGCGTATTCGGATGCTACAGCAGACCATCGAACAAGCATTGCTTGAGCAAGGTCGCATTGCAGACCGACAGGGTCCAAAGTTTGAATAACACTTCGCAGTTGACTATGGTAGAGTAACTTCGAAGACAAAATTTCTCTGAGATGTTTGCAAGCGGGCCAGTCCCCTGAGCCGATATTTCATACCACAAGAGTGTGGCGCTCCGCGGTTGGTGAGCATGCTCGGTCCGTCCGAGAAGCCTGAAAACCATGACGACACACTCACCTTGAACCAAGGGTTCAAGGGTTACAGCCTGCGGCGGCATCTCGGAGATTCCCTCTTTACTACCCGGCCATCATGACGCATATCCCGTTAACCTCAACGCTTCGTCAGGACATTCGCCAAACTATCCGGCAGAGACGTCGGTCTCTCACCCCCGCTGAACAACAAACCTTTGCCCTACAGGCCGCTGAACGCATGTTAGCGTTTGAGCCGGTTATTCGTGCTCAGACCGTAGCGGTGTTTCTCTCGTTCGACGGCGAGCTTGATACCACGCCGCTGGTTGAGGCTTTATGGCAGGCGGGAAAAGAGGTTTACCTTCCGGTACTTCATCCTTTTAGCGCCGGTAACCTGCTGTTTTTGCGCTACACGCCGCAAAGCACTTTGGTCACCAATCGCCTGAAAATTCTTGAACCTAAGCTGGACGTTCGCGACGTGTTGCCGCTGAATAAGTTGGACGTGCTGGTTACGCCACTGGTTGCCTTTGATGAAACCGGGCAGCGTTTGGGGATGGGCGGCGGGTTTTACGACAGAACGCTACAGAATTGGCAGCAGCACGGCCTTTACCCGGTTGGCCTGGCGCACGATTGCCAGCAGGTGGATGCGTTGCCAGTAGAGCAGTGGGATATCCCTTTACCAGCCGTAGTCACGCCTTCGCGCCTCTGGCAGTGGTAATGCCCCTTCCCCATCAGAGGAAGAGGCCGCCTCGTCTATCAGTACAGCAGGCGGGCGCGGATGGTGCCCGGAATGGCTTTCATTGATTTCAGCGCTTTCTCCGCAACATCTTCCGGCGCATCAATATCAATCACGACGTAGCCCATGTGCGGCGTAGTCTGCAGGAACTGAGCGGCAATATTGATGCCCTGCTCGGCAAAGATCTGGTTAAGCGCGGTCAGGATCCCCGGACGGTTCTCATGAATATGCAGCAGACGGCTGGTTGTACCGCCGTGCAGCGGCAGAGAAACTTCCGGGAAGTTAACCGCAGACAGCGTAGAGCCGTTATCGGAATATTTCGCCAGCTTGCCCGCAACTTCCAGGCCGATATTTTCCTGCGCTTCCTGAGTCGAACCACCGATGTGTGGCGTCAGGATCACGTTATCGAACTCGCACAGCGGTGAATTAAACGGATCGCTGTTGGTGGCAGGTTCAGTCGGGAAGACGTCGATAGCCGCACCAGACAGATGTTTGCTGGAAAGCGCGCCACACAGAGCAGGAATATCTACCACCGTACCGCGAGAGGCATTGATCAGCAGCGAGCCCGGCTTCATCAGCGCCAGTTCGTTCGCGCCAATCATGTTTTTGGTGGAGGTGTTTTCCGGCACGTGCAGACTCACCACATCGCTCATATTCAGCAGATCGGAAAGATGCTGAACCTGAGTGGCGTTGCCCAGCGGCAGCTTGTTTTCGATGTCGTAGAAGTAGACGTGCATCCCCAGAGATTCAGCCAGAATCCCCAGCTGCGTGCCGATGTGGCCGTAACCGATAATGCCCAGTTTTTTACCACGAGCCTCGTAAGAACCCACGGCCAGTTTGTTCCACACGCCACGGTGCGCTTTAGCGTTAGCTTCAGGAATGCCGCGCAGCAGCAGCACCAATTCGCCAATCACCAGTTCGGCAACGGAACGGGTGTTAGAGAACGGGGCGTTGAACACAGGGACACCGCGCTTCGCGGCGGCTTCCAGGTCAACCTGGTTAGTGCCAATGCAGAAGCAGCCCACCGCCACCAGTTTTTCAGCCGCAGCAAAGATCTCTTCGGTCAAATGGGTGCGGGAACGCAGGCCAATAAAGTGAGCATCACGGATCGACTCTTTGAGCGCTTCGGAATCCAGCGCGCCTTTATGAAATTCAATGTTGGTGTATCCCGCCGCGCGAAGATTATCCACCGCTTTTTGGTGCACGCCTTCGACAAGCAGGAATTTAATTCTGTCTTTATCCAGTGATACTTTTGCCATTTCCCCGACCCTATTTCTGTGCTGTTGTGTTCGTTTCTGGGCGGTGATGCGCCACCGCCTATAAGTTACCCTTCTGTCAAAATATCAAAATCTACGTTTGGGGCAATATGAACGATTGCGTCGCCGTATCGTCAGGCGGGAATAAGGCGGCAGGTGTCAGAATAAAATGCTGGGAGGGAGGAAGAACCAGGAATGAATCACAGGACTGTTACCAAAATGTGATATATGTCACCAAATATGCCGTTAAAATAATTTGTCATTTTTTATACGGTTTTTTGGGGCGCAGAACGCGCCCCGGCCAGATCATTTCACGATGGTTTTCACGCCGTCAGCGGTACCGATCAGCGCCACATCCGCGCCACGGTTCGCAAACAGGCCCACGGTAACTACGCCTGGCATACCGTTGATGATGTTTTCCAGCTTCATCGGCTCCATGATGCTTAGACCATGCACATCCAGAATGATGTTGCCGTTGTCCGTGACCACGCCCTGGCGATATTCCGGGCGGCCGCCCAGCTTCACCAGCTCACGCGCTACGGCACTGCGCGCCATCGGGATAACCTCAACCGGCAGTGGGAAGTTGCCAAGGATATCGACCTGCTTGGACGAGTCCGCAATGCAGACAAATTTGTCGGCAACAGAGGCGATGATTTTCTCGCGGGTCAGGGCCGCGCCACCGCCTTTGATCATCTGCATCTGGTGGTTGATCTCATCGGCACCGTCAACGTAAACGCCTAATGAGTCCACCTCGTTGAGATCGAAAACGGGGATCCCAAGGCTTTTCAGTTTCGCGGTGGAAGCGTCGGAGCTGGAAACAGCGCCTTCAATCTGGTGTTTGATGGTGCCCAAAGCATCAATAAAGTGTGCGGCAGTTGAGCCCGTACCCACGCCCACAATGGTGCCCGGCTGCACGTACTGGAGTGCTGCCCATCCGACTGCTTTTTTCAGTTCATCCTGCGTCATAATTTTATGCCTGTGATGTGGAAACTGACGCGCATTATAAAGCATGCGTCGGAAAAATGTCCCCGGCTTTGCCGCAATGCCAACGTCATCACGTTCGAACGAAATCACCGCTCGCCGATTTGGTCTGAATCAACGGCAAATTTATGTCATAGTGATTGCTCGACGAAATCAGGAGCAGATGAACAACAATGAAACGCCCGGACTACAGAACGCTGCAGGCGCTGGATGCGGTAATCCGTGAACGAGGGTTTGAGCGTGCGGCGCAGAAGCTGTGCATTACTCAATCAGCCGTCTCACAACGTATTAAGCAACTGGAAACGATGTTCGGCCAGCCATTGTTGGTGCGCACCGTGCCGCCTCGTCCTACCGAGCAGGGGCAAAAACTGCTGGCGCTTTTACGCCAGGTTGAACTACTGGAAGAAGAGTGGCTGGGCGACGAGCAAACCGGCTCCACGCCGCTGCTGCTTTCCCTGGCGGTCAACGCCGACAGTCTGGCAACCTGGCTGCTGCCGGCTCTGGCGCCGGTATTAGCCGACTCGCCTATTCGCCTGAATCTTCAGGTTGAAGATGAAACCCGGACTCAGGAACGCCTGCGCCGGGGTGAAGTGGTCGGCGCGGTGTCAATTCAGCCTCAGCCGCTGCCGAGCTGCCTGGTAGATCGCCTGGGCGCGCTGGACTACCTGTTTGTTGGATCGAAAGATTTTGCCGAGCGCTACTTCCCTAACGGCGTCACGCGTTCAGCCCTGCTTAAGGCTCCCGCCGTTGCGTTCGATCATCTCGACGACATGCATCAGGCGTTTTTACAGCAGAACTTTGACCTGTCGCCGGGCAGCGTGCCGTGCCATATCGTCAACTCTTCGGAAGCCTTTGTGCAACTGGCTCGTCAGGGCACAACCTGCTGTATGATCCCGCATCTGCAAATTGAGCGCGAGTTGAATAGCGGCGAATTAATCGACCTGACGCCGGGCCTGCTGCAGCGACGCATGCTTTACTGGCACCGCTTTGCGCCGGAAAGCCGCATGATGCGTAACGTGACGGATGCTTTGCTGGAGTACGGGCATAAGGTATTGAGGCAGGATACTGAATAACGTTTTGATTAACCCTCGCCTGGAGCGGCGAGGGTTAAGGTGAAGATCAAATCTTACTGAGCAGGAGCAGCCGGCGTTTGTGCGCCCTGCAGTTCAAACACCACATCGACCTGATCGTCAAACTGAATAGTCTGCTGATCGTAGGTATCCTGAGCGGAAACCGGTGCAGCCGCGTCCGCTTTCATCATGCGAACCATCGGCGCTGGCTGGTAGTTAGAAACGTGGTAACGCACGCTGTAAACCGGGCCCAGCTTGCTGTTAAAGCCTTCGGCCAACAGCTTAGCCTGGCGGGTCGCATCGGTAATCGCTTCTTTACGTGCTTTATCCTTGTATTCTTCCGGATGTGCAACGCCCAGCGACACGGAACGGATTTCGTTCAGGCCAGACTTCAGCGCGCCATCAAGCAGTTCGTTCATTTTATCCAGCTGACGCAGAGTAACTTCCACCTGGCGTACCGCACGGTAGCCCTTAAGCTGGGTTTTACCGTCTTTCAGATAATCATATTCTGGCTGTGTGCGCAGGTTGGCGGCATTGATGTCCTTCTTCTCTACGCCATTTTTCTGCAGGAAGGTCAGGTATTGCGCCACGCGATCGTCAGCCTGTTTTTTGGCGGAAGCCGCGTCCTTAGCGGACACATTGACTTCAATGGCGAGCGTAGCGATATCAGGTACGGCATCGACGCTGGCTGTCCCGGAGGTGACCACGTGCGGCCCGTTTGGCAACTCGCCTGCCTGTACGGAAACAGAACCTAATCCCATTAACGCGGCTAATGCTAAAATTTTAAACTTCACTGTAACTCCTCCGTGCTACGTTCCACTGTGATTTCGCCGATCAACAAACTCCCGGCATCTGCCAGCAAGCTTAGCCTGTAATGGCAACTTGTCTATCAGATTATGGCGAATTAGCCCACGAGCGACGCAATATGTTGCACGCCATCCCGGGCCAGTTGAGCGGCAATAAACCACATCACAATCCCAACCACGCCGTTGATAATGCGCTGGGCTTTCGCGGTACGCAGACGAGGGGCAAGCCAGGCGGCAAGAATAGCCAGACCGTAAAACCAGAGAATGGAGGCGCTAATGGTGCCCAAGGCAAACCAGCGTTTTGCTTCGTCAGCGAGCTGGCCGCCCAGGCTGCCGAGCACCACAAAAGTATCCAGATAAACATGCGGGTTGAGCCAGGTCACCGCCAGCATGGTGACGACGATTTTCCAGCGGCCCTGCTTGAGCACTTCTGCCGAGGCCAGTTCCACATTGCTGCTCATCGCAGTGCGCAGCGCCCCCCAGCCGTACCACAGTAGAAACGCCACGCCGCCCCAGGTGACCAGCGCCAGTAGCCAGGGAGACTGCATCAGAATGGCGCTGCCGCCAAAAATCCCGCCGCAAATCAAAATGATGTCGCTCAGGGCACACAAAGAAGCAATCATCAGATGATACTGCCGACGAATCCCCTGGTTCATCACGAACGCATTCTGCGGCCCCAGCGGCAGAATTAGCGCTGCTCCCAATGCAATACCCTGAAAATAATAAGATAACACGCGGCACACCCTTTAAATGTTCATCATTGAGCGTGAGTGTAATGTGCAAAAATTATTAGAGGAAATTGATAGTTTTAATCACTGATAAGAATGGCTAATTATTACAGATAAAAATAAGGCCAGCGAAAGCTGGCCCTGAAGATTATGCGTTGTCAGACTCTTTAATCTGGCGAACGTGAACGTCCATCTGCGGATAAGGAATGCCGATGCCGTTGGCATCGAGCGCTTTCTTAATACGCTCCAGCACGTCCCAGTACACGTTTTGCAGGTCGCCACTTTTGCTCCAGGCGCGCACCACAAAGTTTACCGAAGAAGGACCAAGCTCGTTAAGGCGCACGGTGATATCGCGATCCTTCAGTACACGCTCGTCGCTGGTGATGATCTCAGTCAGGATCTGCTTTACCCGATCGATGTCCGCATCGTAGGCCACGCCGATGATGAATTCGTTGCGGCGGGCGGGTTCGCGGGAGAAGTTAATGATATTGCCGGCGATGATTTTCCCGTTCGGCACTACCACGATTTTGCCATCAACGGTGCGCATCGTGGTGGAGAAGATCTGCACGTTCAGCACGGTGCCTGCAATGCCGCCGAGATCGACATACTCCCCGGTACGGAACGGGCGGAAGGTGACCAACAACACGCCTGCGGCCAGGTTGGACAGCGAACCTTGCAGCGCCAGACCAACGGCCAGACCGGCGGCACCGAGAACGGCAATCACGGAAGCGGTTTGCACCCCAACCCGGCTCAAGGCCGCAATCAGCGTGAAGGCAATAATGCCGTAGCGCACCAGCGCGGAGAGAAAATCAGCCACGGTGCTGTCGATGCTACGAGCCAGCATCAGGCGGTTCACCGTGCTGGAGATCAGGCGGGCAACGATCATCCCGACAATCAGGATGGCGATTGCGGCAACGATGTTTACCACATAACTGAGCAGGAGCTCCTGATTTCTCGCCAGCCAGCCTCCTGCATTGTGAATACTGTCTACTACGTTGAGATCTTCCATTTACTGTTCCTTGTCCGAAAAGTTTCTACGCCTGGAGAGGCAGCTCAGACCGTAAAGGGTAAACAAAAACGCATGAATGTGCCAAGCAGGTCACAAAATTGTTCACGAATTGAGTGTTAATGCGGCAAAAGAAGGGAAAAGCCCTGACATATGCCAGGGCTTATTAGCGGCTTACAGCGCCTGGGTGAAGGTTCTGGATATCACGTCCTGCTGCTGCTCGCGGGTAAGCGCGTTAAAACGCACCGCGTAACCGGAAACACGAATGGTTAGCGTTGGGTAATTTTCCGGATGTTCAATGGCATCCATTAGCATCCCACGATTCATTACGTTGACGTTCAGGTGCTGGCCGCCTTCCGTTTTAACATCGTGATGGAAATAACCGTCAAGCAGCCCCACCAGGTTATGGCGACGGACGGAGTCATCTTTACCCAGCGCGGCCGGAACGATGGAAAACGTGTAGGAAATGCCGTCCTTCGCGTAGCTAAACGGCAGCTTCGCCACGGAAGTCAGCGAGGCTACCGCTCCCTTAGTATCTCGCCCGTGCATCGGGTTAGCGCCGGGAGCGAACGGCGTTCCGCCCCTGCGCCCATCCGGCGTATTCCCCGTTTTTTGCCCGTAAACCACATTCGAGGTGATGGTCAAAATAGACTGCGTCGGCACCGCGTCGCGATAAGTTGGCAGCGCCTGAATTTTCTTCATAAAGCGCTCAACCAGATCGCAGGCAATGGCGTCCACGCGATCGTCGTTATTGCCGTATTGCGGATAGTCGCCCTCAATCACGAAATCTACCGCCAGCCCGGTGTGGTCGCGCACTGGCTTAACCACCGCGTGTTTGATGGCAGAAAGTGAGTCCACCGCCACCGAAAGCCCGGCGATGCCGCAGGCCATTGTCCGGTAAACATCCCTGTCATGCAGGGCCATCAGCGAAGCTTCGTAGCTGTATTTATCGTGCATGTAGTGGATCAGGTTCAGGGCCGTCACATACTGCACCGCCAGCCAGTCCATAAAATTGTCCAGGCTGGCCATCACCTTGTCGTAGTCCAGCACCTCGTCAAGCAACATTGGGGTTTTGGGCCCGACCTGGATCTTCAGCTTTTCATCCATTCCCCCGTTGATGCAGTACAGCAGCGTTTTCGCCAGGTTGGCGCGAGCGCCAAAGAACTGCATCTGTTTGCCAATGATCATCGGGCTTACACAGCAGGCAATGGCGTAATCGTCACTGTCGAAATCGCTGCGCATCAGGTCATCATTTTCATACTGCAATGACGAGGTTTCGATAGACACTTTGGCAGCATAGACTTTAAACGCGCTCGGCAGCGCTTCGGACCAAAGAATGGTCAGGTTCGGCTCTGGAGCAGGCCCCATCGTGTGCAGCGTATTCAGATAGCGGAAAGTGCTTTTCGTCACCAGCGTACGACCGTCCAGCCCCATTCCGCCCAACACTTCGGTGGCCCAGATAGGATCGCCGGAGAACAGCGAATCAAACTCCGGCGTGCGCAGGAAGCGCACCATGCGGATTTTCATAATAAAGTGGTCAATAAGCTCCTGCGCCTGCTGCTCATTGAGCAGGCCAGAGCGAATATCACGTTCGATATAAACATCGATAAAGGTCGCGGTACGGCCAAGCGACATTGCTCCACCGTTTTGCGACTTCACCGCCGCCAGATAGGCGAAATAAAGCCACTGAATCGCCTCCTGCGCGTTGCTCGCCGGCCTTGAGATATCGAAACCGTATCCGGCGGCCATTTCCTGGATTTGCAGTAACGCGTGGCGATGTTCCGCCAGCTCTTCACGCAGGCGAATAGTCGCTTCAAGATCCTCCCCACGCTCCAGTTTCTGCTGCAGGTCGGCAAACTGCAGCTCACGCTCGCGCACCAGATAAGTAATACCGTACAGCGCCACGCGGCGGTAATCGCCGATGATTCGGCCGCGCCCGTAGCCGTCCGGCAGACCCGTCAGTACGCCGGACTTACGGCAGCGCAGAATATCCGGCGAATAAACGTCGAACACGCCCTGATTGTGCGTTTTCCTCAGCTCGGTAAACTGATACTCAAACTCAGGATCCATTTTGCGACCATAGGCCTCAAACGAGCTTTTGATCATATTGATGCCACCAAAAGGATGCAGCGCGCGCTTTAGCGGTTTGTCCGTCTGCAGCCCCACAATTTTCTCATGTTGCTGGATGATGTAGCCGGGGGCGTGGGCGGTAATTGAAGTAGCAACGTTAGTGTCAAAGTCTACCGGCGCATGGGTGGCGTTTTCGACGCGAATGCCTTCCATGACCTTTTCCCACAGCGCCGTAGTGGCCGCCGTCGCCCCCGTCAGAAATGTGTCGTCCCCTTCATACGGCGTATAGTTTTGCTGGATAAAATCCCGAACATTTATCTCATGCTGCCAGGATTCCCCACGAAACTGCTGCCAGGCCTGAGCATAATTATCATGGGAAATATCAATATCCGTTTTCATTCATTCCATCCTCTGTACCGCAAATAATATTAAGCGAATTCCGCAAACTGTGATGCCTTGCCCAATTCACGGGCATCAATAGCAATCATTTTTTCTTCGTTAGTCGGAATTACCGCGCACAGCACTGCCGAATTTTTTGTTGAAATAACACGCTCGCCGTCAGAATTAGGCCGGGCATTCTCTTTTTCATCCAATTCAAAACCGAATACCCGCAAATGTTGAATAACCAGACGACGAATAAGAGTAGAGTTTTCACCAATGCCGCCGGTAAAAATTAGCCCATCAAAATTTGGCAGCGACGTTGCGTGCCCGCCGATGGCTTTGGCTATGCGGTGCACAAACGTGTTGATCGCCAGCTCCGCTCGGGCATCACCCTGCTGCCAGGCTTTCTCCAGCGTCCTCAGGTCGGAAGATATGCCCGAAAGCCCCAGCAGGCCAGACTCGGTATTTGCCACCTGCTCAAGATCGTCCAGCGATTGCCCGGTTTGCCTTGCCAGCCACACCATCGCTCCGAAGTCGACGTCACCACAGCGTGTGCCCATGATTAACCCTTCCAGCGGCGTCATCCCCATCGAAGTATCAGCGCTTCGCCCTTCAGCAACCGCGCACACCGATGCACCGTTCCCCAGATGAGCTATCACCAACCCTGATGAGACGCCTTTCAGTTCAGGTAACTCAGCAGCCTGCATTGAAACGTAGCGGTGAGAGGTGCCGTGGAACCCATAGCGCCTGACGCCGTGTTCTTTGAAATAGCGGTAAGGCAGGCCATAAAGGTAGGCTTCCGGACGAAGCGTCTGATGAAAGCTGGTATCAAATACCGCGACCTGCGGCACGCCTGGAAAGCGCTGCCGGGCAGAAGCGACGCCGCTAAGATTGGCATAATTGTGCAGCGGAGCGAGCGGCGAAACGGCACGAATTTGCTCCACAACGTCATCCGTGAGCAATACCGATTCGCCAAAAACCGCACCGCCGTGGGCAATACGGTGGCCTATATAGGCCACGCTTTCAATCAGACTGCGTTTTTCAAGCTCAAGGGCGATTGCCGCCAGCGCATCCTCATAATCTGAATGCGCCAGCTTCACCGGTTCACCGCTATTAACGATAAGCGTTGCGGATTCGGTATTTATGCCCTCGCAAATGCCCGTTAAAAGTGGTTCCAGAGTTAATTCATCCAGCACGGAAAATTTAACCGAAGATGAACCACAATTTATGGTTAATATTACCGGATATTCATTCATATTAACGTTTACTCATCCTGAGCCAGTGGCGGTTAATTACATGATTTTGTATACGATATTCAGGATCGTCAGCACACCGATTACGGTAACAAAGATGTTTTCGGTTCTGCCTTTATATTTGCTGAGCGCCGGAACTTTACGAATGGCGTACATCGGTAGCAGGCAAAGCAGCGAGGCAATAATCGGGGCGCCCATCGCTTCAATCAGGTCAAGAATGTTGGGATTCGCGTAGGCCACAACCCAGGTTGACCCCATGATAAACGCCATACTGATCAGATTAAGTTTGCCCTGAGAAATCTTCGTTTTGTCACTCTTATAGCCAAACTTCAGGACCAGGCCGTTCAGCCCTTCCAGCGTGCCCAGGTAGTGACCGAAGAAGGATTTGAAAATCGCCACCAGGGCGATAATCGATGCGCCGTATTCCAGCACCGTGGCAAAAGTAGACTTAGAACCGGACAGCGAAGAGAAGTGGTTGGCGAGGTAGGAAAGCACCGGAATGTTCTGCGCTTTCGCTTCAGCCATGTTCTGCGGCGACAGCGTGAACAGGCAACTGAAGGCGAAGAACATCACCACGCCGACCATCAGCATGCTGGCACGTGAGATGATTTTTGAACACTTATCCTCGGTATATTCTTTCCCGAAATCCGCTTCGTACTCTTCGCGCTTCGACACCACAAAGGAAGAGACAATCGGCGAGAAGTTAAAGGAGAACACCATGATGGAGATCCCGAGCCACACCGTCACCAGGATCCCGTCATTACCGGTCAATGCGATGTCGCTCAGATTCACCTGATCGATTACCGCCGAATTCCAGTAAGGGATCAGCGACAGGGAAATAATGATCAGGCTCGCGATGAACGGGAAAACGAGATAGCTCATCACCTTCACCATCAGATCCTTGCCGAAGAAGATGACAAAGGCCATCAGCATCAGCAGCAACAGCGCGACCAGTCCACGATTGAGCGGCATAAGCTGGAGTTGGTTTTCCCAGAAGGTCATGAAGGTGTTAGTGATGGTGACGCCGTAAATCCACAACAGCGGGCAAATGGCAAAGAAGTACAGGAAAGTGATAACCACCCCGCCGGTTTTACCAAAATGCTCCTCGACGGTTTCGGTGATATTTCCCGATGGGTTACTGCCGGAAAGGCACAGCCGCGCCAGCGCCCGGTGGCAGAAGAAAGCAATTGGGTAGGCCAGGACCAGCATGATTAATATTGGGATCAGGCCGCCATAGCCCGCGCGAATCGGGAAAAACAGCACACCCGCGCCGATGGCGGTGCCAAACAGGCCGAGAGTCCAGGTGGTATCGGACTTACGCCACAGGGAGGATTCTTTTTGACCAACAAGGGTTGTTTCTGCATTACTCATAATGAAGATCCTTATTTAGCTCAGGCAGGCTTCCGCAGTGCCAGTAATTTCAGAGACGCGAGACAAATCAATATTTCCACCAGAAATAATACTCACGGTTTTCCGGCCTTTAATATAATGGTCAAGCTTGCCGCTTAATAAAGCGGCACAGGCAAGCGCACCGGCCCCCTCAGTGACAATTTTGTTTCTCTGAATAAGTGCTACCATGCTATTTCTGATATCTTCTTCGCTGACCAAAATAATATCGGTAACTAATTTCTTAACGATTTCGAAGGTTAACGTCCCTGGGCGAGCGACGTCACAACCGTCAGCTAATGTACTGCTCGCACGGTACGCGGTAATTTCGCCAGTGCGGAAAGAAGAGGCCATGCCGTGAACGTTTTCTGCTTGCACGCCAATAATATTAATCGTTGGGTTAATGGATTTAATCGCCACCGCGATTCCGGCAATCAGCCCACCGCCGCCAATCGGCACAATCACATTATCGACGTCGTAAAGATCTTCAAGAATCTCCAGGCCAATCGTGCCCTGCCCGGCAATCACTTTTTCATCATCATAAGGTGGGATAAAGATGCGCCCTTCGGTTTCAACAATCTCGCTAACCTTAGCGATGGTTTCGTTAAAATTGTCGCCGTGGATAATGACCTGAGCCGAATAATCTGTGGTGGCGGCGACCTTCGACTTTGGCGCCCCTTTGGGCATCACCACCTTGCCGTTGATGCCGAGAAGCGCACAGGACAGTGACACGCCCTGGGCATGATTCCCCGCAGAGCAAGCCACGACACCCCGGGCTCTTTCCTCTTCACTCAGCGAGCTTAGCTTGTTGAACGCGCCGCGCATTTTAAACGAGCCGGTGCGCTGCATATTTTCAAATTTTAAATAGATGTCACCCTTACAGCATTCGCTAAGATAATTAGAGCGAGGCATCCCGGTTTTATACACAAATCCAGATATTCTTTTTTTCGCTTCGAGAACATCATTAATAGTGACAGGAAGTTCGTTGTCGATATGCATGTTGACCTCTGCATTAAAAATGCAATATTAGAGAAGGCAAATAGATTCAATTTGCCGCCCTGGGTTAATTAATAATAAAAAGCGAGTTGGTTAGTTTTGCTAAGCCACCACCGTTAATTTATTAAATTGATACTTGTTACGCACCGAATGCACCCTGGCTAATTCGACCAGCGTCGCAGCTGATTTTTTTATTCGGCAATTTTTTGACCAGACTGCGGCATAGCGCGCGACAGGTAATTCATCCGTTAAGGGAACCTGAATAAATTCCTGAGAGCCAAAAGGGGCGATCATTTCACGGGGAATAATCGTCAGGAAACCGGCGGTCAACACCATGTTATAGATGGTGACTACGGAGTCGGTTTTGATGATTTTATCGCTGGTGATGTGGTTCTTTTGCAGGATGGTCAGAAGTTCGCTGTAGTAGCCCATTTCGGTGTGAGGCAACACCCACTGCTCATGGCTTAATGAGCGTAGCGTCATCGCGCCTCCGCGCGTTCGTGTTCGGCTGGCAACCAGAATAAAGTCTGATTCGAACAGCGGCTCAATATGTAAATCCTGAAGCAGCATTTCGTCGCTGAGCGTGCCGATAGCAAAGTCCAGCCTGCCGTCGCGTATTGCCGGTAAGAAGGAGCAAAGCTGCGCTTCAAACATCGAGACTTCGGCATGAGGGTACAACTCTTTGAAGGCTTTCATCATGCCCGGCAGGAAAGTAAATCCGATAAGTGAGGGATAGCCGAATGAAACATCTACCGCCTCACTGCCGACCAGACTGTTCATTTCGTTGCACATGTTGCGCATTTCACGGGTAATCGACTCCGCGTAACCGAGCAGCACTTTTCCCGCAACGGTGAGCTGAACGCCGGTATTTTTCCGAATGATAAGCTCCAGTCCGAACAGGGCCTCCATGTCGCTGATAATTTTGCTTACCGCTGGCTGAGTCAAACCCAGCTGCTTCGCCGCGGAGCCAAACGAACCACTTCTTACCACTTCCTGAAATACGACCAGGTGCTGTGTTTTAGGTAATGTCGTATTATCCATAAAGCGCCATGCCTAATAAGTTGCCGATGGCGGCGATCTTACGAATTCCCCGTTAAAGGTTATGTGCGGCGACTCACAACTGCTCAACCATGATTTGTTCAATAAGCACTCGAATACCATAAAACCAATAAATAACAATGAGTTGTAATTTTACGATCTGCCATTTATATGATTAAGGTCAACCTAAATATCCTGAATAAAATAAAGTTATGGTGATAATAAATTCATATAAATGTCAGTAAGCTGTTATCGGAAATGAAAATTTATACAGATTGCCGTTAATTCATCCAGACAGGTCAAAATATAATTTAATATTAAAAACACCTGCAAATATTACACTTTTATTTGAATATAAAAAAACCCGCCGAAGCGGGTTTTCACAAAAACAAGGCTTAACTCAAATTACAGAACGTCTACCGCGTTCAGCTCTTTGAATGCCTGCTCCAGGCGAACGATCATGGAGCTCTGTGCTGCACGCAGCCAAACGCGTGGATCGTAGTATTTTTTGTTCGGCTGGTCAGCGCCTTTCGGGTTACCCAGCTGACCCTGCAGGTAAGCTTCGTTTTCTTTGTAGTAGTTCAGAATACCTTCCCAGGTCGCCCATTGGGTGTCGGTATCGATGTTCATTTTGATAACGCCGTAGCTTACGGAGTCTTTGATTTCCTGAGCGGAAGAACCGGAACCGCCGTGGAAGACGAAGTTCAGGCTGTTGTGCGGCAGGTTATGTTTCTTAGAAACATAGTCCTGAGAGTCGCGCAGGATGGTTGGGGTCAGAACCACGTTACCTGGTTTGTACACGCCGTGCACGTTACCGAAGGAAGCCGCGATGGTGAAGCGTGGGCTGATTTTGCTCAGCTCGGTGTAAGCGTAATCAACGTCTTCTGGCTGGGTGTACAGAGCAGAAGCGTCCATGTGGCTGTTGTCCACGCCGTCTTCTTCACCGCCGGTGCAGCCCAGTTCGATTTCCAGGGTCATGCCCAGTTTGGACATGCGAGCCAGGTACTTGGAGCTGATTTCGATGTTTTCTTCCAGAGACTCTTCGGACAGGTCAATCATGTGGGAAGAGAACAGTGGTTTACCGGTAGCGGCAAAGTGTTTTTCACCCGCGTCCAGCAGGCCGTCGATCCATGGCAGCAGTTTCTTAGCGCAGTGGTCAGTGTGCAGGATAACTGGAACACCGTAATGTTCAGCCATCTGGTGAACGTGATGCGCGCCAGAGATTGCACCCAGGATAGCAGCACCCTGTGGAACATCAGTTTTCACGCCTTTACCAGCGATGAAAGCAGCACCGCCGTTGGAGAACTGAACGATAACCGGAGATTTTACTTTCGCAGCGGTTTCCAGAACGGCGTTAATAGAGTCGGTACCGACGCAGTTAACGGCCGGCAGAGCAAAGTTGTTCTCTTTTGCTACCTGGAAGATTTTCTGTACGTCGTCGCCAGTTACAACACCTGGTTTTACGAAATCAAAAATTTTAGACATGTTGATGTGTCCTGTAGGCCTTGGAAAAATCGAATCACCGTCCTGAATCTTGCCGGGCGGCAATAAAACAACGGGCAGGATACCCTGCCCGTAGGAATTACTTCTTAGCGCGCTCTTCGAGCATCGCTACAGCTGGCAGTACTTTGCCTTCCACGAACTCGAGGAATGCGCCGCCGCCGGTGGAGATGTAGGAAATTTTGTCTGCGATACCGAACAGATCGATAGCCGCCAGAGTGTCGCCGCCGCCTGCGATAGAGAAGGCTTCGCTGTCTGCGATAGCGCGAGCAACGATTTCGGTCCCTTTACGGAAGTTAGGGAATTCGAACACGCCAACCGGGCCATTCCACAGAATGGTTTTCGCGTTTTTCAGGATTTCAGCCAGTTTCTCAGCGGAAACGTCGCCCATGTCCAGAATCTGCTCTTCGTCTTTGATGTCGTTCACGGACTTCAGGGTTGCAGTCGCGGTTTCGGAGAACTCGGTAGCAACACGAACGTCGGTTGGTACTGGGATATCGCAGCGGGTCAGCAGTTCTTTCGCGGTATCAACCAGGTCTGCTTCGTACAGGGATTTACCCACGTTGTGGCCTTGAGCTGCCACGAAGGTGTTCGCGATGCCGCCGCCAACGATCAGCTGGTCAGCAATTTTGGACAGGGAGTCCAGCACGGTCAGTTTGGTAGAAACTTTAGAACCGCCAACGATAGCAACCATTGGACGAGCAGGTTCTTTCAGAGCTTTACCCAGCGCTTCCAGCTCGTCTGCCAGCAGCGGGCCTGCACAGGCAACGTCAGCAAATTTAGCGATGCCGTGAGTAGAAGCCTGCGCACGGTGTGCAGTACCGAATGCGTCCATCACGAACACGTCGCACAGTGCGGCGTATTTTTTGGACAGCGCTTCGTCGTCTTTTTTCTCGCCTTTGTTGAAGCGAACGTTTTCCAGCACAACCAGTTCACCGGCGGCAACTTCTACGCCGTCCAGGTAATCTTTTACCAGACGAACCGGGTTAGACAGTTTGTCTTTCAGGTAGTTAACGACTGGCAGCAGAGAGAATTCTTCGTTGTACTCGCCTTCGGTCGGACGACCCAGGTGAGAAGTAACCATGACTTTAGCGCCCTGTTTCAGAGCCAGTTCAATGGTTGGCAGAGAAGCACGAATACGCGCGTCGCTGGTGACTTTCCCGTCTTTAACCGGCACGTTCAGATCGGCACGGATGAATACGCGTTTGCCCGCCAGATCCAGATCGGTCATCTTAATTACAGACATGGTGAATCCTCTCGTTGATTCTTAAAGTTTTGCAGACGCAACGTGCGCCTTACCTGAAATCCATTGAGCCATAACCAACGTGGTATCGAGCATCCTGTTGGCAAAGCCCCATTCGTTATCACACCAGACTAGAGTTTTAATCAGATGTTGCCCACTGACCCGCGTTTGCGTGCCGTCGACGATTGCACTGTGCGGATCGTGGTTAAAATCAGTAGAGACCAACGGTAATTCCGTATAGTCAACTATACCATGAAATGCTTCCTGTGCCGCTTTTTGCAGCAAGTGGTTGACTTCACATGCATTTACTGAATTCCTGACCGTCACGCTCAAATCTATTGCCGTGACGTTTATTGTCGGCACCCGCACCGCAATGGCCTCAAAACGGTCATTAAACTGTGGGAAAATACGCGTGATACCGGCTGCAAGACGCGTATCCACCGGAATGATCGACTGACTCGCCGCGCGGGTGCGTCGTAAATCGGGGTGATAGGCGTCAATAACCTGCTGATCGTGCATTGCCGAGTGGATGGTCGTGACCGTCCCGGATTCAATGCCAAACGCTTCATCCAGCAGTTTAATAATCGGAATAATACAGTTTGTAGTGCAGGAGGCGTTGGAGACGATGCGATGGCTGTCTTCGACCAATTCATGGTTAACGCCATAAACGACGGTAGTATCGAGATCGTTACCGCCAGGGTGCGAGAACAGGACTTTCTTCGCCCCTGCCGCAAGGTGAGCTTCACCGTCAGCGCGGGAGCCGAACACGCCGGTGCAGTCCAGCACGATATCAACGCCCAGTTCGCGCCATGGCAGCGCCTCGATGGACGGTTCGTGCAGCAGGCGAATGCTGTCATCGCCCACAAACAGGACTTCGCGCTCCTGGCGCACATCCCAGGCAAAGCGGCCGTGGCTGGTATCGTACTTCAACAGATGCGCGATACCCGCAGCGTCTGCCAGTTCGTTGATTGCTACCACGGTAATTTCCGCACGGCGACCAGATTCGTACAAAGCACGTACCACGTTGCGCCCAATGCGACCGAAGCCATTAATAGCGATGCGTACGGTCATATCTCTCCTGCCAGAATCCCTGGGATTTAGTGGCTGACAGAGTAATCCAGCAACCGCCTGAGGGGAATCCTCGCACTCATGAAACTGCACTTGTTTGCTTAATTGTCGAACATTTATTCGACTGAAACGCTTCAGCTATGTTAAGCGAAAGCGGGAATAAAAGGAACGATACCCCAACACGCTCCGCTCAACTTCTGACGTACATCACAGTTTTGGTGGAATAACTGCAACTGAGCGCCGCAGTGGTGGAATAAAGAACAGGGCATAAGTGGAATAATCGGCATAAAAAAGGGCCGCCGAAGCGACCCTATTCTTTAGCGAGACGGATTACAGAATCGCTTTAGCCTGTTTCACCACGTTTTCCACGGTGAAGCCAAACTCTTCGAACAGCAGTTCCGCTGGCGCAGACTCACCGAAGGTGGTCATGCCAACGATAGCGCCGTTCAGGCCAACGTATTTGTACCAGTAGTCAGCGATGCCGGCTTCGATAGCCACGCGAGCAGAAACGGCTTTTGGCAGCACGGATTCACGGTAAGCAGCATCCTGCTTGTCGAATGCGTCGGTAGACGGCATGGAAACCACGCGCGCCTTCACGCCTTCGGCAGTCAGCTTGTCCCATGCCGCAACGGCCAGCTCAACTTCGGAACCGGTAGCGATGAAGATAAGCTCAGGCTGACCCGCGCAGTCTTTCAGCACGTAGCCACCGCGAGCGATGTCTTTCAGCTGCTGCTCGGTACGATCCTGCTGAGCCAGGTTCTGGCGGGAAAGGATCAGTGCGGTCGGGCCGTCGTGACGCTCAACGCCATATTTCCACGCCACCGCGGACTCAACCTGGTCACATGGGCGCCAGGTGCTCATGTTCGGGGTCACACGCAGGGAAGCAACCTGCTCAACCGGCTGGTGAGTCGGGCCATCTTCGCCCAGGCCGATGGAGTCGTGGGTGTAAACCATCACCTGACGCTGTTTCATCAGCGCAGCCATACGCACCGCGTTACGGGCATATTCTACGAACATCAGGAAGGTAGAGGTGTACGGCAGGAAACCGCCATGCAGGGAGATACCGTTGGCAATAGCGGTCATACCGAATTCGCGCACGCCGTAGTGGATGTAGTTCCCGGCGGTATCTTCGTTAATCGCTTTAGAACCGGACCAGATAGTCAGGTTAGAAGGCGCCAGGTCAGCGGAACCGCCCAGGAATTCTGGCAGTAACGGGCCAAACGCTTCGATTGCGTTCTGAGATGCCTTACGGCTGGCGATCTTGGATGGATTAGCCTGCAGCTTAGCGATGAATTCGTTAGCTTTGGCATCGAAATCAGAAGGCATTTCGCCTTTCACGCGGCGAGTGAACTCAGCGGCTTCCTGAGGGAAGGCTTTCGCGTAAGCTGCGAACTTCTCGTTCCATGCGGCTTCTTTAGCCTGGCCAGCTTCTTTCGCATCCCACTGAGCATAGATGTCAGAAGGGATTTCGAACGGCGCGTGGTTCCAGCCCAGCGCTTCGCGGGTCAGTGCGATTTCTGCATCACCCAGCGGTGCACCGTGAGAGTCATGGGTACCGGCTTTGTTAGGGGAACCGAAACCGATGATGGTTTTGCACATCAGCAGGGAAGGTTTGTCGGTAACAGCGCGCGCTTCTTCTACCGCACGTTTGATAGCAGCCGCATCGTGACCGTCTACGCCACGCACTACGTGCCAGCCGTAGGCTTCAAAGCGTTTCGCGGTATCGTCGGTGAACCAGCCTTCAACGTGGCCGTCGATGGAGATGCCGTTGTCGTCATAGAACGCGACTAGTTTACCCAGCTTCAGGGTACCCGCCAGAGAGCAAACCTCGTGAGAGATGCCTTCCATCATGCAGCCATCACCCATGAATGCATAGGTGAAGTGGTCAACGATGTCGTGGCCAGGACGGTTGAACTGCGCCGCCAGCGTTTTCTCTGCGATAGCCATACCTACTGCGTTCGCAATACCCTGACCCAGTGGGCCAGTCGTGGTTTCAACACCTGCGGTGTAGCCCACTTCCGGGTGGCCCGGAGTCTGAGAGTGCAGCTGACGGAAGTTTTTCAGCTGTTCAATCGGCAGGTCATAACCGCTGAGGTGCAGCAGGCTGTAAATCAGCATAGAACCGTGGCCGTTGGACAGCACGAAGCGGTCGCGGTCAGCCCATGATGGGTTCTGCGGGTTATGGTTCAGGAAATCACGCCACAGGACTTCGGCAATGTCGGCCATGCCCATAGGGGCACCCGGGTGACCGGATTTGGCTTTTTGTACTGCGTCCATGCTGAGCGCACGAATAGCATTGGCAAGCTCTTTACGAGAGGACATTTTGACTCCAGATCGGATGGTTGAAGATCGCGCCTTGACTACGATGCGTTATGGGCTACGCCCGAAAATGTGACAACAATGTACACCAGGGGAATGGTCATGTACATGCGGCGCGCCGTTGACAGGGTAAGAAATCTCTGGATAACGCTCGCAAGTTGCGCAACCTGATGCGCAGGCCATTTATTCTTCTTTATACTGAGTCTGGAGCCGCCTCGCCTGCGGTAAATCCGATTCTGTTTTTACCTATTATAAAGAAAGGAAAATGGCCATGAAGATGCGCCCAATATTGTTGAGCCTGAGCGTCGCCGCCCTGCTGAGCGGCTGCCAGGGAATGGATTCCAACGGCCTGCTTACCTCTGGAGCCGAAGCGTTTCAAGCCTACACCCTAAGCGACGCTCAGGTGAAAGCCCTGAGCGATGATGCCTGTAAGCAGCAGGACAGCAAAGCCACTCTCGCGCCGGCAGACAGCCCTTACACCCAGCGGCTGAACAAAATTGCCTCCGCGCTGGGCGATAACATCAACGGCCTGCCGGTTAACTACAAGGTTTATGTGACCAAAGACGTCAACGCCTTCGCCATGGCGAACGGCTGTATCCGCGTTTACAGCGGCCTGATGGATATGATGGACGACAACGAAGTCGAAGCGGTGATTGGCCATGAAATGGGGCACGTCGCGCTGGGCCACGTGAAAAAAGGCATGCAGGTCGCGCTCGGGGCTAACGCGGCACGTGTTGCAGCGGCATCCGCAGGCGGCGTAATTGGCAATCTGTCGCAGTCTCAGCTTGGGGATTTAGGCGAAAAACTGGTGAACGCTCAGTTCTCCCAGCGCCAGGAATCCGAAGCGGACGATTACTCTTACGATCTGTTGCGCAAACGCGGTATCAATCCCACCGGCCTTGCCACCAGCTTTGAGAAGCTGGCTAAGCTCGACGAAGGCCGTCAAAGCTCCATGCTGGACGATCACCCGGCGTCGGCAGCGCGTGCCCAGCACATCCGCGACCGCATGGCGGCCGATGGCATTAAGTAAGCATCAAAAGACTTTGCGCACCCAGCGGTGCGCAAAACTTATTCCACCAGCGACTTCACGATGTCCATCAAGCGAACCACATCTTCCGGCCTGGTGTTGCCCGTCTGCGGGTCAATAATTGACGTGTAAACGTGCGGCATAACGCGCAGCATCCCAGCTTCCAGGCAGGTTTGCAAAATAATGCCAAAGTTATCCAGGTCAATCCCGCCGGTAGGTTCAATCAGCGTCATGCCGTTACGCGCCGCCGTCTCTGCCAGGGCATAAAGCTCAGGTAACGCTTTCTCGCCCCCCATCGGGAAGAACTTCGCCGCATGCGCCCCGGAATCCAGCATCATGCGCACGGCGGCATCGCAGGAAACCCGGGCGGGCGGGCCTTTACTGCTGCTAACGCCGGTAGAGATAAGCACCTCTCCCGCTATTCCTGTTGGACTGACTAAAGCGTTAATGTGAGTTTTTTCACCGCCCGTTGCCGCCAGCGCTCCCGCCGCAAACCCACACCCGGTAAAGGTCTGGTTGACGTGAGCCGGATGCACCCTGGATGCAATCATCGCCGCTTTGTAAAATTGCGCCGGATCGCCGGCACCCAGTCCCACGGAAATGGACGGTACCTCCGACACCCAGCGTTGAACCTCCTTGATCCCATCATCAACGGAATCAAACCGGGCGGAAAGCACACCGATGACCGCATGACCTTCGGCTGCCTCGTAGATTTCCCGGGCGTTGGCGATATCTTTTGCCAGCACGTTAATCGCCACACGCTGACGATAAAAGTTAATCTGCTGCATGGTCTGCAATCTCCTGTAGTCGCGCGACGATAAGCGCCATTTCCCCTTCAGCCACCGTTCTTGGGTCGAGGCTAAAAACGCCCTGATGCAGGTTATAGCGGCGGGCATAAATAGCGATATCGCCACCGCGCAGCCGGGCTTCAACCTCCCGCGCATCCAGCCCCAGTTCCTGGGCATTCACCCGAATACGAACACGCCAGATGGCTCGTCCGGCCTCGTCTTGTTCTATATCAGCGCTCAGCCCACGAATGGCGGAAATAGCTTCCACCGTTGGCCGCAGTTGCTCTGCTGTGACGATGGTCTGGCCCTGATGATAGTTCTCAAGGGCATACACCAACCCGACCATATTCTCTTTGCCAATCTTCATCGCCCGGGCAATGCCGTGATGCTGTGCCTTGCAGGCGGCAATCCACTGTTTTCTGCCGGTGATAAACCCGGAGGTCGGTGCATTAAAGGCTTTTGCCCCGCTGTAAATAACCATATCCGCACCGTTTGCCACCCAGGCCTGCAAATCCTCCTCGGCGGCGGCATCAACAATCAGCGGCAAATTATGGCGCTGCGCCACCTGCACGAAATCCTCAATGCTCAACATCCCTTTCTGCACGCAGTGATGTGACTTCACGTACAGCAGCGCTGCGCTGTTTTCAGTCACTGCGCTCTCCAGTTGCCAGCGAGCGGCCAGATTACTGGAGCCAACTTCTACTACCCGCCCACCGCCCAGACGAACCGCACTGGTGATTGGCGCACCATAGTCGACGTTATGCCCACGTAACATCACCACTTCATTGGCCATGCCCGAGCTATCAGGCATTAACGTTACCCGCGCCTGGTCGCCACGGGTAATCGCCGCGGCCACGGCAATCGCAATTCCTGCAGAGGCGCAGGACGTGGCGTAACTGTCTTCCGCGCCGGTATAGTGGGAGATTAGCTCCCCCGTTCGGTCCACTAACCGGTCAATCTCCACAAAGGCCGAGGCCGCCTTCGCCGTGGCCTGCATCACGTCAGGGGAAACGCTTGAAACGCCCAGAATCGTCATTTTTCCGCAGGCGTTTATCACCTGTTTTAAACCCAGCTGTTGATAGATGTTCTGTGCCATGACTTACAGTACTCCCAACAGCGAACAGGCCACGCTCAACGCCACAATTGACAGCAAGATGGTGGTATATCGCGGCCCTTTTTTCACCAGGTAGAAGTAGATCGCAAACACCGCGGCCAGCGGCAACAGGCCGGGAGCAATAGAATCCAGGATTTGCTGCACCACCACTTCAGACCCTTTTAGCGCGCTGATTTTGAGCGGCGTGGTTATCTTGACGTAGCTTGCCGAGAGCGCCCCCATCATTATCAGGCCCAGCACGTTAGCGCCGTAGATAAGCTCTTTTATTCGCCCTCCTTGCAGCAGGCCGATTATCGAGTCACGCCCCAGGGTGTAGCCTTTGTGAACCATGCCGTAACTGATCGCCAGCGTAATTGCCGGGTAGAGAATCAGCGGAATAATGCCGCCCATTGCGCTGCCGCTGGCGGCAAACGGGATAAAGATAGCGATCAGCAGCGGCATCACCGCAGCCCAAATAATCGAGTCCCCCATCCCGGCCAGCGGTCCCATCAGGCCGGTTTTGATCCCGGTGATCGACGCGTCACTTATCGGCTCACCGCGCGTCTTTTGTTCCTCCATGGCGATCGAGATCCCCTGGATAACCGCGCCAAAAGTCTGCTCTGAGTTGAAAAAGTTCAGATGGCGTTTTAACGCTTCCACCTGCTCTTCTTTTTGCGGGTAGAGTTTTTTGATAATTGGCGTCATCGAAGCGCAGAAAATCAGGCTCTGCAGGCGCTCATACGAGCTGGAAACTTCGGCCCCCAGCCAGTAGATAAACCACGCTTTGGTGATATCGGCTTTGGTCAGTGCGCCGCTTTCGCGCGCGCGTTCAACCAGTTCATGCTGCATTACATCGGTGCTCATCATGCTGCTCCTTCATTTTTCGCCAGGCCTTTAATCAGGAAGGCCACGCAGGTGCCGAAGATTGCCATCGCCATGATGTCCACCTTGAGGTACAGCACCGCGAAGAATCCGCCGATAAACCACGGCAGCAGGCTCTTTTTACCAATCACCATGATAGTGATGGCGAAGCCCAGCGCAGGCAGGATCCCGCCCATGATTTCAAAGGAGTGAGTCAGCCAGTGCGGCATCAGCTTAAGGAAGCTTTCCACCACGTTCTGACCAAAGTAGTTGGCGGCAAACACCACCGGGAAGCGCAGCACCAGCCCGAGTAAAGCCGGATAAAGGAAAGCGCAGCGCATGATGCCCGCCATATTGGCCGTTTCGGCGTGCTTGTCGGCCATGTGTACCCATGCGGCGTTCAGCGTGCGGCGTAGCTGATCGAGGAACACGCCAATCACACCAAAGGGGATCGCCAGCGCAATGGCCAGGTTCGGATCCATGCCTGCCTTAACGGCGATGGGAATGGAAATACAGGCTGCCAGTGCCGGATCGGACGGAACATTCCCGCCGGGCGTCGACGTCACGCCGAGGTAGACGAGCTGCATACCGGCGCCAATGATCATCGCCGTTTGCATATTGCCTAGCAGTAAACCAACGAAGACGGCAATCACCACAGGCTGGAGCAACATGGCGGAGAAGGTGTAGCCAAGGCGTAAACGGGCAAACCAGTAATACAACCCCATCAGGCTTGCAAAGACTAAAGTATCCATAATTATTTACCTTATTATCAAAGGATTAGAATTTTTTCAGGATATCGTCCAGCGACTGCGGCTTATCTTCCGGGATAGTCTGGAAAATGGCCTTAATCCCACGACTTTTCAGGTCGTTAAGAATGCCGACGTCTTTTTCATCGAGGGTGATGTTCTGGAAAACCGCTTTGCGGTTTGGCCCACCGCCTAACCCGCCAACCTGAATATCCGTCACGTCAAAACCTTGCTCCACCGCGTCCTGAATCGCCGCCAGAGACGGGAACAGCACCAGCACGCTACCTTCGCCGAGCTGATTTTCTTTCCACGATGCCGCGAAACTTTGGTTGCTATAGCAGTCCACTTTGATGCTCGGCGGCGCGGCCATCAGGTAGATATTTTTCATAAACGGATCTGCATCCAGTTCATCGCTGACCACCGCAATCCGGTTTGCCTGGGACTGGCCCACCCATTTCGTCACCACCTGTCCATGAATAAGGCGACTATCGATGCGACATAAAACGATCTTTGCCATGATATTTTTCCTTTATTTTGTTTGTTGTAATTGACGAACGTGGGCCACGACATCGAGGCAGCTGCTGCGGCCGGCCTCAACCACCTCAGCGACGCAGGCAGTGAGTAAACCGTGCTCACGCCGGTCCAGTGCTTCCAGCAATAAAGAGGCGTTCAGGCCGGAAACCACCGCTATCGGATAATCAGCACTCAGGCGCGCCGCTACGTTAGACGTTGTGCCGCCGACAAAATCGGTGAGGATCAGCGAGCCTTCCGGCAACGTTTTCACCACCGCTTCAACGCGTTGATAAAAATCACCCAGCGTGTCGACCGGCATCAGCGCGATTTCCGTCACGCCTTCAATTTCGCCCATCACCATGCGCAGGCTGTTGCAAAGCTGTTGCCCCCAACCGCCGTGCGTTAACAGCAGGATCTGGGGCAAGGATTCAGTGGTAGTCAAAGTGGCCTCCTGGCTCGATTACGTTTACATACGTAGAGAGCAAAGGATGTGCCAGAGTTTGTGTCACGCGAGGAGTGAGAAAGGCCTGGCGGAGCGTAATGCCCCGCCAGTTGTGGGATTAGCTATAAAGCAGTTCGTAAATATAAATATATTCTGCATCCGATAAGCGGATGCCGTAGGCCTCTTCGATTGGCTGGAACGCAGATTTGATGACACTAAACGCGCGAACATCCAGATCCGGCCGGCTTTCCAGCGCCATCTGTAACGGTTTACGGTTAATCACGATACGCTCGACCATGCAGCAACAGTGGATCAGAAAGCGCAGTGTCACCTGACGGCTCGGTTTCAGCGAAAGCGCCGTGGTCAGGTGATTTAGTACGCCCTCCATCTCTTTCAGAATGCGCTGTGGGTTGAGCACTGAAATGTGATTAATGATACTTTCCATGGTCAGCGCGCTGATAAAACGCATGGCGCTACGTTCCATCTCCAGGCGGCGTTCACTGCTGGAGAGATCGGGCGTCAGCAGGCTTAACACCAGTTCCGGCCCCTGCTCGGAGAACAGCTCCTCCAGCGAAATAAACGGAATATCGGGCAGGCCAGGCTGGAAAGTCCCGACAATCCCCGCCAGCCGCTCGCCGACGCCCAGCGCCTGCTGCACACGCTCCAGGCTGCGGACTTCGTTGTAATCGAGAATAATCATTCTCGTGTCCTGCGACATCAGCTCGCCAAAGCTCTCCTCCAGGACTTTTTTGATTTTCTCTGCCGTTCCCATGCCGGTAATACAGGACACCACCAGCACTTTTCCCCCGCTCTCCTGCTGCGGCGTGCAGAGCTGACAGGGAATACTTTTGCTTTGCATCAATGCGGCAAGCTGCGGGAGCTCACTGGTTTCATAGCTTAAATCCAGCCCCATCTCCAACAGACTGGTGAGCGTAATATTCGGCATCAGCAGAACGTCTATCTGGAATAACTTGCTGACGGTGCTGCCAAAATGCACCAGTGAGCCAATGTCCACCATCAGGATCAGCCGCCGATAGCCCCGGGTCTGAATCATCAGGGTTAACGTTTCCAGCGTGTCATGTACCGACTGTTCGAAAGGCATATCAATAGCGCTGAACAGATCGCGCTCTAAAACGCGATTCACGTACTGCGCCATACTGGTGGCAGTCGTCGCGCCGTGGGCAATCAAAATGACCCCGCAGTCGGGGCTGGCGTCGATGCGCTGGCGATAATGTCGGCACTCTTTCAAGAACAGGCACAGCCAAACCACTTCCGTCGCCGGGCACTGAATATGCAGCAGCTCGTTAATTTTTCGGCACAGCTGCGTGGCATTTTCGTACTCGTCCTTGCAGCGGTCGAGGATCAGGCTTGAAGAATAAAGCTGCGGGATCAGGCCGCGCTGCACGTAGCCAATCAGCGCCAGAAAGTGTTTACGTAGCGGATTAACCAGATTTTCAGGCAGTGAAAAGCCAAGCACCTGCTCCACGCAGCCGATAAGCAGCGTCACACGCTCTTCCACCTGGCCGCCATATCGTGGGGGATGAACAACGCTGTCCCGGCTGTAAAGACCGTATTCAAAAATCGAACTCAGCTTATTTTTCAGGATCGCCAGCGTTTCCGCCGGCGGGACGTTACTGTTGCGCAGGTTGACGTATTCGCGAGTCAGGAAGCTGTAAAAGAGATCGCTCTCTTCTATCTCACTTCCGGTTGCCAGTGAGCTTTTTAGCGCCGGCAGCGTACGTGCATCAACGTTTAAACGATCTTTGCCATCAAATAACGTATCAACCAACAGCCGCTGTTCTGGCGTGGCATTAAACGGCATTTCCGCCAGTCGCTTATCCAGCTGCAGCGTGTCTTGATGCTCAGTCATGCCCGACGCCCATGCCTGAGCGCACAAGAACTGAATATCGCTTTTGAGCTGGCCGATGTTACCTTCCAGCGGCTTATTGAGCAGCCAGAGCAGCAGGGTTTTATCCAGACTTACCGTGCGCTCTATCTTGCGGCTTTCTCGCTGCAAGAACCCAATAATCAGTTCAACCTGCTCTTCAACAGAACGCTGGCGAATGCCCGGTAAATCAATACACACCTGAATACGCCGCTGGAAAGTACGCAGCAGCGCGGAATTAACGGGTTCAGTGGTGGCACAAATCAGGCGGACTGAGATCGGGCGAGCCACGGCGCTGGATCCCAGCGGCCGGTATTCCCCTTTGTCGAGAATAGAAAAGAGTTTCTCCTGCCCTTCATACGGCAAGCGATGTACTTCATCCAGCAGCAAATAACCGCCGTCTGCCTGCTCCACAAGGCCAGGTTTGTTTTCATTGGCCCCGGTAAATGCCCCCTGGCGGTGGCCGAACAGGTGCGAGGAAAGCAGTTCCGGGTTATGGGCATATTCGGCGCAGTTAAAATAGACCAGCGGCGGCGTGCCGCCAGAGGCGTGCTCACAGGCAAAGCGGTGCATTAATTCGGCGAAGAAGGTTTTGCCGACGCCGGAAGGCCCGGTCAGCAGCACGTGTAATCCGTGGGGGTAAAGTACTGCGGCACGGCCTTTGTCTACCGCATCGCGCAGGCTGCGATCGTAGCCAATCAGCCCGCTAAAAGGATCGTCACCGTTAAGCTTTTCCTGACATGGAAGCAGATCGGCAACGGATCGCACTTCACGTTCGGCGTCATCAAGTTTGCGCCCGAGAACCGCTTCCAGCGCATGACGGTGCAAAAAGAAGACCGGGCGGCCCCGGCTTTTGATGGCCAGGCCATCGTTCCATAACTGATTAAGATCTTTACTGACCGAGTTTCTCGCCAGCCCGAGGTTAAAGCCAATAGCTTCTGCCGTGAATGCCGTTTCCTTCGCTAAATCAGTAAGATCTACTCCCTGTGTAAGTCGTTCCAGCTCCCCCAGGATAATCTCAATCCGTCTCATCTCTTTACCGCTTAAAAAGTGAATGATCGTTCAGAACATACACGATTCTTTTAAGCAAGAAAGAGACGCACCGGGAAGAATCCGGCTTGTTGGATGAGAAATACTGCTGCGCATGCGTCGCGCAGCAGTAATCAGCGGGTAGGGCTTATTCGCCTTTCTTGGCCGCCTGGATATACAGCATTTCCAGCGCCAGGGTTGCCGCGGCCAGGGCGGTGATTTCAGACTGGTCATAGGCCGGAGCCACTTCCACCACGTCCATCCCCACGATGTTCAGATCTTTCAGGCCACGCACCAGTTTGATAGCGCGATCGGACGTCAGGCCACCGATCACCGGCGTACCGGTACCCGGCGCAAATGCAGGATCCAGGCAGTCGATGTCGAAGGTCAGGTACACCGGCATATCACCGACGATCTGCTTAACCTGGGCAATGATATCGTCTACGCCACGATCGTTAACCTGGCAGGCATCCAGCACGGTGAAGCCGTTATCTTTGTCGAACTCGGTGCGAATACCGATCTGCACGGAGTGATTCGGATCGATCAGGCCTTCGTTTGGCGCGGTGTAGAACATGGTGCCGTGGTCGAACTCGCAGCCGTTCGCGTAGGTATCGGTGTGGGCATCAAAGTGGACCAGCGCCATTTTGCCGAAGTGCTTAGCGTGCGCGCGCAGCAGCGGCAGAGTGACGAAGTGGTCACCACCGAAGGAGAGCATACGCTTGCCGGCAGCCAGCAGACGCTCGGCGTGTGCCTGGAGATTTTCGCTCATCTCACGGGCATCGCCGAAGGCGTAGACCAGGTCGCCGCAGTCCACAACGTTCAGACGCTCGCGCATGTCGAAGTTCCACGGGAAGCGGTTTCCTTCCCATGCCAGGTTGGTGGACACCTGACGAATCGCTGCCGGGCCGTGGCGGCCGCCTGCACGACCGGAAGTTGCCGCATCAAACGGAACGCCGGTGATCACCCAGTCCGCATCGCTATCGTACGGCTGGAAGTTCAGCGGGAAACGCAAAAAACCAAAGGCATTAGATACCAGGGAGTTATCGTATTTGTGGCCTAAGGTGCTCATTGTCTGACCTCTCGGTTGGGGTTAAAAAAGCCTAAAAAAAATCCCCTCCGCGTCGTTAAACCCGACGAGGAAGGGATTGGATTGGGGGACTGCTATTTATTGAGCGGATTATCGCCGCTAATTCATACGGGTTCAAGAGAGTATAGGCTATCGAACCGTCTTTGCCCCTCTCCTCAAAGAGGAGAGGGAAAGCGATAACTTACTCGTCTTCCAGATACGTATAACCGTACAGGCCGGCTTCAAACTCTTCGAGGAACTGCTGCTGCAGCGCATCGTCAAGGCCGGTGTTCTTCACCTGGTCACGGAACTGGGTCAGCAGTTTGTTTGGGTCAAGCTGCACGTACTGCAGCATATCCGCCACGGTATCGCCTTCGTCGGACAGCTCAACTTCCACAGAACCGTCAGGGAAGACGAAGACGTCCACCGCTTCGGTGTCGCCGAACAGGTTGTGCATGTTGCCCAAAATTTCCTGATACGCGCCCACCATAAAGAAGCCCAGCATAGGCGGGTTCTCCGGGTCGTATTCCGGCATTGGCATGGTCGTTGCGATACCGTCGCCGTCCACATAGTGGTCGATTGCACCGTCGGAGTCGCAGGTAATGTCCAGCAGCACGGCACGGCGCTCAGGCGCGTGGTTCAGCCCTTCCAGCGGCATCACCGGGAACAGCTGATCGATGCCCCATGCGTCCGGCATCGACTGGAACAGCGAGAAGTTGACGTACATTTTGTCCGCCATGCGCTCCTGCAGCTCGTCGATAATTGGACGGTGCGCGCGGTTGCTTGGATCAAGCTGCTTCTGCACGTCGTGGCACATGTTCAGGTAGAGCTGCTCGGCCCAGGCACGTTCCTGCAGGCTATACGCCCCGGAGGAGTAGCCGACGTGGATATCGTGCAGGTCCATCTGGCTGTCGTGCAGCCATTCACGCAGCGAACGGCGCGTGCCCGGCTGGTGCATTTCAAGCCAGGTTTCCCACATGCTTTGCAGCGCGCGCGGCGCGTCATCCGCAGGCGGGGTCGCTTCGGTGTATTCGTTACGCTCAACGCCGATGATGTTGGAAACCAGTACGGTGTGGTGCGCGGTCACGGCGCGACCAGACTCGGTAATCACCGTCGGGTGCGGCAGGCCATTCTCTTCGCAGGCATCGCCGATTGCCCAAATAATGTTGTTCGCGTATTCATTCAGGCCGTAGTTAACGGAGCAATCGGACTGGGAACGCGTCCCTTCGTAGTCCACGCCCAGGCCACCGCCAACGTCGAAACACTGGATGTTCACGCCCAGCTTATGCAGCTCAACGTAGAAACGCGCGGACTCACGAACGCCGGTGGCGATATCGCGAATGTTCGCCATCTGCGAACCGAGGTGGAAGTGCAGAAGCTGAATGCTGTCCAGGCGGCCGCGTTCACGCAGGATTTCCACCAGTTGCAGAACCTGGTTTGCCGCCAGGCCGAATTTGGATTTCTCACCGCCGGAGGACTGCCACTTACCGGAGCCCTGGGAAGCCAGACGGGCGCGAACGCCCAGGCGAGGAATCACATTCAGACGCTCGGCTTCTTCCAGCACGATGCTAATCTCGGACATCTTCTCGATGACCAGATAGACCTTGTGGCCCATCTTCTCGCCGATCAGCGCCAGGCGGATGTATTCGCGGTCTTTATAGCCGTTACAAACAATAACAGAACGGGTCATGCCAGCGTGCGCCAGCACGGCCATCAGCTCGGCTTTAGAGCCTGCTTCCAGGCCCAGCGGCTCGCCGGAATGGATCAGTGACTCAATTACGCGGCGGTGCTGGTTAACTTTGATCGGGTAAACCAAGAAGTAATCGCCGTTATAGCCGTAGGATTCACGCGCACGCTTAAAGGCGGCGTTAATTGAACGCAGGCGGTGCTGCAGGATCTGCGGGAAGCAGAACAGCGCAGGCAGGCGCTGGCCCTGAGCTTCGCGGGCTTTCACCAGCTCGGCGAGATCCACGCGAGCTTCCGGAACGTCCGGATCCGGGCAAACGCTGATGTGGCCCAGTTCGTTGACGTCGTAATAGTTATTGCCCCACCAGGCAATATTGTATGTACGCAGCATCTTGCTGGCTTCCTCGGAGCTCATGGCAACCTCCTGAATGGAACGATGTACATCCTGCTCGCCCACTGACGAACCCGAAACAGAAGTGATTTTGTCAGTCATGGCGAACCTCAAATTTTGTCGATTGTGCAAAACAGTTGACTACTATCGCAGGGGTATCCTGCAATAACAACCCATTAACAGCGCGTATTGACAGCACAAGACGCTGACAGCCAGGCTGTGCGACCGGTTTCATTTTCATATCATTGTAAAACACGTATCCGAACCCTGTATGACAGGACGGCGAAACCACGAGAAAACTCTTGTATTACAAGAGCGCCCTTGTTCAGTGACCACGGCGGATTACAGACCGGCCCGGGGATCCTGAGAAGCGCCGAGATGGGTAAAACATCGGCAAGTTTGAAAACATGAGATGCAGGCTGCGAGGAGCATATGCGCGCCAGGACGGCGGGCCAGGTTAATTGAATGACGGCGGTTCATTACTCGTATCACCTCCACGCACACGTTGAACATGTATGCGACAAGCCAAAGCTGCGAACACTGTACCTGACAGGCTCTAAATAATTGCTCAACCCGGCTGGAAGTGGGCAACACGAATCGTGTGCTTTTGATTAAGCCGCGCGCGCCGCTTTATACCGATATAAGGGGTAAAAAGCAAAACAAAATGTGTAAATTGCCAGCAGTGTCAGCCCCGCTTTCCACTAAAGATTTATCACATATTGCCGTTACCCTAAAAAATTCTGGCTATCTGCCGATTGTCTAATCTAAAATGGCCGTCCAGATGTTAATCCATCTATACTGATTAACTGTTAGACTGCCTGTTTTTCAATCTGTGGCAATAAGTTCCCGGGTTGGTCTATCTCGCCACCGCTGTGGCGTAGAGCAGCAGCCTGAACTAAATAAATCCTCTTAGGGTGAAGAAAATATGGCTAAACACCTTTTTACGTCCGAGTCTGTATCTGAAGGGCATCCTGATAAAATCGCTGACCAAATCTCCGACGCCGTCCTTGACGCCATCCTCGAGCAGGATCCGAAAGCACGCGTAGCCTGTGAGACCTATGTCAAAACCGGTATGGTTCTGGTTGGCGGCGAAATCACCACCAGTGCGTGGGTTGATATCGAAGAAATCACCCGTAAAACCGTGCGTGAAATCGGCTATGTGCATTCAGATATGGGCTTTGACGCCAACTCCTGCGCCGTTCTGAGCGCGATTGGTAAACAATCCCCGGACATCAATCAGGGCGTTGACCGTACCGATCCGCTGGAACAGGGTGCAGGCGATCAGGGCCTGATGTTTGGCTACGCGACTAACGAAACCGACGTGCTGATGCCAGCGCCAATCACCTACGCACACCGTCTGGTGCAGCGCCAGGCTGAAGTGCGCAAAAACGGCACTCTGCCGTGGCTGCGCCCGGACGCGAAAAGCCAGATCACCTTCCAGTACGACGACGGTAAAATCGTCGGCATCGATGCGGTTGTGCTGTCTACTCAGCACTCTGAAGACATCGCGCTGAAAGACCTGCAGGAAGCGGTGATGGAAGAGATCATCAAACCTGTTCTGCCGGGCGAGTGGCTGAATGCATCCACCAAATACCACATCAACCCAACCGGCCGTTTTGTTATCGGCGGCCCAATGGGTGACTGCGGTCTGACCGGGCGTAAAATCATCGTTGATACCTACGGCGGCATGGCTCGCCACGGTGGCGGCGCATTCTCCGGTAAAGATCCGTCTAAAGTAGACCGTTCTGCTGCCTACGCTGCGCGTTATGTTGCGAAAAACATCGTGGCTGCAGGCCTGGCTGACCGCTGTGAGATTCAGGTGTCCTACGCTATCGGCGTGGCAGAACCTACCTCCATCATGGTGGAAACCTTCGGTACCGAGAAAATCTCTACCGAGCAACTGACCCTGCTGGTGCGTGAGTTCTTCGACTTGCGCCCATACGGCCTGATCCAGATGCTGGATCTGCTGCACCCGATTTACAAAGAGACCGCCGCTTATGGTCACTTTGGTCGTGAACATTTCCCATGGGAAAAAACCGACAAAGCCGCACTGCTGCGTGAAGCCGCTGGCCTGAAATAACTCGCCACCGCTTTGTGCTTTAAAGGCCAGCTTATGCTGGCCTTTTGCTTTCTGGCGCTGCGTCAGCACGCCTCTTTTTTCCCGTTCCCCGAGCCGCTCCCCGCCATCGTGAAACCGATTACATTCGTAAATAAAGACTCCTGCTATCACTTTTGATCCACCTTCAGCTCAGATACATCATTTGTTACATAACGCTTCAGATTAAGCTGATTTTTGACCGCGATATGGACTTTAGTCACCATCAATCTCATGTTTTATCATCATTCCGCCTCTTTTTAATCCGCATCGCCAGTGTAACCGATTACATAGCTGTGATTATCATCACACACTTTTGCCTTTCGCTGACCTACCCTTAAAACCGTCAAATCCGAATAACCCACGTGGAGGGCGTTATGCCTGACAATAAAAAATCCGGGCGCTCAAACAAAAGCATGACCTTTTTCGTCTGCTTCCTCGCCGCACTCGCCGGCCTGCTGTTTGGCCTGGATATCGGCGTCATTGCCGGTGCGCTGCCGTTTATCGCTAAAGACTTCGCCATCAGCTCACACACCCAGGAATGGGTGGTGAGCTCGATGATGTTCGGGGCTGCCGTCGGCGCCATCGGCAGCGGCTGGCTCTCCTTCAAACTGGGGCGAAAATACAGCCTGATGATCGGTGCCGTGCTGTTTGTGCTCGGTTCTCTGTTCTCGGCCTTTGCACCCAACGTTGAAGTGTTAATCATTTCTCGTGTTCTGCTGGGCCTGGCCGTCGGCGTAGCTTCCTACACCGCGCCGCTCTACCTGTCAGAAATTGCCCCGGAGAAAATCCGCGGCAGCATGATCTCCATGTATCAGCTCATGATAACAATAGGTATTCTGGGGGCTTATCTCTCTGATACCGCCTTCAGCTATACCGAATCCTGGCGCTGGATGCTGGGCGTGATCACCCTTCCCGCCCTGTTGCTGCTGGTTGGCGTGTTTTTCCTGCCGGACAGCCCGCGCTGGTTTGCCGCCAAGCGCCGTTTCCACGATGCTGAACGCGTGCTGCTGCGCCTGCGCGATACCAGCGCAGAAGCGAAACGTGAGCTGGAAGAAATCCGCGAAAGCCTGAAGGTCAAGCAGAGCGGCTGGTCACTGTTTAAGGACAACTCTAACTTCCGTCGTGCGGTCTTTCTTGGCGTGCTGCTGCAGGTCATGCAGCAGTTCACCGGCATGAACGTCATCATGTACTACGCGCCAAAAATCTTCGAAATTGCCGGGTTTGCCAACACCACACAGCAAATGTGGGGCACCGTGATCGTCGGCCTGATTAACGTGCTGGCGACCTTCATCGCTATCGGCCTGGTGGATCGCTGGGGGCGTAAACCTACGCTGGTGCTTGGCTTCCTGGTCATGGCCGTTGGGATGGGCGTGCTGGGCACCATGCTGCACATCGGTATTCACTCTCAGGGCGCGCAGTACTTCGCGATTGCCATGCTGCTGATGTTTATCGTTGGCTTCGCCATGAGCGCAGGCCCGCTGATTTGGGTACTGTGCTCCGAAATCCAGCCACTCAAAGGGCGTGATTTCGGCATCACCTGTTCCACCGCCACCAACTGGATTGCCAATATGATCGTCGGCGCCACCTTCCTGACCATGCTGAACACGCTGGGCAACGCCAACACCTTCTGGGTTTATGCGGCGCTGAACCTGTTCTTCATCGTCCTGACGCTGTGGCTTATTCCTGAGACAAAACACGTCTCGCTGGAACACATCGAACGTAACTTGATGAAAGGCCGTAAATTACGCGAAATCGGCGCGCACGACTAAGCCCGAATGGCCCTTCCCGGTAGCGGGAGGGGCTTGCACCGCGCTTCCCGCCCCATTATTCTCTGCCGTTATGAAAGCCCCCCGACTCCCCATAGCCATCCAGCAAGCCGTGATGCGCTGCCTGCGTGAAAAGCTCCAGCAGGCCAACTCGCATTTAGGCACCCATTATCCTGAGCCCAAAATGGTCTATCAGCAGCGCGGCACAGCGGCCGGAACCGCCTGGCTGGAAAGCTACGAAATTCGCCTCAATCCAGTGCTGCTGATGGAAAATCAGCAGGCTTTTGTGGACGAAGTTGTGCCCCATGAACTGGCTCATCTGCTGGTCTGGAAGCATTTTGGCCGCGTTGCCCCTCACGGCAGAGAGTGGAAATGGATGATGGAAACCGTGCTTGGCGTGCCCGCTCGCCGCACCCATCGGTTTGAAGTGGATTCGGTACGCAAAAATACCTTCCCCTACCGCTGCCCCTGCCAACAGCATCAGCTCACCGTGCGCCGCCACAATCGGGTTCTGCGTGGCGAAGCCGAATATCGCTGCACTCATTGCGGCCAGTTATTAAAACCCGACGTTACAACCCCATGTAATTAATCATTTATTTCTGGAATTTTTACGCCATCGCCGATTGAAACTGGATATCCGATCAGTTAGGGTGCGGGCACGTTTTAGTAAGGATTCTAGAAATGTCTCGCAAAATTTCTTGGGCTGTTGCATTCGTTGCAGCCCTCAGCTCGCTTCCCGCATTCAGCACCGGTATCAACAGCTTCGCCCAGGCCAAAACCGCAGGCGTGAAGGTCAACGCCGATGCCCCGGGCGACTTCTACTGCGGCTGCAAAATCAGCTGGCAGGGTAAAAAGGGCATCCCGGACCTTGAGTCCTGTGGCTATAAAGTGCGGAAAAACGAGAACCGAGCCACCCGCATTGAGTGGGAGCACGTCATGCCGGCCTGGCAGTTCGGACACCTGCTGCAATGCTGGCAGGACGGCGGGCGTAAAAACTGCGCCAAAGATCCGGTATACCGCAAAATCGAAAGCGATATGCACAACCTGCAGCCTGCGGTTGGAGAGGTTAACGCAGACAGAAATAACTTCATGTACAGCCAGTGGAACGGCGGTGAAGGGCAATATGGCCAGTGCGCAATGAAGGTTGATTTCAAAGATAAAGTAGCCGAACCGCCGGAGCGTGCGAGAGGCGCAATTGCGCGCACTTATTTCTACATGCGCGACCAGTACCAGCTTTCGCTTTCACGCCAGCAGACCCAGCTTTTCCAGGCCTGGGACAAGCGCTATCCGGTCAACGACTGGGAATGCGAGCGGGATGAACGTATTGCGAGAGTCCAGGGCAATCATAATCCATATGTGCTGCGGGCTTGCCAGGCGCGAAACAGCTAACCTACACTAGCGGCAATTCTTTATTTGCTGTGACGAACATCGCCCCCCAGGTCCACAGAGAAAGGGGCGGAAAATCCCTTCTCCCTTTTTGGGAGAAGGTCAGGATAAGAGCCAACTCCTGCAGCGCAACTAACCGGAACTAACTTCATGCGTATACCCCGCATTCATCATCCTGAAAATCTTTCCGTTGGCCAGGACGTTGCCCTGAGCGAAGATGCTGCTAACCACGTTGGACGAGTGCTGCGCATGGGCGCGGGCCAGACCATTCAGCTGTTCGACGGCAGTAATCAGGTGTTCGACGCGGAAATTGTGCAGGCGGACAAAAAAAGCGTGCGCGTAAAAGTGCTGGCGGGCAACGAAGACGACCGTGAGTCACCGCTCTGGCTGCATCTCGGCCAGGTCATGTCACGCGGCGAAAAAATGGAATTTACCATTCAGAAGGCCGTGGAATTGGGCGTGAACGTTATCACCCCATTGTTTTCCGAACGCTGCGGGGTAAAACTGGATGCGGAAAGGCTGAACAAGAAACTCCAGCAGTGGCAAAAGATTGCGATTGCTGCCTGCGAACAATGCGGCCGTAACCGGGTGCCAGAAGTTCGCCCGGCGATGGAGCTGGCAGACTGGTGTGCCGAGCAGGATGCGGCCCTAAAGCTCAATCTGCATCCGCGAGCCAGCGCCAGCATCAACACGCTGCCGCAGCCGGTCGAGCGCGTCCGTCTGCTGATTGGCCCGGAAGGTGGCCTGTCTGCGGATGAGATTGCCATGACCGCAGAGCACCAATTTACTGATATTCTGTTGGGACCGCGCGTTCTGCGTACTGAGACCACCGCGCTCACCGCCATCACCGCACTGCAGGTGCGCTTTGGCGACCTGGGCTAAAGGAGAACAACAATGATCAAGCTCGGCATCGTGATGGACCCCATCGCACACATCAACATCAAAAAAGACTCCAGCTTTGCCATGTTGCTGGAAGCGCAGCGTCGTGGTTACGAACTGCACTACATGGAAATGGCCGATTTGTATCTGAACAACGGCGAGGCACGCGCACGCACTCGCCTGCTCAGCGTCGAGCAGAACTACGACAAATGGTATGAGTTTGGCTCCGAGCAGGATATCGCTCTGGCAGACCTGAACGTCGTACTGATGCGTAAAGACCCGCCGTTCGACACCGAATTTATCTACGCGACCTACATTCTTGAGCGCGCAGAAGAGAAAGGCACACTGATCGTAAACAAGCCGCAGAGCCTGCGTGACTGTAACGAAAAGCTGTTTACCGCCTGGTTTGCCGACTTAACGCCGGAAACGCTGGTCACTCGCAACAAAGCGCAGCTGAAAGCCTTCTGGCAGCAGCACGGCGACATCATTATGAAACCGCTGGACGGCATGGGCGGCGCGTCTATTTTCCGCGTGAAGCAGGATGACCCAAACATCGGCGTTATTGCCGAAACCCTTACCGAACTGGGCACCCGCTACTGCATGGCGCAGAACTACCTGCCGGCCATTAAAGACGGCGACAAACGCGTGCTGGTGGTAGATGGCGAACCGGTGCCGTATTGCCTGGCGCGTATTCCGCAGGGCGGCGAGACTCGCGGCAACCTGGCCGCCGGTGGCCGCGGTGAACCGCGTCCGTTGACCGACAGCGACTGGGAAATCGCCCGCCGCGTTGGGCCTACGCTTAAGGCTAAAGGGCTGATTTTTGTTGGTCTGGATATTATCGGCGATCGCCTGACCGAGATTAACGTCACCAGCCCAACCTGCATCCGCGAAATCGAAGCCGAATTCCCGGTATCGATTACCGGTATGCTGTTCGACGCTATCGAAAAACGCCTCGCACACTAAGCACATCTGGCGGGTAGCAGCTACCCGCCTTCCCCTTCGAAGGCACGCTAGAGACCGGGTAGCCCGCCTTCCTTCATTAGTGGTAAGCTGGCCAGACTTCGCGCAGCCACTGCCGCTTTTATCAACCGGGATCAGAACCTCTGACAATGAATTTACAGCATCACTTTCTTATTGCCATGCCGGCTCTCCAGGACCCCTTATTTAAGCGTTCTGTAGTCTATATCTGTGAATACAACGATGAAGGCGCGATGGGGATTATCATCAATAAACCGCTGGAAAACCTGCAGGTGGATGGCGTTCTCGAAAAGCTAAAAATCGAACCGGACCCGCGCGACGCAACTATTCGCCTGGATAAGCCTGTTTTCATCGGCGGCCCGCTGGCGGAAGATCGCGGCTTCATCCTGCACTCGCCGCCGGACAACTTCGGCTCGAGCATTAGGATTTCCGACGACACGGTGATTACCACCTCTCGTGATGTGCTGGAAACATTAGGCACGGCCAAACAGCCGAAAGAGGTGATCGTTGCCCTCGGCTATGCTTCCTGGGAAAAGGGGCAGCTTGAGCAGGAGATCATGGAAAACTCATGGCTGACGGCACCCGCCTCATCTGAGATCCTGTTCCATACGCCCATTTCAGAGCGCTGGCGCGAGGCTGCCCGTCTGATTGGCATTGATATCCACACCATGCCAAGCGAAGCGGGGCACGCCTGATGAGCAGCGGAACGTTAATGGCTTTTGACTTCGGCACCAAAAGTATCGGCGTCGCTATAGGCCAGCGCATTACAGGCACTGCACGCCCGTTAACCGCGCTTAAGGCGCAGGACGGCACGCCAGACTGGAACGCGGTAGAAAAAATCCTGAAAGAGTGGCAGCCGGAAGAAGTGGTAGTCGGCCTGCCGCTGAATATGGATGGCACCGAACAGCCCCTGACGGCGAGAGCCCGCAAGTTTGCTAACCGGCTGCACGGCCGCTTTGGCGTGAAAGTCTCTTTGCAGGACGAGCGCCTGAGCACCGTCGAAGCCCGCGCAGGGTTGTTCGAACACGGCGGTTTCCGAGCTCTGAACAAAGGCAGTATCGACTCCGCCTCCGCCGTGATTATTCTTGAAAGCTGGTTCGAGTACCATCCGTGAAGAGCTTAACTGCCGGGCGTGTCGCGCCCTGCGTTCAGCAGTTCATGCCTTGCGGCAATTGCCAGAAAATGGCTGCGATCCCGGTAGCCTGACGAGGGTTGCTTAACGCGGGAATCGATACGCCGCAGCAGCGCGTCCGGCAGCATAATGTTTAACCGCTGCTGCTTTCCTTCCAGGGCGGATAGATCCACATCGACCAGCAGCCATTGCTGACAGTAGCTGTACTCCGGGTCTGCGGCATAAGCAAAAGGCCCGGCATCACAAAGCTGAGTAATGTCTTTTCCGCTCTCTACCATTAAATCCACTATCGACAGCACTGCGTCCTGCACCATCGGAGCGATATCCACCTGGCTATCTGCCGCCGATACGCAACCAAATTCATCGGTGCATAACGCGGGCACGACCAGGCCAAACGCTTCATTTTCAGTTGCGGGTAATTCCACACCAACAGAAAAAAACATCATTAACCTCCGGCTGTGCAGGCTAAATCCCTGCCATTTTGCGTATGGATTTGACAGTCCCGATGGGCAAATCCTTTTTGGGATGTGGAACGGGGAACGTTATTCCGGTTGCGGGCGACCACCAAATCCAGTGGCTGCCCCCAGAACGCCTGACGGGTTCACACCCTGCGGCCCTCAATTCCTTTATCAGCTCAGCGGAGGTCATCATGCTCTCCCTGAGTGATGATAAATATACACACCAATACACACAATGGCAATAAAAGCGTTCAAATTGTCGTCTCCCACGGCCCACCTACGGCTCGCTCATCCTCAGCAATCCTGCCTTCACGTTGTCGCTGAGCCTCACTCTGGGCAAAGCTTTGCATACCATGCTGCTGGCCGGTTTGCAGCACGCCAGGCAGTTGATGCGTCTTCCCTTCACGAATCAGGTTTGCCACCGCAGAGGTGTTAACCAGCAGTTCGTAAAGTGCCACCCGACCACCGTCACAAGACGGTACAAGCTTCTGCGCCAGCACGGCTTTCAGGCTCCCGGCAAGCTGAGTTTGAATCAGGCTTTTCTCCTGAGCAGGGAACACATCCACCAGTCGCTCTATCGCCTGTGCAGCGCCACGCGTATGCAAAGTCGCCAGCACTAAATGCCCAGTCTCTGCGGCGGTCAGCGCGAGGCCTATCGTTTCGCTATCACGCAGCTCACCCAGCAGAATGACATCGGGGTCTTCCCGTAAAGCGGCTTTTAGCGCCGAAGCGTAGCTTTCACAGTGCAGGCCTGGCTCCCGCTGTTGAATCAGACAACGACCAGAGGTGTGAATAAATTCGATGGGGTCTTCCAGCGTTAGCACATGGCCATCAAGATGCTGGTTGAGATGCTGTATCATCGCGGCGAGCGTTGTAGACTTCCCGCTCCCGGTGGCCCCGGTAATCAGTATCAGCCCTTCGCTTTCCCGCAAAAGCGTCTTCAGTTGGGGCGGCGCGCCAAGCGTATGCAGGTCCGGGCAAGAAGACGCCAATAATCTAAGCGCCAGCGAATAACCTTCCTGATGGCGAAAAGCGTTGCCGCGTAGCCTGATGCCGTTCACGAGCGTAAGAGAAAAATCGAGCTGGCCAGCGTGGCTAAGCTGCAACTTTTGCTCTTCACTGAACCATCTGTTGAGAACCTCTTCGACTTCCGGCACTTTCTCCGGACAGACTTCGAGCCTGCCACACTTTCGCCAGCGTGCCGCCTGGCGCGCGCACAGGTGTAGATCGGACACATTATGCTTTACACTAAGGGCCACAATTTCTTCGATATCCATATCACTTCCAACGATCATGAATGAGATAGCGCACAATCTGGCACAGGTACATGGGAAAATCTCAGCCGCTGCGGCACGTTGCGGCAGAAGCCCCGAAGAAGTGACTCTGCTTGCGGTCAGCAAAACAAAACCTGCGAACGCCCTCGCAGAAGCAATTGCTGCCGGGCAACGCGCCTTTGGCGAAAACTATGTGCAGGAAGGCGTGGATAAGATTCACCACTTCACTGAACAAGGTGTAAAAGGGCTGGAATGGCACTTTATCGGGCCGCTGCAGTCGAACAAAAGCCGCCTCGTGGCGGAAAATTTTGACTGGTGCCATACCGTCGATCGGCTAAAGATTGCCAGCAGACTCAGCGAACAACGACCGCCAACGCTGCCGCCGCTAAACGTGCTGATTCAAATTAATATCAGCGACGAAAACAGTAAATCCGGCATCGCTTTAAATGAGCTGGAGCAATTGGCTGCTGAAGTGGCGGCCTTACCGGGGCTAACGCTGCGGGGCTTGATGGCCATCCCTGCGCCAGAACCGGACTACGAGCGCCAGCTTGCCGTTTGCCGCAAAATGGCAGAGTCCTGTGAGGCACTCAAAGACCGTTTTACCACGGTCGATACGTTATCTCTCGGCATGACCGATGACATGGAAGCCGCGATTGCCGCAGGCAGCACCATGGTGCGCATTGGAACCGCTATTTTCGGCGCGCGGGATTATTCCGCGCGTTAATCACCATCATTCTTGAGGAAAACCATGCTAACGTTGACTTTCCTGGTCAAAACCCTGATTGAGCTGTACGTAATGGTGCTGCTTATCCGTATCTGGATGCAGTGGGCACGCTGTGATTTCTACAACCCGTTTGCCCAGTTCATTGTCAAGGTCACCCAGCCTGTCGTCGGGCCACTTCGCCGCGTGCTGCCATCCCTGGGCCCAATTGACACCTCATCCCTGCTGGTGGCATTTATTCTCACCACGCTGAAATTCCCTATTCTGCTGCTGATCCAGTCCGGCGGGGTGTCGCTCGATCCGTTAAACTTACTCATCGGCGTGCTGTCGCTGCTGAAATCAGCCGGTACTCTGGTGTTCTGGGTGATCATCGTTCGTTCCCTGATGAGCTGGATAAGCCAGGGCCGCAGCCCTATTGAATACGTGCTCATGCAAATGACCGAGCCAATGATGGCGCCGATTCGCCGCATTTTACCGGCAATGGGCGGGCTTGATTTCTCAGCCATGGTGGTCATTCTTATCCTTTATGCGCTGAACTACCTCGGTATGGACCTGTTCCCTGGCCTCTGGTACGCCATTTGAGTGCTGTCACTCAGCTGCCTGACGGGCTGGTTTTGCGGCTGTATATTCAGCCCAAAGCCAGCCGCGACAGCCTGGTCGGTGCGCATGGCGACGAGCTAAAAGTCGCCATCACCGCGCCACCGGTAGACGGGCAGGCCAACGCTCACCTGGTAAAATATCTGGCGAAACAATTCCGGGTAGCGAAAGGTCAGGTGGTGATTGAGAAAGGCGAACTTGGTCGCCATAAACAAGTTAAAATTATCGGCCCGCAGCAGATCCCGACGGAAGTCGCGGCATTGATTGCCCCCCTCGAATAACACAGGACTGACAATGCAAAAAGTCGTATTAGCTACCGGTAACGCCGGTAAAGTGCGTGAACTCGCCAATCTGCTGGCGGATTTTGGCTTTGATGTGGTCGCGCAAACCGAGCTGAGCGTGGAGTCTGTAGAAGAGACCGGTCTGACCTTTATTGAGAATGCCATTCTCAAGGCTCGCCATGCGGCCAAAGTGACCGGACTTCCGGCGTTGGCCGACGACTCAGGCCTGGCAGTGGATGCCCTGGGCGGCGCACCGGGTATCTACTCCGCGCGCTATGCGGGCGAAGATGCCAGCGATCGGCAGAACCTCGAAAAACTTCTGGAAGCGCTGAAAGACGTACCGGACGAAAAACGCCAGGCTCAGTTCCACTGTGTGCTGGTCTATATGCGTCACGCAGAAGATCCAACGCCGCTGGTGTTTCACGGCAGCTGGCCGGGTGTAATTACCCGCGCGCCAGCCGGACAAGGTGGCTTTGGCTACGATCCTATTTTCTATGTTCCGTCCGAGGGGAAAACCGCGGCGGAACTGACCCGCGATGAAAAGAGTGCAATTTCCCACCGTGGGAAAGCGCTGAAACTGTTACTGGAAGCAATGCGTAATGGCTAATTTGCCACCTCTTAGTCTCTACATTCACATCCCCTGGTGCGTGCAGAAGTGCCCGTACTGTGACTTCAACTCCCACGCGCTGAAAGGCGACGTGCCGCACGACGAATACGTGAGCCATTTGCTGCGCGATCTCGACCGCGACGTGGCGCTTGCTCAGGGGCGTGAGGTAAAGACTATTTTCATCGGGGGCGGTACCCCAAGCCTGCTGTCCAGTGAAGCGATGCAAACGCTGCTGGACGGCGTGCGCTCACGCCTGAAGCTGGCGGATGACGCTGAAATCACCATGGAAGCTAACCCTGGTACGGTTGAGGCTGACCGCTTTGTTGGCTACCAGAAAGCTGGCGTGAACCGCATTTCTATCGGCGTACAGAGCTTTAGCGAACCTAAGCTAAAACGCCTGGGCCGTATTCATGATGCGGGCGAAGCCAAACGTGCGGCTAATCTGGCAAGCGGCCTGGGCCTGCGCAGCTTTAACCTTGACCTGATGCACGGCCTGCCAGACCAGTCGCTTGAAGAAGCCTTGGACGATCTGCGCCAGGCCATTGAACTGAACCCACCGCATCTGTCCTGGTATCAGCTGACCATCGAGCCGAATACGCTGTTTGGCTCACGCCCGCCGAAGCTGCCGGATGACGACGCGCTGTGGGATATTTTCGAGCAGGGCGACAAGCTGCTCACCGCCGCAGGCTACCAGCAATATGAAACCTCCGCCTATGCGAAACCAGGCTACCAGTGCCAGCACAACCTGAACTACTGGCGCTTTGGCGACTATCTTGGCATTGGCTGCGGTGCGCACGGTAAAGTCACCTTCCCGGACGGGCGAATTATGCGCACGGCGAAAACGCGCCATCCGCGTGGCTACATGGAAGGAAAGTACCTCGACCGCCAGCATGACGTTGAGCAGGCAGATAAGCCATTCGAGTTCTTTATGAACCGTTTCCGCCTGCTGGAAGCCGCGCCGCGCAGTGAATTCACGCTTTATACCGGTTTAGATGAAGCCACGATTCGCCCGCAGTTGGATGAGGCGCTGGCGAAAAACTACATGACTGAGACGGATGAGTACTGGCAGATAACCGAGCACGGGAAGCTGTTTTTAAATTCCCTGCTGGAGCTGTTTTTAGCCGACGAAGCGTAAGTTTCTACCCTCACCCCGGCCCTCTCCCAAAGGGAGAGGGGGAAACAAGCGGTAGCGAATTTTTTATCCCCTCTCCACGCTCGGGAGAGAGTTAGGGTGAGGGGAAAATTACTTCAGCGAACCTACAAGCCCTTTGCGCTGATTTTCCAGCGACACAACCCGGTTACATACCTCGTGGCCGAACTGTTCAAAATCAGCCTGCTGATTATTCCACTCGTTCTGAACCGCAGTTTGCAGGCCACCCAGATTACCCAGCACGTTCTGCAGCGGGTTGCCGCCGCTTTTCAGCACCGCCTGCGCGCCCATTTCATTAATGCTGTCCTGCAGAATGCCGCCCATCGCCTGATTTACCAGCTGCTGGCCATCGGCTCTCACCTGATCGACCGCTTTATAGTGGAACGTCAGCCCATCCTGGCGGCGCTCAATAATCCGGTTCATCTGCTCTTTTAACTGGGCATCCAGCTTGGTCAGACGATTGCGCATGCTGCTGCTCTCCCCGACCTGTTTAGCAATAATGCCGTCCAGCGCTACGCGGCTTTTCTCTACGCGAGAGCGGGCACCGTTATCGATCCACGGTAAATCCGTGCGAAGGGCTTTCTGGTAGTTCAACGCCTGCTGGCGCTGAGCGGCGGTCAGCGTCTTCTGAACACCGTTGTATTTCACGCTGCCGTCAGGTGCGATCACCAGATTGCCGTTCTCGCCCACAACCTGAACGGACTGCGGGTTAATGACCACGTCATCGCGTGGATTGGCGCTGCACTGGTAGTCCGCGTGTGCCGAAGCGGCGGTGACCAGCAGCGCGCCTAAAAGAACCTTACGGATCATATTTTCTCCTGAAAAATCAGCGCCTGAAAAAAAGGCTGGTTAGTTAACCAGCCTGTTTTTTGTTAAAGCTTAATCCCACCAGACGTCGAACAGATCGCTGATGCGAACATCTTCGAGCTTGCGGTCTTCTAACCATTTACGCACCAGCGCCTGATGCTCTTCGGTGCATTTGCCAATCTCTTCCATGCACACCAGGCCTTCCCAGACCAGGTAACCGCTGCCGTCAAACGCCAGCTTGTTCGGCGCAATCACTTCAGCGATCAGCTCGTCCACGGTTTTATCAATTTGCTCTTCGGAAGTGCCCTCCGGGAAGCGCCAGGCAATCGAGAACCCCAGTTCCTGGAACTCTTCGATGTGCATTTTCTTACGCAGACGACGGCTACGATTCTTTGCCATTATTTCACCCTCTCGAACATTAAGTCCCATACGCCGTGGCCAAGACGATGGCCACGTTGTTCAAATTTGGTCACCGGACGTGAGTCCGGACGCGGTACGTAGTCGTTACTCTCCGACTGGTTTTTATACCCTTCGATAGAGGACATCACTTCGAGCATATGTTCAGCATAAGGTTCCCAGTCGGTTGCCATATGGAACACGCCGCCCAGCTTCAGCTTACGCTTAACAAGATCAGCAAACGGTACCTGAACGATACGGCGTTTATTATGACGTGCTTTGTGCCATGGATCAGGGAAAAACAGCTGAACCATGTTCAAAGAATTGTCAGGAATCATGTTTTCCAACACTTCCACCGCGTCGTGGCACATCACGCGGAGGTTCTCCACGCCCGCCTCATGAGCGGTGCTCAGGCAGGCGCCGACCCCCGGCGAATGTACTTCAATGCCGAGGTAGTTGTGCTGCGGATTGGTTTCCGCCATGGTCACCAGCGAAGTGCCCATACCGAAACCGATTTCCAGCGTGACCGGCGCTTCACGGCCAAAAATCTCGCTAAAGTCGGCTGGTTCGGCCTGGAACTCAACGCCCATCACCGGCCAGTAGTTATCCAGCGCGTGCTGCTGGCCTTTTGTCAGACGCCCCTGGCGACGGACAAAGCTGCGGATGCGGCGCAGTACACGGCCTTCTTCATTAAATTCCGGTGAAATGACGTCATTCTTCATGGTTTTCTTAACGCTTCGCTTAGTGTTCGGGAAACGGGCATTATCCAAAGTTAAGGATGAGAAGCAAGTGGCAGAAAGTTCCGGTTTACAGCTTTACGCCTCTGTGCTGGAATCGGCTCCTTTATTACACCTTTGCCGGATATCCCGCGTTGACCATGCAAGCTCCTCAATTCTCCCAACAAGTCCTCGACTGGTACCACAAGTATGGGCGCAAAACCCTGCCGTGGCAGCAGGAGAAAACGCCTTATAAAGTATGGCTCTCTGAGGTGATGTTGCAACAAACCCAGGTCGCGACGGTGATCCCTTATTTTGAGCGCTTTATGACGCGCTTCCCTACCGTGAACGATCTGGCAAAAGCCCCGCTGGATGAAGTGCTGCATCTGTGGACCGGCCTGGGTTATTACGCCCGCGCGCGTAATCTGCATAAAGCCGCGCAGCAGGTTGCCGATAAACACGGGGGCGTTTTTCCACAAACGTATGAAGAAGTCGCCGACCTGCCGGGCGTTGGGCGCTCAACCGCAGGCGCGATTCTGTCTCTTTCGTTGGGCAAACACTTCCCTATTCTCGACGGCAACGTTAAGCGCGTGCTCGCACGTTGCTATGCCGTTTCCGGTTGGCCGGGTAAAAAAGAGGTCGAAAACCGCCTCTGGGAAATAAGCGAGCGAGTCACTCCGGCGCAGGGCGTAAGCCAGTTTAATCAGGCGATGATGGATCTGGGCGCGATGGTCTGCACGCGTTCAAAACCCAAGTGTGAGCTTTGCCCGCTGAGCAACGGCTGCGTGTCGTATGCTAATCACAGTTGGGCAAACTATCCCGGCAAGAAGCCTAAAGTGACGCTGCCGGAACGCACCGGCTATATGCTGATGATGCAGCATGGCGATGAAGTCTTCCTGGCGCAGCGTCCTGCAGTGGGGCTATGGGGTGGATTGTTCTGCTTCCCACAGTTTTCTGACGAACAGGAATTGCATAACTGGCTGGAGCAGCGCGGTATTCCGGCAGACAATCTCACGCAGTTAACGGCTTTCCGCCACACCTTTAGCCATTTCCATTTGGACATTGTGCCAATGTGGCTTCCGGTGTCGCCAATGGACGGCTGCATGGATGAAGGCCCCGCTCTCTGGTATAACTTAGGCCAGCCACCGTCTGTCGGGCTGGCGGCTCCCGTAGAGCGCCTGCTACAACAATTACGTGCCGAACCGGTTGCCTTAGCGCCCGTTCGCGCCGAAGAAGAGGAATAATCATGAGCAGAACGATTTTTTGTACTTACCTGCAGCGCGAAGCTGAAGGCCAGGATTTCCAGCTGTACCCTGGCGAGCTGGGCAAACGGATCTACAACGAAATATCCAAAGAAGCCTGGGCGCAGTGGCAGTCCAAGCAGACCATGCTGATCAATGAAAGAAAGATGAGCATGATGAATCCGGAACACCGCAAAGAGCTGGAAAACGAGATGGTCAATTTCCTGTTTGAAGGAAAAGAAGTCCATATCGAAGGTTTTACCCCGCCAGAAAAACAATAATCGTCGGCACCTTTTTGCAAACACAACACGCATACACGGAATGATGAAAAAACTTCTCGCGCTGGCTCTCGTGGCCCCGTTGCTGATCTCCTGCTCCAGTAAAAAAGGCGATGATGCTTTTAACGAAGCTTACGTAAAGGATACCAACGGGTTCGATATTTTGATGGGGCAGTTTGCCAACAACATCGAAAATATCTGGGGTATGAAAGAGGTCCTGATCGCAGGCCCGAAAGATTACGTCAAATACACCGACCAATATCTGACGCGTAGCCACATCAACTTTGACGAAGGTACCATCACCGTTGAGACCATCGCGGGCACCGATCCTGCCGCGCACCTGCGCCAGGCAATCATTACCACCTTGTTGATGGGCGACGATCCTGGCTCGATCGATCTTTACTCTGACGCCAACGACGTCCAGATTTCCAAAGAGCCGTTCCTTTACGGGCAGGTAGTGGATAACACCGGCCAGCCCATTCGCTGGGAAGGCCGGGCGACGAAGTTTGCCGATTATCTGCTGCAAACGCGCCTGCAAAAGCGCAGTACCGGGCTGAAAATCGTCTATAGCGTGACCATCAACCTTGTGCCTAACCACCTCGACAAGCGTGCTCATAAATACATCGGGATGGTGCGTAAAGCGTCGAAGAAATACGGCGTGGACGAGTCGCTAATTCTGGCAATTATGCAGACGGAATCCAGCTTTAACCCGTATGCGGTAAGCCATGCGGATGCGCTGGGCCTGATGCAGGTTGTTCAGCACAGCGCCGGGGTAGACGTGTTTAAGGCTCAGGGGAAATGGGGTAAACCAAGCCGCAGCTTCCTGTTCGATCCTGAAAGCAATATCGATACCGGCACGGCTTATCTGGCGATTTTGCAGAACAGCTATCTGGGGCAGATTGATAACCCAACGTCACGTCGCTATGCGGTGATTACGGCTTATAACGGCGGCGCAGGCAGCGTGCTGCGAGTGTTCTCTAACGATAAGATGCAGGCGTTTAGCCTGATTAACAGCATGGCGCCGGGCGATGTCTATCAAACGTTGACCACGCGCCATCCGTCCGCAGAGTCTCGTCGTTATTTGTACAAAGTGAATAACGCCCAGAAGAGCTATCGCCGGCGGTAATTTACCCTCTCCCTAAAAGGGAGAGGGTATTTTCCAGGGCTATATTTCTTCACCCTTCTTTGCTCCCTCGCCCCCTTGGGGTGAGGGGCTATTCCCTCTTACTTCAGCATGTAGCCATACAGCCGCTTAATGCCGTCCGAATCCGTCTCGCTGTAAACGCCTTGCAGCTCAGGCGAGAAGCCCGGCAGCATGTTCACGCCCTCTTCCAGCGCGAGGAAATAACGCAGCGCCGCCCCGCCCCAAACTTCACCCGGCACCACGCAAAGTACGCCTGGTGGGTAAGGCAACGCGCCTTCCGCCGCGATACGCCCTTCGGCTTCGCTCAGGCGTACCAGCTCGACGTTGCCGCGAATAAACTCGATGTTGGCGTCCTGCGGATTCATCACCACGGCAGGCAGGCTCTCCTTGCGGAACATCGCCTTCTGCAGCTCTTTGACCTCGAAGCTCACATACAGATCGTGCATCTCCTGGCAAAGCTCGCGCAACGTGTAGCCTTTGTAGCGCACCGGGTATTTCTGATAAATCGTTGGCAGCACGTCCGCCAGCGGCGTGTCGTCCTCAATATGCTGTTCAAACTGTGCCAGCATCGCCACCAGCTGAGCCAACTTCTCTTGGCTTTCCGCCGGGGTAAGCAGGAACAGGATCGAGTTAAGATCCGATTTCTCCGGCACAATGCCGTTCTCACGCAGATAGTTAGCGAGGATCGCCGCGGGCACACCGAACTCGGTATAGCTGCCGGTTTCAGGATCGATACCCGGCGTGGTTAACAGCAGCTTGCAGGGATCGACAAAATATTCGTCCTTCGCATAGCCTTCAAAACCGTGCCAGCGCTCACCCGGCTCAAAGCTGAAGAAGCGGCGTTCCTGAGCAATCTTCTCCGTGGGATGATCCTGCCACGGGCGCCCGGCAACCTCCGGCGGAATGAACGGTTTGATCATCTTACAGTTGGCGATAATCGCTTTGCGTGCCTCAATGCCCATCGCTACGCATTCCGCCCACAGACGACGACCGCTTTCGCCCTCATGAATCTTGGCATTGACGTCCAGCGCGGCAAACAGAGGATAGAACGGGCTGGTTGAAGCATGGAGCATGAAAGCATTGTTCAGCCGCTTATGCGGGCAGAAGCGAGCCTGGCCCCGAAGGTGATTGTCTTTCTTATGGATCTGCGAGGTCTGGGAGAACCCGGCCTGCTGCTTGTGAACCGACTGGGTAACAAAGATCCCCGGATCGTTTTCGTTCAGATCCAGCAGCAGCGGCGAACAGTCCGCCATCATCGGTATAAACTGCTCGTAGCCGACCCATGCCGAGTCGAAGAGGATGTAATCGCACAGATGGCCGATGTTATCCACCACCTGGCGGGCGTTATAAATCGTGCCGTCATAGGTACCTAGCTGGATAACCGCCAGGCGGAACGGCCTTGCTTCCTGAGCACGCTCGGGCGCCACTTCCGCAATCAGCTCCCGCAGGTATTTCTCATCAAAACAGTGCGCGTCAATGCCGCCGATAAAGCCAAAGGGATTACGGGAAGCTTCCAGGTAAACCGGCGTCGCACCGGCCTGGATGAGCGCCCCGTGGTGGTTTGATTTATGATTGTTGCGGTCAAATAACACCAGGTCACCGCGCGTCAGCAGCGCATTGGTCACGACTTTGTTCGCCGCAGAGGTGCCGTTAAGCACGAAATAGGTTTTATCGGCGTGGAAAACTTTCGCGGCAAATTTCTGCGCGTGCTTGGCGGAGCCTTCGTGGATCAGCAAATCTCCAAGCTTAACGTCCGCGTTGCACATATCGGCTCGAAACACGTTCTCACCAAAAAAATCATAAAACTGGCGGCCCGCCGGGTGTTTTTTAAAGAATTTACCATGCTGGTGGCCAGGGCAAGCGAAAGTGCTGTTGTCCATCGCCACGTACTTAGTCAGCGTATTGAAGAACGGCGGCAGCAGATCTTCTTCGTAATCACTGGCCGCAGTTTCCAGCTCAAGATAATCCTGCGCTTTCCCGGTTATCACGCCGGTTACCGCAGGCAAACCGTCAACGGCGGCCTCGCTGAAAATAAATACCGGTAAATTAAAACCCGTGCGCTTAAGCAAGGCCAGAATGCCGCTGCGGCTATCCGCAACGGAGATGACAACTGCCGCCACATCGGTGAAGTCGGTCTGGTCGAGCGTGACCACTTCACGATGGGTTGAGAGTAATGCAGCCACGTCGTGGCTGGCGGCAATTTTCAATGATTTCATAAGCACAAATCCCCGTCTGCAAGGATGAGTGAGTGCCAACCGGCACGGCAAAGGGAAAATTCCCCGGTGAAGGCGTTCTGAGGGTCTTAGGTGTGGATCCACTTCGACCGCCAGACATCAGTAAAACCAGACGGAGTCTGATCTTACTGATGTCCTGCAGCGAGCATACATTGCCCTCACCGCATGGTGAGCAAGGGACTTCGGAAGGTAATAGCAGCACGGACGAGCGCCATCCCGAAAGATGCATGGGAATTGAGAGTGAACATCAAGACGCCCCGTAGTGAATAATAAAATTGGCGCAATCATGGCACCTTCTGCCAGGGGGTTCAACATGAAGTCTGTAACAGCCCGCACATAAATCAGGCAAACGCACCGCACTGTGCAACAAAGCCATTGACGCGGAATGGGGTTTACGGTTTAATGCGCCCCGTTGCCCGGATAGCTCAGTCGGTAGAGCAGGGGATTGAAAATCCCCGTGTCCTTGGTTCGATTCCGAGTCCGGGCACCACTATTTAGAAGAACCCGCCAATGGCGGGTTTTTTACTTTCTGCGTCTGGACTCTTCATCGAACAAGTTAGATTATTCGTCTCATCCCTGAGACTCACCCCTTCGGGGCCAGCGCAAGCGCTGTTCAAAACGTCAAATATTACATTTTGCAGCTTCACTTCAACAAGGCCCATTCCGAATACTCCGGCGATAAACCCCATTCGGATTAATCATCATCTATCATTTTCATCAACAGCACCATACCCTCCCCAACGCTTTATTAAAGCATTAAGATGCTTTACTGCTTCAGCGCCCGGTTTAAAGTGCCCTGACTCATTGTTTGCGAAGATTTCAAAATTGCCTCGAAAATTAGTCGCAGCGGATATTCTTCCTGCTGCAATGATCTCTTCAGAATCGCTATATCCAAGAGCATTGAATATTGCGGCATGAGTGACATAATCCATAGGTGTTCTACGAAACTCACCAAGTAAAAGCGTTCTCTGCTTGGTGATGATGAATTTCAGGTTATGCTCTGATAATCCGTCAGTCCCTTTTATATTTAAGTATGCTTTTAACTGCGGCAGGCTTTTTATTTCTGCAATTTTTGGCTTAAGCCTATTGATGGCTACCAGTTCCCTTTCCAATCTATGCGACAGAAGGTTTTTATAACGTGTTTGATCGTTATAAAATAAATCCACCGGAGATGATATTGTCTTTTTATTTATGCGTTCTTGCCCATAACAACTCTTCAGAAACTTCATTCTCATAAACCTCATAAGTTATACGAATCAGCCCATAGCAACGGATATCAGAACTGCTGAATTATTAAAAACAACCAAATGTGCACACTTAACTAAAATGTTGTTTTTGATCCTCAAACATAAGAATCAGTGCCTCTCCAAACTTTAGGTGCAAAAACATCTATATTATCCTGTGTGTACCGAATTCCTTTGAAATTATTAATAACATTGCCCTGCACAACTTTTGTCTTACCTAACGTGAAACTTGAGTATAAAAACCCCAACACCTTATAGCCAATCATATATTGCCCACGAATACCTTTGCTACTTGGACCAGATAAATACGAAAATTTTATTCCATATTTAACCAAAGATTTTCTGAATGTCGATAACCAGTCGCCCTCACCAATATTACAGGAGTGAAATTTAATCACACCTGCTTGTTTCAAACCTGATCGTTTAAGTTTCCAAACAAGCCTATCCAAATCATTGTCTTCAAAACCCCCACCTATGCCGTATTTGTTTCCATGAACATTAATAATGAGCTTATCGTTTATACTTACATTAATAAGATCACTTGCCCTCATAGAATCGAAATGAATATGTTTGTCGTAATGCGCCGCCTGTTCATTATCTAATACTTTCTGATCTTTTAACTTATCCAAACGGTCCAATGTGATAAGGTATGTTTTTCCATAGCTCCACTTCTTTCCAACTCTCATACATTAACAACCTTAAAATTTAAGGAATAATCTTCCCGATAAAATATAGTCGTTCTGTCCGCTAATGTTTTAGCTCAAAAAACAAAACATACACAACAAGAGTTATTGTGTATGTTTTTTTCGTCTCGTCCAACATAAATCAGCTTAATGAATATCAGAATCTTAATTAAAATCTTAATATACATTAGCGGAGTAATATAATTTCTCCACTAATTTTTTGTATTTACAGTGTTTCGTATCAAGACACCTGAATAATAAACAATCCGCCCAAAAGGCGGATTTATGATTTAAATATCTACAGCCCTATTTTATCGTCCACGCATCACTAAACTTTTCGCTGCTGAATAGCTCGGACAGGCCACTAATTTGCTTCAGCCGCAGCACTTCGTCTGCGTCCATCCCCAACTCAGCCCCAATCTTTAGATCATCCCAGCCCAATCGGGAAAGATCACGAACAACATCGGACATCGCCGTTATCTGATGTTTGCCGCGCGCCCTGTTATGGCGTACCGTCACGGCAATACATTCGGCTTCTCCGCTGGACGCCAGGTTAACCACGGTAATCGGAAGGAAACCGTTAATTCTCTTTTTTGCCACAGGTGATGTTTTTCCCACCAGATGCCGGTGAAACCCATCCACGACCTGAAATTTGTCTTTCAGTCGCGTCACCACAATCGGCTGAGTGTAACCATCTGTCTCAATTGAGTGTTTTAACAAGCTTAATTCAACGGGAGCCATTACGTTAGGGTTATAATCATTGGCGATAATATCTCCCTCACGTACCCAAAGGACACAGTCAACCGGCTCTTTTTTAAAAGGGCTGTGCTGATGCATGACTTTTTTGACTTCGTTCATTGCGGCGACTTTTGATTCATCCGACTCGAAGGAAGCAAGATAATTATCCAGTTGTTTTAATAGTGTATTAAGCATCAGAGTATTCCCCACATTTGCCGTTTCTTTTTGATCCTTTCAAGATACCGGTTATAGTGCTGTGACTTATTAGGGCTAAATGACAGCGTCCGGCACCAAAAATCATTCTTCAATAGTGTTTTACAAATACGTCGCCACGAAGGTATATCCTTCGATCCTGAATCTTTATCCTGCTCATCAGGAATATTTTCTGGAAATTCTCGCTCTTTGTACCATTTCAAATAAATGGCAATTTTATTTTTGTAGTGCTCCGCTGTTTTTTCCGGCATCGATGCCAGTAAAAACATGGCGTACTCCTGCCAGGTTAAATGGCTCGGTTTGGAGATAGTCGTATTGCGGGCATAGAAGGAACCGCTCTGATGCGCATAAATAGCGCCGCTATTGGCGCCAGCAACGCGCATACAGACCCGAGACCAGGTTTCAGGCTCGAGAACATGGTAAAGCCATAGTCCACGGCGCGCTTCCGGACCAAAGGGTTCACAAACCCGCATGGCTCTCATAGGGACACCCGCACGGTACATGAGATCATAAAGAGGGTTACCGGCTGCTTTGTATTTGCCGTTAAAAATCCAGATATCCTGTACCTTCCAGTCATATAAAGGGTAAGCAACACAGTAAGTGCCCTCCCTGCTGGCCGTCGTCCAGGGCTTATCGTCGGCATAACGAGTTTTGCTATGTGAGGCCAGCGCTAAAAAACGGTTCAGCGATTCATCTGCGCGAATGCCGGTTAGCGTTGCCATGCCTTTGTCTCCAGAAAGCCAGCGAGAGAACGCAGGCATAAAATCTTCAAAGGTCATGCCATAATGATAGAAAGGGAAGAAGTCTGGGTCGGTAATGGCGTCTTCTGGCGGCTGACGAACCCATTCCACGCCTGTCTCCCAGCTAATCCATTCAGGCTGGCTCTGTGAAACGCCGTTCACGGTGGTCAGTGGCAAAGCAACCCAGTAAAAACGCCTGACAATATCGCTATATTGCTGCTTGAGCCGGGAAACATGGTCGATGGTATGCTGAAACTGAACCTCCCAGTCAATAAACAGCACGTCAAACTGGCACTCCCGGCGGCGCGCGATTTCAGCCACAAGGTGAAAAAGCACGCTGGAATCCTTTCCTCCGGAAAAAGAGACGCAGACCTGATTAAAGGTATCGAATACCCATTCGATTCTCTTCTTAGATGCGTTAAGCACATTATCATCAAGAATAATTTTTTTATCTTTTCTCACAAAAAGTCCTTTTTATTGCTGCCTCAACATTACTGTCGACAGCTAAATCCTGGTATTTCATTCAATCCAGACAAGAGATGTTAGCGCACTAAAACAATATTATTCAACACCAGGGCACTTGCACTCTCAAGATAAACATTCATATAAATTATCAATCACACAATTTAAATAAATGCTATCAATACGTTAATACAACAATATTAACGCCACCCCACCGACTAAACAAGAAAAATTTAACAACCCACCTAAACACCATAAGACAATGAATTAAATGATTTTTTTAAATAAATTAAAGAGCAATGAAAACAATTAAGACAAAAAATAAAATCATTAAAAACAATAGCGTGAAAAGTTTAAAAACATCATCAGCCATTATTTTTCTAAATAATCATCATCGTTAGAAAATAAGAAGACAAATATTCATAAAGTGCCTCGGCGTCACTGTCTACTTGCCCGGAATCATCTCCGGGCAAGAAACCAACGCTTCGTCTTGCGAATCCGTTACCTGTTTTTCACCACAATCAGTGGCTCAATATCGCTCTCTTTTTTAATCACCAGCGAATCATCCCCACGCAAACAAGTGCCGCCGTAGCTGCCGCCCACGGTAAAAGTGCAGACCTGGATGTATTTGCCATCTACTTTCGGCAGGCACCACAGCTGCTGATAGATGTTCTTGCGGGCAACGAACTTGCCGCTGGTTTTATCCAGCAGTTCATCCTGGTGGCTTATTAGATCGATATTGCTCCCGCAGCGCCCGGCAATCGGCTTCACCGCGTAGCCGGTTTTAGCCAGCAGGTCATTCACCTCGAAATCCGTATCCAGCAGGTAACGGTGGTTCGGGAACAGCTGCCAAAGCACCGGCAGAATGGCTTTGTTGCCGGGAATAACCGTCCACAGCGGCTCAAAAACCAGCACTTCCGGGCGGAGCAAGACGTCTATCAGGCGCACCTCTCCCTGCGGATGGCCAGTTCGGATCGGCACAGCGGCATACTCGGTCTCGCTAACCTCACGGATTTGCTCAATCGCCGTTTCCCACGCCCAGGTTTTCCAGACGCAGTTCACCGCCCGCCCCTCATTATCAATAAGCAGCCCGGCGCTGTCCCAACTTAGCTCGCCCAGGCCGTGCAATATTTTGGTGTCAAACCCGGCCTGCATCAGCGAACGCTGCATGAACAGCGCGTGGTAGTCCTCTTCAGCGTCATTGTCCTGCATGATGTGGACAAACGGGCGAGCGCTGCTGTGCTTCCAGGCCCCGGTAAGTTCCTCCAGTAATCCTTCCGCTGGATTATGCCCGGTTCCGCGATAACCCGTCTTAACCCACTCCTCAAGAATCAGCCCACTCTCGGTATGGCAGGAGGCAGAATCGGCGTTATATTCGTACACCTTCAGACCGCGCTCATCCATACAAAAATCCATGCGCCCGCTGACCATTTGGTGGCGGCGCCACTGCCAGGAAAGCCGCAGGCGAGGCCAGAGGATTTTCGGGATATCGAAAAGTGCCAGCAGATTGTCGTCTTTCAGCACTTTATCCGTGGCGTGCAGATACATCAGGTGCAGCTCGTTGGTGGCCTTAATCAGCTCCTGCTCGGCGCTTTCGGTAATGGTGAAATACTGGCAAGGATCTTTATTAATAATGTGGCCATTGGCCTGTATATAGGCCTGCTGGAGTTCATCTTTTTCGTTCAGCCATTTGCCGTCGAACTGGCGTTTATTGGCCAGGCGAGCCCCGCCAATTTTTAACGCTTCACCGCCGATTTCTGGCTGTGGCTCGCTATAGGTCATATCCTCAGTCTGAATCATCCAGCCAAGAATCGACGTGTCGGCAAAAGTATCCTGTAGCGTATAGTGCCCATCGTGCTCAACCAGGGTTAGCTCACGTGTCCATTGTTGCCCGGCGGGTAACGGCGCATGAATCACGTTCTGCTCGGCAATGCGGACTTTATTGCCGATAAGCTGAGTGATCACGGCGACATGGCCGGTTTCATGAAACTCCCCGCCCTTCTGCCAGATAAGCAGCGCGCCTGCCTCAGGCGCTCGTTTTGAGCCATTCGCAAAGGCCTGCAGCGGCAGAATATTGTCGTTCACCACCTGACGTAAAAAGCGCAGCGAGAAGATTTCCCACGCCATGTGAACGTCGGTAAAGACAAAACCGTAGTTTAAGAAGAGGAAGCGGCGCGCAAACTCTACGCACTGCCATTTGTGGCCCATGTATTCGTTGCCGATGTAGCTCCGAAATTCAGCGTCTTCCGGGTAATTTTTGGGGTCGAGGCTGCCGTAATTAGAGGAGTAAATCGCTACGCCACCCGGCGCATAGCCCAAAAGAGTGCCGAAAGGTGCGTCGGTGTCTGGTGTTCCTGTATGCATGTGTCCAACCTAAATCAGGCAGGCGGCAAAGGTCACGCTGATTGTCGTCTGCACGTTAAAATTAACCTGACAGAGAAGTCAGCATCATACACCTCTGCGACTCACTTTGTGCAGAGACGAAGCGGCTAACCGCCCCGAATTTTAAAACACCGCATCGCCAAAACGTTTTGCCATTTAACAGAAATAGTTATCCGTTATTCGCATTTGTTAAGCCCGCCTTTATTCCCTGAGAATGGCCCTGCCGGTGATGTAGGGCGCTCCTGCATTTAAAAAGAAAACGCTTTTTTCAACATTGAGTCCGGGTTTCCACCGGGCATATTTCCCCGAAGTGGGGAGCTGTAATTCGTTAATATCAGGAGAAAATCCCAGTGAAAATTGCAAAAGGCCTGACCCTTGTTGCCCTCGCCATGTCGACTCACTCAGCCTTCGCGGCAGAATCTGCGGTGCCGACAGACAGCACGCTGCACGTCAAAGCCGATCCTGCATTAAAGAGCCTGCTACCTGCCGATATCGCCCAGCGCGGGTATATCGTGGCAGGCACCAACCCCAATACGCCGCCGACCACGTTCTACAAAGAAGACAATAAAACGCTGGCCGGCAGAGAAATAGACGTCATGAATGCGGTGGGTGAGAGGCTTGGCCTGGCGGTGCAGTGGCGGGATACGGGCGGCTTCGACAACATTATTCCGGGCCTGAAAACGGGCCGCTACGATGTCGCCCTTTCCAATATTAACGCGACCCAGGCGCGCCTGAAGCAGGTTGATTTTGTGGGCTACTTCAACGCCAGCAGACTGGGTATTATTTCGCTGAAAAACGCCAACATCACGCCGTTTAAAACCTTCGACGCCGTATGTGGGAAAGAAGTCGGCGCGGGCGCTGGCACTACGCAAATCACCCGCCTGGAAGAAGCCAGCAAAGCGTGTGAAGTCGCAGGCAAGCCACCTATCAAAATTGCCGTATTCCCGGATCGCCCGGCTGGCGTTCAGGCGGTTGTGAGCGGCCGCGTCCCAATGTTCTTTGGCCCTTATGAAGGGCTAACCTGGCAAGTGAAGCTCATCAAACCTCTGGCGATGAGCGGCGAAATTGCCGTCAACGATGCGCCGGTTTCCGTTGCCTTCCCGAAAGAATCTGCGCTTGAGCCTGCGGTACAGGCTGCACTGAACTCGCTGATTAAAGACGGTAGCTACCAGAAAATCCTCGACAACTGGGGCATTGGCTACGGTGCGGTCACCGAAGCCAAACGTAACGAAGAGATCTTTCAATGAACCCATCGCCAGACAATACGGACGATTTGCGCATTGTCGGTAAACGCTATTATGGCCGCTGGCTCAGCGCGTTAGTGGTCTTGATTTGCGTCGCCGCTATGGCGCATTCGATGATCAACAACCCACGTTTTGAATGGGGCGTGATCGCACAAAGCTTCACCGAGACGTCTATTCTGCAGGGGGTATTAATGACCCTGCAACTGACCGTTATTTCTGTGGTCCTGGGCTTTGCTTTCGGCACCGTTCTGGCGTTAATGCGGCTCTCGTCCAATCCGGTGCTTGTCGCCGTGAGCTGGGGCTATACGTGGTTTTTCCGCGGCGTGCCAATGCTGGTCCAGCTCTTTCTTTGGTATAACATCGCGGCGCTCTACCCCACCATTTCACTCTCGCTTCCGGGGGTAGGAGAACTCTGGAGCGCGCAATCTAACGCGCTAATTAGCCCGTTTAGCGCAGCGGTCATTGCGCTGGTGATGCATCAATCCGCCTACGCGGCCGAGATTGTGCGTGCGGGGATTCAGAGCGTCAGCAACGGGCAACTGGAAGCCGCCAGAGCACTTGGCTACCGCCCGGCACAAATCTTCCGCCACACCATTCTGCCGCAGGCCATGCGCGCGATTCTGCCCCCCGCCGGAAACGAAGTCATCGGCCAGTTGAAAACCACCGCCGTGGTGTCCGTGATTTCACTGCAGGACGTGCTGTTTTCCGCACAGATAATCTACCAAAGGACGTATGAGGTCATCCCGCTGCTGCTGGTCGCCACGCTCTGGTATCTGCTGCTCACCTCGGTGCTGTCCGTCGGCCAATATTATGTTGAACGCTATTTCTCCCGTGGCGTCACGCGAGGGGCGAAACGTAGCCTGCTAAAAACGCTGCTCAATGGCTTTGCCCCGCAGCGCCGAGAAAGGAGTACCAGCCATGGCTGAAGCCATTACCCTGCGTAAGGTCACCAAACACTTTTCGGGCGTAACCGTTCTCGATGAGGTCAATCTGGACATTCCCGCCGGTTCGGTCACCGTTATTCTTGGGCCATCGGGTTCAGGGAAATCAACGCTGCTGCGCTGTATCAACCACCTGGAAAAACTGGACGGCGGTACGATTCGGATTGGCGGCGAGCTGGTGGGGTATAAGCAAAAAGGCAACGCCCTGCACGAGCTTAGCAGCCGGGAAATCGCCCGTCAGCGCAGTGAAATCGGCATGGTGTTTCAGCAATTCAACCTGTTCCCCCACCGCACGGTGCTGCAAAACATCACCGATGCGCCCGTTCGGGTGAAAAACCAGAGCCGCCAGCAGGCCACGGAAAAAGCGCGGGCGCTCTTACGTCAGGTCGGGCTTTCCGGCCGCGAAGAGGAGTGGCCGCAGAACCTTTCGGGCGGCCAGCAGCAACGCGTCGCGATTGCGCGGGCGCTGGCGATGGACCCCGGCGTGATGCTGTTCGACGAACCCACCTCCGCGCTGGACCCGGAGCTGGTTGGCGAAGTCTTGCAGGCCATCAAGCAGTTGGCACATTCAGGGATCACCATGGTGATTGTGACCCACGAAATTGGCTTTGCGCGGGAAGTTGCCGACAATATCGTCTTTATGGAAAATGGAAAAATTGTCGCCGCCGGGCCCACTCAGCAAGTACTGGATGACCCCAGCAACGCGCGCGTCCGCAATTTCGTCGCCACCGTGCTGTAAAAGCTTGTTGAGAGCCGCTAAAGCGCAGCGTTCAGCGCCAGTATCAGCTGGCGCAAATCACCTTCATTTTCCAGACGGGCAACATGGGCAAACAGGCTGGCGTGATCTGGCGTGCGCGCGGCCTCCAGCTTCGCCAGCACGTTTATCGGCGTGGCAAGGGACTGCTGGCGAGTGCGGCGCTGGCGTAACGTCTCGCCATGACTGAGATAAAGCGTCACCTCATGAAAACGTAGGGCGGGGTTAATGGCATCCGATGGCGCGCTGTCATCCGGGATGCGCACCACTTTTTCCGCCAATGACATAATTTCTGCGTTAACGTCACCCTCGGCAAAATCGGCCATCCTTAAGTCGTTGTAAATCAGCATACCTGCAATGGCATATTCGAGGCTAAATCGCGCTTCGATACCGTTTTTCGGCACGCGTACTGAGGCCGCAATGTCTCCGCCGGGCGGGAAAGCCACCGTGATACGCTCAATGCTTTGCAGCAGATCGGCAGCCGCTCGCCCTGACGCCTGCCAGCGTCGGCGAATCTCACGGCAGGCCTCCGCCGCGCTGTGCGTCCCGGCACAGGTTGCGAACGGCTTAAACTCAAGCCCTGGGCTGATAATGCGCCACGGCTGCCCCCACGCGTGCAGCAGTTTCTCCGGTAAGGCTTCACTCCCGCTGCCAATTTGCAAGAAGGCTTCCAGTACCCCTTCCGCTTTGCCATCGAACCCTGCCAGCGCCAGCTGCGTGGCGCGTACCGCGCGCTCTGCTGCCAGTCCGGCATGAAGCGGTTTCACCGCCGACCCAAACTGCGCGCGCAGCCCGCTGGCCTGGGTTGCGGCTATCCCAAGCGCCATTGCCGTCTGCTCTGCCGTTGCACCGGTAAAACGTGCCAGGGCCGCCGTGGCCGCAAGAGTCCCCAGGGAAGCCGTATTGTGGTAGCCAAGCGTGTAATGCTTTTGCGTGACCGCCAGCCCCAGCCGCCCGGCCACTTCAACGCCAATCGCGTAGGCATCAAAAAAGTGCGGCAGGCTTAGCTCAGCCACTTCACCCGCCCAGGCCAGCAACGCGGGCAAAATCACTACGCCAGGATGGCCACGAAAATCAGCGTGAAAATCATCATAATCCAGCGCGTGCCCGGCATACCCCAGCCGCAAAGCAAGGGCTGACGGGGATCTCTCCTGATAAACGGCCTGTAAGACAGGTAAACCGCTGTCCGCCACCTGCCTGGTTAGCACCGGCCAGCTCACGGCAAAGAAATCCTGCAGCCCCTGCCGCGCCTTTTCCTGCACGGCGGGATCGGGCTGAGAACTGACAATCAACTGGCTAAGCGACGCGGTCAGGCTCACTTTATTCTGCATTTTTACCCTCGAAGAGATTACGTGGCTCAGCGCCGGAGAATAGCAATAAAGCCCTCGCCTTCTATATCTGAAATCAGGCAAAGGTTATGCAAATTTGTGAATAGCAATCGCCTAATTATGCATTGCTTAAATTTCGTGTTGTCGTACCATTCAGGGAGGCTTTAGCGCTAAAACAAAAAACAATTACCCCTTTCTTATTAATTAGTTAATAAGAAATCAGGCTATTTCATCAAGGTAGAAACGTGTTAGCGATCAAATCCCCCAAAGCCTATCTGCAACAGCCCGGCCTGCGGGCCAGAGTCGGCGAGTACGTCAGACCCTTTGCCAGCCATATTCGCATTATCACCTCCCCCAAAGCCTGGCAGGCCGTAAACCCTGAACTGACTCAGAGCCTTGACGCCCACGGGATCCGCTGGGAAGTCACCTGGCTTGCCGGAGAATGCACCGACGAAGCCATCAACGGCCTTAGCGAACAGACACATGAGCAAGGCGCCAGCGCCATTCTGGCCATCGGCGGCGGACGGGTGCTGGACTGCGCCAAAGCCGCTGGCGATAAGCTGGAGCACGTTTCCGTCATCAACTTTTCTACGCTGGCAGCCACCTGTGCGGCCTGGTCGCCGGTGGCGATTATCTACAATGCCGAAGGCGGGCACCTGCGCAGCCAGCCGCTGAAGAAAATGCCGGTGCTGGTTCTGGTCGACAGCGAAGTGATTGCCAACAGTCCCGCGCGTTACCTGAAGGCCGGCATTGTTGACGCCCTGGCAAAATGGTACGAATTCCGCCCTTATCAGCGCCAGAATCCCGACAGCCTCGCGCTCGATCTTAAGGTGATGGCCGCGCAGCGTGCCGTCGAGGCTTATCGTCAGTGGGGCGATGAGGCGGTTGAAGACAATCAGGCGCAGCGAGTGAGCTTTGCGCTGGAACGCGTTATTGACGCGAATATCGTGTTAGCCGGGCTGGCTAACAGCATGCGCGATGACCTGCCCACGCCCGGCGTCGCCCATGCCATCCATAACCGACTCACCCACCAGCCGGAATTACATGCCTGGCTGCACGGTGAAAAAGTCGGTTACTGCCTGCTGGTGCAGTCCGTGCTTGAGCAAGAAAACGGCGAGCCGGACAACGAACTTGTGGCGCTGCTGCTCCGTTTTGGCAGCCCGCTGCGCCTCCCGGAACTGATCGGCAACCGTGCAGAAAGACTTAGGGCGTTAGCCACACAGTTTAGCTTCCCTGCGGCCAGTGCCGCCCGGCTGCCGTTCGTACTCTCACCGGACTCGCTGGAAAAAGCGCTGCTCGCCACCGACCATTTTTCACCGCTGCTTCAGGACAACTTTTGAATTTATTATGAACAACATCAACACTTTAACCGCAAATAAACGCCTGCGCCTTGGCCTGTTCGTGCAACCTGTTGGCCAGCACGTTAGCGGCTGGCGACTCACGGAGCAGCTCGGTTCGCCGACGGATATCGACTGGCTGATTACGCTTGCCAAAAAAGCCGAAGCAGGCCGCTTCGACCTGTTCTTCGTCGGCGATGCGCTGGCCACCAGCATGTATCGCCTGCCTTCGACCATGGCCCGCCTCGAGCCTCTGACTCTGCTGTCTGCCCTGGCCGTCCACACCCGGCGCATTGGCCTTGCGGCAACCGCGTCCACAACGTTTAGCGACCCGTTTACCATGGCCCGTAGCTTCTCATCGCTGGACCACATCAGCCGCGGTCGCGCCGCATGGAACGTCGTGACTTCTTTCTCCGCCGATGTGGCAAAAAACTTCAGCCGCGATGACATGCCAAATCACGCCGAGCGCTACGCCCGTGCCCGTGAATTTTTGGACGTCGCTTTTAAGCTGTGGGAAGGCTGGCAGGAAGGCGCGGTACAGCCGGACAAACAGAGCGGGCAGTATTTTGTGAACAAGAAAACTCAGCCCATTAACCACGTGGGCGAACATTTTCAGGTCCAGGGGCCGCTCAATATTACCCGCTCTCCGCAAGGGCGCCCGGTTATCATCGAAGCCGGTTCATCCTCTGACGGGCAGAAACTTGCCGCAGAGACCGCCGAGGTTATTTTCACCGCTGCAGCAAGTCTGGAAGAAGCGCAGGCTTTTTATCAGTCGCAAAAATCACAGGTTGAAGCCGCAGGCCGCAACCCCGACCACGTGGTGATCATGCCGGGCGTGATGCCGATTATTGGCCGCACCCGTGAAGAAGCGGCCGCGCTCTGGAAATCGCTAAATGCGCTGGTGGATATAGACAATGGCCTGAAACAACTTTCGCTGCGCTTTGGCATGGACATGTCAGCCTTCCCGCTGGATGGCCCCGTGCCTGAAGTGCCGCTGGGCGAAGGTAATCAAAGCCGCGTGAAGCTAATGACCGACATGGCAAAACGCGAAAAACTGACGCTGCGCGAGCTGGCCGCCGTTGCCGCCGGGTCTCGCGGGCACCGCGTCATCGTTGGTACCGCCGAAGATATTGCCGACGACTTCCAGCTTTGGCTGGAGCAAGGTGGCGCGGACGGCTTCAACATTATGCCCGCCATCATGCCGGAGCAGCTGGATCTGTTCGTTGAGCTGGTCATGCCTGAGCTGCGTCGTCGGGGCCTGTACCCGGCCGGGTATGAACACGCGACGCTGCGTGAGAACCTGGGCCTGCCGGAGGTATAAACAAGGTGAAACTTTCACAGCGAGTTCAGCGGGTGACGCTGTCGGCCAACGCGGCGGCGAGAGATTTAACCCGCCGGCTAAAGGCCGATGGCGTGGACATCCTCGACCTGACGACAGGCGAACCGGATTTCGATACGCCTCGCCACATTCGTGAAGCCGCGTGGCAGGCAATGGAAGAGGGGCAAACCCGCTATACGCCAACGCAGGGGACTTTACCGCTGCGGCAAGCCGTTCAGGCCAAGCTTCTACGCGAGAATAATCTCGACTTCACCAGCGATGAAATCGTCATCGCCAACGGGGCCAAACAGATAATCTTCAATGCTTTCGCCGCCACGCTTAATGAAGGCGATGAAGTCCTGGTTCCCGCCCCCTACTGGCCGACCTTCCCGGATAGCGTGCGCTTTAACGGTGGAGAAGCCGTCATTCTTACCTGCCCGCTGGAGCAGCACTATAAGCTGCTCCCGGCCCAGCTTGAGCAAGCTATCACGCCCCACACCCGCTGGCTGGTGCTGAATAATCCCGGCAATCCTTCCGGCATGGTTTACAGCCCGCAGGAGCTCGAGGCGCTGGCCGAAGTCCTGCGTCGGCACCCGCAGGTCTGGATCCTGCTGGATGAATTGTATGAGCACATCCTGTTCGACAACCGCCGGCACGTAAACCTGCTCAACGTTGCGCCAGACCTGCGGCAGCGCGCGCTGCTGGTCGGCGGGGTGTCCAAAACCTATGCCATGACGGGCTGGCGAATCGGCTATGGCGCAGCCCCCGCCCCGCTGGCACAGCAGCTCGCGGTGGTGCAATCGCAGATTAGCTCCGGCCCAAGTGCCATTAGCCAGGCCGCAGCCGTCGCCGCGTTTAACGGCGGGCTGGATTTCCTGCCACAGCAGGTGGCCGCTTATCAGGCCAGGCGCGATGCCCTGGTCGCTATTTTGCGCCCGGTTGAAGGGCTGGAACTTCTCCAGCCAGAAGGGGCATTTTTTGTTTTTATCCGCGTCGCAGGTTTGCTCGGCAAGGTGAAAGCAAACGGTAAACGCCTTGAACATGAAGAGGATGTGATGCTCTTGTTGCTGGAAAACGGTGTTTCAGGCGTGGCGGGCAGCGCCTACGGGCTTTCCCCCTATTTCCGACTTTCCATTGCCACCGACTTCGACACGGTTGTCGAAGCCGGCAGGCGAATTGCACGCGCCTGTGCCACGCTAAGGTAGCTCAGGCGCATAAAGCTAAGACAGTTTTTCCAGCGCCTTCACCGCCAGCTGCGCCAGATACTGCGCGGTCGGGAATAGCGCTTTGTCATCCACCCTGAATTTAGGGTGGTGCAGCGCCCAGGGCCCGCCGGAGCCGACCATCATGAAAGTGCCCGGCACCTTCTGCTGATAGAACGAAAAATCTTCCCCGATGGGGCTCGCTTCAACCCGTCGAGCCTCAAAACCCACCTCATTCGCCTGCTCCAGGGCAAACGCTACCCATTCAGGCGTGTTGACCACCGAAGGCGGCCCCGCGTGCCACAGAAACTCAATTTGGGCGTCAAACGCCACCGCCAGACCGTTCAGCAAAGCACGGAAACGCTTTTCAATCAGTTCGCGCGCCTGCGCGTTGAAGGTGCGCACCGTACCTTCCATATACGCGGTGTCAGGAATAACGTTCCAGGTGCTGCCGCTGTGGATCTGGGTGATAGAAACAACTGCATTCTGTTCGGACGGCAGATTACGGCTGATCAGCGTCTGCGCCGCAGTCACTATCTGGCTGACTATCACGATCGGATCGTTACCTTCATGAGGTTTGGCGGCGTGAGCACCTTTGGCGGCGATCTTAATTTCGAAACGATCGACGCCCGCCGTTAACGCCCCGTCTTTGCCTCCCAGCACGCCCACCGGCAGGGTGGGATCGTTATGAATGCCAAAGATAACCGCCGCGTCATCCAGGGCGCCAGTGGCGATCAGATCCGGGGCACCAAGGCCCGTTTCTTCCGCCGCCTGGAAAAGAATTCGAACTCTCCCGGGCAGGCGCTCCTCCTGCTGGCGCAGCAAAATGGCTGCCCCTAATGCGGCTGAAGTATGAAAATCGTGTCCACAGGCATGCATCACGCCTTTGTGCTGCGAACTGAACGCCACGCCGGACTCTTCTTCAATAGGCAGCGCGTCAATGTCCGAACGCAGCACCACCAGCGGCCCTGGCTGAAAGCCGCCGACTTCAGCAACCAGGCCGGTTTTTAACGGCAGATCGAGCACGCGAATCCCGGCCTCGCTGAGAGCCACCCGAATTTTTTTAGTGGTTTCGAATTCCTGATTGGATAACTCGGGGAAGCGGTGCATATCGTGGCGGAAAGCCTGAATCTGTTCGGCCAGTGGCCGGTGTTCGGCGAGAAGCTCTTTCATCTTATGTCCTCCTGAAACATCGCTCGAAAGCGGGCTGTCTGGGGCTAATGGTTTTCTGCATATAAACGGTGATATGGCCTTTGCCGAGATCTTTGGTGCTGACTTTTTCAAACCCCAGCGAGCGGTAGAGCTGAATCAGCCAGGGATGGCTCTCGGCGGTGCCCAGTGAATACGCGGGCGCACGCAGCTCCCGGTGTAATACGGCCTGTTCAAGCCAGTCGAGTAGCTGAGCCCCAAGGCGCTGCCCTCTGAGGCGCGGAGCCGTAGCAAACCAGCCGATGTGCGGCAGGCCAAACGGGCCCGGCAGCGGCCCCCACGGGTAGCGGAGCGTGACCGAAGCGATAAGCTCGCCGTCGCGGAACATGCCATAAACGGCGTGGCTATTGATGTGGGCCTGCATTTTTTCCGCATCGGCGCTGGCGGCATCGAACTTAATGCCCAGCTCGCGCGCGGAAGCATACGCCTCATGCACCAGTGGATAATAAATCGCGGTATCTTCAGCGGTTAACTGACGAAAGCTGTCGCTCATAACCTTGACTCCGGAACATCTTTTAGGGGGAAACAGGTGACGCTATCGGCAGTCACTGTCTCTGGGCCAGATACGGCTAAAATAACATTCCAGATAAGAGCCGGTGATAATGTAACGCTATATGCCAGCGCCAAAAGCTATATATCTCAGGCGGTACCCCAAAGAAAAAGGCCGCCTCATTGGGCAGCCTTGATTAGCATTATGTCTGCTACTTCTGCTGAGCGCCGTACTCGCTGCCGTTGATCCAGGCGTGATCTTTCTCCCAGCTAAACATCCATTTACGCACCGGCCCTGCCATCACGTTCAGGTAGTAGCTGTCGTACCCGGCCATCGTCGCCACCGGATGGTAGCCTTTCGGCACTTTCACAACGTCTTTGTCGTACACCGCCATACACTCGTCGAGCGCCCGATCGTCGGTATAAACGCGCTGCATGCAGAAGCCCTGCGGCGGGTTGAGCCGGTGATAATAGGTCTCTTCGAGATAGGTCTCGTGGGGCGGATTATCAACGTCGTGCTTGTGGCTTGGGTACGAACTGGTGCAGCCCTCATTGGTATACACCTCCACCACCAGCAGGCTGTCGGCGGGCTTATCCTCGGGCAAAATGTTGTGAACATAGCGCTGGTTGTGGCCTTTGCCTCGGGCTTCGGCATCAATATCCTGCGGGGCAATCAGTCGCGTGGCATAAGTCCCTTTGCCTGGCGCGGAGCAAACGGCCAGCTCGAGCGCGGTGAGTGCCTGAACCTTGACCGCCTCACCGGACGTCACGTACACGGCCCAGGGTTTACGGCGCTCAAACGGGCTCATGCGGTCGCCGATTTCAGGGAAGCGAGCGAGCGGCGTGTCCACCGTCGCACGCCCCGCGACCAGCACCAGACAACGCTCTTCCTCCACGGCGGGCAGTTCCAGAACCTGCCCTTCCTGAAGCTGATAAGCAGCAAATCCCACGTATCCCCAGCCCGCATTTTCCGGCGTAACATGCTGCGTTTTACCCTGCGAGTCCGGCTGCTGCCAGCGGGAAAGTAATTCGGCCATGCTCCCTCCTTAAATCAGCCCGGCTTCACGAGCGAAGCGGCTCAGGTTAGCGTAGCCCAGCCGCGCGTAGGTCATCGGGTGCGCCACCGCAGGATCCTGCTCGGCTTCAACAACCAGCCAGCCCTGATAGCCCTGCTTTTTCAACAGCGCCATAATCGGCGGATAGTTCACGCAGCCGTCGCCTGGCACGGTAAACACGCCGCTGAGCACCGCATCCAGGAAGCTGGTTTTGCGGTTTTTCACGTCCGCCAGCACGCCAGCGCGCACGTCTTTGCAATGCACATGATTAATGCGTGAAATCCAGCGCTCGGCCACGGCCAGAGGATCGGCTCCCGCAAAGGTCAGGTGCCCCGTATCCAGCAGCAACCCGACTTCCGGCCCGGTGTGAAGCATCAAATTATTAACGTCGTCTGCGCTCTCGATAACCGTACCCATATGGTGATGATAGGCAATTTGCACGCCCTGCTGCTGGGTATAACGGGCGAAGGCGGTAAGCTTTTCGCCGTATTCCTGCCAGCGATCTGCCGGGAAACGAGGCCGTAAATGCACCGGGGTTTGTTGCTCCCCGTGAATACAGTGAGTTACCTCGGCAAAGACCAGCACCTTCGCACCCAGCTCGCGGAGCAACGTCAGATGCGGCTGCACGGCTTCAATTTCCTGCTCCACGGAGCGCTCAAGCAAGCGGCCGGAATACCAGCCGGAAACCAGCTTCAAATCATGCTTATCGAGAATCGGCCCCAGCACGCCGGCCTCTCGCGGGAATTTATTCCCTAGCTCAAAACCTTCAAACCCGGCCTCTTTGCCCTCGCTCAGGCAGGTATCCAGCGGCGTGTCGGCGCCCAAAGAAGGCAGATCGTCATTGGTCCAGGTCAGGGGGTTAATGCCTAAATGCACGGTCATAATGCTCTCCTTAGTGTTTATGCTGGCCGCGCTCGCGCCACAGGGCGATCAGCCGCAGGTAATTGTCACGGATGCGTGCCACCAGCTGCGCATCGTCGATATCGCGTTTTAGCCAGGCCTGCGAGGCTTCGCCAAACAGCGTGCGCCCTACCGCAAAACCTTTCACAATCGGGTAATTTGCGGCCGCATTGAAACCCTCACGCAGCACCTCGACCGGCGCATCCAGGCCGAGGATCACCACGCCGCGGCAGTGGGGATCGCGCTTCTCAACCAGCTCGCTCAGTGCGGCCCAGCCAGCGCTGCTCAGCGGCGGAAGCTTCCACCAATCCGGGTAAATACCAAGGTTGTAGAAGCGGGAAACGGCTCTGAGATAAAGCTCGTCGCTGCGCGGCATATTCGCCGGCAAGATAACTTCCAGCAGCAGCTCGTGACCCGACTGGCAGCAGGCGCGGTACACTTCCGCAATCTTCTGCTCCTGCTCGAGGCGCAAAGCATGGGCGTCTTCCGGGTGGAAAAAGACCAGGCACTTGACGATGTGTTCCTGCGGCCAGCTAATCAGCTGCGAGCCGATGTTGCCGTGCTCCATTTCCAGCGGGCGTGAGCCTGGGAGTTCAATCGGACGGCCAATCCACCAGCCTTCACCGGTGATCGAGTTCAGCGCGTCTTGCCCGAAGGTGCCATCGCACAGCAGCCCGGCCTTGCCCTCCAGTTCGGCACGCTGAGCGGCATCACGGCTGGCCTGCAAAATCAGCTGTTTCAAAACTGGAATACGACGTAAATCCGCCCCGCTTTTGAGCGCCATCTCTTCCAGTTGGCTGCGGTGATCGAACGCCATCACGCAGAGTTCCGGCCACTGGCGGCGGCGAGTCGTGACGCGGTGCAGGTGGTTCAGGCGCGCGTCGAGATCCGGGCGAGGAACCGTATGTTCACGCGAAAGGTAATCATCCAGTTCGATTTTGCTCGGCATCGCCGGGGCGCAGCCGTGGCGTGAAACCACCAGCGCCCCGCAGGCATTGGCGTAGCGGCAGGCCTGCTCCCAGCCTTCGTCATTAAGGTATCCGCGCAGCAGCCCGGACATAAACGCGTCCCCCGCCCCCAGCACGTTGAGCACTTCCACACGCACGCCGCTGACGTTGATCCCGCCGTCCAGCGAATCGGGAATCAGCCCGAGGAATACGGAACAACCTTGCGCCCCGCGCTTGCAGACCAGCGTTGCTTCGGTGTTCTGCCGCACTTTTTTCAGCGCCGCCAGCGTGTCGGTTGATCCACCGGCAATGTGAAATTCTTCTTCGGTGCCGACGATGACGTCAAAAAGATGCAAAACGGATTGCAGCTGTTTTGTCACTTGATCGGCTTCAACAAAGCGCGTTTCGCCGTCGCCGAGAGACGTCAGTCCCCACAAAACAGGGCGGTAATCGATATCCAGCACGGTGCGCACATCGTTCCGGCGGGCATAGCTCAGCGCGGTCAGCACCGCCTCGCGGGTACGTGGGTTTGAAAGGTGCGTGCCGGTAATCGCCAGGCAGCGAGCAGAAGCAATGTACTCCTCGCTGAAATCGTCCGCCGTAATTGCCATATCGGCGCAGTTGTCGCGGTAAAAAATCAGCGGAAAAGTGTCGCGATCTTTGATCCCCAGCAGCACCAGCGCCGTCAGCCGATCTTTGTCGGTGATTAAATGGCTGGTGTCGCAGCCGACCTGGCTAAGCTCTTCGCGCAGAAAGCGCCCCATATGCTCGTCGCCAACGCGCGCCAGCATGGAAGATTTCAGCCCCTGGCGTGCGGTGCCATAGGCGACATTGCCGGACGAGCCGCCAAGATAGCGGGCGAAGCTGCTGGCATCTTCCAGCCGCGCGCCAATCTGCTGGCTGTAAAGATCTACCGCGACCCGCCCCATGCAAATCAGATCCAACTGCTTTTCTTTCATACTTCGTCCTCAGACAATGTCAGATACGTTGACCCAGCGCCCCTGCTGGTGAGACAGGGCGATAGCATCGAGAATGCGCGACACCTTCCAGCCCTCTTCAAAATCCGGCCACATCGGCTTATCAGCGGCAATGCCGTCGATCAGATCGCGCACCTCCACCGTTTTTTGATCGTTAAAACCGATGCCGTGTCCCGCGCCCATACAGAACGAGCCGTAATCCGGGTGGGCCGGGCCAACCAGCAGCGTGCGGAACCCCTGGCGGCCTTCGGGGTCGCTTTGCAGATAAAGCTTCAGCTCCGCCATTCGCTCCTGGGTAAAGCTCAGCGCCCCTTTCGTGCCGGTGATCGTCCAGGTCAGCCCCATTTTTCTGCCGCTGGCGACGCGTGACGTTTCGATCACGCCCTGAGCGCCACCTTCAAAACGCACCATCGCGTGAGCCTGATCCTCGTTTTCCACGGCGATCATTTCGCTGCTGCCTGCCGAAGCCGGGCGTTGCGGCACCACAATTTTCAGGTCACCGCAGACTTCGCGAATATCGCCCACCAGGTACTGCGCCATGTTGACGATGTGCGCCGCCAGATCCCCCAGCGCGCCAAGCCCCGCGGTTTCTTTGAAGCAGTGCCAGTGGATCGGCGAAAACGGATCGGCCATGTAGTCTTCGTTATGGGTGCCGTAAAAGTGGATCACTTCGCCGATCTCACCGCGTTCGATGATCTGCCTGGCCAGCTGCGCGGTCGGGTTCTTCATGTAGTTGAAGCCGACCAATGTCTTCACGCCAGCCAGATCGGCGGCATCTACCATCAGCCGGGCATCGCGGGCGTTGAGCGCCAACGGCTTCTCCGAATAGACGTGCTTGCCGTGGCGAATCGCCTCCAGCGCCATCTCTTTATGCAGGTGGTTTGGGGAGCAGATGTCCACCACATCGATATTTGGGTCAGCCACCAGCTCGCGCCAGTCGCCGGTGGAACGATTAAAGCCAAACGCCGCAGCGCGCTTCGCCGCCAGTTCGGGCGTGACTTCCGCTACCATTTCACGGACCAGTTCGCCCTGCAGATCAAAGACCGTCGGCGCCTGCGCGTACGCTATTGCATGGGCTTTGCCGATGTAGCCGGTGCCGATTAAACCAATTCTGACCTTTTTCATGTGTTGTTCCTGAAGTCGTAACCTGCCCTTTACCCTCACCCCGGCCCTCTCCCTGAAAGGGAGAGGGGGAAAGCAGATTCCTCTGGGAAGAGGGTTAGGCTGAGGGGCAATCCTTACAGCGCGCCGCGACGGTTCTTGGCGTAGGTATCAAACGCCACCGCCAGCACGATAATCAGCCCGGTAATGATCTGCTGGTAGTAGGCCGAGACGTTCATTAGCACCAGGCCGTTAATCAGGATCCCCATAATGATGGCGCCGATGATCGTGCCGCTGATCCGCCCGTAGCCACCCATCAGGGACGTGCCGCCGATCACCACCGAGGCGATCACCCGCAGTTCAAAGGAGATCCCCGCCACAGCTTCAGCGCTGCCCAACCGGGCGCTGAGCACAAAGCCCGCCAGCCCTGCGAGGCAGCCGATAACGACATACACGCTGACCAGCACGCGCTTAACGTTGACCCCGGCGAGACGAGCCGCTTCCGGGTTGCCGCCGATGGCATAGACGAAGCGTCCCCAGCGGGTTTTATGCAGCGCCAGATACCCCAGAATCGAGACAATGGCGAAGATCCAGATAGGAATGGAGATACCGAGCATTTCTCCGCGTCCCCACCAGCGGTAGCCCGCATCAAACCCGGCGATGGGCGCGCCGTCGTTGATCACCAGCGTCAGGCCGCGCCAGATGGTCATCCCGCCCAGCGTGACGATGAACGGCGGCAGGCGCAGACGAGTGACGCCCAGGCCGTGCAGGAAGCCTATCAGCGTGCCGATAGCCAGGCAGATCCCCAGCCCCAGCAGCCAGCTAAAGCCGCCCCAGGCGTTGGGATCGACGGTGGTAAAGTTGTCGCCCTTGATCACGTAGGATGCGGTCATCGCGCACACGGCCAGGATCGAACCCACCGACAGATCGATACCCGCAGTAAGAATGACAAAGGTCATGCCCACCGCGATGATCCCGTAAATGGAAACCTCGGTCAGGATGTTGAAAATATTACGTTCGGACAGGAAGTTGCTGTTCTGCGACTGAAAGAAGATCAGCAGCAGGAACATGAAGATCAGCACCCCGAAGCGCTCGAAGAAAGCGATCGGATCGAAGCGCGAAGCGCTTTTTGCCGGAGTCTGGCTTTTGGTAATCATCTGCGTCATGGGCTCCCCCGTTATGCGGCGCTTAAGGCGCTATGGTTGATGGCCATCAGGGTCATCAGCCGTTCTTCGTTGGCTTCATCGCCGTGCAGTTCGCCGGTCACCCGCCCTTCGCTGAGGGTGATTATCCGATCCGACACCGCGAGAATCTCCGGCAGGTCGGAAGAGATAACGATCACTGCCACGCCTCGCTTAGCCATATCAAACAGCACCTGATGCACTTCCGATTTAGTTCCTACGTCAATGCCGCGGGTCGGCTCATCGACGATCAGCACCCGTGGATTCAACGCCATACAGCGCGCCAGGATCACTTTTTGCTGATTACCGCCGGAGAGCTTGCGCACCTCCTGCTCGGCGTTAACCATTTTGATTTGCAGCGCCTGCCGATAGGACTCGATCAGCGCGTCCTCTTTGCGTGGGCTAACGAAATAGCGCCAGGTCAGCAGCGACGAGAGGCTGGACAAAGACAGGTTGTCGCGGATCGACAGGCCCAGCACCGCGCCCTCTTTTTTACGATCCTCCGGCACCAGCGCGATCCCCTGCTCCAATGCGTGCATCGGGTTTTGCGGCTGATAGGGTTTACCGTCCAGCTCAAAGCTGCCGGTGGTGAATTTGTCTGCGCCAAACAGGCAGCGTGCGACTTCGGTGCGCCCGGCGCCCACCAGCCCGGCAATGCCTAACACTTCTCCGGCGTGCACGTGAAAACTAATATCTTTCAATGCAATGCCGTGAGGATCGAGCGGCGGTTTTTCGCGGCTTAGCCCCTTCACCGCCAGGCGGATAGGCTTGTCAGCATGGTGCGTGAGGCTAGCATCGCGGCGGTTAAACACCACATCGCGGCCGACCATCAGGCGAATAATTTGCTCCACGTTGGTGCCCGCCACGTCGCCGGAACCGGTATAGCGGCCATCCTGGAACACGGTGAAACGGTCACAAAGCTGGAAGACTTCGTGCAGGCGATGGGTGACATAAATAATGCTGACGCCACGGCCTTTAAGCTCGCGCACCACGCGGTGCAGGCTCTCAACTTCGCTGTCGCTCAGGGCTGCGGAAGGCTCATCCATAATGATCAGCCGGGCGTTCAGCGTCAGCGCTCTGGCAATCTCAACCATCTGCTGCTGGGCGACGCTCAGGCGGGCCACGGCGGTCGTCGGCGCTACGTTAAGCTGCAAATAATCCAGAATGACCTGCGCTTCCTGGTTCACCGCCTTGCTGTCGACGATCAGGTTACGGCGACGCGGCTCGCGGCCAAGAAACATGTTTTCCGCCACCGTCATATTGGGCAGCAGGTTAAATTCTTGATAGATAGTGATAATGCCTTTGTTCTGACGCTCCACCGGCGAGTCATCTACGGGCAGCGTTTCGCCGTTAAACCAGATCTCGCCGCGCGTTTGCGGCTGTGCTCCGGCCAGCGCCTTCAGCAGCGTGGATTTTCCCGCGCCGTTCTCTCCCAGCAGGGCGTGAATCTCCCCCTGCCCGACGCTGAGCTGCGCGCTGCTCAGCGCCCACACGCCGGAGAAACTTTTCGCCAGGTCGGTCACTTTCAGTAAAGGTTGCGACATCAGACTGCTCCTCATTTCAGCGAATATCCTATAGATTTCAAGCTGCAGCACGGCGGCAACTGAGGGCATCCCCGGGAGCATAGCTAACTATGTGACCGGGGTGCGGGAAGGCAGCCAACACCGCTGCAGCTTGAAAGATGACGGATATTATTTGCCTGCTTCGCCGATACGTTCTGCTTGATCCAGGTTATCTTTGGTGATCATCGTTGGCGCGTAATCTGCCCCGGTGATCGCCTTCTTCTCGCGAATGTTGGCCACCAGCTGGCTCATCGCCGTTTTCACCGCAAAGCCTGGACGCTGATCCGCCGTTGCCGCCAGCCAGCCATCGCGCACACGGGCCAGCGCTTCCGGCACCGCGTCAAAACCTGTGACCAGCACTTCACCCGGCTTCATGCCCTGCCCCTGCAGCGCTTCAATTGCGCCGAGCGCCATATCGTCGTTGGCGGAAAGAATGACCTGAGGTTTTTTCGGCAGCGACGGCAGCACGCTTTCAACGATGCGCATACCTTCAGAACGCATCCAGTTCCCGGTCTGATCGGCGACGATCTTGTATTTAGCGCCCCCGGCTTTCAGGCCGTCACGGATCCCTTTGGTGCGTTCGATATTTGAGGAAGAGCCCGGCTGGCCGGTCAGCAGCACGATGTCCGCGCCGTCAGGGAATTTGGCCTTCACAAAGTCCGCCACCGCCTGGCCGCCTTTGTAGTTATTGGCGCCGAAATGCGGCACCGGCTTGTCGCTGGCGACCGAGCGGTCGAGCGTCACCACCGGCAGCCTGGCATCCTGAATTTCCCCTACCGCGCTCGACACGGCGTTAACGTCATTAGGAGAGACGATAAATCCCTGAGCGCCACGGGTAATGGCGTTTTCCAGGTCGGCAACCTGCTTAGGAGAGCTGCCCTGGCTGTCGAGCACTTGCAGCTTAACGCCCATCTCTTTGGCGGCCTGCACGGCGGTGCGCTGCATATGCACTTCAAACGGCATCGCGAGGTTTGGGGTGCTAAAAACAATCTGTTCGTTTTCGGCCAGCGCCGGAGCCGTGGTCAGGGCGATGAGGGCGGCGAGGATCAGCTTTTTCATTGTTATCTCTCTTCTATGTGTAGGGTCTTCGGAGGTTACAAAGCAACTTCGCGCTGGCTACGCAGTGACTCCAGCGCCTTGTCGGCCAGGTACAGGGCACGTTCACCGTCGTCGCCGCTGCACTCGGGTTTGGCCTCACCGCGCAGGACGGCAACAAAGTGCTGCCATTCGGCGGCGTAGGCATCTTTGTAGCGCTGGAGGAAGAAGTGTTCTGGCAACGCGCTGGTGTTCCCGCCGTCGCCGAAGAATTGAACCTGGTTTTCCAGGATATTGCCGGCAGTCAGCAGGCCCTTAGCGCCATGCAGCTCCAGGCGCTGGTCGTAGCCATAGGCCGAGCGGCGGCTGTTGACGATGGTCGCCAGCGCTCCGGAGGCATATTTCAGGACGATAAAAGCGGTATCGATGTCGCCCGCTTCGCCAATCGCCGGGTCAACCAGGTTGCTGCCCTGGGCGTACACAGAAACGGGTTCTTCGCCCATGATGAAGCGGGCCATATCAAAGTCATGAATGGTCATGTCGCGGAACATGCCGCCGGAGACACGCACATATTCAGCCGGCGGCGGCGATGGATCGCGGGAGATAATCACCAGCGATTCCGGCGTGCCGATGCGCCCCTGCAGCGCTTCGTTTTTCAGTTTGCGGAACTGCGGATCGAAGCGACGGTTAAAGCCGATAAACAGCGGCACATTATGTGCTTTCACCACTTTCAGGCAGTCGCGCACACGGGCCAGATCCAAATGCACCGGCTTTTCGCAGAAGATTGCTTTGCCATGTTTGGCGGCAAGCTCAATCAGGTCAGCGTGAGTGTCGGTCGCCGAGGCGATCAGCACCGCATGAACCTCCGGGTCGCTCATCGCCTGGGCAACGCTCTGCTGGCGCGCCTGGTATTTTTCGGCAATGCGCGCGGCGTTTTCTGCATTAGGATCGACAACGGACCAGAGGGTGGAATGGGGATGGGCGGCAATATTGGCGGCGTGGATTTGGCCGATACGGCCCGCGCCCAGTAAAGCAATGTTAAACATGGCGGCTCCCGAAAGTGGTGTTGCATTAGGGTCATGAGCCGGGTCTTCCGGCTTTCACATGCAGCTGAATAACGACGCCTTAAATAAAACATTTATTTCATTTTAATGCAGAGTGAAAGTTTCATTTTTGCGCAGAGGTTAACATTTTGATAATTTATCGGCTGTGTTTTGTTAGCAAAATCACATCACCGAGTGAATTAAAGCCTGCACAGGGAAGGGATTTGAGAGGGAGAGCGCACCCATGCTGCAGGGCAAGAGGGAAAGAAAGTAAAAATGAAATAAACATTCCGCCAGACAGTCCAGCGGAATGCTAAAGGGTTAGTACTGGCGGGCGTTTTTAAGCTTAGCGGCGGTTTGTTCCGCGGCATCGGCCACGCCGCTCGAGCGCGAAACCTGAGCATCTCCGGTGCGCCACCAGGCTTCATAGTCGTGGGTCATGGTTTTAGGCAGCACTTTAATATCCAGCAGCGTTGGCCCCGGCGCCTGACGAGATGCCTCCAGCGCGGCAAGCAGTTCCGCCTCGTTATTGACCCGCCAGGCTTTGCAGCCGTAGCTTTCGGCATTTTGGGCAAAATCAACCTTCACCAGCGGGCCATCCAGCCTGCCGCTTTGCGGGTTACGGTGACGGTTTTCGGTGCCAAAGCTGCCCATTCCGTGGCCCATTTGCAGGTTATTGATGCAGCCGAACCCCGCGTTATCGAACAACAGAATGGTGATTTTTATCCCTTCCTGCACGGCGGTTTGCAGCTCAGAATGCAGCATCAGATAAGACCCGTCCCCCACCATCGCATACACCGGCTGCTGCGGCTTCGCGAGCTTTGCCCCTACCGCCGCGGCAATCTCGTAGCCCATGCACGAATAGCCGTATTCGAGGTGATAGCTGTCCGGCGTTTTTACCTGCCACAGACGCTGTAAATCCCCTGGCAGCGATCCCGCCGCGCCCACCACGATAGCGTCATCTTCAATATGCTGATTCACCAGGCCCAGCACGCGGGTTTGGGTTAATGACGTGCCTAACTCGCGGCTGTATTCCTGCAATGTTTCATCCAGATGGCCCGCCACTTCCGGGGCTTCACCCGGCTGCCATTGCCGCGTCGACAGCCGCTGGCACTCGTCGCGCCAGGCCGCTTTAGCGTGAGCGGCTTCGTCCTGCCAGGCAGCGTGGTAGTTAGCCTGATGCAGGCCGGCAGTCAGTTGCTCAAGCCCGATCCGGGCATCGGCTACCAGCGGCGTAGCGTCCAGCTTCAGGGCGTCGAATTCGGCCACGTTCAGCAGCAGGAAGTCGGCCTCAGGTGAAAACAGCGATTTGGAACCGGTGGTAAAGTCGGTCAGCCGGGTGCCCACGCCAATAATCAGATCGGCCTGCGGCGCAAGCCGGTTAGCCGCCAGGCCGCCGGTGACGCCGAGGCCGCCTAGATTAAGTGAGTGCTCGCTTACAATTGCGCCTTTCCCGGCCTGCGTTTCGGCAAACGGCAGCCCGAAACGCTCCACAAAATCCTGAAATGCCTGATGCGCGCCTGAATAACGAACCCCGCCGCCGCAGATAACCAGCGGGCGACGCTTGCTGGCAATCAGCTTTAGCGCAGCCTGCAGCCGGTTTTCATCCGGCGGGCGCCTTTCAATATGATGTACTCGCTTCTCGAAGAAGCTTTGCGGATAATCCCAGGCTTCCCCCTGCACGTCCTGCGGCAGGCAAATCGTTACCGCACCGGTATCCACGGGGTTAGTAAGTACTCGCATGGCGCTAATCATGGCGCTCATCAGCTGCTCCGGGCGATTGATTCTGTCCCAGTAGCGGGACACCGGCCGGAAGCAGTCGTTGGTGCTGATGCTCAGGTCATGAAATTGCTCGATTTGCTGGAGCACCGGGTCCGGCTGGCGGCTGGCGTAGATGTCGCCGGGCAAGAGCAGCAGCGGAATGCGGTTGGCGGTGGCCGTTGCGGCGGCGGTCACCATATTGGCAGCCCCAGGCCCCACGGATGAGGTCACGGCATAAATCCGCTGCCGACGGTGCTGTTTGGCGAAGCCAGTGGCGATATGCGCCATACCCTGCTCGTTACAGCCCTGATGCACTTTCAGGTGGCCGGGATCTTGCTCCAGCGCCTGCCCAAGACCGAGCACGTTGCCGTGCCCGAAAATGGTCATTACACCTTCTATAAACGGCTGCTCCTGCCCGTCGATTTCAACGTACTGCTGGTTTAAAAACCTGACCAGCGCCTGCGCCATGGTCATGCGTTGTGTGGTCATCTTTCCTCCCCTTAGCCCAGCGTTGGCATCGAGAACGCAGAGCCTTGCTGATGGCTGGTGTCCGGCCAGCGGGCGGTGACGGTTTTCATGCGCGTATAGAAACGCACGCCGTCGCTGCCGTGGACGTTAAGCGGCCCAAAGATGGAACGCTTCCAGCCGCCGAAGCTGTGGAAAGCCATCGGCACCGGGATCGGCACGTTTACGCCGACCATGCCCGCCTGCACTTCCTCGGTAAAGCGCCTGGCTGTGCCGCCATCACGGGTAAAAATCGCCGTGCCGTTGCCGTATTCATGTTTGTTAATCAGCGCCAGCGCGCTGGCGTAATCCGGCACGCGCACCACGCACAGCACCGGGCCGAAGATTTCTTCTTTATAGATGGTCATTTCAGGCGTGACGCGATCAAACAGCGTTGGGCCAACAAAATAACCGCCTTCATTGCCCGCCAGCTTAAGGCCCCGGCCATCCACGCGCAGCGTCGCGCCCTGCTGCTCTCCGCTATCAATATAGCCCAGCACTTTTGCCCGGTGCGGGGCGGAAATCAGCGGTCCCATATCATTTTCTGGTTCATGCCCAAGGCCTGGCCCAACGCGCAGCGTGGCGAGCTGTTTTTCCAGCCCGGCACACAGCGCGTCGGCGGTTTCATCGCCCACGGCCACCACCACCGAAAGCGCCATGCAGCGTTCCCCGGCGGCACCAAAGGCCGCCCCCATGATGGCGTTGGTTGCCATCTCCAGATCGGCATCCGGCATCAAAATGCAGTGGTTTTTCGCCCCGCCCAGCGCCTGACAGCGCTTGCCGTGGGCAGAGGCCGTCTGGTAGATGTACTCGGCAATCGGCGTCGAGCCCACAAAGCTGACGGCCTGAACTCTTGAGTCGGTCAGCAGAACGTCCACGGCTTCTTTATCGCCCTGTACCACGTTAAATACGCCGTCAGGCAGCCCGGCCTCTTTCAGCAACTGAGCAAGCCGCAGCGACAGCGACGGATCTTTTTCCGATGGTTTGAGAACAAAAGTATTGCCGGTCGCCAGCGCGATAGGGAACATCCACATCGGCACCATGGCCGGGAAGTTAAACGGCGTGATGCCCGCGCAGACGCCAAGCGGCTGCATCAGCGAGTGGCTATCCACGCCCGTCCCCACGTTAGCGGAATGTTCGCCCTTTTGCAGATGCGGTATCCCGCAGGCGAACTCCACCACTTCGAGGCCGCGAGTCAACTCGCCCACCGCGTCAGAATAGACTTTGCCGTGCTCTTCGCTGATAAGCTTCGCCAGGCCATCCATCTGTTCCTCAAGCAGGCTTTTAAAGCGGAACATCACGCGGGCACGCTTGAGCGGAGACTGGCGGGCCCAGCCCGGAAACGCCTGCTGGGCAGCGGCAATGGCCTGCTCCGTCTGCCGGGCCGTGCTCATCGCGACCTGACGGATCTGTGCGCCGGTCGCCGGGTTGAAGATCGCCTGTACCCGCTGGCCTTCGCCCGCGACGCATTCACCGTGGATAAAATTCGCTACCGTCTCCATCTCTGGCCTCTTGCTGTTAGGGTTGTCTCCTGAACACTGTATATGAAATAAACATTCCATTTTAAGTCGAAATAAAATAAATGTTGATTATTGTGATCAACACTTCGTTTTTATGTTAACCCGCAGAATGAGGTGCAAAGACTGAGACGTCAGTGACGTTTCAGCCCCTGCCAGTTTTGGTGCATCTGTTTCATTTTTGCCGGTACTACGCTTAAATACGTTTCAGCGAATACTTTTGAGGATGGCAAATTGACCACGGCGACAACCCTGAGCGAACTCCAGCAGCAGATCCGCGACCGCTATGACAGCCTGAGCAAAAGGCTGCAGCAGGTTTCCCGCTACGTGCTGGATAACACCAACAGCGTGGCATTTGATACCGTGGCCGCCATTGCCGAGCGGGCAGAAGTGCCGCCCTCGACGCTGATCCGCTTTGCCAATGCCTTTGATTTCAGCGGCTTCAACGAAATGAAACAGCTGTTCCGCATGAACCTGGTGGAAGAGACGGCCAGCTACACTGACCGGGCGAGGCTGTTCCGCGAACTGGGCAGCGAAGCCGTGCCGGAAACGCCGCTGGATATTTTGCAGGAATTTGCCCGCTCAAATGCTCAGGCGCTGCAGCAGTTGGCCGCCCGTACCGAGCCCGAAATGCTGCAGCGTGCGGTTGAACTGCTGGCCGAAGCAGACACGATCTACGTTGTCGGCCTGCGCCGCTCCTTTAGCGTGGCGGCCTATCTGACCTATGCCCTGAGTCACCTTGATTGCCGCGCCGTGCTGCTGGACGGGCTTGGCGGCATGCTGCGTGAGCAGGTCAACCGCGTTAAAGCGAAAGATATTGTGGTGTCGATAAGCTTCTCTCCGTATGCCGAAGAGACGTTGATGGTCAGCGAAATTGCCGCGCAGGCGGGTGCTCGCCAGATAGTGATCACGGACAGCCAAATTAGCCCCTTTGCAACCTTTAGCGATCTCTGTTTTGTGGTGAAAGAGGCGCAGGTCGACGCCTTCCGCTCGCAGTCGGCCACGCTTTGCCTGGTGCAGTCGCTGATGGTGGCGCTCGCGTATTACCAGGGCACGCCGCACAGCGCGCTTTCGCCGGAGGCCTGATTTTCGGATTGCCGAATGTCTCCGCAGGGTTAAGATGAAAACAGCGTTTCAAAAAATAACTCTTACCCTAAGGAGACACCATGCCGTACGAGGCCAGCCCGTCACGTTATCAATCCATGCAGTATCGCTACTGCGGCCAGAGCGGCCTGCCGCTGCCCGCCCTTTCTCTTGGCCTGTGGCACAGTTTTGGCGGCGTAAGCCCGCTGGAGTCACAGCGCGATCTGCTGCGCACCGCGTTCGATCTTGGCATTACGCATTTTGATCTGGCAAACAACTACGGGCCGCCTCCCGGCTCGGCGGAAGAAAACTTTGGCCGCCTGCTGAAGCAGGATTTTAGCGGCTATCGCGACGAGCTGATTATTGCCACCAAAGCGGGCTACGACATGTGGCCAGGGCCTTACGGCTCCGGCGGCTCGCGCAAATATTTGCTGGCGAGTCTGGATCAGAGCCTGAAGCGCATGGGGCTGGAGTACGTCGACATCTTCTATTCCCATCGCGTGGATGAGAGAACGCCGATGGAAGAAACGGCCGGCGCGCTGGCACACGCGGTGCAAAGCGGTAAAGCGCTCTACGTCGGGATTTCCTCCTACTCCTCCGAACGTACGCAAAAAATGGCCGATCTGCTGCGAGAATGGAAGATTCCGCTGCTTATCCATCAACCCTCCTATAACCTGCTCAACCGCTGGGTCGATAAAAGCGGCCTGCTGGACACGCTGCAGCGCAACGGCAGCGGCTGTATCGCCTTTACCCCACTTGCTCAGGGTCTGCTGACCGGCAAATACCTGAACGGTATCCCGGAAGGTTCGAGGATGCAGGTAGAGGGCAATAAAATTCGCGGGCTGAATGAAAAGATGCTGACCGAGGCTAATCTGAGCAGCCTGCGCTTGCTCAACGAGATGGCGCAGCAGCGAGGCCAGACGATGGCGCAGATGGCGCTGAGCTGGCTGCTGAAAGATGAGCGGGTCACCTCAGTGCTTATCGGTGCAAGCCGCGCAGAGCAGCTCAAAGAGAACGTTAAGGCGCTCGATAACCTGAAATTTACGGCGGATGAGCTGGAGAGAATCGACCGTCACGTTGCCGATGGCGAACTGAATTTGTGGCAGGCGTCGTCGGATAAATAAAAGCAAAAGCCCCTATTTAACAGGGGCTTAATATTTAATACTTTGCGCTGCGGGAAAGCTTGTCGAGATAGCCCATCACAAACGCCGACAGCACAAACGTCAGGTGGATTATCACATACCACATCAGTTTGTTGTCCGGCACGTTTTTAGCGTCCATAAAAATACGCAGCAGATGGATGGAAGAGATGGCCACGATCGACGCCGCCACCTTATTCTTCAGCGAGCCGGAGTCCATTTTCCCCAGCCAGCTCAGTTTCTCTTTGCCTTCGTAAATATCCAGCGTCGAGACAAAGTTCTCATAGCCGGAAAACATCACCATCACCAGCAGGCCACCGACCAGCGCCATATCCACCAGCGAGAGCAGGGTCAGAATTAAGTCAGCTTCCGCAATCGAGAAGATATTCGGCAGAACGTGAATGATCTCCTGGAAAAACTTCACCGTCAGCGCAAGCAGGGCCAGAGATAACCCGAAGTAAACCGGGGCCAGAAGCCAGCGCGAGGCGTACATCGCATTCTCAATAAAACGTTCCATAATGTCCTGTCTGGAAATATAAAAAGGGCGTCATTATAGCGAATTCCAGCGTTTAAGCGTGAGTGCCGGACGCAGGATGACAAGGCTCATACGCTGTTCAGGTTTATCTCAGGGCGTTGGTACTGCGGCCACACCAGCGCCACCAGCTCAGGGTAAGCTTCCCGGCTAAACTCGTTAAAACACTGGCGCAGGTTCAGCACTTCAATATCTGACAATGGCACCTGCTCACCTTCGGCACAGCGCTTTTTAATATTGTCATAATATTTATATACCGCCGAATTTAAATCACTGCAGCGGCGCTGGGCACTAAATAAAACCGGCTGAGACGTGAGCTCATCGATACGCATTTTTTTAATTGTGGCGTGAGTGAAGTCAATATACTCACTGTTAATACGCCAATAATAGCTGGGCGTAATTTTTGACATTAACATGCCGAAATAATCTTCCCGTTCTTCGCTGGAGGTAGCTGGTTGTATTTCACCGGAAGCACGATTCTTCTTATTATTTGAGGTACTGAATTCTTTGCGCATAACCAGCACGGCGCATAACAAAATCAAAATTGTAACAATAGAATAAAATATGCTGTGCATAAGAAACTCCTGTTTTTTTTATTTTTGAATTGAGGCATCATATCGCGAATCTCTGAACCTGAATATTGAACCGATTTCAAAGGATCACATTCGATGCTGCCTGAACACTTCTTACCACGGCGCTATCCTGTTGTTGCACCTTCAACGCTCCCTGCAGAAGCTGAAAATAGTAACACGCCGGAAGTCGTTCAGGATAAGATTTTAACGCTGGAAAAAAACATCCTGAGCGGCAGTCATTACGCAGGCCAGGCCAAAAACCGCCTGCTTGAAGAAACCGATCGTCATATTAAAGAGCGGTTGCTGTGCGCGGTCCGGATTGAGGTCTTACACGCCATGATTGGCGAACTGGTTGAAAAAGAACTTATTAGTGCCGCCGATTTGCAGATGCTTATCGAAGATAAAACCGCCTGGGTGAGTAGCAAAGAACAGGAAATTTGGGTTAATCAAATGACTCAGGAAAAAACCTGGCCATTATGCTATTCAATTGAGGAGTAGTGCTATGGCAGAGCCAATAAAAAAACAGCCAGTACTAATTAGCGTCGATGAAAATAAAGACCATGAATTTACGTTAAGTAAAAATATAGCGATTCTGATTCGCCTTAAGAATGAAAACATCACCCGCAATACGCAGGAAGTCACAGATATTACTTCGGCGCTTATCGACCTGAAATGGATGAACCGCCGTGAGATTTTCCCGTGGCGCGCCAAGGAAGAAGTGTATGGTGCCGTGCTGGAGGAGATCCTCAGCCACCATCCGAAGCTTAAAGAGCAAATTCTTAAGCGACTGGAAGGGCATTATCAGCGTCTGAAAGAGCAAGAGGCCCAAACGCTGTCGATAACCCGCGGTCTGGCGGAGAAGACGTGGAAGAGTTCCACTCTATGAGTGGGGTTTGCCTCTTCTACACATTTCCCTTTCAAATCTTCCGGAAGATGTCTTTTGATTCGCGGTTTTTCCGTTCACCCGTACATTTGTTTCCCCTGCACGCTCAGATAACTGTGAACGTGTCC
>NZ_BCTL01000020.1 GCF_001571265.1 Cedecea neteri NBRC 105707 = ATCC 33855 | reverse complement strand
AATGACGGTGATTCTCCCGAGACGTTCACCGGTTCGGTGGTGACATATAAAACAGGATTGGAGGTGAACGGGATACATCCATTCCAGCATAAAGAATCAAATACCCCCTCCCCCATGTCAGGAAAACAAGCAGCTATGTTCTATCCCCATACGGGAGAGAAAAATGCCTTATTTCCCCGTCAGATCACGGTGAAAAAACACCGTTAGTGCCAGAATAAAAGAAACGTAACCAAAAGGAGATTAATGATGTATAAAACCATCTTAATGCCGGTGGATGTTTTTGAAATGGAGCTCACGGATAAAGCCATTCGCCATGCCGAATATCTGGCGAAAGAGTCTGAGGGCACAATCCATCTGCTTTACGTCCTGCCGAAATCCCCGCTGTTTAATACCCACGGTTTTTCCTCTGACATCCGTAAATTCGATGAGTACCTGAAGAAAAACGCCGAAGAAAAGATGGAAGAACTACGCGGGCATTTCTCGCTGCCGAAAGAACGAGTGGTGCTGGAAATTCGCTACGGTTCGGTGCGGGATGAAGTTAACGAGGTCGCGCAGGAAATTCATGCGGATGTGATTATTGTCGGCTCGAAGAATCCGTCTATTTCGACTCACCTGCTGGGCTCTAATGCCTCCAGCATTATTCGCCATGCTCGCTTCCCGGTCTTCGTTGTCAGGTAAAACTAAAAAATAGCCTGCTCTTGCAGGCTATTTAGTTCGAGTTAAATAACGCTTCCCCAGACTAAATTCCCCTGATGGAATGTCGCGGTACGCGGCGAAATACGCGCTACGGCTTCTGCCGAACAGGACGCATCCACCAGCACGAAGCTCGCCTCATCCTGCGCCTTCGGCCATACCTGTTTGCCTTTATCGTCCAGCGGCAAAATATTGCCAGTGGCAATGGCCAGCGAACGCGACAGGCTCAGCTCGCTCGGGCGAACGTAAAGCTGGGCATAAAGATTGGCTTTTTCCAGCATGTCGCCCAGCCCATAAGGCGACCAGTGATCTATCACGCTGTCGGTGCCGGTCATCACCAGCACGCCTTTTTGCTGCAGCTGCTTGAGCGGCATATGTAACGTGCCGATAGGCACGGTGGACGCGATGCTAATCTGCTGAGCCGCCATGCGCGTGGCTATGTCATCCACCTGCTGCGGGGTTAACGTCGCCAGCGCAAAGCCGTGGCTGATGGTCAGTTTGCCCTTAAGCTGCGGTGTTTTCTCCACCGTTTCCACCATGTAATTCACCGCCGCGACGCCCGCCGGGCTGGTTTCATGCAGGTGGATATCAACGCCTTTGTCGTAATCAAGCGCAATCTGGAACATGGTGTCGAGCGACTTCTCCATCGCGCCGTCAACGTTGGTCGGATCCAGCCCGCCGACATAGTGCGCCCCCGCCTGCATCGCCTCCCGCATCAGCGGTTCAGATTTCGACAGCAGCAGGCCGTGCTGTGGGAACGCCACGATTTCGCAGCTCAGCCCGGACTTTCTCTCTGCCAGCACCGCCTGCAGGTTTTCAAGATTTTTCAGCCCGGAAACGGGCTCGATGTTGCAGTGGCTGCGGGCAATGGTTGAACCTTTGGACTGGATAAGATCGATAAGCTTGCCGGCACGTTCGCGGGTGTACGGCTGCAGCTCTGGCAGAATTTTTCGCTCGTAGGCAATCATATCCATGATGGTGGTGCCTTCCGGGCGGTTATGCACCTGCCACGGGCCGCCATAGAACGTTTTGTCCAGGTGGATATGCATATCGCGCATGGCCGGTAGCAGCAGCTTGCCGCCGGCATCGTACGCGTGCAGCGACTCGTCCGGGTGCACTTTATTGACGCTAATTGCCGCAATTTTGCCGTCTTTAATTTCTAACGTATGCAGTTCGGTGCGTGTGCTGACCGCGGTTTCGCCCTCGTAGTTAAACCCGGTTTCCAGCAGCACGTTGTCCAGATAATAGTGTTTCTCGCTGATGGTCCTCATCTGGCTGCTACCCTCCCTAACATTGGCAGGTGTTTTCGCGGCCCACGCTGCGGTTCCGGTTGCCCCAAACAGCGCACAGGCGGCGGCGACCTTGCCGCCTCCGCTGATAAACTCACGACGGCTTTTTTCAATTTCAGTCATTTTTATTTTTCTACCCAGAGAGATTAATAGAAGTGAGGTTGGCCGCGGCTATGCGCCCGCGTCTTTCAATAATTGAGCAATTTCGCGGTAGCCTTTTTCCTCGGCCAGCACCAGCGGCGTTTTGCCGTACTTATCCGTCATGTGCGGATTAGCGCCGTTTTCCAGCAGCAGAGAAACGATCTCCTGCTGTTTTTTGCCGCCGTCGTTCAGCACGATGGCCTCAAGCAGCGGCGTCCAGCCGAGGAAGTTGGTGTGGTTGACGTTGATCTCGGTGTGCGCCAGCAGCTCACGCACAATCTCAACGTGGCCTTTTTCACTGGCAGGCGTAATGCCTACGCCGCCAAAACGGGTTAAGCGAGTCAGGTCAGGCCTGGCGGGTAACAGCAGGCGCAACAGTTTAAGATCGTTATTCAGGCAGCTAATCAGTAAGGGATTAAAACAGGTTTCATCCTGCCGATTAATGTCCGCGCCTGCGCCAATCAACAGCGTCACGCAGTCATACTTTTTGTTCAGACTGGCGAGAGTAATCGCCGTTCTTCCCTCACGGTTGGTCACGTTAATGTCCACGCCACGTTCCAGACATGCTTTCAGCGTTGTGGCTTCCCCTTTCAAGGCCGCCGTCAGAAACTCGGTAACCAGCTCTTTTTCAGACATTGTGTTCTCCTGTCGTTCGCGGTTATTCCTGAAATCCGAGAATAACAACCCCCCAGGGTGAAGAACATCCGCTTAAAAAAGATTCATCGCTGATGCCGCTATTGTTGAATGTGTTTTAATAATCCTTTTCAAAATGTGTCAAACTCCCCCGCATCACGCGTCATCGAAGGGAGCACGGAATGAACTCCATCTTTACCGAAGAGAACCTGCAGGCTTTTACCTGTGCTGCCCGCTACGGCAACTTCAGCCGTGCAGCCGAAGAGTTGGGGGTGACCACCTCTGCTATCAGCTACACAATAAAACGCATGGAGACCTGGCTCGGTACGCCACTGTTTATCCGTAATACCCGCAGCATCGAGCTGACCGAATCCGGGATCTATCTCTACCGGAAAGCCAACGACTTATTGAATGATTTTCAAGGGATCCGGCTGGGCATTGAGACCATTTCGCAGGGTATCGAAGCCAAAGTCAGGATTTGCATTAACCATCTGCTGTACACGCCACGCCACACGGCCAGGCTGCTGAATATATTGAAAAAACAGTTCCCCGGCTGCCAAGTAGCTATCACCACCGAGGTGTACAACGGCGTCTGGGACGCGATGCTCAACAATCAGGTGAATATTGCTATTGGCGCGCCGGATGCGCTGCTGGGCGGGGGTGGCATTGACTACACGGAAATTGGCGTAATCCACTGGGCGTTCGCCGTAGCGCCAGATCACCCTCTCGCCACGGCACAAGAACCCATCCCCGAAAGCCAGCTCAGGCTGTACCCAAATATCATGGTGGAAGACACTGCCTCCACCATTAATAAAAAGGTGGGCTGGCTACTGCACGGTCAGGATACCGTGGTTGTACCGGACTTCCCGACCAAATGTCAGTGCCAGATTTTGGGCGAAGGCATCGGTTTTTTGCCAGATTACATGGCGCGTAGCGAGGTAGAAAACGGCCTGCTGACAATCCGCCAGGTACATAACCCACGCCAGCACTCCCGTATGTTGCTTGCCACACAGCACGCGGCGACAGGCCAGGTGACCCGCTGGATCAAACAGCAATTTCGCCCCGGCGGCGTTCTCGCAGAGCTGTATCAGGATTTGATGCACCAGGCCTGACCTCCCCCATCTATTTTATCCGGGTATAATTGACAAAATCGATCCACCCCGATAGGCTGCAATTTTTACCCGGATAAAATAGGTCCCCCATGTCTTCTGTCACCCTTACCGCCTTTATGCAGGGGCAGCAGATTGCCCAAGGCAACCTGAGCGAACTGTTACGGCAAATAAAGGCCACGCCAATCGGCAACGAGCCGGTGTTTATCTTCGATGATCAGACCGGCAAACGGCTGGATATCTACGTACACGGAGATGAAGCCAGCGCCATTGCGGCTTACCCGGAGCTGGCCACACCGCAAACCGAAGCGCCTGCGGCGATTAAATCTCGCGGCAGACCAAAACTTGGCGTATCGGCGAAGGAAGTCACCCTGCTGCCGCGCCACTGGGAGTGGCTGGCCACACAGCCCGGCGGCGCTTCCGCGACGTTACGTCGGCTGATTGAACAGGCGAAAAAAGCCAGTGAACCGGCAGACAACAAACGCCGCAGGCACGAAAGCGCCTACCAGTTTATGCACGAACTGGCGGGAGACCTGCCGGAATATGAAACCTGCCTGCGCGCGCTGTTTGCCGATGACGAAACGGCTTTTAGCGCCGCGATGGAAGGCTGGCCGCAGGATATTCGCCGATATGCCGCACAGCTGGCATTCGGTAAACAGGAGCCAAAAAATGACTGAAGCGATCAATAAAAAAGACCTGAAGCAGAGCTATAAAGACAGCCCGACTACGGCCGGCGTTTACCTGATCGCCAATACGCAAACCGGCCACAAGCTGCTGGCCAGCGCCGCAAACGCTCAGGGCGTGTTAAACCGCCATCTGTTTGAACTGAAGTTCGGGCAGCACCGCAATAAGGTGCTGCAGCAAGCCTGGAACCAATACGGCGAGCCCGCTTTCGAGTTCACCCTGCTCGAAAAGGTAAAGCCGGATGAGCAAAACGTTAAAGCCGCGCTGGAGAAGCTACTGGAAACCTGGCAGCAAAAACTGAGGATCGCCCATGAACACTGCTACTAACCTGCCGGTCTCGCTCTACTTCGACGCCTTCGGTGAAAAACAAAACCCGGCCATAGTGCTGCTGCCGGGGCTGGGAAGCCAGAGCATCAGTTGGTCTCAGCGTTTCTGCCAGCGACTGGCCGACGGCGGGTTCTACATTTTACGGGTCGATAATCGCGACTGCGGGCTGTCTCCCACGTTGAACCACGCGGGCGTGCCCGACCTGCAAGTGCTCTCCCAGGGCCAAAGCATCCCCATCGCCTATACGCTGCGGGAGATGGCGGCAGACGTTGCCCTCACGCTGGACAACGCCGGTATTCCGGCGGCGCACATTGTTGGCCGCTCTATGGGCGGCATGATCGCCCAACTGTTTGCCGCACAATATCCGCAAAAAACGCTGTCTCTGTGCGCCATCATGTCCAGCACTGGCAATCCTCAGCTTCCACCTCCGGCCCCGGATGTGATGGCAATGCTACTCGGGCCCAGGCCGGACCCGTATTCACATCAAAGCGCCTGGCTTGAGCAGCAGCTCGCATTCTTCCGGCGTATTGCCTCCACGCACGTCCCGTTTGACGAGCAGTATTACACGGCGCTGTTAATAACCTCGCTGGCGCGCGCCAGTTCGATGCCCGGCATGCTGCGCCAGATTGCGGCGATGGCCGCCACCGGCGATCTTCGCAGTGAGATAAAACGGATTGCGGCCCCTACGCTGGCGATCCACGGCACGCACGATCCGCTTTTCCCCGTAGAAGCCGGGCAGGATATCAGCAACACGATTCACGGTGCCAGGCTAGAGCTCATTGAAGGCATGGGCCATGAAATCCCTCCGGCGTTGGAAGCAGAAGTCACTGAGCTTTTGTTAGCACATTTTAATAATCGCTAAGCGCGTAAAAAAACAAATTACAATTATTCACAGAAAGTATTTAGCGCTAACAAATAAACGCTTTTTAAATGAGATAAAATAGCAATTCATGCGCTTGTAAATTTAATAAATTGCCAATCTGTTATCAATATGAAATTAATTAGCGTTCACCTGCAGACCAATAAATTTTATTTAGGGGTTAATTCTGATGTCAGAAATTATTTCAACACCCATTACTTATCAAGTCGAGAATCAAACCTTTGAAGGCGCACTGGTCTACCAGGAAAACCAAAGCGCTGCGCGACCAGGCGTCCTGATCGCCCCCAACTGGATGGGCGTGAGCGCCGGTGCGGTTGAACAGGCTAAAGGGATCGCCGCACAGGGCTACGTAGTGCTGGTTGCCGATCTTTACGGCCAGGGCAAGCGCCCGACGAACGCCGATGAAGCCGGGGCGCTGATGATGGGCGTGAAAGATACCCCGGCAGAAGTCGGCCGCATGCAGGCCGCGCTGGACACGCTCGCCACGCAGAAAACGGCTGCCGTCGACGGCAGCAAACTGGCCGTCGCAGGCTTCTGTTTCGGCGGGCACTGTGCGCTTGAGCTGGCAAGAAGCGGCGCGGATATTAAAGCGGCGGTTTCTTTCCACGGCACGCTGGATACCCTGAAAACCCACGCAGCGGGTGAGATCAAAGCTTCTATTCTGGTGCTGGACGGCGCGGAAGATCCGCTCGTGCCGCGCGAGCAGCTCGCCGGGTTCGCCAGCGAGATGAACGCTGCATCGGTAGACTGGCAGTTGATGAGCTACGCCGGGGCCGTTCACTCGTTCACCGATCCGGACGCGAACGTTGAAGGCGTGGCGAAATACCACCCGGAAGTGGCAAAACGCGCTTTCACCCAGATGTACACGCTGCTACACAACGTTTTTAACTGATGCTCTCGGCCTCTGTTCTCAGGGGCCGCCTTTTACCCTTTCTCAAATGGTTTACACCCGGGTACATTTTCCCGGACAATAGCCTTTTAACCTCAGGCTAACAACGTCATGAACCATCCACACCAAGCGCTGTTAAGCGCGGGCGGCATTTTGCTGCTGGCCTTTCTGTCATGCCTGCTGCTCCCGGCACCGGCGTTAACGTTGACGCTGGCACAAAAGCTCATCGACACGTTCCACCTCGTCGATCTCAGCCAGCTTTACGTGATCCTGTTTTGCATCTGGTTCCTGGTTTTGGGTACCGTTGAGTATTACCTGCTGCGTTTTATCTGGCGCCGTTGGTTCTCGATTACCCGCATCTGACTCAATGCCTTCAGCGTGCCGTTTCCTCGCTAAACGGCACCGCACCTGCACGCATCGTTTTACTCCCCTTTTATCTTCCTCTGGCACACACCGGTATTATTCTCATCAAATAACCACTAACACCAAAGGGGTAATCCTCTACCCAATGTTTATCGAATTGATTTCACGCAATATCTGAATAGCTGTAGCTGTTATTTTCGCCCGCACTAAAAACGTCGTAACAATGAGGTGACGATGAACGTCAGTCGCAGGAAGTTTTTCAAAATCTGCGCCGGCGGAATGGCAGGTACAACGGCGGCGGTGCTGGGCTTTGCCCCAAAAGCCGCACTGGCGGAAACGCGCAACTACAAGCTGCTGCGCGCAAAAGAGACTCGCAATAGCTGTACTTACTGTTCTGTTGGCTGTGGTTTATTGATGTATAGCCTCGGAGATGGCTCGAAAAACGCCAAATCCAGCATTTTCCATATCGAAGGGGACCCGGATCATCCGGTCAACCGCGGCGCGCTGTGCCCGAAAGGCGCAGGACTGCTCGACTACATTCACAGCGATAATCGCCTGCGCTACCCGGAATACCGCGCGCCAGGATCAGACAAATGGCAGCGAATCAGTTGGGAAGAGGCTTTCTCCCGCATTGCGCGTCTGATGAAAGACGACCGCGATGCCAATTTCATCGAGAAAAATGAGCAGGACGTGACGGTTAACCGCTGGCTTTCCACCGGCATGCTGTGCGCCTCGGCGGCCAGCAACGAAACCGGCATGTTAACCCAGAAGTTTGCCCGCTCGCTGGGCATGCTGGCGGTAGATAACCAGGCGCGCGTCTGACACGGACCAACGGTAGCAAGTCTTGCTCCAACATTTGGTCGCGGTGCGATGACCAACCACTGGGTTGATATCAAAAACGCCAACGTGGTGATGGTGATGGGCGGCAACGCCGCTGAAGCCCACCCGGTCGGTTTCCGCTGGGCGATGGAAGCCAAAAACAACAACGATGCCACGCTGATTGTGGTCGACCCGCGCTTTACCCGCACCGCTTCGGTGGCGGATATCTACGCGCCAATCCGCTCCGGCACCGACATTACCTTCCTGTCGGGCGTGATTCTGTACCTGATTTCCAACAACAAAATCAACGCCGAGTACGTCAAACACTACACCAATGCGGCCCTGCTGGTGCGTGAGGACTTTAGCTTCGACGACGGCCTGTTCAGCGGCTACGACGAAGAAAAGCGCCAGTACGACAAAACCAGCTGGAACTACCAGTTCGACGAAAACGGCTTTGCGAAACGTGACGACACGCTGACCGACCCACGCTGCGTGTGGAACCTGCTCAAAGAGCACGTTTCCCGCTACACGCCAGACGTCGTCGAGGATATTTGCGGCACGCCGCAGGCAGACTTCCTGAAAGTCTGCGAAGTGCTGGCCTCAACCAGCGCGGTCGACCGCACCACCACGTTCCTTTACGCGCTGGGCTGGACTCAGCACACCGTGGGCGCGCAGAACATCCGCACCATGGCGATGATCCAGCTACTTCTGGGCAACATGGGCATGGCGGGCGGTGGCGTCAACGCGCTGCGTGGTCACTCCAACATTCAGGGTCTGACCGACCTCGGCCTGCTGTCCACCAGCCTGCCGGGATACCTGTCTTTGCCATCCGATAAGCAAACCACGCTCGAAGGCTACCTCACCGCCAACACGGCAAAAGCCACGCTGCCGGGCCAGGTGAACTACTGGGGTAACTATCCGAAGTTCTTCGTCAGCCTGATGAAAGCGTTCTATGGCGACGAAGCGCAGAAGGAAAACGGCTGGGGCTTTGACTGGCTGCCGAAGTGGGATCAGGCCTACGACGTGCTGAAGTACTTCGACATGATGGATCGCAATCTCGTGACCGGCTACCTGTGTCAGGGCTTTAACCCCGTCGCCTCGTTCCCGGATAAAAACAAGGTTGTCGCCAGCCTGAGCAAGCTGAAGTACATGGTGGTTATCGACCCGCTGGTGACGGAAACCTCCAACTTCTGGCAGAACCACGGCGAGATGAACGACGTCGACCCGACGAAGATCCAGACCGAAGTGTTCCGCCTGCCGTCCACCTGTTTTGCGGAAGAAGACGGCTCCATAGCAAACTCCGGCCGCTGGCTGCAGTGGCACTGGAAAGGCGCGGATGCACCGGGCGAAGCGCTTAACGACGGCGAAATTCTTGCCGGGCTTTACCACCGCCTGCGCCAGATGTACCAGGCCGAAGGCGGCAAAGGCATGGAGCCGCTGATGAAAATGCGCTGGGACTACCACCAGCCGGATCATCCTGAGTCTGAAGAGATCGCCAAAGAGAGCAACGGCTACGCGCTGGAAGATCTGTTTGACGGCAACGGCAACCTGCTGGCGAAAAAAGGCCAACTGCTGGACTCCTTCGTGCTGCTGCGTGACGACGGCTCTACCGCCTCCGGCTGCTGGATTTACGCCGGGAGCTGGACCAGCAAAGGCAACCAGATGGCGAACCGCGATAACGCGGATCCGTCCGGGCTGGGCAATACGCTGGGCTGGGCGTGGGCGTGGCCGATGAACCGCCGCGTGCTGTATAACCGCGCCTCCGCAGACCTGCAGGGCAAACCGTGGGATGCCAAACGCATGCTGATTCAGTGGAACGGCACTAAATGGGTCGGGAACGATATTCCGGACTTCAGCACCGCCGCCCCGGACAGCGGCGTGGGGCCGTTCATCATGCAGCAGGAAGGCCTTGGGCGCCTGTTTGCGCTCGACAAGCTTGCCGAAGGACCGTTCCCGGAGCACTACGAGCCGTTCGAAACGCCGCTGGGCACCAACCCGCTGCACCCGAACGTGGTTTCCAACCCGGCGGCACGCCTGTACGAAGCGGACGCGAAGCGCATGGGCCGCAGGCAACAGTTCCCGTATGTCGGCACCACTTATCGCCTGACCGAGCACTTCCACACCTGGACCAAGCACGCGCGGCTTAACGCCATCGTGCAGCCGGAGCAGTTCGTTGAAATCAGCGAAGGGCTGGCGAAGGCCAAAGGCATTGCGCACGGCGACCGGGTGAAAGTCAGCAGCAAGCGCGGCTTTATTAAAGCCGTGGCCGTGGTGACGCCGCGCCTGCAAACCCTGCGGGCGGGCGGCCAGGAAATCGAAACCGTCGGTATTCCGCTGCACTGGGGCTTTGAAGGGGTGGCACGCAAGGGCTATCTCGCCAACACCCTGACGCCGTCGATAGGCGACGCCAACTCGCAAACGCCGGAGTACAAGGCGTTTCTGGTCAACATTGAGAAGGCGTAAGGGAGAAAACAATGTCCATGCAATCTCAGGATATTATCAAACGCTCGGCGACCAACGGCTTCACGCCGCCGCCGCGGGCGCGTGACTTCAAGGAAGAAGTCACCAAGTTCATCGATGTCACAAGCTGTATCGGCTGCAAGGCCTGCCAGGTTGCCTGCTCGGAGTGGAATGACATCCGCGACGAAGTCGGCCACTGCGTGGGGGTGTACGATAACCCCGCCGACCTGAGCGCCAAGTCCTGGACGCTGATGCGTTTTTCAGAAACCCGTGAAAACGGCAAGCTGGAATGGCTGATCCGCAAAGATGGCTGTATGCACTGCGAGGATCCGGGCTGCCTCAAGGCCTGCCCGTCCGCCGGGGCGATTATTCAGTACGCCAACGGCATCGTAGACTTCCAGTCCGAGCACTGCATCGGCTGCGGCTATTGCATCGCGGGCTGCCCGTTCAACGTGCCTCGCCTGAACAAAGACGATAACCGCGTTTATAAATGCACCCTGTGCGTTGACCGCGTGAGCGTCGGCCAGGAGCCTGCCTGCGTGAAAACCTGCCCAACCGGCGCGATTCGCTTTGGCACCCGCAAAGAGATGCTGGAAATGGCAGACCAGCGCGTTGAGAAGCTGAAAAAACGCGGCTTTGAACATGCGGGCGTTTATAACCCGCAGGGCGTTGGCGGCACGCACGTGGTTTACGTGCTGCACCATGCCGACAGGCCTGAGCTGTACCACAACCTGCCGAAAGAGCCGAAGATTGATACCCCAATCAACCTGTGGAAAGGCATTCTGAAACCGCTGTCGGCGGCGGGTTTTGTCGCCACCTTCGGCGCATTGATTTTCCACTATATCGGCATTGGCCCGAACGAAGAGGTGGACGAAGACGAGGAGGATAAGCATGAGTAAGATGATTGTCAGAACGAAATTCATCGACCGTGCCTGCCACTGGACGGTGGTGATCTGCTTCTTCCTCGTGTCGCTGTCCGGCATCGCGCTGTTCTTCCCGACGCTGCAATGGCTGACGGAAACCTTCGGCACGCCGCAGATGGGGCGCATTTTGCATCCGTTCTTCGGCGTGGCTATTTTTGTGGCGCTGATGTTTATGTTCGTGCGCTTCGTGCATCACAACATTCCCGATAAGCAGGATCTCCCCTGGCTAAAAGGCATTGTTGAGGTGCTGAAAGGCAACGAGCATAAAGTGGCAGACGTGGGCAAGTACAACGCCGGGCAGAAGATGATGTTCTGGAGCATTATGAGCATGATTTTCGTGCTGCTGGTGACCGGGATTATTATCTGGCGGCCCTGGTTTGCGCACTACTTCCCGATGTGGATGATTCGCTACAGCCTGCTGATCCACGCTGCTGCTGCCATTATTTTGATCCACGCCATCCTGATCCATATGTATATGGCGTTTTGGGTGAAAGGCTCGGTTAAAGGCATGATCGTCGGCAAAGTCAGCCGCCGCTGGGCCAAGAAGCACCACCCACGCTGGTATCGCGCTATCGAGGCCGAAGAGGCCAAAAAAGAGAATCGCGAAGGCTTGAAGTAACCGCTCGCTCCCCCTCTTCCGCCCAGGAAGAGGGGGTCATCCTACGAAACGCAAAAGAATTGTGTTGTTTTGTATCCACACCGCGTTCAGCTAAACAACAAAACAAATTCCCCGCCACCTGACACAGCCCACATACAAACCAGGCGTTAAATAAGCGCATCCGCCACCGACAAGGCGGCAACGTGTTCAACGACCTGATATGTGAGGCTTATGATGAAACTGTTCCGCAACGTTATTCTCCCACTCGTGCTTGCCGCTGCTGTCGCACCCTCTTTTGCTGCCAAAGAAGTTCATAGCGCCCAGGGCCTGGTAAAAATTGGCACCGTTACCGAAAGCGAGAGCACCACGCTGTCTCTCGACCAGCTCAATGAAAAACTGGCTCAGAAAGCCGAGAAAGCCGGGGCCAGCGCCTGGCGAGTGGTCTCCGCTGGCGGCAACAACAGCTACTTCGGCAGCGCCGATATTTACCGCTGATTTATTCCCTCCTCCTAAAACAGGAAAATAAAATGAAACCCACGCGTAAAACGCTGCTGGCGCTGGCTGCGGCTGGCCTGATGACCGGATTTGCCGCCCAGGCGGAAACGCAGCACACCATCGTGTTAGTGCACGGCGCCTTCGCCGATGCCACCGGCAGCTGGGAGCAGGTGATCCCCGTGCTGCAAACGCGCCACTACGAAATCATCACCGCGCAAATCCCGCTCACGTCGCTGAAAGATGACGTAGCGGCAACCAAACGCGCCATCGCCCGCGCCAAAGGCGACGTTATTTTGGTCGGCCATTCATGGGGCGGCACGGTCATTACCGAGGCGGGCAACGACCCGAAAGTGAAAGGGCTGGTGTACATCAACGCCTTTGCGCCGTCGCCAGGCCAGTCAACGGCGGATCTGGCTAACAGCTTCCCTGCACCACCGGGCAGCGCAAAAATCATCAAGGGTGCGGACGGCTTCCTGAGTCTCGATCCGCAGGCCGTCGCCACCGATTTTGCCCAGGATGCGACGCCTGAGGCGCAGAACATTATTGGCATCACGCAGATGCCGATCGCCGCCGCAAGCTTTACCGAAAAAGTGACCACCGCCGCCTGGCAGCAAAAACCGAGCTGGTTCCTGGTCGGCAGCAACGACCGGATGATTAACCCGGACCTGGAACGAGCGATGGCGAAGAAAATTCACGCTCACGTCACGGAGCTACCGGTCAGCCACGTGCCGATGCTTTACGACCCGAGAAATGTCGCCCGCACGATATTTAAAGCCGTGAATATTACTTCGGGAAATTAACACGCCTTGTTCAATAAGGAGGAAATAACGCTCTCAATAAATAGCCGATTATTTACCGCCCCTAAATTCATTTTAACGATCTGGAGAACATGATGAACCGTATTGCTATGTCCGCTATTGCCCTGTCTTTGGTTTCTTTCAGCGCGGCTTCCTTTGCCGCCGAATTAACCGGGCCAAACCTTGAGCGCTGTTTTGGTATTGCCAAGGCCGCAGACAACGACTGCAAGGCCGGTGCGGGCACCACCTGCGCAGGGACCTCTAAAGTCGATTACCAAAAAAATGCCTACAAAATGGTACCGGCGGGCACCTGCACATCGATCCAAACGCCAAATGGCCACGGCTCGCTGACCGAAGGTTAATAAAAGGGCCACTCCCATGACGATGACACATCCTTTAGGCGCCGGATTAGGCCTTAAGCCCGAGCATTACGCCGACGCCTGGGCCAGTCCATCAACCCTCTGGTTCGAGGTTCACAGTGAAAATTATCTCATGGCGGGTGGCCCGCGCAGAGATTGGCTGGCGGCTATCCGCCAGCAGCATCAGATATCCCTGCACGGCGTTTCGCTTTCGTTGGCTGCAGACGAACCGCCGGACGCTCAATTGCTCGCGCAGCTAAGAGCGTTAGTGGCTGACATCAAACCGGCGCTTGTTTCCGAGCATCTCGCCTGGTCGCGCTGGAACGGGGTTTATTACCCCGACCTGCTGCCAGTGCCAAGGACGACAAGGTTGATGCACCGCGTTATCGACAATATTCAGCGCACGCAGGACGCGCTGGGCTGCCAAATATCGCTGGAAAACCCTACACATTATTTGCAGATGCCGGAACATGAGTGGGACGAGATTGAGTTTCTCGACGAAGTCAGCCGCCAGAGCGGATGCGGGCTGCTGCTCGACCTGAATAACGTCTGGCTCAGCGCCCACAATCTCGGCTTTGAGGCTGCAGCTTGGCTGAGCCGTTTCCCGGTCGAACGCGTCACCGAGATCCACCTGGCGGGCTTTAGCCCCGACGAAGGCGGTAGCCATTTGCTGATTGATAGCCACGATCGGTCGGTTTCCGAAGAAGTCTGGTTACTTTATGCGCATCTGATCCAGCGCGCGGGAGCGAAACCCACGCTTATCGAACGGGATGACAACCTGCCGTCGTTTGATGAGCTGTTGGCCGAACAGCAGCGCGCGCAGCACATCCTCGACACGCTGGGAGCCACTGCATGAGTAACTCCTTAAGCCGCTTCCACGAGGCATTTATTGGCCTGCTGTATGGCGAAGCACGGCCTGAACTTAGCCATTTCCAGACGCAATCCGGACTTGCCGTTTACCGTAACGGCGTGATCAAAGCCTGCGTTGACGCTCTGGAGGCGAACTTCCCCAGCGTTTCGCGGCTTACCGGCAGCGACTTTTTCCGTGAAATGGCGCGCGGCTATGCGCTTGAGCGGCCTCCACACGGAAGCGAACTGGTTCGCTACGGCGACGCCTTCCCTCTCTTCATTAGCGCTTACCCTCCGGCCAGAGAACTGCCGTATTTAAGCGCGGTGGCGGAGCTGGACAAACTGTGGCTAGAGGTGTTTTGCGCCCCGCCCTCGGCTCCGCTGGATGTCCATGCGCTGACCAATACCACGGCGGACGCGTTGAGCACCACATCATTACGGCTGAGGGACAGCGTTCGTTGGTACTGGCACCCCACGCTGCCGGTGTTCACGCTCTGGGCATTCAACCGTGAGCAAGCAGCTGCGCCGGAGACGATTCACTGGCAGGGCGAAGGCACTTTGCTGGTTCGCCGTCAGCAGCGCATTTTTGCCGAGCCCTTAAGCCAGGGCGGAGCCGTTTTTCTGACCGCCTGCCGCCAGGGAGCAACCCTTGACCAGGCCAGCGAACAGGCGCTGGTTGCCGAGCCAACCCTCGCCCTCGGCCCTTTTTTCAGCAACCTGCTCAGCAGCGGCGTGTTCGCCGCATCTTAATCACACTTTTTGAGGTTAAATGATGAAAGTATCTGAACAAAAAACGACGGAACAAGGCGCGAGAGCGCTGTGGAATAGACTCTGGGGTAGGATCCAGAGAAGTATTGGTGACAATTTGCTGCTGTTGATAGCCCGCATGGGCATTGCCGCCGTGTTCTTCCTGTCTGGCCGCACCAAAGTGACCGGATTTATGACGCTGAAACCGTCCACCTACGAGCTGTTCCGCACCGAATACGCGCTGCCGCTTATCCCCTATAACATCGCCGCGCACCTCGCCACATTCGCCGAACACACCTTCCCTGTTCTGCTGGTGCTGGGTCTGTTTTCACGCTTCGCCGCCACGGGGTTGCTGTTTATGACCCTGGTGATTGAGATTTTTGTCTACCCGGATGCATGGCCAACGCACCTGATTTGGGGCGGATTGCTGCTGCTAGTCCTCGCCCGTGGAGCAGGCCGCTGGTCGCTGGACAGGGTTCTGGGGCTGGCGTGAGGGAATGCAGGCGAGACACTTAATTTTATCGTACCTCGCCTGCTGCCTGTGCGGCAGTGAACTGTATCGAAACAGTTTCTAAGCTGCCTGTACGGCAGTGAACGCATGATTATTTCCCGATAGCAATATATTTTCTTTTCTAAGCTGCCTGTACGGCAGTGAACCCGGGCAGGCTACCGCCGCCGCGCTGCCGACCTTTCTAAGCTGCCTGTACGGCAGTGAACGCCCGCTGGCGACCTGGGGGATCACAAATGGTTTTCTAAGCTGCCTGTACGGCAGTGAACCGCGTGGAACTGGCGCAACCGCTGGCGGACGTTTTCTAAGCTGCCTGTACGGCAGTGAACCAACTCCTAAGCAGCCCCGGCCTTCTCTTCATTTCTAAGCTGCCTGTACGGCAGTGAACTGGTTAAAGCGATTGATGTTGAAAGCCTGCGTTTTCTAAGCTGCCTGTACGGCAGTGAACAAATCACGGCGCAGGATCTGGCCAAAGTCAGCTTTCTAAGCTGCCTGTACGGCAGTGAACGCCGGTATTTGTTACGGATTGAACAACAACATTTTCTAAGCTGCCTGTACGGCAGTGAACGATGCCGATGGTAACAAGATGCCGATTTCACATTTCTAAGCTGCCTGTACGGCAGTGAACTTCCCCGATCGCTTCACAGATGAATCTCACCATTTCTAAGCTGCCTGTACGGCAGTGAACAACAGCATCAACGTGCTTAATGGCGTAGCGGATTTCTAAGCTGCCTGTACGGCAGTGAACAACCGTAACGATTTCTCCGTCGTAACTGGCGATTTCTAAGCTGCCTGTACGGCAGTGAACATTGCAGAATTTTTGGATCCGTGGGTAGCAGAGTTTCTAAGCTGCCTGTACGGCAGTGAACACTGGCTCAAAGACAACCGACGATCTGGTGATTTTCTAAGCTGCCTGTACGGCAGTGAACATAACACCAGCAGTGATTAGCCAGTCTTTAGATTTCTAAGCTGCCTGTACGGCAGTGAACTTCAGCACAACGTTCATGGTGCGGGATATACGTTTCTAAGCTGCCTGTACGGCAGTGAACATATGGCTCAAGGTACACTTACGCTGACGAATTTTCTAAGCTGCCTGTACGGCAGTGAACATTCTCGGTGTGCCGGGGCTCGATACAAAAGATTTCTAAGCTGCCTGTACGGCAGTGAACACCGCATAGCCGCCTTTAGTGATCGCCCATCCTTTCTAAGCTGCCTGTACGGCAGTGAACATGCGCGTCTACAAGGACGGCGGTCAGGTTCTTTTCTAAGCTGCCTGTACGGCAGTGAACTTCAGCTTCATCGGACGGAATAACTACGTTGTTTTCTAAGCTGCCTGTACGGCAGTGAACCGACGGTCAGAGATACCGTGTTATCTGTGTTCTTTCTAAGCTGCCTGTACGGCAGTGAACACTAACTGACTTCCTCAAGGGCTCATATCAAATTTCTAAGCTGCCTGTACGGCAGTGAACTCATCAAGCACATCAACAATATTTTTAATGATTTTCTAAGCTGCCTGTACGGCAGTGAACATCAATTCCTGCCCGGTACCGCCAGAGACGTATTTCTAAGCTGCCTGTACGGCAGTGAACCAGTTATTCCCTGACTCTTAGCGTCATCTGTATTTCTAAGCTGCCTGTACGGCAGTGAACTGGGCGCTTCCTGTGGTCTTGCCGGATGGATGTTTCTAAGCTGCCTGTACGGCAGTGAACAGAGGTAGCGAAGATTTCGTTCGCAGACTTCATTTCTAAGCTGCCTGTACGGCAGTGAACATGCCGACCCGCAGCCTTCTCTGGCACCTAGCGTTTCTAAGCTGCCTGTACGGCAGTGAACGTAAGAGCATTATCTTCCGCCGTGTACCAGGCATTTCTAAGCTGCCTGTACGGCAGTGAACAAGGTGTCGAGCCACTTAAAGTCGCCGGTGATTTTCTAAGCTGCCTGTACGGCAGTGAACAGAGAAGCGCATCGAAGAGCTTGAGTCACAAATTTCTAAGCTGCCTGTACGGCAGTGAACATGGCCTTAATATCCATGCCGCATCAATTCTGTTTCTAAGCTGCCTGTACGGCAGTGAACAAGAGCTTTTCACAGCTAACCCTTTGTTGCAAGAAACAAAACCGCCTCTTTTTGACTTCACACCCTTTTTTAGGTGCAACGGCACAGAATCTATAAATCAATAGGTTACGAGCTGAGATAAAAATAGGGTTTGCGAACGTTCGGCTTTTAGCATCGATGGTTATTCAGCTGTAATCCGTGCTTCAAACCCATTTTTTGGATGACGAACAGGCAGGGGCAACGAACAGGCTTGGAAAAATCAGACGGCAAGATCCCTGGTTTTATGGTCGCTCATAACCTATGCGGCGGTGAAATCTCCTAAGAATGCTCATCGCGACTACTTCAACTCTGCCTGTGCGACAGTAAACAAGAGCATTTCACAGCGAATGCTTTAACATTTGAGTTCTGGCATTTAATGCATTACCACTACGCAACAACCCGCATCGAATACGATACAAAAATGGCATTTTAAGCATATCTTGCATCGTAAACATTACCATTTAAGACGAAGTGAGTTCCATACTTCATCACGCAAAGTCTCAGGAACCCCTTCGGATTCAGCTAACTCACGCCACTGAGACACGACAGCGATTGTTTCTTCAATGATACTTCTGGCTTTGGAAGGACGAAGACCAGTGATATTTTTAGCCACAGACAACATGTCATCTATATGAAAATTATCACGTTTCCCGGCTATTGATAATTGATGGGTATTCACCCACGGAGAATTTTCTTTGTAGCTCCATGCAACATCAAAAGCGGGAGCTAACGTCCATTTAAAATCATCATTAACCATGAAGGACCAGTTTTTTGTATGGTCATCATGGTTTCGCGCAATGACATTGAAGACCATTCGCCGGTAAAGTTGCTCCTGCTCTTTATAAGAAAGCTCTAGTTGTCGCGCAACGGACAGCATTTCTTCATAGCTGTATATTCCAGGTTTCCTGAAATCAGCATGGGCTATTCCGCACAAACTAAGCACATGATATTTTTGGCCACCAAACCGATCGAACCTCTCAGTCATGAAGTGAGCTCTGTTACTCTGTTTTTCCCTCAGTAATTCGCAATGCGACATTTTTATGCCAGCCTGAGTGGCCATCAGGTAGTAAACATACTCCATCACACCATATCCTCTGGGATCACCAAAGGTTTGCGTATCAGACCTGTGTTCAACCACACCATCAAACTTCAGCAGATAATGCTGAAACCCCTCCGGAGCCTCAACCTGACCAGAGCGAATCTCAGTTCTACTTTCATTTATTGCCACCACGGCTTTTGCCCTTGCACCACCTGCAGAGGTACCAATCTGGAGCAGCTTAGCCATGGAAGATTCTTCACGATCGGTTAATTGAAGTTCATCTCGCGCGTCCAGTACTTTTTGGGCGATGCTTATAAGTTCGGTGATCAATACGGGTTCACTTTGAACATCTTGAGGGCCAGTTGTTGGCTGGTACTCTAACGCCCCCATTCCACGAGTGCCCGTGTATAACAACCGATCTATTGCTTGAAACTGTGATTTATCCATACCTTCAGCGGCCAACCAGGCATTGATCAAGGCATTACCAAAATCATCAGGTAAAGAGTCTGCAAATACAGCAGGTAAACCACGATACGTGTCCCACGAAAGTGCAGGAAAGGTGAAAGTGGCATCGCTCAAGGGCATGTATAACGGCGACAGGCTAAATCCATCTTTTTGCCATTCTTTGGTGTATTCAAACGTAGCCATCCCGCTATCATCGGTGTATGCCAGATACCCTATAAGAATTCCATCGAACAGAACCTCACAAGAATTCGCTATCATTCCGTAACCTTATTTTTTTTACGATTAGCAAGCATATCTTTCACTGAACGATATTCCGTCTTTGCGCCAGAAGTCTTAAGAATAGACTGCCGGTGATTTCTTTTTCTGCCCGTTTTGGCCTTGATTATTTCAGAGGGGCGCACAGTAGGAGCCGGGACCAGAGCCTCCAAACTCTCAAGTAGATTGAGTTCACGCAGCACACCGATAAACGTTCCAAGACTACAGGTTCCTCTTTTAAGCCTTGCATAGGTCGGCCTGCTAATACCAAGGTTCTCTACCAAAGCATCTTGAGACAACCCTTTTGCTTTCCTTAGGCCTTCGAGACGTTCATAAAGTTCTTTAGCTATCGCTAAATCAGACATGGTAATAGTGATTTTCATTTAAGCCCCCAGTAACCTATACGTTACATAATAGGGCTTAAAATCAAAAATTGTAATGAATACGATGCAAATAAAACACATGAGCACTCACGATGTTCCCCTACATTCAAAGGGTGAACATTGCTACGCTTTACTACACAACGATCTACGGCGGTTTCTAAACTATCCTCACAGCAGTGAATGAAATAAAGAGCTCCTCATTCAAATCCAAACTGCGTTAACTATTAATACTCTGAAGAAAAAACCGGGCGGTTTCCCGCCCGGATTGCAGATTAAAACCAGGGAATGGTCGCTTTGGCACTTAAACCGTAGAGGCTAAATTTGCCCTCTACCGGAGAGGGCAATAGCTCCCCGTGCAGGATGAATAACCGAAATGCCTGCTTAGAGGATAAACTCTTCATCTGTATAAAAGGCAGATCGGAGCTTTGATCCTGCTGATTTAAAATACGCATCTGTGCTTCTTCCTCGGTGATCCACCCCTTGCGAACGGAGCGGCGCAGCAGCCTGTCTGCGCTGCTTTTGACCTGCACACGGGAAACGCATCGCCAGCCCTTAACTTCCGGAACGGCTTGCACGCCTGAGCTGAAGCAATAGTCGTTCAGGCCTGCGCGCCAGCCAGTTGCCTCCAGAGCCTCAAGTGCCGCGCGTTCACCGTGCAAACGCAGCACCTCGCCCGGCGTTTTGCTGTGCCCAGGAAAACTAACGCCGATGTCACCTGTTTCGCGAGCCGCAAGCGCCCGATGCAGTTTGGCGAATAAGGCTGAGAGCAGCATCGTTGACTTAAACTCTGGGTCCGGAAGAACCCGGATATCCTGATAGCTGTCCATAGGCCCGCCCTTAGTCTGCTTTCTCGCCGAATACGCCACCACGGATAAGCACGGCCATCACAAAGTGCTGCTGTTCAACCGACGGCTTGTCACCTTTTGTCACCCAGTTATCGAGCAGAGTGTAGAAGTCCATTTTCTCTTTTGGCTGACGGCAGGCCACACCACGGCTGGTGACTGAGCCGTACGGTTCTACCGCAATAGCGCCGAGCGCTTCTACCTGCGGGTGCCAGGTATCAATAGTTCTGAGCGCGTTGCCCACCTTTTGGGAGTGCAGAGCCGCGACGCCGTCCACCTGATACAGCACTTTGCTCTTGCTGCTGTTGCTATCCAGCACCAGTTCCTGAGAAGGGAACACTTCTTGCCCCTGCCCCAGGCGGACATAGGCTTCAACATTCAGCAGCACAAAGCTTTCACCCTTCAGGCCGAGTTCGATTTCTGCCGCCAGCGCGTTCAGCGATTCGTCCTTGTTGCCAAAGTCACGCAGCGAGTAATCATGGGCGTTAAATTCCCAGGTTTTACTCCCTTTAACGACCACTCTCACCTGCTCTGCACCCACACGGTTACGCCACAGGAAACGGCCATTGGCCAGGTTTGAGGCGTAACGCAGCGCCAGTTCAGCAAAACCGTTTTCCGCGATATAGCCATTGATCACGTCTTCAAGCTCAGCCTGATAAGCGCGATCGTTACAAACCGACGGCGTGGCCAGGTTGCCCAAAATGCGGAGGCTGAAGGCCATTTTTAAGGTATCGGCATCCGCAGGTAATGCAGACACATCCACACGCTGCAGGTTGGCTTTCTGGATTTCGGCGTCCAGCTTTGCAGGATCGCTGGCTACCGCATTTTTTAAGCGGTTGGAGATGGTGCCCCGCACGGCTTTCTCCTGAACTTTTACCGGCTGCCAGCTGTTACCCTGCCAGCTGCCAGCAAATAACAGTGCGTCAGAGTTCGCCAGTTTGCGCTCAAAGGCCAGTACAGAAGCCGTTTTAATCGTCGTATTTTTCGCCATGATATAGTCCCTTAAATGTCATCAAAAATAATAGGTTCATCTGCTTCCAGCTCTGCATCGGTGTCCAGATCATCATCTTCTTGAACGAGCGGGCCGCAGCAGTAGTAGCCGGTTTCCGTGGTGCGATAGCGCCAGAATGCGTCTTCAGGCGTCGCAATCCTGTGCATACCACGCCATTCCCCCACGCCGTAAACCGCTTCGGCAAAGCAGAACGGCGACTCGGCATCACGCACATTGGCGACTGTACCGGCGTCATAAAGAGGAGATATTCGCTGCCAGCCGGTCATCAGCGGAACCAGGTAGCCACCCGCCCCTGGTTTTGGCTGGTATTGCCAGTTTCCTGATTCGTCAGATTTCATTTTGAGCGCCGCGAAATCGAGCCAGGCATCAAGCTTGTCCGCGTCTGGCTGCTGCTGTTGCAGCTGCTGGAAGTGAGCCTCCAGCAAGGACGAGCGGTCGAGAAGAGCAAAGCCCGGCATCAGGCTATAGCGAACCTCTCGCCATATGTCCTTAGCAGCAGTCAGCGCATGAACGCGGACGTTACGCATCCCCGTGATGGATCCACCGGCCAGCTTTTGCGTCTGGCACAGCGTTTCGATGTGCTCTTCCAAAGCCCGGAATCCCGCATCGCCGTTGGCAATCTCGCCGTGGCATTCCAACAGCAGAGAGACCGTCATGTGCATACGGCCTTCTTCATTAAAAGCGGCCGTTTTTCCTTCGCGAGTCAGCGGGTTACGGGTCAGCGCAAACTGGTAGTCGCGCCCGGAGGTATGGGCATGAACCTGATGGCTGTGGCAAACCACGCCGCACCCGCTCAGCGTTAACCCATGGCTGGCCTCAAGCTTTCTGGAAAGCGCATGCGTGTAACCAAGAAAGTGAGTTATTGCCGGAAAGCCCCAGGTCAGCCCCGCAATGGCGTTGGCATTTTCAACCTTCAGGCGATGTAAAACGATAAGCTTACTCATGGCGATATCTCCTGAAAGCGCGTTCCATCTCGCGCAGGCGCTGGCGGAACAGCGGTTTTGTTCGCCACTCTTTTTGCTCTGTCAGCTCAGCGCCTATCCCTCCGGCCTTAAGATTTCCGTTCAGCCAGCGGGCAAAATCATTCGCCACATCCATCTGCCAGTCACCCTTCTCGCGCGTGGCACGGAAAGCTTCGTCGGTAACAGCCCGATAAGGATCGAGCCACAGCCGCTGATGTTCAGATAATTTACATTCTGAGTCCTGAGTCCAACCCGCCCACTCTTCACGCTGAATACCTGCGGCAATATTGAAGAGCAGATCGATAATCTCATCGATGTAGCGGTCGCGCTGCCGACGAATGCGAACGTTTTTTGTTTCTCCGGTGCTCGCCAACAGATGAATCAGCTGTCGACGGGCATGCCTTGTCACACGTTCAAAGGCACCGGGAGCAAAGATGGTGATCATGCCAAGCGGCTTTTTATCCTGAACTTCCCAGGCGGGGGGCTGGGCAGGAAGCAGCAATGTACGCCCACCTCGAACACTGTTTAATAAAGAAATATTTTGCGGCTTTGTACCGCCAAAATTGACCACGGCAGTGTTGGGAAACATCACCAGAGTTTCCGGATGCCACTCATTTTTACCGCGCGCCTTCCAGGCGGCTTTCGCCTCTTCGCTAAAGCGGTGAGCAACCATTTTTTGGTGCATGGCCTGAGCCAGAGAGCTGGAAAACAGCGGGCTCAACAGGTGGTAGCCACCGGCGACGGGGAAATATATCTGCTTCGCCAGTTTGTGGGAAACGGGATCTTTTATCGTCAGCGCTCGCGAAAAGCCTTCCAGCCACTCGGCAAGCTGCTGTGGACTTTCAGCCAGCGCCGCCAGCGGTGAGTCATCGTTGCGCTTCAGGCAGGCCAGCAGAGAATCGCCGTCCACTTCGGTTTGCAGCAACTTCGCTATATCCAGCGCCGCAGCATTGCCCACTGCATCAGCCGCAGGGTTATTCAACGTTGAAGTTGAAAGGTAACCTTCTACAGCACCGGTTTCGGTAAAAATACTGCTGCTTTTGGAATCACCGTGGGTGAATTTAGCGGCGTGCGTGACTAGGCTGATTTGCCCCGCCCGCTTTGCCGCATCCGTTAGCCAGTTACCGGGCGCATAGCGTAACTCAAGCTCGCGGCGCTCCTGCAATATTTCACTTTCTAGCGCGCTATCTGCCGCCAGGCGCTTAGCGGCATCTTTGTTGAAGGCATCGAGTTTGGTTTGCCGTCGTCCTGCGATGTATTCAACAACAAATGCACTTATCCGTGTAGACATCATCATCCCTCCGGTTACGATAAAATCACCTTAAATGCAAACTTATTAATGAGTTAACAACCTTTACTCCAGGGCCATTAAAGTTCTGGCTAATAGCGACGGACTCAGGTCGAGGCAGCATCGCTGTAGTCATAAATAGTAAAAAAGCACATGAAAGAATCCTAAAATCTCTCATCTCAGTATCCAGGTTTGTTTACATATGCCAGAGAATGCGCGTAAAATTAATTCACGTCAACAAAAAATTACAAGTCATACTGATTATATATAGGATTAAAATCCAATCTTGTTATATTTGACTAACCCCCTTAAACTTCAGCAACTGCCGTACAGGCAGCTTAGAAATATATATAACCCGTGTGGCTTGTAGCTAGTTAACTGCCGTACAGGCAGCTCGCGCCCTCAATCGAGGGCGCGAAACACGCCCAATAAAGGGTGATAAAGCCAGGTGGGTGAACCCGGCTCACTAACCCGTAAATTAATTTCGCCATAGAAGCGGCTGACCTGTTGAAGTTCCATGCTTTTACGCTCCGCCAGCTCGAGCATCGCCGTGGCATAATCACTTTCCAGCCAGGAACAAACCCCCTCTGCAAGCGGCAGCTCAACGGGGTCGATTCCCCCCGCCTCCTTCCAGCCCTTATCATCCAGCACACAGAAAGTCGGTTCGTCCTCTTCTTCTGCCATAAACAAAAACAGCTGCTCTTCGGACTGAGACTGCCTGAATGGCGTCAACCTTTGCAGCTCGCTGCTCCAGCTAATTTTTTTGCGCCACCACGCTGCGGCCGGAGGCCGTTTATTAGCCTCTATGGCTCCCAGCAGATCGCCATAGCTGCGCCCGTGCTCAAGGGTGCTGAGATTATGGTAAGGCTTCGTTTTGCGATAATTTTCGGCGGGCTCAAGAATGCGCGGCACCGAATTTACAAATTGATATTGCTCAGGGCGAAGGATATCGGCGAGATCGTGGCTGCTCAGCCTGTACGTCTCGTTTTCAAAGCCGGGCTTGCAGTAGACCGCTTTTTGGGCACCCGGACGCAGTGCACGCATATTCTTACTGAGGATCAGAAGATTGGCGCTGTTCGGCTTTTGCTGCCGGTGCCGTTGAATGCGGCCGGCAAACTGGATAATCGAGCGCATTGAGCTGGGCTCTGCAATGCCCCAGTCCGCATCCCAATCCCGGCCAACCTCAATGACAGAAGTCCCCAGCACGACAAATATGTGATTCATCGCAGGATTATGCTCAATGGCTTTCTGAATTTCGGGCTGCCGCCACAGCGACTGTTCATCATGGCGAGAAAACGCCGCGTCCAGGCGTTTTTCAATATGCGAACGAAACAGCAGCGGGTGCTGGCTGTGATAAATACAGTAATGAATACAATATCCTTCCGGCGAAGGGAGCGACATCAGCGCCCTGGCCGTTGCCACCAGAGGATTAATATTCGCCATTCTCATCAGCCCCAGTGAGGCCGTCTTTCCGTTGGGGTGCGTTTGATGGTGGCTGGTATGCAAACTAAGAATTTCGCGCTGCAGCGTGGCAGCCAGCGACGTTGTTTCCCCCTCGGCCGCCTCAACGGGAAGCAGTTTCGCTTCCCGGATAACCGGCTTCACCGCCAGCCTTTTAGCCCGACGCTGCACGAACTGATTATGGTGCTCATAGAAAGACTGCGCAGACCCAAACTCAGCGGGGCAGGATTCATCCTCATCAAACCAGGCACAGCAGACATTTAGCGGCTGCCCCGGTTCCCCACAGGCCTGCTGGAAGGCTTTTCGCCCGGAGAGATAAGCACTGTAAAGCGCCAATACCAACGACGGCGGCAGCGTCGCGGATGAGAGCAGCACCCGGCTGCCCAGCATTCCCGCCCAGTTCACCAGGCGGCAAAGCGCATGCTGATCGGCAATATCAAAATCATCGGGTTCATCAAGCACCAGGTCGCTGGTGAGCAGGCGCAGCATGGGCGCAATTTGCTTCCCACCGCGCGTTCCTTCTGTCGCAGGCATAATATGGTCGATTGTCGAGACCAGCACCGGGGCGTTGATAAGCTTGCTGAGCTTTGGATCGCGATCCAGCAGCTGACGCAGCGGCCCCTGGTTAATCACGCCGTCATAATGAACATACTGATGCCCTTCGAATAACGCATCTTCTGAAGCGCTGCTGCGGTCGATATCATCTTCTTCTTTATTTTTATCGTCATGCAGCTCACGCACGGCGGAAGAACCGATTAACACGGCAAGATCGTCCTCACCCAGATTCAGTTTTTCCCGAAGCGCATCTCCGGTCTGTAGCGTCAGGGTGCGCAGCCCCAGTGCGACGGTAAAGCGGCAGCCTTTATCCTCATTAGATAAGGCATACATAATTCGTGCGTTAGCGAAGGTCTTGCCACAGCCTGTTGAAGCCATGTTGATACCGAAAAAACCCTGCCTATCAGCTCGTTCGCGCAGCCCTTGGGCCACATCCCACGCGCGGTTTTGCCAGTGAAAACGAGGATGTTTCGCCCGTTCACGAAAACCCTTATGCCGGGTAATCGCCGGTAAATGCTCGCGCAGCACGGGGAGCGTTCTGCCTAATAAAAACGCATGATGTGCGACGCCAATATTGTGCTCATCCAGCTTCTGCTTGAGCTGCCCCGTTGCCCGTTCGGTGTTCGCCCAGGCGGCATAAGCCGCATCCTGCCACGCAGTGAGAGGCATCTGCGAAGAGTAAAAATGATCGGCAAGCATGAGCGACAGGCGCGCCATATGTAAGGTGAAAACCTGATCCAGGCTCCCAAATTCATAAACAGAGACCGCGTGCGCGGCCCGCTTTGCCAACTGCCGGGCCTTCTCGCGCCAGGTGCTGCTCTGCAAAGGCGTTCCCCCAGGAAAGCGCCAGACGTCTTTAAAATCCCGGGCTGACCAGCCATCCTTGAGGTGATTACATGAGTTCCAGTTGGCATTAAGCTGCGCCGTCAGCCAGTTATCCTGTTCAAAGCTGGGGGGAGCATCTTTCCTTAAGTATTGTGGTAAACGGTGATGGGACAGAATTAGCCATGCCACAACCTGCGCCAGCGGAGGCAAACTAATAAACGGGCTTTCCGTTCGTTCCTGCGTATCTTTGTAAAGCTGCGCCAGCAACGTTTTTTCATCAGCGGGTTTCAGTTCGCCGAGCTGCGCCAGCCATTGTTCATCGGTTTGCTGCCCGACCAGCGCCTGAAACAGCCGTACGGATAACCACTCGTGGCGAAACGGCTGGTAGCCGCGGGCTGAGGCGTTTTTTAATCCTTTCTGGAATAAAGCCCCCGCTTTGCCAAAATCATGAAACAGACCGGCAATGGCGGCCAGCACGGCAATGGACTCGATGCTGCGCCAGCCAGATTCATGCTTACTGCGCAGAATATCTCTCGAAGTACGATTAGTTGGCACCGAGCCGTGGACGTTAAACCGGCGAAGATTGCCGACAATCCACAGCAGTTCCGTTTGCCCGCTTTTCTTAATCCAATGGCAGGCCACGGCCGTATTTCGGCGGGCGCTCTTACGAAGTAAACGCCTTAGCGTATCCAGCCCTTGCTGCGTAATCATCGTTTGCCAGCAGCCGTCCCCTTTGCGTTCCGCAAACTGGTCGAGGATCTGACAGCTTTGCTCTCGCGCTTTTTTGCTGCACTGCGAGACAATCAGGACGTTCATTTTTGCTCGCCTTTTAATGCAGCAGCTGTTTCCTGGAGCGTTTCAATCATTAAATCCAGCGCGGCAGACTGCTGAAACCCGGTAATACAGCGCTGGCGAAAAGTTTGGTTGTCCTCGCCTTCCATGGCGGCAATAAAGGCCTGCGGCAATATCAGTGCATCTTTGATCAAATCAGCCAGGTCAAACACCAGCCCACCGCGCCGCGTCTTGCCGTGTAGCACCGCGAGGCCATGCGGTATTCCCGTCACCCAGGTTGCTACCGCAGCGAGCCCGTATGCCAAATAGTTACCTTGATCTAATAAACGGTTTGCGCTGTCGGTTCCGCCGCCACGTTTAGAACGCGTAAAGTCACCGTACTGCACCGCATCACTGGCTAATTTATAAAGGGCTTTGGTGAGCTGCGCCTCCTGCAGCATCAACTCATTATGGCTGGCCGCATTTTCTATTCCGATATGAAAACGCTCTAGTTTATCTTTTAATATTGTGGCTTGAGGATTAAAACGTGTTTCTCGCAGTATTCTGGCCCCAGACCAGTTACGCTCTATTTGCTGCAAACGAATATGTTGAAAACGCTTAGCGGCCATCAACCGTTTATCTTCATCAAACCAAAATGACACCCAGTCCTGTAGATACTCTGTAGGGCGATATTCACTTTGCGGGGTGATCCATGACACGTCAATATCAACTTCGTTACCAGAATAAAGAGGTGTGCCGTCACTGCCGCAGAAGCCAACTAATACGCCAGCCCTTGCAAACTCTCGCATTGCAGCCTGCGTGACTGAAGTTCCGGTACCCAGCATCACCACCGTGGTATTCGCGATGGGGATATTCCAGTAGAGCGAAGACTTTCCCTCATCCGTGACATATTCCACTCGCCCGCCGTTAACCAGCACCCGGCAGTATTGAAGGTAATAAATATTAGCTCGTTTGGAATGCAGAATAGTTTTTAAATCAGAAGGCATTAACATAAAGATTACATCCATGCAATTGAATACAACGCACTCTGGAAAACATCATAACGCTTTTTTACTTAAACACTGAGAAATAATTCAAGATAAGTAATACAAAAGGATCATCAACCTGAGAGAGCAGCTTTCATTTCACTCTCAAGCACGAAAACGAAATAACAAAAACCATCAACACGAGAATGAATGAGCCAGGACATATAATTTTCATGAATATATCATTTCTAAGTTGCCTGTACGGCAGTGAAGGCCACCTGATTGTGGAGCTACTTATGAAGTTTCCAATACGGGTATATTAGCTTTTGAATAAATCCGAATGTGAGCCTGTTCTGACAAACTGCAGTTCAGTATTGGAAATCTTATAAATCAGGAGCCAGTCAGGCTCAACATGCAATTCCCTGTGTTTTTTGTAATTCCCAGTCAGAGGATGGTCTAACAAGGCTGCAGGTAATGGGAACTGGTCATTCATCATCTGCATCATGATGCCCTGCAGCTTTGGGATATCGCATCCTCTTTTTTGGGCCAACCTCAAATCACGCTTAAACTGTCCGGTGTAACTGATCTCCCTTTGGGGCATGAATTACATCCCCAGTTGGTCGAACAAATCTTTGGCATCACTAGCGCGATGAACCTCTATTCCCGCCTCGGCCTTTTCAATCGTCTCGATAGTCGTTGCATTCAGGCGCATTTCGAAAGGCAATGCGCGCTCTTTAGCGACATACGCTAAGGTCATCCGCATAACGTCACTTATGGTCATGCCAAACTGAGCCAATACTTCTGTAGCCTCATCACGAATAGCAGGGTCAATCCGGGCACGTACCACGGCATTGATACTCATAAATCCTCCTTCACTTCATTAACTGGTATAGATATTGTAGCCCAATTGGGCTACAGACGTGAACGTTATTTAAACAGCTCCATCATCTCAAGATGTGTGTTGACTGTGCGGCAGCGAAGAGAGCGGCGGCGGCGAAGTTTTCTAAGCTGCCTGTACGGCAGTGAACATATCTGCAGGCTTGAGATATTCAGGTAATCTTTTCTAAGCTGCCTGTACGGCAGTGAACGTCAGGCTGAGCGTGACGTCCGTCCGGTGGTATTTCTAAGCTGCCTGTACGGCAGTGAACGAGGCCGGGTTCAGCATTGAGGAAGTTGCACATTTCTAAGCTGCCTGTACGGCAGTGAACGTGCCAGTGTTAGGTTTAATCAGCGTTATTGCTTTCTAAGCTGCCTGTACGGCAGTGAACGGCCAGCCAGGCACCACTGCTCCAGCGGGACTTTTCTAAGCTGCCTGTACGGCAGTGAACCAGAGCTTTTCACAGCTAACCCTCTGTTGCAATAGGTAAAACCATCTCTTTCCCACTTCACACCCTTTTTTTAGGGGCAACGGCGCATAATCGACAAATCAATAAGTTACGAGCAGGGCTAAAAAAAGGGTCTGGGAACGTTCAGGCTTCGGCATCGGTGAATTTTCAGCAACGACTCGCAAATCGTTCGGAAAAACTCATCGATAATCCATTAATCATCTGTGGGTGAGGACGAATATCTCAGCGCATCCACCAGCAGGGAGAAGGCTGTCGTATGCTGCTTGCGGCTGGGGTAATAAAGATAATAACCGGGAAACGGTTTGCACCAGGCCTCAAGCACCCGCACCAGTCGTCCTTCGGCAATCTTGTCGGTTACCGTATCGCTCGGGACAAAAGCCAGCCCCAGGCCGAGCAACGCAGCATCAATGCGCTGGCGAAGGCTATTGAACGTCAATTGCCCTTCAACACGAATTTTTAGCTCGCGCCCATCTTTTTCGAACTCCCAGGCATACAGTCCACCGAAAGTAGGAAGACGCATATTGATGCAGTTATGCTGCTGGAGATCCTGCGGCGTGGCCGGGTAACCGTGTTTTTCAAAATAAGCGGGCGAGCCAATTACCGACATGCTGAGCTCCGGGCCAATGCGCACGGCTACCATATCTTTTGCCACCTGCTCGCCGAGACGAATTCCTGCATCGAACTGACCGCTAACAATGTCGGTCAGCGCGTTGTCGACGCTAATTTCTACGTTAATGTCCGGGTAGTCGACCAGAAAGGTTTGCAATACCGGCCATAGAACCGACTGCACACAATGTTCCGCCGCATTAAGGCGAATATTGCCCGCCGGGCGTTCGCGCATTTCACTCAGAACGGCCAGTTCGTTCTCCAGATCGGCAAAACGAGGCGCCAGGCTGGCAAGCAGCTTTTCACCGACTTCGGTCGGCGCAACGCTCCTCGTCGTGCGGGTTAGCAAGCGAAGCTGGAGGCGCTCTTCAAGTCCGCGAATCGCGTGGCTTAAGGCCGACTGGGAAACGCCAAGTTTAGCCGCTGCCCGGGTAAAACTTCGTTCGCGCGCCACTGCCATAAATGACATTAGATCGTGAAAGTTCTCTTTTAGCATGGGCGAACGCGCCTCAATCAGTAACGGAATCCCTAAAGTATAGCGAGATTCATGAGCCAAATTCATAAGCTCTTGTACATTTCACCGGCTAGTCCCCTGCGCCAATCGCGTCTACTGTATTTCTACGATCAATGAATGCGCTATCTGGAGTACAACATGAAAATTACCCGCAGCGGATCTCAACCTTCTCAGCGAGGCCCGGAGAGTTATTTTACCGGCACGGTGCGCATTGATGCGCCATTTAGCGGCACGGAAAACGCACGTGTAGGTGGGGCTACCGTCACCTTTGAACCCGGCGCACGCACGGCCTGGCATACGCACCCGCTTGGTCAAACGCTGATTGTTACTCAAGGGCGCGGCTGGCTGCAGGAATGGGGTGGAGAGATTCAGGACCTGAACCAGGGCGATATCGCCTGGATCCCCGAAGGGGTGAAACACTGGCACGGGGCGTCGCCAGAAACGGCAATGACGCATATCGCGATTGCCGAGTCGTTGAACGGCAGCCCGGTTGAATGGCTGGAAAAAGTCAGCGATGAGCAATACAAAAAATAGCGATGGGGGTTACATGACACAAGGCATTGAAAATAAAGTTGTGGTGATCACCGGCGCCAGCAGTGGCCTGGGTGAGGCCCTGGCGCGTCGCCTGGTTAAAGACGGCGCTAAGCTCGTGCTGGGCGCTCGCCGTCTCGATCGGCTAAAAAAACTGGCGCAGGATCTTAACCTGAGCCCGGAAGCAGCGGTGCAGACCGACGTCACTCAGCCCGAGCAGGTGCAGGCGCTGGTAGATAAGGCCGTGTCGCTGTACGGACGAGTGGATGTCATGGTCAACAATGCGGGTCTGATGCCGCATTCGCTGCTCGATCGCAAAAAGTTTGATGACTGGAATGCGATGATCGACGTCAACCTTAAGGGCGTGCTGTATGGCATTGCCGCGGCTCTGCCCTACATGCAGCAGCAAAAAAGCGGCCACATCATCAATACCTCTTCTGTCGCGGGTCACAAAGTCCGCGCGGGCAGCGCGGTTTACGCGGCCACCAAAACGGCGGTGCGGGTGATATCTGAAGGGCTGCGTCAGGAGGTAAAACCTTACAACATCCGCACGACAATTATTTCGCCGGGTGCAGTTGAGAGTGAGCTGGTGACCAGCATTACCGAAGCGGACGTGGCGGCTAATATCCAACAGTTTTACGATGATGTCGCGATCTCCGCCGAGTCGTTTGCCAGCGTGGTCGCCTTCGCCATCAGTCAGCCAGAGGATGTCGACATTAACGAAATTCTGTTCCGCCCTACTCGCCAGGAGCTTTAACATTTCGCCCTCTCTTCCGCCCGGAGGAGAGGCTTTTTGGTCCTACCAATTTCACTAAAAACGTGCCCTTTTCTACAAAATGCCGATAAAGGCTCGCCAGACCGTTGCCATTCATTAACACAAGATTAACCATTAGCCATCATTTGCTCTACAAAGCAAAATTGGTCCTACCAATCTAATAAAAAACGATAAACGCCTCACCCTGGAGAACACCTGCATGCAAGTCTGGCAACAACTCTACGATCCGCTCGGGAATATCTGGCTGTCGAGCCTGATTGCCGCGATCCCGATCCTGTTCTTCTTTTTCGCGCTGATTAAGCTGCGCATGAAGGGCTACAAAGCCGCGACGCTGACGGTATTGCTTGCGCTGCTCGTCGCACTGTTTCTGTACCGTATGCCGGTGGACAGAGCGCTTGCTTCAGTGGTTTATGGCTTCTTCTATGGTCTGTGGCCGATTGCCTGGATAATCGTCGCCGCGGTGTTCGTCTACAAGATCTCGGTAAAGACCGGCCAGTTCGACATTATTCGCTCCTCTATCCTGTCGATTACGCCGGACCAGCGCCTGCAAATGCTGATTGTCGGCTTCTCTTTCGGGGCATTTCTCGAAGGCGCCGCCGGGTTTGGTGCGCCGGTTGCCATTACCGCCGCCTTGCTCGTCGGCCTCGGCTTTAAACCGCTTTATGCCGCCGGTTTGTGCCTGATCGTGAACACCGCGCCGGTCGCCTTTGGCGCGATGGGGATCCCGATTATCGTTGCCGGGCAGGTCACCGGCCTGGACAGCTTCGAGATTGGCCAGATGGTAGGGCGCCAGCTGCCGTTCCTGACGATCATCGTCCTGTTCTGGATCATGGCGATTATGGACGGCTGGCGCGGCATCAAAGAAACCTGGCCGGCGGTGATCGTGGCGGGCGGTTCGTTTGCTATCGCGCAGTATCTCAGCTCCAACTTTATCGGCCCTGAGCTGCCAGACATCATCTCATCGCTGGTGTCGCTGGTGTGTCTGACGGCGTTCCTGCGGGTCTGGAAGCCGGTGCGTATTTTCCGCTTTGATAGCGAGGGTGCGGCTGAAACCGTGCAAGAGCCGTCTTCGCAAAAATATACTACCGGGCAGATTGTCAAAGCCTGGATGCCGTTCCTGTTCTTAACGGCCACGGTCACGCTGTGGAGTATTCCTCCGTTTAAAGCGCTGTTCGCTAAAGGCGGCGCGATGGCGGACTGGGTCTATAATTTCTCGGTACCGTTCCTGGATAACCTGGTCGCCAAAATGCCGCCGGTCGTTGCCGCCAGTGCACCTTACGCGGCGGTATTTAAGTTCGACTGGCTGTCAGCCACCGGCACGGCAATTCTGGTCGCGGCGCTGATCTCTATTGTCTACCTGCGCATGAAGCCAAAAGCGGCGCTGGCAACCTTTGGGGAAACGCTGAAGGAGCTGGCGCTGCCGATTTACTCCATCGGCATGGTGCTGGCGTTTGCTTTTATCTCCAACTATTCCGGGCTGTCGGCAACGCTTGCCCTGGCGCTGGCACACACCGGCCATGCTTTTACCTTCTTCTCGCCGTTCCTTGGCTGGCTGGGCGTGTTCCTGACCGGGTCGGACACCTCTTCTAACGCCCTGTTTGCTGCCCTACAGGCAACCACCGCGCAGCAGATTGGCGTGTCTGACTTGCTTCTGGTGGCGGCCAATACCACCGGCGGCGTCACCGGCAAGATGATTTCGCCGCAGTCGATTGCTATTGCCTGTGCGGCGGTGGGGCTGGTGGGCAAAGAGTCAGACCTGTTCCGCTTCACCGTGAAGCACAGCCTGATTTTCACCTGCATGGTGGGCGTAATTACCACGCTGCAGGCCTATGTTTTAACCTGGATGATCCCATGACCCAAGCCGTACCGCGCCTAGCCGACCAGATGGTTGAACGTGTAAAGGCGCTGATTGAAGAACGTAATCTGGAGGCGGGCATGCGGTTGCCCGCCGAGCGCCAGCTGGCCGCAGAACTGGGCTGTTCGCGCTCGATTTTACGCGAGGCGATTCAGAAGCTGATTGGCGAAGGCGTGCTGGCCAGCCGACGCGGTGGCGGCACTTATCTACGCTACCAGACCGAACAATGGTCGGAACAACGCATCGTGCAGCCGCTGAAAACGCTGGTTGAGGGCGATCCCAATTACCAGTTGGATATCCTCGAAGCGAGGCATTCCATTGAAGGCAGCACGGCCTGGTACGCGGCTATGCGGGCGACGCAGGCCGACAAAGAAAAGCTGATCGCCTGTTTTGATGCCACGCTCAAATTTAAAGAAAGCGACGACCCGGATCTGGCCGCCCAGGCCGACGTCAGGTTTCACCTGGCGATTGCCGAAGCCTCCCACAATATCGTGCTGCTGCAGACCATGCGCGGGTTCTTTGACCTGCTGCAATCCTCGGTACTCCATAGCCGCCAGCGCATGTATACCGTCCCGTCCATTTTTGCCGGGCTAACCGAGCAGCACGACGAACTATTGCAGGCGATTCTGGCCGGTGACGCCGAGCGCGCCAGGCGAGCCGCCCAGTCTCACCTCGGTTACGTCCACGCCACCATCAAGACATTGCAGGAAGACGAAGCCCGTCAGGCACGCGTTACCCGCCTCCCGGACGAAGCAAGTGATGAAATAAGGGAAAAGAAACGATGATTATTTCCGCAGCAACCGACTACCGTGCCGCCGCCGAGCGCATTCTGCCGCCCTTTTTATTCCACTACATTGACGGTGGGGCCTATGCCGAGCATACGCTGAAGCGCAATGTGGAAGACCTGGCACAGGTGGCGCTCAAGCAGCGCGTACTGAAAAACATGTCGGCGCTGAGTCTGGAAACCAGGCTGTTTAACGAAACGTTGTCTATGCCGGTGGCCCTCGGCCCCGTGGGGCTTTGTGGCATGTATGCGCGCCGGGGAGAAGTTCAGGCCGCAAAAGCCGCCGCGGCGAAAGGCATTCCCTTTACTCTGTCGACGGTGTCCGTTTGTCCGATTGAAGAAGTCGCCCCCGCCATCAGCCGCCCGATGTGGTTCCAGCTTTATGTCCTGAAAGATCGCGGTTTTATGCGCAATGCGCTGGAGCGGGCGAAAGCCGCCGGATGCTCTACGCTGGTGTTTACCGTCGATATGCCAACGCCGGGCGCTCGCTATCGTGATGCACACTCAGGCATGAGCGGCCCTAACGCAGCGATGCGCCGTTATCTTCAGGCCGTAACGCACCCGCTGTGGGCATGGGATGTCGGCTTAAACGGCCGCCCTCATGATTTGGGCAATATCTCCGCCTATCTCGGCAAACCGACCGGGCTGGAAGATTATATCGGCTGGCTGGCGAACAACTTTGACCCGTCCATTTCCTGGAAAGATCTGGAGTGGATCCGCGAGTTCTGGGACGGCCCGATGGTGATTAAAGGGATCCTCGACCCGGAAGACGCCCGCGATGCGGTGCGTTTTGGCGCCGACGGGATCGTGGTGTCTAACCACGGCGGCCGCCAGCTGGACGGCGTGCTCTCTTCCGCTCGCGCCCTGCCCGCTATTGCCGATGCGGTGAAAGGCGATATTACGATTCTGGCTGACAGCGGCATCCGCAACGGCCTGGACGTGGTGCGTATGATTGCGCTGGGTGCCGACACGGTGCTGCTGGGACGCGCTTTCCTGTATGCGCTGGCGACCCACGGCGAAGCCGGCGTCAGCAATCTGCTGAACTTAATGGAGAAAGAGATGCGCGTGGCGATGACGCTGACCGGCGCGAAATCTATTGCCGAAATTACGCCTGACTTGCTGGTTCGCCAGGGTTTATAACGTACGGTCAGCCCGCAATCTCTGAGAAGTGGATCCCCACCGCGTGCAGTACCTTTTTGGTGGTTTTGATGGTGGGGTTTCCACGCTCTGACAGCGTGCGATAAAGCGTTTCGCGGTTCAGGTTTGCCGCTCTGGCAATCTCCGTAAACCCGCCTCTGGCCTCCACCAGGCGGCGCATAGCAATAAGAAACATCGCTTCGCCATCTTCACCGTCCAGCCCAATAAAGGCTTCTTTAAGATAGTCCACGGCGAAGGCGTGATCTTCGCGAAGCATATCAATAACCGTTTGATCAAATTCGCTAAATTTCATTTTTTCTTCCTTATATGCTCAAGCCACTACTTGTTTCGAAGAACGTAATCATGTTCATCCTTGACTCCTTGAGTGTAGCTTTAAAGCAACAAATAAGCACGAACAAAATTTAGTCAGCTTATTTTTCTCAGGGCAGGCTAACGGATTTTTACTTGAGGTTGGTTGAAATCGTTCTTTGGCATGCCGGGATTGCGGCGCAGCTTCCGGGGTTTATGCATCCGGGCAAGGGGCTTTCAAAAATATGCATGAAAGCCCCGGTTTCATTGACTTACTGCACAAATACGGTCAGGCGGTTAAAGATGCCAGGGTCGTCGGCGTGGCGAATGATTTGCACCACATCCTCTAGCTTATCGACCTGGCTAACCATTTGTTCCAGGCGCTGATCGTCTGCTACCTGCAGCCAGATACGGCTCTGATCGCCTTCCGGTAAAGGTAAACAAAGGATGCCTTCCACGTTAAACGCACGGCGGGCAAACAGGCCACAGATATGTGACATCACGCCCGGGTGGTTGCGCACCGTGAGTTCCAGAATGACTGTTGACTGTTTAGTGATTGATTGCTGCATGAATTACTCTCCAATCATCTGAGTGTTGGCGGCACCCGGCGGTACCATTGGGTAAACTTTTTCATCGGCGTCAATGCGAACGTGAATCAGGCAAGGCCCGGGACGAGAAATCGCTTCCTGCAGCGCGGCCTGCGGATCTTCCGCCTGGTTCAGGTCACAGGTTGCCAGGCCAAAGCCGCGGGCGATGGTCAGAAAATCCGTCATGCCGGGGTAGGTCGCGGCGAAAATATTCTGCTGGTAGAACAGCGTCTGCTGCTGGTGTACCAGCCCCAGCGCCTGGTTGTTCATCAGAATAATTTTCACATCCAGATTGTTTTCAGCGGCGGTCGCCATTTCCTGGATATTCATCATCAGGCTGCCGTCACCGGAGAAACACAGCACTTTACGACCGGGTTCGGCCAGCGCCGCGCCAACCGCAGCCGGTAAGCCAAAGCCCATAGTGCCCAGGCCACCGGACGTCAGCCACTGGCGCGGGCGGTTGAGTGGATAAGCCTGAGCCACCCACATCTGGTGCTGGCCTACGTCAGTAGTGACAATAGCTTCATCGTCTACGCAGGCCGCAGCGGCTTTGATTAACCCGTAAGGCATCAGCGGGTTGTCCGCGCCAGGTGTGGCAAACGGGAACTCGCGCTGCAAATCGCTCACCGTTTGCAGCCACTCGCTGCGCTGGGCATTTTTGGTCTGTGGGGTAAGCTGGCTCAGGACATCGCGCACGTCGCCGCGAATAGCCACATTCGCCTGCTTAATTTTGCCCAGCTCGGCGCGATCGATATCGACGTGGATAATTTTTGCATTCGGGCAAAACTCTTCGGTTTTACCAATTGCGCGGTCGTCAAAGCGAGCGCCAAGCACGATCAGCAGATCGGCTTCATGAAGGATAAAGTTGGTGCTGCGCGCCCCGTGCATCCCCAACATTCCCAGGGAAAGCGGGTGTCGGGCGGGGATCGTCCCCAGCGCCATCAGCGTCATGGTCGTTGGCAGCCCGGCACGCTCAGCCAGCTCACGGGCCTGCTCCGCTGCGCCTGCGCTGATGATACCGCCGCCCAGGTAAAGCACCGGGCGTTTGGCTTCGTTGATCATCGCCGCCGCAAGGGCTATGTCCTGATGGTCAAAGGCCGGCGCGGCCGAAGGCGAGGCCACTGCAGGGAGTTCGGCGATGTCGATTTCAGCGGTCTGAATGTCTTTAGGGATATCGATCCATACCGGGCCAGGGCGGCCAGACTGCGCAATGCGAAAGGCGTCGGTAATCACCTGCGGCAGCTCGTCAATGCTGCGCACCAGGTAGTTATGTTTGGTAATAGGAATCGAAATTCCGTAGGTGTCCACTTCCTGGAAAGCATCGGCGCCAATCATTGAAGTCGGTACCTGGCCGGTGATACAAACCAGCGGAATGGAGTCGAGACGCGCATCGGCAATGGCGGTGACAAGGTTTGTGGCGCCCGGTCCGCTGCAGGCGATACAGACCGCCGGTTTGCCGCTGGTACGCGCCATGCCCTGCGCCATAAATCCCGCGCCCTGCTCGTGACGAGCCAGTACGTGGCGAATGCGGGTGCTTTGGCTCAGGGCATTGTAGAGCGGCAGAACGGTGCCACCAGGAATGCCACTAACCGTTGTAATTCCATGATGTTCCAGCATTTTTACAATCAGCTGGGCACCGGTGATGCGCTGTGAGGGTGTGTCCGAAATTGCCATGCTCCAGTCCTTCTAATTAGCCGGTTCGCTTCTGGGCAGGCACTTAAAACAAGAAACCCCGCCCGGTTTGCGCCGGCGGGGTTTGGAATCGATGCGTTGATTCAGTCCCTACGGCGCATTGCCGACGACCACCACCACACGCACGACGACCACCGCGGCTGGTAGCGCGGTAACTAGTAGGGTCGAAGTCTGCAGGGAATGGGTCATGGGTTTCCTGAATCAGTGTTAAAAGTCGTCATTGATAAAATCACACTCGCCGGTTTCGCACAACAGGATTTTTGCTGGCCGCTAAAAAACGGGCGAAATGTCACATTTTTGTTAAATGCTAAGTTTTAGCAGCAGCGTCCGCCGCCCTTACCGCTGTAGCGTGCGTCCTGACGCTCGCGAAAAAATTCTTCGTAGGTCATCGGCGTCTGCTCTGGATGCGTCAGGCGCATGTGCTGCACGTAGTTGTCGTAGTCGGGTACGCCAATCATCATTTTTGCGGCCTGGCCGAGGTATTTCCCGGCTTTGGCTAGATTGTCGAACATAGTGTCTCCAGCAGGTTGCCCCTCACCCCGGCCCTCTCCCCAAAGGGGGAATAAAGAAACCCAGCCTAACCCCTTACCCAAAGGGGATGGGCTGAATAAAGAAGCCTAATCTATCCCCTCTCCCTTCCAGGGAGAGGGTTAGGGTGAGGGTAAAAATCAATGCACGCTCTTCGCCTGCGCCACGATCTCCTGATAATTCTCAGGCATAGGCTCATACGGAGTTTCACTCGACGTTGGTTGCTCAGACTTCAGCGCCTTGAGCGCAGTTTTCAGCGAGAACCAGCCGAGCACCACAACCACCACCATAAAGAAGATGGTCAATCCCGCATCCAGGCGGTTGTTAAACACCAGCTGGCTAAGCTGCGACTGCGTGTATTGCGCCGGAATATTGCCGCTGTCGATCATCGCCTGGAATTTGTTGGCGATAGCGAGGAAGCCCACTTTTGCATCCGAACTGAACGCTTTTTGCCAGCCTGCCGTTAAAGTACAAACCAGCAGCCATGCGGTCGGCATCAGCGCAACCCAGGCATAACGCTGCTTCTTCATTTTGAACAGCACCACTGCGCACAGCATCAGCGCCATGCCCGCCAGCATCTGGTTGGCAATACCGAACAGCGGCCACAGCGTGTTAATGCCGCCCAGCGGGTCGACCACGCCCTGATGCAGGAAATAGCCCCACGCCAGTACGCAAAGCCCGGTCGCAAGCAGGTTGGCCGGCAGCGAATCCGTCCGTTTCAGCCCCGGAGAAATCACGCCCAGCAGGTCCTGCAGCATGAAGCGCGCCGCACGAGTCCCGGCATCTACCGCCGTCAGGATGAACAATGCTTCAAACAGGATGGCAAAGTGGTACCAGAACGAGACGTCCATCAGCCCGCCCATCGCGCCGTGCAGAATGTACGCCATCCCGACGGCAAGCGTCGGTGCCCCGCCTGCGCGAGAGATAATGCTCTGCTCGCCGACTTCACTGGCGATAGTGGTTAGCGTTTCCGGGGTAATATGGAAGCCCCAGCCGCTCACCACCTGCGCGGCTGAAGCCACAACATCCGCCGTGCCCGCAGGTGCCAGCACCGCCATCGGGCTGTTCATCGCGAAGTACACGCCAGGGTCGATAACACAGGCCGCCACCAGCGCCATGATCGCCACAAAGGACTCCATCAGCATGCCGCCATAGCCAATGAAACAGGCCTGATTTTCGTTCGCCAGCATTTTCGGCGTGGTGCCGGAAGCAATCAGCGCGTGGAAACCAGAAACGGCCCCGCAGGCGATGGTGATAAACAGGAACGGGAACAGATCCCCGCTCCAGACCGGGCCAGTCCCATCGATGAATTTTGTTAATGATGGCATCTGCAGCGTCGGGCGCATGATCAAAATGCCGATCGCCAGCCCGATGATGGTGCCAATTTTCAGGAAGGTGGAGAGGTAGTCGCGCGGCGCCAGCAGCAGCCACACCGGCAGCACAGAAGCTACAAAACCGTAGCCCACCAGCATCCACGTTAGCTGTACGCCAGTGAAGTCAAAGTACGGAGCCCAGGTTGGGCTCTCTGCAACCCAACCACCGGAAATAATGGCAAACACCAGCATCACCAGGCCAATCACCGATACTTCGCCGATATGCCCCGGGCGCAAATAGCGAATATAGATGCCCATAAACAGCGCCAGTGGGATGGTAAAGGCCACGGTGTACGTGCCCCACGGGCTGTGGGTTAACGCCTTCACCACGATCATCGCCAGCACGGCGAGGATAATCACCATAATCATAAAGCAGGCTACCAGCGCGATAACGCCCGCGGTGTTGCCCATTTCTTCTTTAACCAATTCCCCCAGCGAGCGTCCGTTGCGACGCGTTGAGACAAACAGCACCATAAAGTCCTGCACGGCCCCTGCCAGCACCACGCCCGCCAGCAGCCAAAGCATGCCCGGCAGGTAGCCCATTTGCGCGGCAAGCACCGGCCCTACTAGCGGCCCCGCTCCGGCGATGGCGGCAAAGTGATGGCCAAACAGCACTTTTTTATCCGTTGGGACGTAATCAAGGCCGTCATTGTTCCGCACGGCCGGCGTCATGCGCGTGGCATCCACCGTCAGCACGCGTTTAGCGATAAACAAACCGTAGTAGCGATAGGCGATCAGGTAGATACAGACTGAGGCAATAACAATCCACAGCGCATTTATCTGCTCACCGCGATTCAGTGCGATATAGCCGAGGGCGAATGCGCCTATCAAAGCAAGCACGACCCAGACGAGGTGTTTCCCAAATCTATCCATCAATTTTGTCCGTTTTCTAAGTGGATACCGAGAGTTGTTACATTTTGTATCTAGCCTGGAATAGCGGTTCTCACAATCCGAAGGGGGCAAAACGCGGGGCATTTACCTGAGTTTGTTAATGAGATCACCTAAATATGTATCGCAACAGTAAAGTCGGCAGGTCAACTGTGGAGTATCAGGTTGGTGAATGGTTAACGCGGAGATTGATAACCAGGGATGATTAATTAGCGGAATTAATTGGTTTAAAATGTCAACAGAGAAAGATATTGATAATTATTTTCATTTGCAATAGCGTGTTTCCGCACTTTCAACTCCAGGCACTTTTGCCGCGTCCTTCCTCATTTGGGAAAGGAGTTTACGGGACGCAGGCGGTGACACTCAGGATAAATAATGAACAATACATTATCGTACTCCCTCGCCACACTGGTGAGTCTGGGCCTCTACGGCACTGCCTTTTCGGCGGCGGCAGAGACGGCCCTCGTAGAAAATGAAGACACGCTGGTGGTCACAGCGGCCCAGCAAACGCTGCAGGCGCCCGGCGTGTCGGTGATTACCTCCGAGGAATTAAAGAAACACCCGGTCGCGCGCGATGTCTCTGAAATCATTCGCACCATGCCTGGAGTTAACCTGACCGGCAACTCCACCAGCGGGCAGCGCGGCAACGGTCGCCAAATCGATATTCGCGGCATGGGGCCGGAAAACACGCTGATCCTGGTTGACGGTAAACCGGTCACCAGCCGTAACTCCGTTCGTCTGGGCTGGCGCGGCGAGCGCGATACCCGCGGTGACGCATCCTGGGTTCCACCGGAAATGATCGAGCGCATTGAAGTCCTGCGTGGTCCGGCAGCAGCCCGCTACGGCAATGGTGCGGCGGGCGGCGTGGTGAACATCATTACCAAACGCAGCAGTAACGAGTTCCACGGCAGTTGGAATACCTATTTCAATGCGCCGGAACACAAAGACGAAGGATCGACCAAACGCACCAACTTCAGCCTGACGGGGCCATTGGGGGATGACGTCAGCTTCCGCCTCTACGGCAACCTCGATAAAACGCAGGCGGACGCCTGGGACATCAACCAGGGGCACCAGTCCCTGCGGACCGGATCTTACGCCAACACGCTACCTGCCGGCCGCGAAGGCGTTATCCATAAAGATCTTAACGGGATGATCCGCTGGGAATTTGCCCCCATGCAGGCGCTGGAGTTTGAAACCGGCTACAGCCGCCAGGGCAACCTCTACTCAGGCGATACACAAAATACGAATACCAGCCAGTTGGTGAAGGATAACTACGGCAAAGAGACCAATCGCCTCTACCGCCAGAACTATGCCGTCACCTGGACCGGCGGCTGGGATAACGGCGTCACCACTAACTCGTACGTGCAATACGAACACACCCGCAACTCGCGCATGAACGAAGGCCTGGCAGGCGGCACAGAGGGGATCTTCTCCAACAACCAGTTCTCGGATATCGATCTCAGCGATGTCATGCTGCATAGCGAAGCAAGCATTCCGTTTAATCTGTTGGTGAATCAAAACCTCACCGTCGGCAGCGAATGGAACCAGCAGCGCATGAAAGACGGTTCGTCTAACACCCAGTCGTTAAGCGAAGGCGGGCCGATTCCGGGTCTCTCATCCACTGGCCGTAGCCCTTACTCTAAAGCGGAGATCTTCTCCCTGTTCGCTGAAAACAACATGGAGTTAACCAGCAGTACTATTCTGACGCCGGGGCTGCGCTTTGATCATCACTCCATCGTAGGAAATAACTGGAGCCCGTCGCTGAACCTGAGCCAGGAGTTAGTGGAAGATCTAACGCTTAAGCTTGGTATTGCCCGGGCTTATAAAGCGCCAAGTCTGTATCAGACCAACCCGAACTACATTCTCTACAGCCGCGGGCAGGGTTGCGCAGCCAGTGCCGGGGCGTGCTATCTGATGGGGAATGAGGACCTGAAGGCCGAAACCAGCGTCAACAAAGAGATTGGCCTGGAGTTCAAGCGGGACGGCTATCAGGCCGGGATCACCTGGTTCCGGAACGATTACCACAATAAGATTGAATCCGGTTATTCGCCTATTGCCTCTAACAGTAAGAAGACCGATATCTACCAGTGGGGCAACGTGCCTAAAGCCGTGGTGGAAGGTCTTGAAGGCACCATTAATCTGCCGCTGACGGAGACCGTGAGCTGGAACAACAACCTGACTTATATGCTGCAAAGCAAAAACAAAGAAACTGGCGATCGCCTGTCGATCATCCCTGAATATACGCTTAACTCCACGCTGAGCTGGCAGGTTCACCCGGACATTTCGCTACAAAGCACGCTGACGTGGTACGGCAAACAGGCACCGAAGAAGTACAACTACAAGGGCGAACCTGTCACCGGCAGCGACACCAACGAGGTCAGCCCTTATAGCATCATTGGCATGAGCGCGACCTGGGACGCGACCAAAAACGTCAGCTTAACCGCCGGCATTGATAACCTGCTGGATAAGCGCCACTGGCGCGCGGGTAACGCCCAGACCACCGGGAATGCCACCACCAACGCTTATATGTATGGCGCGGGCGCCGAGACTTACAACGAGTCTGGCCGCACGTATTACATGAGCGTCAACACGCACTTCTAACCTCTGCCCGGGAGGCTAACCAGCCTCCCAAAGGGGTAAGAAACAGTCAGAGAACACGCTTTATTGACTGTTATTAGACCGGATTTTAGATTTTTTTAGGGTAAATAGTCTGACTAAACGCTTCCCTTCTTTATTGCCATCCTGGTGAAAAAATCGCTTGATGCCCGTTCATAAGAAAATGTTATAGTCGAAAAAAAACCATACAAAAAACGCATACAACACGACCTTCAACAAGGAGTTACCTCTGATGGCTCAAGCATTATCTCTCGAAGACTTTTTAACCTCAGTACAGTCACGCGACCCGCATCAGGTTGAATTCGCTCAGGCGGTTCGCGAAGTTATGAGCACGCTGTGGCCGTTTCTGGAAAGCAATCCGCAATATCGCCAGCAGGCGCTGCTCGAACGCCTGGTCGAGCCGGAGCGCGTGATCCAGTTTCGCGTTGCCTGGGTGGATGACAACAATCAGGTGCAGGTAAACCGGGCGTGGCGCGTGCAGTTCAACTCGGCCATTGGCCCGTTCAAAGGCGGAATGCGCTTCCACCCTTCCGTTAATCTGTCGATCCTGAAGTTTCTTGGCTTTGAACAGACTTTTAAAAATGCCCTCACCACCCTGCCGATGGGCGGCGGTAAAGGCGGCAGCGACTTTAACCCTAAAGGCAAAAGCGAAGGTGAAATCATGCGTTTTTGCCAGGCGCTGATGCTTGAGCTGTACCGCCATCTGGGCCCGGATACCGACGTTCCGGCGGGCGATATCGGCGTAGGCGGCCGTGAAGTCGGCTACATGGCCGGGATGATGAAAAAGCTCTCCAACAACACCGCCTGCGTGTTTACCGGCAAAGGACTGTCGTTCGGCGGCAGCCTGATCCGCCCTGAAGCCACCGGCTACGGACTGATCTACTTCACCGACGCCATGCTGCAGCGTCACGGTCTGGGCTTCGAAGGCATGCGCGTGGCGGTTTCCGGCTCCGGCAACGTGGCTCAGTATGCGATTGAAAAAGCCATGTCGCTCGGCGCTCGCGTGGTCACGGCCTCTGACTCCAACGGCACCGTGGTCGACGAAGCAGGCTTTACCGCTGAGAAACTGGCCCGCCTGTGCGAAATCAAAGCCAGCCGCGACGGCCGCGTAGCAGATTATGCCCGAGAATTTGGCCTCACTTATCTGGAAGGCCAGCAGCCGTGGAGCGTGCCGGTTGATATTGCTCTGCCATGCGCAACTCAAAACGAACTGGACGTCGAGGCGGCACAAACGCTCATCGCCAACGGCGTGAAGGCGGTAGCCGAAGGGGCAAATATGCCAACCACGATCGCCGCGACGGATTTGTTTGTGGAAGCCGGCGTGCTGTTTGCACCAGGCAAAGCGGCAAACGCAGGCGGCGTGGCCACTTCGGGCCTGGAGATGGCGCAGAATGCGGCCCGTCTGAGCTGGAAGGCCGAAAAAGTGGATATTCGCCTGCACCACATCATGCTTGATATTCATCAGGCCTGCGTGGATTACGGCGGAGAAGGGAAACAAACGCAGTACGTTCGCGGCGCGAACATCGCCGGTTTTGTCAAAGTTGCGGACGCAATGCTGGCTCAGGGCGTGCTGTAACCTACGCGGTGAGGGCCTTCGCCCTCACTTATTCTCATCTATAAAGTAAGCTTCATTTCATATTGCTGGAGCGTATCCTGAGTAAAACCGCTGCTTAAAAATAACGGCGCAACGGCCTCGGGCAGGCTCGGAATAGTTACTAATCCAGGGAACCGGCGCTGAAGTAAAGCCAGCAGTTTTTTCGCCTTCCCCGAACGTCGCGCATGTGGCTCAACAAACAGCCCTCTGAGCTTCGGTATCTCACCAGGAACCACCATCGCATAAGCCACTTCATCCAGCACAAAAGCCGTACCAGGCAGTTTATACAGCGTTTCAGCCGCGCAAAGCCAGGGCAGTGGCGCATCGGGGCTGGCCATCATTCTTCGGGTCATTTGCAGCGGGTCGACTTCCAGCAGCTCGCCGTTAACCTCACCTTCGGGAACGCCAGAGGAGTGAAAGCCCACCAGCGTTTGCTGGCGCACAAAGCCCATTCGCTCATACAGCGCCAGCCCGCCCTCGTTGCCCAGAATCACTTCCAGAAAAAACTGCCGATCGCCGCGAGCCCGCGCTTCGTCAATCAGTTGCTGAATGAAGATTTTGCCAAGCCCTTGCCCGCGAAGCTCCGGCCGAATAGCAAACGCGGCAAGGCGACAGGTTCGCCCGCGCCGTGTCACCAGCGCCATCGCTTTAGGTTCCCCACGATCAAGCCAGACGAGGCTGTCGCCGGGGAAAAAATCTTCAGAAGCAAATCTCCAGCCGAACGTTTCGCCTTCCAGGCGGAAAGGCACCACGTACTGTTCAAAACAGTGGGTTAATATCTCTGCCAGCTGAAAGCTGTTCCAGTTAAGCGCCGGTTTACTCACAATCTCGTGCCGCATGCTCTCTCCCGTTAAGCGAATTTTGTTCTGCGGAAGATACTGTTTAGCACAGTCAGAGAGTCAGGATGTAGTTTCCGGTGCAACTGTCACTGCGTTATTCCGCGGCTTAACGCGAAACCACGGCAGGCAAAGCTGGATAAGCGGCCCGATGGCTAAAGCATAAAGCACGGTACCCACGCCGAAACTGCCGCCCATCAACCAGCCGGAAATCAGCACGGTCACCTCGATGGCGGTACGCACGCTGCGTACCGACCAGCCCGTTCTGGCATGGATCCCGGTCATTAGCCCGTCTCGTGGCCCGGCGCCAAAACCCGCGCCGATATACATGCCCGTCGCCAGAGCATTAACCACCAAAGCGCCGCCCAGCAAAACGGAACGAGCGAGAAGCGATTCCAGCGGCGGCATTAGCGCCAGCGTGGCATCCGCCGCCAGCCCTAAAACTATCACGTTGCTGATGGTGCCGAGCCCGGGCCGCTGACGCAGTGGGATCCACAACAGCAACACCAGCGCGCCAACGATAATCATCACCAGGCCAAGATTTAAAGAGAACAGCCTCGCCACGCCGAGGTGGAAAACGTTCCAGGGATCGGCCCCCAGATCGGCACGAACAAACATCGCGGTTGAAATACCATAAAAAACCAGGCCGGTATAAAGCTGCAGCAGGCGACGAGCCATCATGACAAAGATCCTCATTGTGTTTTTATGGCTATACCCTCTCGCAAAATGGACTTAGTATTAAGGTCCAGTTATCAGAAAGTGGACTGCTATGACGCTGCGCAGAATCGGAATTTCATCTTTAACACGCCTGCTGGGCCACTGGCATCAGGCGTCATCCCGTTCGCCGGTCTATCGCCAGTTGGCCGATGGGCTGCGGCTGCTGATCCTGGATGGCCGCTTACCGCTCGACAGCAGGCTGCCGGGGGAAAGAGAGCTTTCTGGCGCACTGGGCGTGAGCCGCACCACCGTCGCCTCCGCGCTGGCGCAGCTGCGTGAGGAGGGTTACCTGCTGAGCCGACAGGGTTCAGGCTCCGTCACCATGCTGCCCGAAAGCAGCCCGGCCATTTCCCCTTTGCCCGGCAATGCTCCGGTACTGGATCTGTCCACTGCCGCCCTCAGCGCCGGGCCGGAGATTCATCGGGCCTATTCCACCGCGCTCACTTTCCTGCCGGAACATTTATCCTCTACCGGCTATGAGAGTCAGGGGTTGCCGGAGCTGAGAGAAGCTATAGCGCGCCACTATGCGTCCCGTGGATTACCCACCACGCCTGACCAAATCATGGTAGTCAACGGCGCCGTCAGCGGCCTGGGGCTGATCCTCCGGCTATTCACCGGCCCGGGCGATCGCGTGGTGGTCGATCATCCTACTTACCCGATGGCGTTAGCGGCCATTCGCGGCGCCTCCTGTCGACCTGTGCCGGTCAGCCTGCCCGCCAGCGGCTGGGACGTTGACGGCCTGGCGGCGACTATCGCCCAGACCTCTCCCCGGCTGGCTTACTTGATTCCAGATTTCCATAACCCAACCGGCCGCTGTATGGACGCCACTACGCGCCAACGAGTGAACGAGATTGCCGCCCGCAGCCACACAACGCTGGTTGTGGATGAGACAATGGCAGATCTCTGGTTTGACGCGCCGCCCCCTCCTCCCCTGGCCGCTTTTGGCCCCGAGGAACACACCATCTCGCTGGGCTCAGCCGGGAAAAGTTTCTGGGGCGGGCTGCGGCTTGGCTGGATAAGGGCTTCGGGCAAAACCATCAGTTCGCTGATACAAATCCGCAATACCTTCGATTTAGGGACGCCTTTGCTGGAGCAGCTGGCTGCCACTCAATTGTTTAACGATGCGGCGCAGTTCTTGCCCCAGCGTAGAGAAATGCTTCGCCAACGCTGTGAAACCAGCTTCGCCACCATGCAAACGCTGTTCCCGGACTGGCAAACGTCGCCCCCGGAGGGCGGGCTGTCATGGTGGGTGGAATTACCGAAGCCGCTGGCCACAATTTTTGCCGCCGCGGCCGAGAGCCAGGGAATTCGCATCGGCGCCGGGCCTCGGTTTGGCGTCGAGGGAGCCTTTGAACGCTTTTTACGCCTGCCCTTTAGCCTCGAGCCCAAGGAGATGCAGCTGGCGCTCCAGCGGCTGCAGCCGCTATGGCAGCACCTGGCGGCAACAAGAAATGAAAGTCTACGGGGAATGGTATTTTAGAACGCGGATTATTTCCCTCTAAAATAAAAGAGGGAAATAATATTCTGTCAGAATAGCAATAAGCCGACGCTAAAAATTAATGCTGTGAAATTCGAGGAATGGCAAACCCTTTTAGGGTAATGGTGAAATACTCACCCTCTTTTTTAATACTGGCCCCGGTATCGCACCAGTCTGAAGCGATGCGGAAAAACTCATCGCTGCCAATATTCCAGCCCAGTTTCACTTTTTTCAGGTAGCCCGAGCGCAATAATTCACAGGCTTGCTGATAGTCGTGGGCGGTACTGTCCGTACCGGCGTTCATTTTTTCTTCTTCAGTAGTTTACGCAATGCCTTGATCTCACGATCGTTTAATGGCGTTACGCGAGTCTCTGAAGTGTGCTGGCTGTCTACGTCATCTTCGTCGACGCCCACATCACCGTCGAGATCATCAAAAGCTTTTGACAGAAGTCTCTCCGTTACGCTTGCCAGGGTTTCACTATTTTCTTCCGCATAGTGACGAATCTTCTCTTTTAACTCGATACTTATTTTTACGTTCAGCGTAGCCGTCGTCATTGCAAATCCTTAATGCTTAAACAGAGGTTGGTGTTTAATACTATAGAGAATAAATAAGATCCAGCCAGCACGATAAATTTAATATTTCTGTCATAATTCAAATACCCGGAAAATATATCCGGATTACGCCATTACAAAGGAGGCAACCTGCGCTTCACCGGCGTGCTTTTGACGATAGAAGTGTTGCACTGGGCGAACTCGGCCAGCTCATCAAGGATTTCATCCAGTTGCCCGATAGAGCGAATCACCAGCCTGATAATGAAACAATCCTCACCGGTAATTTTATCGCATTCAATGCATTCGGGAATCGCCTGAATCATCTTCTCCACTTTGTGCAGCATGCCCGGCAAAGGCTTCATGCGCACCAGCCCCTGCAGCGTGTAGCCCAGAGCCTCCAGGTTGGCATTCATGGTGTAGCCGTTGATCACGCCGCGTTCCTCCAGCCGCTTGACCCGTTCTGCGGTACTTGGCGAAGAGAGACCAATTTTTCCGCTCAATACTTTGAGCGAGATACGGGCATCTGCCGCAAGAATAGTCAGAATATGCCTGTCGATATCATCAGGAAGGTAATCATTCATTTTTATCTCATTTATAAAGGCAAAAGAATTTAATGACCTAATTTTAGCACTTCAATGTGCCCAACACAGTGCTCAAAATAAAGCTCTTTATTCTGGAGAGACAAAATGACTCGTGAGATAAGAACCGGCAGCCTGCAAATGATTGCGGCGATGCTCATCTCCGGCACCATCGGCGCGCTGGTGGTAATTTCTCAGCAACCTATCGCCAACGTCGTATTCTGGCGCTGCGTTTTTGCAACCATCACGCTGTTCATATTGGGCCTGATGAGCGGCAACTGGCGCAGCCATTTGACCCGCAAGGTTGTTTTGATCGCCGCCCTCGGCGGCGTGGCGCTGGTTGTTAACTGGCTGCTGCTGTTCGCCGCCTATTCACGAACGTCCATTGGACTGGCTACGGTACTCTACAATACGCAGCCGCTGATGCTGGTGGGGATGGGCGTTTTTATCCTGAAAGAGAAAGTCAGCCGCAGCAAGTGGCTCTGGCTGGGTGCGTCATTTGTCGGCATGCTGCTTGTGCTATCGAGCGGGCTAAACCATGACGGCAACGGCGGCTGGCTGCTGGGCATTGTAATGGCGCTCGGTGCCGCTTTCTTTTATGCCCTGACGGCGCTTATCACCCGCCAGCTGAAAGGCGTTCCGCCACAGCAAATCGCCCTGGTTCAGGTAGCCGTGGGTACCCTTCTGCTGCTGCCGCTGGTGGATTTCCAGCAACACATGACGTTCACCCATTGGGGAATTGTGGCCATGTTGGGCATCGTTCATACCGGCATTATGTACCAGCTGCTGTACGGCGCGATTCAGAAGCTGCCGACGTCGATTACCGCCTCACTCTCGTTTATCTACCCGATTGTGGCGGTAATAGTGGATCGCTTTGTCTTTGATCACAGCCTGAGCCCGATACAGTTTGTCGGCGGCGCAATGATTCTGCTGGCTGCAGCGGGGATCAATTTGGGTTGGGGAGAAAAGCGCAGGGCTAAAACAGTGCTGGCGAAGAGCTAGTTCAGGCCGACATATAGTCACCGGTCTTGAAGATAAATGAATGATGTTTAATTGCTAACCATCACATAACCACTTAATTAGCATGGTTATAATGCGTGGTCTTTTCATCATCTCCCGTGTTACGGGGAAGGAAAAACCATGTCATTGATTACCAACCTGCCCACCCTCTTTAACCAATTCTCAGAGGCCCGCCAAAAAGGCTTTGTCACGGTAATGGAGCTCAAGGAGCAAGGCATTCCGCTGGTGGGAACTTACTGCACCTTTATGCCGCAGGAAATTGCCCTCGCGGCTGGTGCGGTTGTGGTTTCACTCTGCTCAACGTCTGATGAAACCATCGAAGAGGCGGAAAAAGACCTGCCTCGCAACCTCTGCCCGCTGATCAAAAGCAGCTACGGTTTTGGCAAAACGGATAAGTGCCCGTACTTTTATTTTTCCGATCTGGTAGTGGGAGAGACCACCTGCGACGGTAAAAAGAAGATGTACGAATACATGGCGGAATTTAAAGCAGTACACGTCATGCAGCTGCCAAACAGCGTCGATGACCCCGCTTCCAGGGCACTCTGGAAAGCTGAAATTCTGCGTTTACAGCAGGCCATTGAGAATCGGTTTGGTAAACCGGTGAGTGAAACCGCGCTGCGGGAAGCCATTATTCTTAAGAACCGTGAACGACGCGCGCTGGCAAATTTCTACCGTACGGGCCAGCTAAATCCCCCGGCGCTCAGCGGCAGCGACATCCTGAAAGTTGTCTATGGCGCCACCTTCCGTTTTGATAAGGAAGTACTGATAGATGAGCTTGATGAGATGACCGGGCATGTTCATCAGGCATGGCAGGAAGGCAAAAGGCTGGACTCGCGTCCTCGTATTCTCATCACCGGCTGCCCCATTGGCGGCGCAGCAGAAAAGGTTGTCCGCGCCATTGAAGAAAACGGCGGCTGGGTCGTCGGCTTTGAAAACTGCACCGGAGCGAAGGCCACCGAGCACTGCGTGGAAGAGACAGGAGATGTTTACGACGCGCTGGTTAACAAATATCTCGCCATTGGCTGCTCCTGTATTTCCCCCAACGATCAACGTTTAACGTTACTTAGCCAGATGGTGGAAGAGTACCAGGCGGACGGCGTAGTGGACGTTATACTGCAGGCCTGCCATACCTATGCCGTTGAATCTCTTGCGATTAAACGGCATGTCCGCCAACGACACGACATCCCCTACATCGCCATTGAAACGGATTATTCCACGTCAGATGTCGGGCAACTGGCTACCCGAGTCGCGGCATTTATTGAAATGCTGTAAGGAGCACGGGTGAACTATTCAGTAGGCATTGATTCCGGATCAACCACCACAAAAGGCGTTCTGCTGGTAGATGGCGTTATTGTTGACCGCTTTATGTGCCCCACGCCTTTTCGCCCGGCAGAGGCGATAAACAGTGCCTGGGAACGCCTCAGCGCAGGGCTGGATAATCGCCCTTTTCTGACCCTCACCGGATATGGCCGCCAGCTGATCGATTTTGCCGATAAGCAGGTGACGGAGATTTCCTGCCACGGGCTGGGGGCTCGCTTTCTGGCACCAGACACCCGCACCGTTATCGACATAGGCGGTCAGGACAGTAAAGTCATTCAGCTGGATGAAAAAGGTAGCCTGACCGACTTCCTGATGAACGACAAATGCGCTGCAGGCACGGGGCGTTTTCTGGAAGTCATATCCCGCACGCTTGGCGCCAGCGTGGAGACGCTGGATACCATTACAGAAGGCGTTGAACCACATGCCATAACCAGCATGTGTACGGTGTTTGCCGAATCCGAGGTAATAAGCCTGCGCTCTGCGGGCGTTCCTCCTGAAGCGATTCTGGCGGGAATCATTAACGCCATGGCCCGGCGCAGCGCTAATTTTATCGGGCGGCTGGCTTCTGAGGGGCCGGTTTTATTTACCGGCGGCGTCAGCCATAGCCATACGTTTACCCGAATGTTGGAAAGTTATGTAGGCACGCAGGTTCGCACACACCCGGACGCCCAGCTTGCAGGAGCCATAGGCGCCGCGCTGATTGGCCAACAAAAAGGCAGGCGCTAATGGCCGACTTTCTGTTTTTATTCCATTCAACACTCGGGGTGATTCAGACCCGCAAAGCTTTGCAGGCCGAAGGGATGACCTTCCGTATAGCGGATATCCCACGCCAGCTGCACAGGCAATGCGGGCTGTGTATTTACCTGAGCTGCCCACCAGGCGAAGAGACAAGGTGGATAATTCCGGGACATACGGAGTCACTATATCGTTATGAAAAGAATGACTGGTGCTGTATCGGGCGGTTTGATTCTTGCGGATCGTGAATAATGTGCTGATAAGCCAGCGGAACGCATAAGAAGGTTATGAGGGGAAAATTTTTGCCGACGGCAGAATTGGGTGGGGGCCCTGCCAGCTACATCCCGGCACACACGACGCCTGCTGCGGCTGCTTCCTTCCGGACCTGACCGAGTTCACAAGTTAGTGTTGCGGGAGAACCAACAGGGCCCCCATTGAGAGCGTTGTTATCCAACGCGCTGGCGCATTATCCACATAGACCCCGGCAATTGCAAGCCAGCGGCGGTCAGGTGTTGGTTTATTGCGCATCAACGGTTTAACTTGGTGCTTTCCCCACCGCCGATTATCCTTAGAAGCGATTTTGTCAGGAGTTCACTATGGATAATCACGATTCCTTCCCGCAGCGGGTTTACCAAATTGTTGCCGCCATTCCCGAAGGTTACGTTACCACCTACGGTGAAATTGCCGCGCTTGCCGGGTCGCCGAGAGCCGCTCGCCAGGTTGGAGGCGTGCTTAAGAGCCTGCCGGAAGGTAGCCGTTTGCCGTGGCACCGGGTGGTGAACCGACAGGGTATCATTTCACTGACAGGGCCGGATCTCCAGCGTCAGCGCCAGGCGCTGCTTTCTGAAGGGGTCATGGTGTCAGGAGACGGGCATATCGATATGCTCCGTTACCGCTGGAAATATTAAAACGCCCCCATTCGGGGGCGTTTCGTTTTAGTACGTTGTTGGCGCAGGCACCGCCGAAGATGGCGTTACCTGAGTCGGCGAGGTTGACGGCACCGTGCTTGCTGCCCCACCGCCTTGCTGAAGCGGAATAGCCGTATTTTGTACCGGTACCAGCGTCAGGTCGGCCTTTGTCCCGCCCTGGTTGATCACCGGCTGGAAGGTATCGGTGATAAACATCAGCTTACCGTCCACGGTAATGGCTGCGCTCAGCAGGATACGCGCGTTCGGCTGAATATCAGCCGGGTTGAACGGGATCACGAAGCTGAAAGGCGCCTGTTTACCTTCGGTACGCGTCACTTTCTGGGCAATGACTTTAGAAGGAGCATCGGCCAGTGAGGCATCGGAAACGGTGACAGTCAGCACAGCATCTGGCGGCAGAGCAACGCGCTGACGGATCCATGCCGTACCGGAGACGTTAGGTAATGCGATGTTGGATTGCTGGGCAGATGCAGCCCCGGCGGACGCACTCGGCGCAGGAGTCGGCACATCAGCACTCTTATGTGAACAACCTGCAACAGCAGCCGCGATGGCCAAAGCACTTAACATAGGCACAAGTTTCATTGATTTTTTCTCCTTATTATCAATGTAGCGCCGGGGACGAACCCCGCTGAAAAACGCGCTTAACGCTTTAAGTGTGGCACAGATCACTGAATTCTGCTCAAAACCAGGAATGTTCCCAGCATCGGCTCATCAAATACGCCGTTTGCGGGCATGTTATAATCGTGGAAATCTGCCACATCTCCCTTTTATTGAGGACATTTTATGAGTCAGGCGCTCAGCAATTTATTGGCGTTACTTAACCTGGAAAAAATCGAAGAGGGATTGTTCCGTGGCCAAAGCGAGGATTTAGGCTTACGCCAGGTATTCGGCGGGCAAGTGGTCGGCCAGGCGCTTTACGCGGCAAAAGAAACCGTGCCGGAAGACCGTCTCGTCCACTCTTTCCACAGCTATTTTTTACGCCCAGGCGACAGCCAAAAACCGATTGTTTATGACGTAGAAACCCTGCGCGACGGCAACAGTTTTAGCGCCCGCCGCGTCGCTGCGGTGCAGAACGGCAAACCTATCTTCTACATGACCGCGTCATTCCAGGCGCCTGAATCTGGCTATGAGCACCAGAAAGATATGCCCCCAGCACCGAAACCGGACGGGCTGGTGTCCGAAACAGACATCGCCCGCTCGCTGGAGAAATTCCTGCCGCCGCATGCGAAAGAAAAGTTCCTTAGCGAGAAGCCGCTGGAGATCCGCCCGGTGGTGTTCCACAACCCGCTGAAAGGCCACGTCGATCGGCCGGCCCGCCAGGTGTGGATCCGCGCAAACGGCAGCATGCCGCAGGATCTGCGTGTGCATCAGTACCTGCTCGGCTATGCCTCCGACTTCAATTTCTTGCCGGTCGCCTTACAGCCGCATGGCGTAGGTTTCCTGGAGCCGGGGATGCAGGTCGCGACTATCGATCACTCAATGTGGTTCCACCGTCCGTTCGACATGAACGAATGGCTGCTTTATAGCGTTGAAAGTACGTCGGCTTCGAGCGCTCGCGGCTTTGTTCGCGGTGAGTTTTATACGCAGGATGGGGTGCTGGTCGCGTCGACGGTTCAGGAAGGCGTCATGCGCCATCGCGGGTAGTTAACGCTGAAATAAAAAAACCTCGCCGACCAGGCGAGGTTTTCAGAACTCATGACTAATTAGTTGTTGTAAGCATTTTCGCCGTGGCTGTTGACGTCCAGACCTTCGCGTTCCTGCTCTTCTGGTACGCGTAGACCGACGGTCAGGTCAGCAATCTTGAAGGCGATGAACGCCACCACGCCAGACCAGACAATGGTGATAGCCACGCTTTCAAGCTGAACCAGAAGCTGATGCCCCATGGTCACGCCTTCTGCATAACCTACGCCGCCCAGAGACGTTGCCGCGAAGATACCGGTCATGATACAGCCGATGATGCCGCAGACGCCGTGCACGCCGAACACATCACATGGGTCATCAACGTTGAGCCATTTTTTCAGCGTCGTCACGCCCCACAGGCCAGCCAGACCCACAACCAGGCCAATCAGCAACGCACCGCCTACGCCAACGTATCCACACGCAGGGGTAATACCAACCAGACCAGCGATGGCACCGGAACAGGCACCCAGCAGAGAAGGTTTACCGCGCAGCGCCCACTCGCCGAAGACCCACGAGAGAATTGCAGCGGCAGTGGCAACAACGGTATTGACGAACGCCAGAGCTGCGATTTCGTTTGCCGCGCTAGCAGAACCGGCGTTGAAGCCGAACCAGCCAAAGTACAGGATCGCGGTGCCGATAAACACCATTGGCAGGTTGTGCGGCTTGAACGCTTCTTTGCCGAAGCCAACGCGTTTGCCTACCAGGTAAGCACCTACCAGGCCTGCAACAGCGGCGTTAATGTGCACCACGGTACCGCCCGCGAAGTCCAGCGCGCCATGTGTAGCCAGAATACCGCCGCCCCACACCATGTGCGCAATCGGCACATAGGAAAGCGTCAGCCAGACGGCAGCAAAAATCACCACCGCAGAAAAACGTACGCGCTCGGAGAGAGAGCCGACGACCAGTCCGACGGTGATACAGGCGAAGGAGCCCTGGAAGGCAACGTGAATGTACTGATAGAAGGTGCCCATCAGCGCTTTCAGCTGGATATTTTTCAGCATCACCCAATCAAAGCTGCCGAAGAAGTTGTTCCCGGTGCCAAATGCCAGGCTGTAGCCATAGACGACCCACAGTACGCAAACCAGCGCGAAAGTGACGGAGATTTGTGTCAGCATCGACAGCACGTTTTTGGAGCGAATCAGACCACCGTAGAAGAGCGCAAGGCCTGGGATGGTCATAAATAGCACCAGCGCGGTGCATATCATCATAAAGGCGTTGTCAGCTTTGTCCGCGACCGCAGGCGCGTCCGCAGCGAAGGCGAGCGTTGGCAGTAATGCCAGGGCGCCTAAACCAAGGAGTGCAGCTAATTTTTTCATTTTTCCCATCCCAATCAAGGCTTGCCAGCAGTTACAGAGCGGCTTCGTCGGCTTCGCCGGTACGAATACGAATAACGCGTTGCAGTTCTGCAACGAAGATTTTCCCGTCACCGATTTTGCCGGTGTAGGCGGCTTTGCTAATCACGTCGATAACTTCATCGAGCTGGTCGTCAGCAATAGCAACATCAATTTTTACTTTCGGTAGAAAGTTGACGCTGTACTCGGCGCCACGGTAAAGCTCCGCATGGCCTTTCTGGCGACCGAAACCTTTAACTTCAGTAACGGTGAGCCCTTGAATACCGATTGAAGAGAGCGCTTCACGCACGTCTTCAAGCTTGAACGGTTTGATTACCACGGTTACCAGCTTCATAAATTCTCTCCACTCAGAATTAGGTCGTTACCTGCACGTAGAGAGCAAAGCAAAGCCCATGCCAGGAATAAAAAAACCGCGTGATTCAGCACGTTTTCAGGTTTCAGGCGGGTTACCGGAAAGCCGGGTCAGGGAGCGAGATCGGGCGGGATTAGTCTGAAAAGAAAAAACGCACCACTGCAGTGCAGGATGCGTTTTCGTTTTGCACCAACGCGGAGAAGCGGTGGTTTTTATGCGGCCTGTTGCATGGTTGTGGTGCATCAGGCCGTCAGTGATTCTTCCTGTGCTGAAGCGGCCAGTTCCTCCCCGGCAAGCTGGAGCTGATACATCTGCCAGTAGCGACCCTGCTGCGCCAGCAGTTCGCTGTGCGTACCGCGTTCCACGGCCAGGCCGCGATGCAGCACCAGAATCGTGTTGGCGTCGGTAATGGTGGACAGGCGGTGGGCAATCACTACCAGCGTGGTGTGCTGACGTACCGCCGCCAGCGCCCGCTGGATAGCCTGCTCGGTGCCGGAGTCAATGTTCGCCGTAGCCTCATCAAGGATCAGGATCTGCGGCGCTTCAACCAGCACGCGCGCCAGGGCAAGTAGCTGCTTCTGGCCAACCGAGAGATTGTTCCCCTGCTCACCCAGGCGAGTATGGATACCTTCCGGCAGCGCACGCGCCAGTTCGGCCAACTGAACCGTCTCCAGTGCCTGCCAGACCGACTCTTCGCTGATATCCCGCCCCAGCGTAACGTTGGCAAAGAACGAATCGGCCATCACCACCGGATCCTGCTGCACCATCGCCACGCCGCGGCGCAGCGTTTCATGGCTGAGGGAGTCCAGCGGCCGCCCATCAAGGCGAATTTCCCCTTTTGTGAGCGGGTAATAGCCCATCATCAGGTTGGCCAGGGTGCTTTTCCCGCTACCGGTATGCCCGACCAGCGCAATAAAGCTGCGCGAAGGCACTTCCAGATTAATGTCCTGCAGCACCAGACGATCGCCACGGTAGGCAAACGATACATTGTCGACGCTGATAGCGCCGCTGGCGAGGGGCCGGTTATCGTTGCCGTAATCCTGGCGTTTGCCGTCCATCAGCTCAAACACGCGCTCCCCGGCAACCACCGCCTGCTGCAGAATCGACTGCTGGGTGGTCAGCTCGATAAGCGGTTCGTTCAGTCGGCCAAGGTAGTTAATAAAGGCATACAGCACGCCGACTTCGATAGTGCCGCGAGAAGTGAAGCCAAACAGCATCAGCAGGCCGCACAGAATCATCGCCGAAAACAGGCTCAGCAGCGGCCGCAGAAGCCAGCCATCGAGCCGCAGGGTTTGCATACGCGCCAGATAGTGAGAACGGCTCGCCTGCCCCATGCGTTCGCCGAAGCGGGCCTGCTGGCGAAACTGCTGAATCACGCTCATGCCGTTGATAACTTCGTTAAACCCGTCGTTGATGTCCGCCAGATAGCCGCGGACCCGGCGCACAATCGGCGTGCTGTAACGCTGGTAGATAAACATCACGACGATCACCGCCGGGAAGATGGTTATCGCCACCAGCGCCATACGCCAGTCGAGCGTAAACATCGCCACCAGCATGGCACCAATCAGCGCCGCGCTGCGCAGCACCGTTGCTACAACGGTGACATACAGGTCACGGATCACCTCGGTATCGTTCGTCACGCGAGAGATCAATTGCCCGACCGGCTGCGTGTCAAATGCGCTCAGCGGCTGGCGCAACGCGGCATCCATCACATCGGTACGCAGTTTTTGCACCACGCCTACCGCCGCCCGGTTAAACAGCAGCGCCTGAAGATAGTGCAGCCCCGCGGCGCTAATCGACAGCAGGATATAAGCCACCGCCAGCCCGGCCGCGAGGCCAAGCGGCATTTGGTTTTTCGCCACCAGGTTATCAATGAAATAGCTCACCAGCACCGGGCCACAAACCTCCGCGGCAGCCGCGACCCAAAGCATGAGCATCGCTCCGCCCAGCGGTTTGCGCCACGGCGATCCGTAAGCCAGCAGGCGCTTAATGGTAGGCCACTGTTGTTTACGACTCATTGGCGCTCTCCCTGACTTCTTCCTGCTCCGGGGCCTCGTCCAGCGCGGCCTCCAGCTGCTGATAACGGTACATATCACGGTACCAACCCGGCTGAGACGCCAGGTTATCGTGGCTGCCGCGTTGGGCGATATGCCCGTGCTGCATCACCAGAATTTCGCTGGCTTCCGTTAGCGCAGACAGGCGGTGCGCGCTGATAATGACCGTGCGGTGTTCGCCCCACTGGCGCAGGTTATGCAGAATCTGGTGCTCGGTACGGCCGTCAACGGCGGAAAGTGCATCGTCCAGAATCAGGATCTCGGCGTCCAGCAGCAGCGCCCTGGCAATGGAAATGCGCTGTTTTTGCCCGCCGGAAAGCATCACGCCGCGCTCGCCTACTTCGGTGTCGTACCCTTGAGGCAAGCGCAGGATATCTTCATGGACGCTTGCCAGACGAGCGACATGCTCAATCTCCTCCTGCGTGGCGCCCGGCTTACCCAGCGCAATGTTGCTGGCAACGGTGTCAGAGAACAGGAATGGCGTCTGGTTAACGATAGCCAGGCGGCTTCTCCAGCCGTCAATTTTCAGCGCCGTGAGCGGGAGATCGTGGTAGCGAATATCCCCCTCTTCCACGTCGAAATGACGCTGAATCAGAGAGAGAATGGTGCTTTTCCCCGAGCCCGTTGGCCCGCACAGGCCAAGCATTTCCCCAGGCTTAAGGGTGAAGTTGACGTTCTGCAGCGTGGGCTGAGCAGTCTGTGGGTAGTGGAACTGGCGAATCGAGGCCACCAGTTCAGCCCGCCCGTCCGGCAGCGTTTTATCACCGTCAACCACGCCCGGCTCTTCTTCCAGCATCGCACGGATACGGCTGTAGGCCGCACTTCCACGCTCAACAATATTGAACATCCAGGCCAGCGCAAGCATCGGCCAAATCATCAGGCCAAGATACATCACAAAGCTGGTGAGCTGCCCGAGGGTAAGCGTGCCGTCGATAACCATCCAGCTTCCGCCGCCGATGGCTAACAGGTTTGCTGCCCCAATCGCCACATAAATGGTGGGATCGAAACGCGCATCAATGCGAGCGACTCGCATGTTTTTCGCCCCTGCATCCTGGGCTTCTGCGGCAAACAGCGCCGACTGCCGATCTTCAAGGCCAAACGCCTTGATCATACGGATGCTGGTCATGCTTTCCTGCGTGCGATCGTTTAAGGCCGAGAATGCCGCCTGAGCTACTTTGAAGCGGTCATGCAAACGGGCACCGTCGCGTTTGATCACCACGGCCATAATCGGCATCGGCAACAGCGCCAGCAGAGTAAGCTGCCAGCTGATTTGGGTGGACATGACGATTAGCACCGCCAGGCCCATGACCAGCGAATCCACCAGCGTTAGCACCCCTTCCCCCGCGGCAAATACCACGCGATCGACATCGTTAGTGGCGCGCGCCATCAGGTCACCGGTGCGGTGGCGGAGATAAAACTCAGGATGGTGCCGGCTTAGCTGGCGGTAATAATTTTCCCGCAGCTCAACCGCAAGCTGGTAAGACGCCCCAAACAGCAGGACGCGCCAGACGTAGCGCACCAGATAAACCACCACGGCAATAATCAGCATCACGCCAACCCACATCAGCACCTGCTGAGAAGAAAGACGCTGCTGCACTACGCCATCCACAATCACGCCCACCACTTTCGGCGGCACGAGCTGCAGAATGGCGATGATAATAAGCAATGCCACCGCGCCGAGATAGCGTCGCCACTCGCGGGTGAAGTACCAGCTTAATTGAGCAAATAATCGCACGAAGTTTAAGTCCTGAAATGCTGCCTGCCGGCCAGGGCAAAAGAGTAGAGGCTACTGTTCCGCACAGTGCGGAATCAGGAAGTTAGAGGTAATGCTGTGGTGTATTTTATCTGTTCCATGGCAAAACTCGAAGTGACATCGCTTAATCCCGGGATGCCGTTCACCAGCCGCTTATAAAAGTCGTCGTACCGCTTCATATCAGCCACCTGAACCCGAATCAGGTAGTCATATTCGCCGGCCATGCGCCAGAACCCCAGGACTTCGGGCATGGCCTCCACCACCGAGACAAATTTGCAGTACCACTCGCTGCTGTGCTGCTGGGTTTTAATCAGTACAAACGCCGTAAGACCAAGGCCAAGTTTTTCCGGATCCAGCAGCGCAACTTTGCCGCGAATATAGCCTTCGTCTTCCAGGCGTTTTAAGCGTTTCCAGCACGGGGTGGTGGTCAGATTAACGGCATCTGCCAGCGCCTGCAAAGACAGGGTACAGTCCTGCTGCAGCATCGCAAGCAGCTTTTGGTCAATTTTATCTATCACAGGACCACCAGAGAGAAATATTTTCTCTAATGGAAGCGCTAAACAGGCAAAATGGCAACTTTTTTATCCTGACTTTAGATTACGCTAAGCACAAATTGATAAATGAGAATTTTCCATGACCAGCACCTGGGTAACCAACGCCATCAGCGAGATCAATGCCGACTATCAACGCTCTGCGGATACGCATCTTATCCGCCTGGCTTTGCCCGCTTTTCCGGGTATTCAGCTGTATCTGAAGGATGAGAGTACTCACCCGACCGGCAGCCTGAAGCACCGCCTGGCGCGCTCGCTGTTTCTTTACGGGCTGTGTAACGGCTGGATAAAAGAAGGCACCACGATTATCGAAGCCTCTTCTGGCTCAACGGCGGTATCTGAAGCCTATTTTGCTCGCCTGCTCGGCTTGCCGTTTATCGCCGTGATGCCAGCCAGCACCGCAAAACGCAAAATTGAACAAATTGAATTCTACGGCGGCCGCTGCCATTTTGTAGACAGCGCCTGCGAGATCTATGCCGCTTCGGAAATGCTCGCTCGCGAGCTGAACGGTCATTATATGGATCAGTTCACCTACGCCGAACGGGCAACCGACTGGCGCGGCAATAACAACATCGCCGACAGTATTTTCCGCCAGATGACCCATGAGCCACACCCGGTACCGGATTACATCGTGATGAGCGCGGGTACCGGCGGAACTTCAGCTACCATTGGCCGTTATCTTCGCTTCCAGGGACACGATACTAAGCTAATGGTCGTCGACCCGCAGAATTCAGTATTTCTTGATTATTGGCAGCAGCGTGACTGCAGCCTGAAAAGCGATGTCGGCAGCAAAATCGAAGGTATTGGACGCCCACGCTGTGAGCCTTCTTTTATTCCTGATGTGATTGACGAGATGATGCGCGTTCCGGATGCCGCCAGCGTCGCCACTATGCAATGGCTGGAATCCCAGCTTGGCCGCAAAGTGGGCGCCTCAACCGGCACCAATATGTGGGGCGTGCTGCAACTTGCCGCGAGAATGCGTGAGGAAGGCCGGAGTGGTTCTATCGTGACGCTGCTTTGCGACAGCGGCGAACGCTATCTTGAGTCCTACTACAACTCTGCCTGGGTGAACGATCATATCGGCGATCTTGCCCCGTTTAAGGCTGAAATTGCTCGTCTCATATCAATACCCTAAATAATTCGAGTTGCAGGAAGGCGGCAAGACCGTGAATCCTCAGGAGCATAGGTAACTATGTGACTGAGGTGAACGGGTGCAGTCAACGCACCTGCGGCTTGAAGTATGACGGGTATAAAAAAACCGGGCTAAATGCCCGGCGCTGTAAGGTCTCAATATTCGGGGGAATAGGTGAGATGTGGAGTGTCCAGCCAGTGCGTCAAATAGTGCGAGACCGCCTGATTACGGCAGTGGCCGATAACCGGCAGATGGGGTAAATCCGCTTTTAGCTGCGGCATGGCGTTGCCCATAATCAGGCCGTGCCCTACCGCCGAGAGCATTTCGCGGTCGTTCATCGCGTCGCCAAATGCCATGCAATCCTGCAGTGTGAAACCTAAATGCGAGCTCAGTACGCCAAGCGCCGCGCCCTTGTTGCTGCCCACCGGCAGCACTTCCAGGCAGTCCATTGCCGAGAAGCAAATAAATGCCCGATCGCCCAGCGCTTCATTAAGCTGAATGCGCAGGCGACACAGATCGTCATGATCGCCGCAGAAGCAGATCTTGGTGACTTCGTGAGCCGGTAAAGTACGAAGATCGACGATATGCGGCCGAAAACCGCTGTATACGTGCGCATGAAGCATTTCCGGGATTTCATGGCTGGTGAGCCAACCTGAATCATTAAAGGCATGCATGCTGGCTTCCGTGTCCCAGTGACCGTGCAATACCGTCTCTACCGCCCACGGCGAGAGATCGTTACGGTGCATTAATTCACCTTCCATGCTGTGAATGCGTGTGCCGTTACCGGTGATCAGAAAAGCTTCGAGATCGATCTTGCCGAGAATATGGCGCATCTCCAGCTCGTGGCGGCCGGTGGCAAAAGCCAGAGTTATCTGCCGCTCTTCACGCAGGCGCTTCAGCGTGTTCAGGGTAGCGTCCCCAAGGTGATGGTCGGGCAGCAGCAGCGTGCCGTCCATATCAAATGCAGCCAGACGAGCCATGGTTACTCCAGAAGTTACGTGACAGGCAAAAGTATCCTCTGGAATATACGGAACTAATAGTGAATACTTGGGAAAAAATGTTCCGGGTTTATTATGCGGCTTCTGAATCGACTCAATCAGTTCCAGCGTTTATGGCAGCCTTCCGGCGGGGAACCGCAGCAGGTGACCGTTGCCGAGCTGGCCGAACGCTGTTTTTGTAGCGACCGTCACGTCAGGACGCTGCTTAATCAGCTTGAAGACGCGGGCTGGTTGCGCTGGCGCGCGCAGTCTGGCCGCGGTAAACGCGGTGACCTGACGTTTCTGGTTTCTCCGGAAAACGTCAGGTCCGGCATGATGGAGCAGGTTCTCGATAAGGGCCAGCATCAGAACGCGCTGGAGTTGGCCCAGCTTGCGCCGGAACAGCTACGCCAGCTATTACAGCCGTTCCTTGGCGGCCAGTGGCAAAACGACGTTCCAACGCTGCGCATTCCTTATTACCGCCCTCTCGATCCCGTTGCCCCTGGTTTTCTGCCGGGCCGGGCCGAACAGCATCTCGCCGGGCAGGTGTTTTCCGGCCTCACGCGTTTTACTCGTGAAAGACCGGAGCCCCAGCCTGACCTCGCCCATCACTGGCAAGTATCAAACAAGGGCCTGTGCTGGGACTTTTTTATTCGCTCAACGCTTCACTGGCACAGCGGCGAACCCGTCGAAACTCACCAGCTCCAGCAGCGCCTGATGATGTTGCTGGAACTGCCCGCTCTCCGGCGGCTGTTTATCAGCGTCAAACGCATCGAGATCCCGCACGCGCAGTGCCTGCGCTTTATTTTGCATCGGCCTGACTATTGGCTCGCGCACCGGCTGGCGAGCTATTGCAGCCGCCTGGCGCATCCACAGGATACTCAGCTGGGCTGCGGCCCGTTCCGCATCGCCAGTTTTAAGCCAAATCTGGTGCGGCTGGAAAGTTTTGAAAGCTACCACCTGAAACACCCGCTGCTGAAAGCCATTGAATACTGGATAACGCCGCAGCTTTTCGAAACTGCACTCGGTACAAGCTGCCTGCATCCGGTGCAAATCGCCATCGGTCAACAGGATGAGCTGGAGAATCTGCGCCCGGTGAGCAGCAGCATCAGCCTGGGCTTCTGCTATCTGGGGATCCGCCCACAGGGAAGGCTCAGCGCCGCGCAGGCCAGAACCATCATGCAAATTGTCCGGGAACCGGAGATGATCGCCACGCTGCCGCTTAACAGCGAGCTGATCACCCCCAATCGAGAGATGATTCCTGGCTGGCAAATTCCCGGTTGGGGTGCACACAAAGCCGTAGCGTTACCGAAAAAGCTCACACTGGTTTACCATTTACCGGTTGAGCTTCACGCCATGGCCCTTCAGCTCAAGCGCTATTTAGCAGAGCGCGATTGCGAACTGACGGTGATTTTTCACGATGCCAAAACCTGGGCTGGCTGCGGGGATTTAGGCCAGGCAGATATCGTGATGGGCGACAGGCTGATTGGTGAGGCCCCGGAATACACCCTGGAGCAATGGCTTCGTAGCGATGTGCTGTGGCCAAATTTATTAAGCGCCGGGCATTACGCCCACCTGCAGGCCACGCTGGATGCCGTGCAGGCTTACCCTTATCCTCATGAACGTAATGAAGGCCTGAAAGAAGTCTTTCACGGCCTGATGCGGGAGGCCATAGTCACACCGCTATTTAATTATCGCTACCAGATAAGCGCCCCACCCGGCGTGAACGGCATTGAATTGAATGCCTGGGGCTGGTTTGATTTTTGTGAAGCCTGGCTCCCACCGCCGGGAATGGCGTGAAGAAGCTGGCTCGCGGCCTGGCGGGGCGTTACCATACCCTTTTCCAGACACTCTTATGAACGACAGGATTAGAGAATGAAACGTACAGTCGTGGTTTTCAGCGGCGGACAGGACTCCACCACCTGCCTGATCCAGGCCTTACAGCAATACGATGAAGTCCACTGCGTAACCTTTGATTATGGTCAGCGCCATCGGGCAGAAATCGACGTCGCTCAAAAGCTATCGTTGAAGCTTGGCGCACGTGCGCATAAAGTCCTGGACGTTACCCTGCTGAACGAACTGGCGGTAAGTAGCCTGACGCGAGACAGCATTCCGGTACCGGGTTACAACCCTGAGGATAAAGGCATCCCAAGTACTTTCGTACCTGGCCGTAATATCCTGTTCCTGACCCTGGCGGCGATTTACGCTTACCAGGTTGAAGCGGAATCCGTGATAACCGGCGTTTGCGAAACGGACTTCTCCGGCTACCCGGACTGCCGCGACGAGTTTGTTAAAGCGCTGAACCACGCGGTAAGCCTCGGGATGGCAAGAGACATCCGGTTTGAAACGCCGCTGATGTGGCTGGACAAAGCGGAAACCTGGGCGCTGGCCGATTACTGGCAGAGTCTGGAAACAGTCCGTCAGGAGACGCTGACCTGCTACAACGGCATTCAGGGAGACGGCTGTGGCGAATGCGCCGCCTGCAACCTGCGTGCTAATGGCCTGAACCACTATCTGGCCAACAAATCCGCGGTCATGGCCGCAATGAAGCAAAAAACTGGCCTGAAGTAAGGCATAACGGCGTGGTGACAAATCTCTGTTGATAGAACAAACACCGAACGGTTCGTAAAAAGACAGGAAAATCAATTTATTGATTTTCGGCTGATAATCACAAAGAGGGAAAAACCACGCTTTTTCCCTCTTTGCCAGCAATTTTAGGCACCCATCATCTGTTCCAGTTTCTCACGCAATTCACCTTCTAACGGAACGGCCTTTTGCGTTTTTAAATCAATGCAGACGAAAGTCAGCAGCGCGTCGGCCACGGCTTCGCCTTCGGGCTCCAGCGTCACTACCTGGCTCAACACGCCACTTTTACCGTTAATCTGCTGCAGTTTGCTATCAATGCGAAGCAGGTCGCCAAGCACCGCCGGGCGGCGATAGCTGATATTGATGTTCACCACGATGAAAGCGATGTTGTGTTCCGTCATCCACTGGAAACCCGTCGTTTTTTCCAGCCCTTCCCAGCGGGCCTCCTCGAGAAACTCAAGATAACGAGCGTTGTTAACGTGTTGGTAGACGTCCATGTGATATCCACGAACTTTGATATGTGTCTGCATAGCGCGAGGCCCTTGTACTGTTTTTGTTGTCATCAGGTGAAGGTAAGCGAGGCCATACCAGCAACTGGTATGACCTCTAACTCAGCGTAGCAAACTTTCCTCTTCAGGTGGAAGCCTGAGCACGTAAACTCAAAGTTTTATGCGAGCCAGGTTACGTTCTACCAGCGATGCGCCAATGCCCGGGACCTCCTGCAGCTGATCCAACGTTTTAAACGGGCCGAATTCGTCACGGTAGCTGACGATGGCCTGCGCCTTTTTCAATCCCACACCGTTCATTTTCTGGGCAAGCTCTTCCGCCGGGGCGCTATTGATACTCACCAGCCCCTCCCCTTGCCCCATCGCTTTGGCAGGGGCAGCTTTAGACTGCACTGCTGCAGCGCTTGCCGGGGGCGAACCTGCTTTTTCTGTAGCAGCATGCGCTGGTGCACAGCCGAGTAAACCGGCCAGAACGAGTGAAAGTGAAAATGCTTTGATTCCTGATGTCATGCTGTGTCCTCCATGTGTGTTGACAGCCCAGTCACCATAACGAGGATAAAAATCAGGAACAAATGCCAGGTTTTAAATGTGGAAAAGGCCGCGAAAGCGGCCTTCAGGAATTACACTGCGTTGCAAAAATTTGCGAGGGTTACTGCTGCCGGTCGATGATATCGCCCAGTTTGATCTTCGCTTCTTTACGCAGGTTGGACATCAGCGCTTCGAAAGCAATCTGGGCATTGTTCTGAGTGATACCCTGCACCATCGCTTTTTTCTGCTCGTCCGGCATTGAGCCCGCTTTCACTTCATCCAGCGACAGCAGTACTACGTTGCCCTGCATGTCATTGGCGACGCCAAAGCTCGGCTTATCTTTCGCCGGCAGAGGCAACCCAAAGGCGGCCTGGCTGATAGGATCCTGCCCGGTACGGCTCAGCGTCTTCGCTTCACCGAAGCTCAGGCCCGCCGCTTTCATTTCGTCAGCGCCTTTGCCCAGTTTCAGCGCGCTCAGCAGTTTGTCGGCATCCAGTTTCGCCTGCTGCTCCGCTTTCTGCTGCTTCACGGCGGCAATAACCTGGTCACGCACTTCAGTCAGAGGTTTAACCGCTTCGGTTTTATGCTCGGAGACGCGCAGCACAAAAGCACGGTCGCCATCGACGGTAATGATATCGGAGTTGCTGCCCGGTGAACCATTTTCACCCACCAAACCACCGCTGAAGATAGCATCGGCAACCGGTTTGAAGTTCAGTTCTTCAGGCAGGTTGTCGTGGCCGAACCAGCTGGTTTCAACCGCTTTAACACCGGCAACTTTCTCGGCGCTTGCCAGAGATTCGTTGTCGTTGCTCGCGGCATCGCTGACTTTCTGCTGCAGTGCATAGTAAGCATCAACGGCTTTTTCCTGCTTCACTTTAGCCACGATGCCGTCGCGGACTTCCGCCAGCGGTTTTTCAACGGCAGGCTGGATATCGTCCAGGCGAACAATCAGGAAGCCAACGGAGGATTTAACGACGCCGGACAGCTGGCCTTTTTCTTTCAGGCCGGCATTTTTCAGCTCGTCAGGCGTAGTGGACGCTTCCAGCCAACCCATGTCGCCGCCGTTACGGGCAGAGATAATGTCAGCAGACTTCGCCTTAGCCAGCGCGGCAAAATCGCCGCCCTTGTTCAGCTCGTCGAGAATCGCTTTCGCTTCGTCTTCGGTTTTAGTCTGAATCACGCTGTAGCGGTTGCGCTGCGGCTGGGTGAATTCATCTTTGTGCTGGTCGTAGTATGCCTGTACGTCCGCATCACTGGCCTCTTCCTGCATGGAAGCGGCGTCCAGCTTGATGTAGCTGACTTTAAACTGTTCAGGGGTGATGTAGCGGTTTTTGTTCTGCTCGTAGTTGGCGTTGATTTCCTGCTCGGTAGCGTCTTGCTTCGCGGCCAGCGCTTTCACGTCGATTGTGGCTTCGCGCACGACGCGCTGCTGGGAGACCAATGCCGCCAGCTCGTCGGTTTCGCCGTTGAGCATAAAGTCGGTGCCGACCACGGCTTTAATCAGTTGGTCGGTGGTGAGCTGATTGCGCAGCGCTTGTGCATATTGGTCGGCAGTTAATCCCATGTTGCCGATGATTGCGTTATAGCGAGCGTTATCGAACTTACCGTTATTCTGGAAGGCAGGTTGGCTGAAGATCGCCATTTTCACCTGCTCGTCGCTGATGCCGAGGCCCAGATGTTTGGCGTACTGATCGAGCAGCGCCTCATCAATCAGTTGGTTGAGCACCTGCTGACGCATCTGCTTCATGTAGCCTTCGTTACCCGCGAGAACGGAGAACTGATCGCCCAGCTGTTGCTGCTGGCGATTACGCTCGTTCGCCACCGCGTTTTCGAACTGACCACGCGCAATCTCCTGGCCATTTACTTTTGCGGCATAATTATTGTTACCGCCAGTCAGGTAGCTACCTACGCCAGTCAGAACGAATGACAAGATAATCAAACCCAGAATGATCTTGAGCACGACATGGTTAGCCGCCGCTCGTAAATTGTCCATCATGGTGTAACAACACTCCGCTGTAGTATGACTTGGTAAACCTGCGCAGGCGCTAAGCTGGCATCCTTAATGATTCAAGCTGCCCTGTGCTGCGCGCAAAGGCGTATTGTGACAAGAAACCCGCTGCAAATCATCAACACCTGCGTAAAATTCGGCTTCAGGCAATAAAAAAGGCACATCAAACGATGCGCCCCTGCGATACCTGACACCATCTACCCCAGTCAGTCGGGGCTAATAAATCAGTTAACAGCGTCTTTCAGCGCTTTACCAGCACGGAAGCCTGGTACTTTTGCTGCGGCGATGGTGATTTCTTTACCGGTTTGAGGGTTGCGGCCAGTACGGGCAGCACGCTCTTTAACAGCAAAGGTACCAAAACCTACCAGTGCTACGTCTTCCCCGGACTGCAGAGATTCAGTAACAGAAGCAATAACAGCATCTAACGCACGTCCAGCCGCGGCTTTAGAAATATCAGCACCTGCGGCAATTTTGTCTATCAGTTGAGATTTATTCACTCTTCTCTTCCTCTCTTTATAATTTATATCGCACCTGATATCCCTCAGGTGCGACCGCGCAGCAGTTATAACAGGCTCGTCATGCCCTTACAACAGGAGTTGTGGACGATAAGCTCAGCCAGCAACTAAATTAGCGACACAAAAAAAAGCTGGCAAGTGACAATTCACTTACCAGCCCTAATTTTATTGACTGTATTTGCGTCAGGTCACTATTTTGCGGTGACCACCTGCATGCCAGAAGGCTCATTCTGCAGCGCGAGGGCCAGAACTTCCTCAATACGCTTCACAGGATGAATAGTCAGGTCAGCAATCACGTTGTCCGGAATTTCTTCCAGATCGCGCTTGTTGTCGTCCGGGATAAGCACGGTTTTGATGCCGCCACGATGCGCTGCCAGCAGCTTCTCTTTCAGGCCACCAATCGGCAACACCTGGCCACGCAGGGTAATTTCACCGGTCATTGCCACATCGGCGCGAACCGGGTTTCCCGTCAGGCAGGACACCAACGCGGTACACATTGCGATACCTGCACTTGGGCCGTCTTTCGGCGTCGCCCCTTCCGGTACGTGAACGTGAATATCACGTTTTTCGTAGAAGTCACCGTTGATACCCAGTTTTTCCGCACGAGCACGGACAACGGTCAGCGCCGCCTGGATGGACTCCTGCATGACTTCACCGAGAGAACCGGTATAAGTCAGCTTACCTTTACCCGGTACGCAGGCGGTTTCGATGGTCAGCAGGTCGCCGCCCACTTCCGTCCACGCCAGTCCGGTCACCTGGCCTACGCGGTTTTCACTGTCGGCACGGCCGTAATCAAAGCGCTGTACCCCAAGGTAATCCTTCAGGTTATCGCCGTTGATTTCGATGTGTTTGAGCGATTTATCGAGCAGCAGCTGTTTCACCGCTTTACGGCAAAGCTTGGAGATTTCACGCTCGAGGCTACGGACGCCTGCTTCACGAGTGTAATAGCGGATAATGCCAACAATGGCGCTGTCATCCACCTTCAGCTCGCCTTTTTTCAGGGCGTTGCGCTCAATTTGCTTCGGCAACAGGTGCTGTTTGGCAATGTTCAGTTTTTCGTCTTCGGTATAACCCGACAGGCGAATCACTTCCATACGATCCAGCAACGGTGCCGGGATGTTCATGGAGTTAGAGGTCGCCACAAACATTACGTCACTGAGATCGTAGTCCACTTCCAGATAGTGATCGTTAAAAGTCACGTTCTGTTCTGGATCAAGCACTTCCAGCAGAGCAGATGCAGGGTCACCGCGCATGTCGGAAGACATCTTGTCGATTTCATCCAGCAGGAACAGCGGGTTTTTCACCCCGACTTTTGCCATCTTCTGAATCAGTTTACCCGGCATAGAACCGATGTAAGTCCGGCGGTGACCGCGGATTTCCGCTTCGTCACGCACGCCGCCCAGCGCCATACGCACGTATTTACGGCCTGTGGCTTTGGCGATGGACTGGCCCAGCGAGGTTTTACCCACCCCCGGCGGCCCAACCAGGCAAAGAATTGGCCCTTTCAGCTTGTTCACGCGGCTCTGGACTGCGAGATATTCCAGAATACGATCTTTCACACGTTCCAGGCCGTAATGGTCGGTATCGAGGATTTCCTGCGCCTGACGCAGATCTTTTTTGACCTTGCTGCGGGCGTTCCACGGAACCTGAACCATCCAGTCGATGTAGCCGCGCACAACGGTGGCCTCCGCAGACATCGGCGACATCATTTTTAGCTTTTGTAGCTCGGCTTCGGTTTTCTCACGCGCTTCTTTCGGCATTTTCGCCGCGTCAATTTTGCGCTTCAGCGCTTCATTTTCATCAGGCGCGTCGTCCATTTCGCCCAGTTCTTTCTGAATGGCCTTCATCTGCTCATTCAGATAGTACTCGCGCTGGCTTTTTTCCATCTGCTTTTTGACGCGGTTGCGAATGCGTTTCTCAACCTGCAGCAGATCGATTTCCGATTCCATCATCGCCATCAGGTATTCAAGACGCTCGTTGATATCGGACATTTCAAGCACAGACTGCTTGTCCGACAGCTTCAGCGGCATATGGGCGGCAATGGTATCGGCCAGACGTGCAGGATCGTCGATGCTGTTCAGCGACGTCAGCACTTCCGGCGGAATTTTTTTGTTCAGCTTGATGTAGCCTTCAAACTGATTGATTGCGGTGCGGACCAGCACTTCCTGCTCGCGCTCTTCAATCGCCGGCGATTCCAGGTACTCAGCCTGTGCTGAGAAATGCTCGCCGTTGTCAGACAGCTTGGTGATGCGCGCGCGCTGAAGGCCTTCAACCAGCACTTTTACCGTGCCGTCCGGCAGTTTCAGCATCTGCAGAATTGAAGCAACGGTACCTACAGTGAACAGGTCGTTAACACCTGGCTCATCCGTCGAAGCCTCTTTCTGCGCCACCAGCATGATTTTCTTATCATGGTCCATTGCAGCTTCCAGGCAGCGAATGGATTTTTCACGCCCGACAAACAGTGGAATAACCATGTGCGGATAAACCACCACATCGCGCAGCGGCAATACGGGGATTTCAATGCGTTCAGAACGCTCAGGATTCATAGAGCTCTCTCTTAGTTTAATGTCCGCCAGGTGATTTGGTGAACGCTTCCGCTCCACCAACAAGTAAATCAGTATATGGGGCTGTTTCCCGGACATTCAACTGTGGGAATGCAGGAAAAATAAATGGGGGATAAAATCCCCCATTTTCTTATTAACTGACTGGTTATTCTGGCGAATTATTCACCGGATGCCTGTTGCGCTTCCGGCTTACCATAAATTAATAGCGGCTTGGACTGGCCAGCGATGACGGACTCGTCAATGACCACTTTTTCCACGTCATCCATAGAGGGCAGATCGTACATGGTGTCCAGCAGCGCGCCTTCCACGATGGAACGCAGGCCGCGAGCACCGGTTTTACGGATCATCGCTTTCTTGGCAATGGCATCCAGCGCTTCATCACGGAATTCCAGCTCTACGCCTTCCAGATTGAACAATGCCTGATACTGCTTCGTCAGGGCATTTTTCGGCTCTTTCAGGATCTGAATCAGCGCGTCTTCGCTCAATTCGCTGAGCGTAGCAACCACCGGCAGACGGCCGATAAACTCAGGGATCAGACCAAACTTGATCAGATCTTCTGGTTCTACCTGGCCAAGCAGCTGGCCTTCGCTCGCTTTTTCAGATTTCGCTTTTACCGTTGCGCCAAAGCCGATACCGGAACCCGTTTCCACGCGGTTAGCGATAACTTTATCCAGGCCAGCAAATGCGCCGCCGCAGATAAACAGAATCTTGGAGGTATCAACCTGCAAGAATTCCTGCTGCGGATGCTTACGGCCGCCCTGAGGTGGAACGGCAGCCACGGTGCCTTCAATCAGTTTCAGCAGCGCCTGCTGCACGCCTTCACCGGAAACGTCGCGGGTGATGGACGGGTTATCAGATTTGCGGGAAATTTTATCGATCTCATCGATGTACACGATGCCGCGCTGGGCTTTCTGTACGTCGTAGTCGCATTTCTGCAGCAGTTTCTGAATGATGTTTTCAACGTCTTCGCCCACGTAACCTGCTTCGGTCAGCGTGGTCGCGTCCGCCATGGTAAATGGCACATCCAGCAGGCGAGCCAGCGTTTCTGCCAGCAGCGTTTTACCGCTACCGGTCGGGCCGATCAGCAGAATGTTGCTTTTACCCAGTTCAACGCCGTTGGACGTATCGCTGTTACGCAGACGTTTGTAGTGGTTGTAAACCGCCACCGCCAGCACTTTTTTTGCCTGCTCCTGGCCGATGACATAATCGTCAAGATGGTGGCGAATTTCGTGCGGCGTTGGCAACGCACTGCGTTCACGATGCGGCGCAACTTCTTTAATCTCTTCGCGAATGATGTCGTTACATAAATCGACGCACTCATCGCAGATATACACTGACGGCCCGGCAATCAGCTTGCGCACTTCATGCTGGCTTTTGCCGCAAAAAGAGCAGTACAGCAGTTTGCCTGAACCGTCTTTGCGCTTATCTGTCATCAGTAAAACCTCTTCTCTTTTCTGTGTGCTACCACCGGTAGCACAAGTGCCATTCTACGGCGCAGCCGGTAGTGAAGCGTTAAGTCAGGCCGCTACTTTGACTATAGTATAGCGGCCCAAAGCTTCGGGCATTAGTTACGGTGAGTCAGGATCGAATCAACTAAACCGTACTCTACCGCTTCGCTTGCGGAGAGGAAACGATCGCGCTCGGTGTCTTTCTCGATTTGTTCAAGCGATTTGCCCGTATGTTCCGCCATCAGTTCGTTCATACGTGCTTTTACTTTCAGGATCTCTTTAGCGTGGATTTCGATATCCGTCGCCTGGCCCTGATAGCCGCCCAGCGGCTGGTGAATCATGACGCGGGAGTTAGGCAGGCAGAAACGCTTACCTTTTGCCCCAGCGGTCAGCAGGAATGCACCCATAGAGCAAGCCTGGCCCATACAAATGGTGCTGACGTCCGGCTTAATAAACTTCATGGTGTCGTAAATCGACATCCCGGCCGTAATTACGCCACCCGGAGAGTTGATGTAAAGATAGATATCTTTTTCCGGGTTTTCTGCTTCCAGAAACAGCATCTGCGCCACAATCAGGTTAGCCATATGATCTTCTACCTGACCGGTCAGGAAGATGACGCGCTCCTTAAGCAGACGAGAATAGATATCGTATGAACGTTCGCCGCGGGATGTTTGTTCAACAACCATCGGCACCAGGGCCATATGGGGTGCTAATTGATCTCGTTCGCCACTGTATGACATGTCCGTCTCCTGGAGTAATTAAGCCTACTGTACTGATTCTACTTGAGACGCAGGATATTGACTATGTTCCTTGCGCCGATTCTGGACGGAGTCAGTCAGGGATTGTTAATGGAACCTCACCCGAATAATGGGGATGATTTGCCCTGTTTCAAGCATAACAACCTTTTGTTGTTACGCTAACCCTGAAATAGGGATTTATTGATGGCTTATCGTGTGATTTAGCAATAAAAAAAGCCCGCCACCAAAAGGTGACGGGCCTGATACAGCGGTTTTTGGCTAATTAGCCAAAAGCACTTATGCCTGCTGGTTCATCAGCTCGCTGAAAGTGGTCGCTTTTTCGGACACTTTCGCTTTAGCCAGAACGGCTTCAACAGCCTGCTCTTCCAGCGCAACGTTGCGCATGTTGTCCATCAGCTCTTTGTTTTTGCCATAGAACTCGATGACTTCAGTCGGATCTTCGTAGGCAGAAGCCATTTCTTCGATCAGACCTTTAACACGCTCTTCGTCAGCTTTCAGCTCGTGGGTACGAATCACTTCGCCCAGCAGCAAGCCAACAACAACGCGACGTTTAGCCTGCTCTTCGAACAGTTCACGTGGCAGTTCCAGAGCCTGTTTCTCGTTGCCACCGAAACGCTGTGCAGCCTGGCGACGCAGAACGTCGATTTCGCCGTCGATCAGCGCAGCTGGCACGTCGATGTTGTTAGCGTTAACCAGACCGTCGATTGCCTGAGACTTGATGCGGTTACGCACCGCGCCTTTCAGTTCGCGATCCATGTTTTTACGAACTTCGGTACGCAGACCAGCAACGGAACCATCTTCAACGCCGAAACGCTTGATGAACTCTTCGGTGAATTCTGGCAGCTCGCGTGCTTCAACTTTCTTCAGCACGATGTCGAACTTCGCTGCTTTCCCTTTCAGGTTTTCAGCGTGATATTCTTCAGGGAAGGTCACTTCGATGGTGAATTCTTCGCCCGCTTTGTGGCCAACGATGCCGTCTTCGAAGCCAGGGATCATACGACCCTGACCCATTGCCAGCACGAAGTCAGAGGCTTTACCGCCTTCGAACACTTCGCCGTCAACGGAGCCGGTGAAATCGATGGTGACGCGATCTTCTGCGGTCGCTGCAGCGTCGCTGTCTTTCCAGGTCGCCTGCTGCTTGCGCAGGGTGTCCAGCATGGCATCAACGTCTTCGTCGGTCACTTCAACAACCGGTTTTTCAACTTCGATGGCTTCCAGACCCTGCAGCTCAACTTCTGGGTACACTTCGAACTCTACCGCGTAGGTGAAGTCTTCGCCCAGTTTGTATTCGCCCGGCACGTAGTTAGGTGCGCCAGCCGGATTGATCTTCTCTTTGATAATCGCATCAATGAAGTTGCGGCTCATCAGTTCACCCAGCACGTCCTGGCGTACAGATGCGCCATAACGCTGAGCAACTACGGTCATCGGCACTTTACCCTTACGGAAGCCGTCGATACGTACTTTTTTAGCCACGTTGACCAGCTCGCTTTTTACAGCGGTTTCGATGCTGTCTGCAGCGATGGTAAGCGTGAGACGGCGGCCAAGGCCCTGAGTGGTTTCAACTGAAACTTGCATCTTGTTACCTCAAAAAATCACAGTGCTCGGTCAACTCTGGAAGCCCGGCTGGCTTCACAGAACCAGGATGTTCTCTGAATCAGAAACACATTCCCTGTCGTCAGAATCATCCCGAAGACATTCAAAAAATAAGACGCAGCATTATAGCGGCATCGCTGGGGTGAGTCGAGAACGGCAATAGCGCTCGGCTGCGGCCTTTTTCACACTTCTTTGTCATTTATTCTTTTTTGCCCGCTCTCTTGAAGAGGCAGACAAAACAAAACGGCCCGCAGGCCGTTTTTGGAAACGCAGTATACATACCGCAACATAACGGAAAAGTTCCCTTAGTTGCAAACGCTTAGCGGTAAATCAAGCGATGCTGCCCGCGCCACGGCAGTTTGGGGAGGCAAACACCGTGTCCTGCAGACCTTCCCACTCTTTTACGGTATAGGTATGCAGCGCCAGCGCGTGTACCGGGCCTGCCAGTTCCTCACTCAACGTGCCATAAATCATACGGTGCCGGTTTAAAAAGCGCTCGCCGGTAAAACGATCGCTAACCAGCACCACCTTGAAATGGCTTTCAGAGCCCGCCGGGACATTGTGACGATAGCTTTCATCCACGACTTCCAGGTACGCGGGGGTAAAGGCGGCTTTTAACTTCTCTTCTATCTGCTCGCGTATCAGCATGAACTTTCTCCTCGACAACGTAGAGATGCCACTCATCCCTTTAAATGTTAGCCGCTTTTAGCCAGATTTTGCTTTGAACACAACAAAAATTTAACTTTCGCGGGCGGTTCCTCACCCGGTAATCAGAACGTTCATAGGGTTAAGGCACTAAACCGAATGAAAAGTGTCAGAAGGTTTTGCTGAGGCCCGGAAAAATGGCAACGCGATGAAATTCCGTGCGTTAAGCACTTCCCCTGAACGGCCGCAGTGTTATGATGGCGTGATTTTTTATCAGCCTGCCCTTTGAGTACATTGAGAAAGCGAACATGTTAAAAAAATTACTTTTCCCGCTGGTTGCCATGTTTATGCTGGCCAGCTGTGCAACACCGCCAACCACTATTGAAGTGTCGCCAAAAATCACCCTGCCACAGCAGGATCCAAGCCTGATGGGCGTTACGCTAAGCATCAACGGTGCCGATCAGCGTACCAGCCAGGCGCTGGCGAAAGTGACCCGCGACAATCAGCTTGTCACGCTGACGCCATCCCGCGATCTGCGCTTCCTGCTGCAGGAAGTGCTGGAGAAGCAGATGACCGCTCGCGGTTATATGATTGGGCCGAACAGCCCGGTTGACCTGCAGATCATCGTTAACCAGCTGTACGCCGACGTTTCCCAGGGTAACGTGCGCTACAACATCGCCACCAAAGCGGATATCTCCATCATTGCGACCGCGAAGAACGGCAACAAGATGACCAAGAACTACCGCTCCAGCTATAACGTCGAAGGCGCGTTCCAGGCTACCAATAAAAATATCGCTGACGCGGTTAACTCCGTGCTGACCGATACCATTGCGGATATGGCTCAGGACACCAGCGTTCACGACTTCGTTAAGCAGAACGCTCGTTAATTTTTACCCCGTTGGCCTGCTCACGCGGGCCAACAACAGAGTTTGTACAATTCCCCTATGTCCAATCATTATCTGCGCATCTTTCAGCAGCCGAAATCAGCCATTTTACTGATTCTGGGCTTTGCGTCCGGTCTGCCTTTAGCCCTGACTTCAGGCACGCTTCAGGCCTGGATGACCGTCGAAAATATCGACCTGAAAACCATCGGTTTCTTCTCGCTTGTGGGCCAGGCCTACGTCTTTAAGTTTCTTTGGTCGCCGGTAATGGACCGCTACACCCCGCCGCTGCTCGGGCGTCGTCGCGGCTGGCTGTTAATTACGCAAATTCTGTTGTTGGTGGCGATTGCCGCCATGGGGTTCCTTGAACCCACCTCTCAGCTGCGCTGGATGGCTGCCCTGGCGGTGATCATCGCCTTCTGTTCAGCCTCTCAGGATATCGTCTTTGATGCCTGGAAGACCGACGTTTTGTCTGCCGAAGAGCGCGGCACCGGCGCCGCCATCAGCGTGCTGGGCTACCGTCTGGCGATGCTGGTTTCCGGCGGCCTTGCGCTATGGATTGCGGACCGCTATTTAGGCTGGCAGGCAACCTACTGGCTGATGGCAGCCCTGCTGGTACCTTGCATTATCGCCACCTTTTTAGCGCCTGAACCAACGAACGCAATCCCGGTGCCTAAAAGCCTGGAACGCGCCGTCGTTGAGCCGCTGCGTGACTTCTTTGGCCGCAACAACGCCTGGCTAATTTTGCTGCTGATCGTGCTTTATAAGCTGGGCGATGCCTTTGCCATGAGCCTGACTACGACGTTTCTGATTCGCGGCGTCGGCTTTGATGCCGGTGAAGTGGGTATGGTGAATAAAACCCTTGGGCTGTGTGCCACCATTATCGGGGCGCTGCTTGGCGGAATGCTGATGCAAAAGCTGACGCTGTTCCGCGCGCTGCTGATTTTTGGCATTTTGCAGGGCGTGTCCAACGCCGGTTACTGGCTGCTGTCGGTAACGGATAAGGACATGATTACCATGGCGAGCGCGGTGTTCTTCGAGAATCTTTGCGGCGGCATGGGCACTGCAGCCTTCGTGGCGCTGCTGATGACGCTGTGCAATAAGTCATTTTCCGCCACCCAGTTTGCGCTGCTTTCTGCGCTGTCCGCCGTGGGGCGCGTCTATGTCGGCCCGATTGCCGGCTGGTTTGTAGAGGCGCACGGCTGGCCAACCTTCTACCTGTTTTCGGTCGTTGCGGCGGTGCCGGGGATCCTTTTACTGCTGGTGTGCAAAAGCACGCTGGAATTCACTCAACAAACCGAAACCTTTATGTCGCGCAGTGAATTTGCTCCGGCCTATCGCCTGGCGCTGCGTACTCTAAGCTTTGGCTGCCTGCTGCTGGCGGCATGGCTGGTAGTGATTATCTGTAATGCGCTGGGGTTAACCGAGTGGGCGTTTGATTTACAGCTTCTGGAATGGGGCGCTTTGTTCGCCATCGGTGGGATTCTGTTTGGCGGCGTGCTGGACTTCCTCGCCCTGCGCAAAACGGCGCTTATCTGATAAGAATAAAAAAACCGGGCTGAGAAAGCCGGCAAGGTTATCCCTGCCGGCTTTTTTATCGCCTTAAGTCAGCGCGTGTGCCGCCGCGTTTTGCCCGGCGAGCGTACCGAAGATGATGATATCGGCGACCGCGTTACCGCCGATGCGGTTGGCACCGTGAATACCGCCCACCACTTCACCCGCAGCCCAGACGCCCTGAATCACCTGATGCTGTTCGGTTACCACTTCTGCGCTGGTGTTAATAGTGACACCGCCCATCGTGTGGTGAACCCCCGGCGCAATGCGGATCGCGTAGTAAGGCCCGGTGTCCAGCGGGAAACGCATCCCGGTGGTACGCCCAAAGTCCTCGTCCTTTTTCTGTTTCACAAAGCCGTTGTAGCGATCCAGCGTTTGCTGCAGCGCGTGAGCATCCATATTCAGCTTCACCGCCAGCTCTTCCGCCGTTGAGGCGCTTATCACAAACCCGCGGGCAATGTATTCATCCGCCGCTTTGTTGTTCTGGCGTACCTGCTCATCAAACAGGATCCAGGCGCTCTTTTCAGGCAGGGCGATGATCTCCGCCGAAACCTTGTCACGCGTTTCCAGTTCGTTGAAGAAACGCTGCCCTTCCTGGCTAACCAGGATAGCCCCGCCGCCGCGAATGGACTCGGAGATCAGATAAGAAGTGGTTTGCTCCACGGTCGGGTGGATCTGGATCTGATCCATGTCCACCGTACCTGCGCCGATCTTCTCCAGCAGAGCGATACCGCTCCCGGTTGCACCTTTATGGTTGGTGGTCACAAAGCCTTTCAGCTCAGGACGGTAGTGGACCACCATTTTACGGTTGGCGCTGAAGCCGCCGGTGGCCACAACGACGCTTTTCGCCAGCAGAATATGGTGTTCGTTATATTCGTTAGCGACTTTAACCCCGGTTACCACGCCGTTTTCATGCAGGATCTCTTCCACGGTGGTATCCAGCAGAACGTCAATGCTGCGCTGGTTAACGTTGTTCACCAGACCACTGATTAAGAAGCCGCCTACCGCCGAACGATCTGCAGGACGGTGGGTACGATCGATGCTCATCCCGCCGGTGATGGTGATGTCGTTCAGAACGATATCCAGGCTTGCCAGCCAGTCAATGGCGCCAGGCGCGCGCTCGACGAACTCTTTCAGCAACTCGGTATTGTTTCTGAACTTACCGCCTTTCAGCGTCTCATCGTAGAACAGCTCTTTGCTGTCTTTGATGCCCTTCATCGCCTGGAAGCGAGTTTCCGCGGCGTTCATGCCCACGGAGGCTTTAATGGTGTTCCCGCCGATGGTTGGCATCTTCTCAATAATCACCACGCGGGCGCCGGCATCAGAGGCACGAATCGCCGCCGCCAGGCCTGCACCGCCGCTGCCGATTACCGCCACGTCGTAGCTTTGCGGCGCGTCCGGATTGCCGCCTTCTTCGATAACGTGCTCTTTGCTGGAGGTAGTCATCGCGCGTGATACCGCTTTCTTCAGGGCCTCACTTTGCGCCGTTGCCCCGGTCACCGCATCAACATACGGGCTGTTGGCCACCAGCATGCGAGAACGCAGGATCTCGAAGCTTGGAGTGAAATCAACATCCACCGAATCATCCTGCACCAGGGTAATGTCGGTGATACGGTCAGTGTCGAGGGTGACGCTGATTTTGAGTTTGAGCGCTTCGGCCTCCACTTTTTCCTGGAAGACCCCGGCTTTGTATTTGCGGCCAGTGGTGCTGGTGTCGCGGATCATGGCATCGACCAGCGAGAAGCGCCAAAGCGGCTCGGGGATCAACAACTCTTCGCGCCTGGTGCTGTCGATGAACAGATCCAGCGTTTCGTTTTTCAGGATGCGATCGGCCCAGTCCGGATAGGCAATACAGGCTTTACCGACGGCAATCAGGTCGTAACCCAGGCCCAGCGCTTCTTCGGCATCGCTGCGGTTAACAACCCCACCCACCCCGATAACCGGCACTTTCGCCAGCGTTTCAGAACGCATGGTCAGATACTTGTTGATCAGCATAGTCGGGTCTTTAGTATCGACTATCGAAGCGCGCTTGAAATAGCCCACGGAGAAGTGAAGGTAATCCACGCCCCTTTCCGCCAGCTTTTCCAGCAGGTACATGGTGTCGTCAAAGCGAATGCCCGGTACCTCAATCTCTTCCGGCGAGAAGCGGTAACCGATAATAAAGGAAGCATCGGCGAAGCGGCTGGCCATTTTGTGGGTGATTTCGAGCACTTCCAGCGGGAAGCGAGCGCGGTTGTCGCGGCTACCGCCCCATTTATCGTCACGCTGGTTGGAGTTTGGTGAATAGAACTGCTGGATCAGGTAGGTGTTTGCACCGTGGATCTCCACACCGTCAAACCCGGCTTTAATGGCACGGTTCACGGCGTCACCAAATTTGGTGATCATCACATCCACTTCTTCAGCGGTCAGGGCTTCTGGCGTCGTGGCCCCTTCACGCGGCGCGGCAATGGCGCTTGGCGCGACGGGCTTCTTGCCGCCAATCAGCTCCGGCTCAACCATTCGGCCGCCGTGATAAATCTGGAGAATGGCTTTAGAACCCCGGGATTTAATTGCGCTGGCAATTCGCGCCAGGCCAGGAATTTTGTTGTCACTGTCGATAGCCAGCGCGCCGGGGAAAGCGGGGCCTTTAGGATCGATAAAGCAGCATTCGACGATAACGGTGCCGATGGTACCCGCACGTTCGCGGTAATACTCAACCAAATCACTCGGCACGCTACCGTCGTAAAAACCGGTACAGGTGGTCATAGGCGCCATGATCAGGCGGTTTTTCAGCACCGCGCCGTTGGGCAAGGTGAGTGGCTTCAGGATCGGAGTTTTGGAGTTCATTCTTTATCATTCCAGCAGGTGAGGTCGACATTGTCCGGCACTCAATGAATAGCCCCGGCAGGCAACACAATTATCAGGGAGTAACGTAATTTGAATTAGGGAACAGAAACGGCAATTTTGCGGAATATATTTTTCGAATGTTAGTCAACGCCTTAAAAAAAGCAAATACAAATAATAACCATAAATAACAAAAGGTTTATATCGCTTTGCTTATGCTGAATAGTCGGTGGCAATCAACGAAGCGGCTTATTTACATCAGGTTACGATTTGATCTTTAACCACCTAAAGACTATGGATATAAATGATGCGAATTTTTTAGTTAAATAAAAACGTTGGCTTTTTGCTATACAGAAACCAAAATCAAATACCTGGCACGGCCAATAGGAACGCAAAAGAAGGGATAATCCCCCATTGTTTCAGTATGATGAAGGATTAAAGAAACAATCGCTTATCACTCAATAAATATAAGGTTATATGGGGGCTGGGATCGGGTGCGATGAGCGGTCAGATTTGCACCGGTTAAAAAAACTATCATGAATGCATAAAATTCTGCCTATAAAAGATGAGGTGGAAATAAAAGTCGGGAAACAGGTTTTGCAGGGAATATTAATCGAATTCATCATGATAACTCTAAGGCACAGGCTATGACTAACACCTCAACAATAAGCGCGACAGCGAAAGCACCGCCTCCAGATGCGGGGAATAAAAAGCGCTTGATACTGCTATTTTTACCGATCCTGATCAGCATCATTATATTATTGCTTCCGGTTCCTGCGGGGCTAGAACCCTATGCATGGCACTTCTTTGCCGTTTTCGTCGGCGTGATTGTCGGGCTGATCTTCGAACCGTTACCTGGGGCAGTTATCGGGCTGACGGGCATCGTGGTTATTGCGCTGTTCAGCCAGTGGCTGTTGTTCAGCCCGGCCGAGCTGGCTGATCCTAAATTTAAGCTTGCCAGCCAGTCCTTCCAGTGGGCGGTCAGCGGCTTTAGCAACTCCACCGTGTGGTTGATCTTCGGCGCCTTTATGTTTGCCGCTGGCTACGACAAAACGCAGTTTGGCCGTCGACTGGCGCTGATTCTGGTGAAGTATCTGGGCCGACGCAGCCTGACGCTGGGCTACGCAATAACTTTCGCCGACCTGCTGCTCGCCCCGTTCACGCCGTCTAACACCGCACGCAGCGGGGGTACCATCTACCCGATTATTGCCAACCTGCCGCCGCTTTATGGCTCTCTGCCGAACGATCCAAGCTCGCGCAGAATTGGCTCTTACCTGATGTGGGTCGCAATCAGCGCCGCCTGTATCACCAGCTCGATGTTCCTCTCCGCGCTGGCACCAAACCTGCTGGCGCTGGCGTTGGTGAAAAGCATCATTGGCTTCGAGATCTCCTGGGGGATGTGGTTCCTGGCCTTCCTGCCGCTGGGCGTGCTGCTGATCCTTACCATGCCGCTGCTGGCCTACTGGTTCTATCCGCCGGAAGTGAAGGTGAATGACGAAGTGCCGAAATGGGCCGCCGCAGAGCTGGAAAAACTGGGCAAACTGTCGCGCAACGAAATCCTGCTGCTGCTGTTCGTGTGTAGCGCCCTGCTGATGTGGATTTTTGCCGCCGCGTGGATTGAGCCAGCGATGGCTGCCCTGCTGGTTATCATCCTGATGCTGTGGACCGGCGTGCTGAACTGGAACGACATTATCAGCAATAAACCAGCCTGGAATACCTTTGCCTGGTTTGCCACCCTGGTGGCGCTGGCCGATGGTCTGGCACGCGTGGGCTTTATCGCCTGGCTGGGGAAAGAAGGTGCCGCCCTGCTGCACGGCTTCGACCCACAGGTATCGGCGGTGATGCTGCTGGTGGCGTTCTACCTGCTGCACTATCTTTTTGCCAGCACCACGGCGCACACCACCGCCCTGCTGCCAGCGACCCTGACCATTGCCGCGTCTATTCCGGGGATTAATATGCCGGTCTTCTGCCTGATGATGGTGACGTCACTGGGCGTGATGGGGATCATTACTCCGTACGGCACCGGCCCAAGCCCGATTTACTACGGTAGCGGCTACCTGCCAACCAAAGACTACTGGCGAATGGGCACCATCTTTGGCGCCATCTTCCTGTGTTCGCTGATGCTTATCAGCTATCCGTGGATGGTGCTGATGTTCTGATGCACGGCGCTTGATGTGAAAGCCCCCGGCGTATACCGGGGGCTTTTTTATTTTATGAAATAGACCATTTCGATAATGATGCCGTAAAGCATGGGCAGCAATATCGCAGCCAGCACATTAACCAACGGCGGAAGGTCGCGAATGACTTTGACAGGGAAAACGATAATAGTCTTCACAATGCTCTGCGGAAGCGTCCTCCAGCGGCTACGTTTTTCCCACAGAGTAAAACCCAGTGGAACCAGCAAAATAGCCGCCACCATCAGCACACGCGTCAGACCTGAACTGGCTTTGTTATCTAAGTAATACAAGTGATGGAACAGTTTATAAAAGGGGGAAAACAGAATAACTAACGAAATCAGCCAAAAGTAGGACTCAACCCTCTCTAATCGCCCCGGGTGCTGCCTACAAAGGCGCATTAAAGCCGGATATCCCCAGAGATAGAGAGCCACAACCCCCAACATAGCCACGGCATGCGCGGCCATTTTCAACGACTCATGACCCGGTAACCAGGCCGTATACCCCCAGAAAACCACGGTAATAATGGTTTCCCAACTGAGCACCAGTCTGGGTTTATCAACCGCCTCGAGCAGGGCAGGGTTAAGCCGCTCCTGTAATAAAGGAAACCGCTGCCGCACCTCGATAACCTGATTTCTTAATTGCTGAATAAAATCCGGTACCAGCCACGCCCACCAGGGGATGCCGGCACCCTTTTCTGTTAACAATCGCCATTTAAGTTGGGCCAGCATACCGCCATCGTATTGCCGGCTCAGAATTAACCAGTAGTTTTCTTGCTCGGTATTGGCAATCTGGACGTCGAGAGCATGTATCAGCCAGTCAGGCAGTTGAGATGAGCGGTAGTTATCAATCTGCCAGCCCATAATCGAAGAGACTTCATTCAACAGGCTGCGGTAAAGCCAGGGCTGCTCGCTGAGCGCTTCGGCAAGCATCAGACTAAAAGTTTTCCCGGCCGTCAGTGAATCGGGAATCTCTTGCTCAAGGTAGTGGTGTAACTCGCCAAAACCCGTGGTTTCATCCCTGAGTAACAGCGCGGCGAACACCTGCGCCTGCTGCCAGAGTTCATTTCTATTCCAGCCTTCCTCCGACACTTCAGCTTGTGTAGAAGGCGGGGTGTCTTCCTCAATAAACTCAGGGCCAGGCTCATCGACTAACACGGTATCCCGCGCGTCTATCCAGAGCGTTTCTCGCGTAGAACTGGCATAGCGTTTGGCACTATCAAACGCCTCGCGCAACGCCTGAAAGCCCTGCGGATCTTTGTCCGGCCGTCGCAGCTTTAACTCGCGGGCATAAGCGCGACGAATTTCACGTTCATCCGTTGTGGGCTCAATGCCCAGCACATCCCATATCGTCGCCATGTTTACAGTCCGTCGTTAAGCTGGTCTAGCACCCGACGCAGTTCGTCCCGCGCGGCGGCAATAATTCGCAGGTCCTGGCGGTCCAGCGCTTGTTCAAATTGCGTGGCGTAATGATCGATAATCTGGCGTCTGTCTCCCAGCGTCTGCTCATAGCGTTTTGACGCCTCGGCAGCCAGCTGGCGGTTTTCGGGCACATCACGAGGATGCTGTTTAAGGGCATCAAGCTGTTTTAAACGCTTCGCAATTTCCTCGGCGCTGAGCGTGCCCGGCGCTTTTTCAATCACCATTGTCGAGGCGCTTTGCTCGCCGCTAATCTTGCATTCCACTTCCAGAATGCCGTCGAGGGTATAGGTGAAGCGTACATCCACGCTCACCTCTCCCGCTTTGCGCGTCGGGATCTTAATCGACATGCTATCCAGCAGCAGGTTGTCGCTGACTTTGCGCGATTCCCCCTGGTAGACCTCAATATCTATCTGCCGCTGGTTGTCGTTCATGGTGCTGAAGGTCTGCATCACGCTTACCGGCACAAAAGCATTACGCTCGATCAGCGGCGAGAAAAAGCCTTCTTCGACTCTGTCGCCGTTTCGACGCGATACGGCAATACCCAGTGAGTAAGGCATGACGTCGGTAAGCACCACGTCGTCCAGGGCTTTGTCTTCTGCAATAAGCCCGGCCTGAACGCCAGCCCCCAGCGCCACAACTTCATCGGGATTCAGTTCATTACGCGGGAAGCGACCAAACATTCGGGTCACCAACTGGCGTACCAGAGGCATTCGCGTTGCGCCGCCCACCAGAATAACGTGATCGAGTTGCGCAACGTCGAATTGCGCATCCTGCAGCGCCTGAACAACCGGTTTTTTCAGGCGGGACAGCAGCGCGCCGCAGCACTTCTGGAAAGTCTCTTCGTTGAGATCCCAGCTAAATTCTTCCCCTGCATGAACCAGCTTCGCGCTGGCTCTGTCCTGACTGCTGAGCTGCTGTTTCAGGGATTCGGCCTGGCGGGTCAGGTCAGCGGCAAGCTCTGGGTTATCCAGCGTCAGCTGGGGATAGCAGCTCAGCATCCACTGGCGCAGGGCTTCGGTAAAATCATCGCCGCCAAGCCAGGCATCGCCGCTGCTGGCACGAACTTCAATCACGCCCTCGAACATATCCACGATGGAAACATCAAATGTACCGCCGCCTAAGTCGAAGATCAGGAATTTTTGCTCGCGGCTGTCGGCTAATCCGTAGGCCAGTGCTGCCGCAGTAGGCTCGTTTAAGAGGCGTTCAACCTCGAGTCCGGCCATTTGCCCTGCGGCTTTAACTGCTTTGCGCTGGGAGTCATTGAAATAAGCCGGAACGGTAATAGCCGCACGCGTGACTTCACAACCAAGCGCAACTTCGGCATCGGCTTTTAATTTTCGCAGCACTAATGCGGAAAGCTCTTCGGCACGAAATGACTGTTTGCCGAGGGTGAAAACTTTCTCGGTGCCCATATAGCGCTTAAAACTGGCAACCGTCAGATGAGGATGGCTAACCAGTCGAGCCTTTGCCGCCTCGCCTACCAGCAGATGCCCTTCATCATCAAGCCCAACAACGGAAGGCGTTAAGCGCTCACCTTTTTGGCCTAAAGCCAGCGTCGCTGCGCCCTCGCTGAACCAGGAGACTGCGCTATTGGAGGTGCCAAGATCGATGCCAATAATGGGTGATACGTGTCCTGTCATTACCTTATCCCTGTGAAGAGTGATGGATATTCAGCGCCCTCAATCCCGCCGTATTCATCGATGTTTGTCATTAAGATGAAGTAATTAATACCGGATAGTTACTTTTATTGTCTATTAATTACTCAGGTCGTTAAGTGTTACCGTCGAGGACTATTTATCGTAATTAAATACAGTTTTCTTTAATTACTTTGTTCAATAAGCATTAAAAGATTATCCTTAACGATTCAGCCCGGTGAGAAATTAATATTTGTTGGTAATATGTGACAAATGATGCCGCATTGTTAATTAAATGTATTTCAATTTGGCTGGTTATACTCATTTCCCCGGACTATTTCCGCCAACATAGGTTTTCGTTATAACCTGCGGCCCCCACGCACCAACGCTAGATTTTACAGTTTGTTGCATTCTGTGTGACATCGTAGGCAGAACCCAGTAACACCCTACTGACACTGAGCCATTCATGTTTACAGTAATGTAACCTTCCCGTAAAATGCCGGCACACTTTAAACGACAATAGAGCTCCCTGGAATTGAGGTCGTTAAATGAGACTCAGGAAATACAATAAAAGTTTGGGATGGTTGTCATTAATCGCAGGCGCATTTTTACTCAGTGGCTGTGATTCTGCACTCCTGGATCCCAAAGGACAGATCGGACTGGAACAACGTTCACTGATACTGACGGCCATCGGCCTGATGTTGATTGTCGTTATCCCTGCAATTGCAATGGCTATCGGTTTTGCCTGGAAATATCGGGCATCCAACAAGGACGCCAAATACAGCCCTAACTGGTCGCACTCGAACAAAGTGGAAGCTGTAGTCTGGACGATTCCTATCCTTATCGTTATCTTCCTCGCGGTACTGACCTGGAAAACCACTCACTCTCTTGAACCTAGCCGCCCGCTGGAACATGAAGCCAAGCCGGTGACCATCGAAGTTATCGCCATGGACTGGAAATGGTTCTTCATCTATCCGGAGCAGGGTATCGCAACGGTGAATGAAATCGCCTTCCCGGCCAATACCCCAGTGGAATTCAAAATCACCTCTAACTCGGTGATGAACTCCTTCTTTATTCCGCGCCTGGGTAGCCAAATCTACGCAATGGCAGGCATGCAGACCAAACTGCACCTGATTGCAGATGAAGCCGGCACCTACGACGGTATTTCGTCAAACTACAGCGGTAAAGGTTTCTCCGGCATGAAGTTCAAGGCTATCGCCACGCCGGACATGGACACCTTCAACCAATGGGTTGCTAAAGCGAAACAGTCTCCAGAAGCCATGAACGATATGGCGACCTACGAGAAACTGGCCGCGCCAAGCGAATACAACAAAGTCGAATACTTCTCCAGTGTTAAACCTGATTTGTTTAAAGACGTTATTAACAAATTTATGGGACACGGGAGCATGCACATGGCCAAGCCGGAAGGTGAACAGGCTTCCCATGACGATATGAAAGGCATGGAAGGTATGGAAGGCATGGACATGAGTCACGCGGAAACCTCTCACTAAGGGGCCGAGGAATAATACGATGTTCGGAAAACTTACACTGGATGCAATCCCGTACCATGAGCCAATTGTCATGGTTACGGTTGCGGCAATCATCGTCGGGGGACTGGCGCTGCTTGCGGCTATCACTTACTTCGGTAAGTGGGAATATTTATGGAAAGAGTGGCTAACCTCCGTTGACCACAAACGCCTTGGCGTAATGTACGTTATCGTCGCTATCGTCATGCTGCTGCGCGGCTTTGCCGATGCGGTCATGATGCGTAGCCAGCAGGTGCTCGCCTCCGCGGGCGAAGCAGGCTTCCTGCCGCCTCACCACTACGATCAGATCTTTACCGCCCACGGCGTTATCATGATCTTCTTCGTGGCGATGCCTTTTGTTATCGGCCTGATGAACCTGGTTGTGCCGTTGCAGATTGGCGCACGTGACGTTGCCTTCCCATTCCTGAACAACCTGAGCTTCTGGTTCACCGTTGTCGGCGTGGTGCTGGTTAACCTGTCACTGGGCGTGGGCGAGTTCGCACAGACCGGTTGGGTAGCTTATCCACCGCTATCGGGAATTGAGTACAGTCCGGGCGTCGGGGTCGATTACTGGATCTGGAGTCTCCAGCTGTCCGGTATCGGTACGACACTGACAGGTATTAACTTCTTCGTGACCATTCTGAACATGCGTACCCCAGGTATGACTATGTTCAAAATGCCGGTGTTCACCTGGGCTTCGCTGTGTACTAACGTACTGATTATCGCCGCGTTCCCAATCTTCACCGTGACCGTCGCACTGCTGACCCTTGACCGCTACCTTGGCACCCATTTCTTTACCAACGATATGGGTGGCAACATGATGATGTACATCAACCTCATCTGGGCATGGGGCCACCCGGAAGTTTATATCCTGGTGCTGCCGGTGTTTGGCGTGTTCTCTGAGGTGGTTGCAACCTTCTCTAAAAAGCGTCTGTTTGGTTACACCTCTCTGGTGTGGGCGACCATCGCGATTACCGTTCTGTCGTTCATCGTTTGGCTGCACCACTTCTTCACCATGGGCAGCGGTGCGAACGTAAACGCCTTCTTCGGTATTGCCACCATGATTATCGCCATCCCGACCGGGGTGAAGATCTTCAACTGGCTGTTCACCATGTATCAGGGCCGCATCGTCTTTAACTCTGCGATGCTGTGGACCATTGGCTTCATCGTCACCTTCTCTATCGGTGGGATGACCGGTGTTCTGCTGGCGGTGCCGGGCGCGGACTTCGTGCTGCACAACAGCCTGTTCCTGATCGCGCACTTCCACAACGTTATCATCGGCGGCGTGGTCTTCGGTTGCTTCGCAGGTCTGACCTACTGGTGGCCAAAAGCGTTCGGCTTCACGCTGAACGAAACCTGGGGCAAACGCGCCTTCTGGTTCTGGATTATCGGTTTCTTCGTGGCATTTATGCCGCTGTACGTGCTGGGCTTCATGGGCATGACCCGTCGTCTGAGCCAGCAGATCGATCCACAGTTCCACACCCTGCTGGTTGTTGCAGCCTGTGGTGCAGCGCTGATCGCTCTGGGCATTCTGTGCCAGCTGATTCAGTTCTACGTCTCTATCCGTGACCGCGAGCAGAACCGCGATCTGACCGGTGACCCATGGGGTGGCCGTACGCTGGAGTGGGCAACCTCTTCTCCGCCTCCGTTCTATAACTTCGCCCACCTGCCACACGTTCACGAGCGTGATGCATTCTGGGAGATGAAAGAGAAAGGTGAAGCGTACAAACAGCCTGCGCACTATGAAGAGATTCATATGCCGCGCAACAGCGCAGCCGGTATCATCATCGCTGCATTCAGCACCGTGTTTGGCTTTGCCATGATCTGGCACATCTGGTGGCTGGCGATTGTTGGCTTTGCCGGCATCGTTATCACCTGGATTGCGAAAAGCTTCGACGAAGATGTGGATTACTATGTTCCGGTGGCTGAAGTCGAAAAACTGGAAAATCAGCATTTCGAAGAACTCACCAAAGCAGGGCTGAAAAATGGCAACTGAGACTGTAAATAACGCCCACGCCGCGGAGCACGGGCACCACGATGCAGGAACCAATAAAGTCTTTGGTTTCTGGATCTACCTGATGAGCGACTGCATTCTGTTCTGTTGCTTGTTCGCGACCTATGCCGTTCTGGTGAACGGCACCGCAGGTGGCCCGGCAGGGAAAGACATCTTCGAACTGCCGTTCGTGGCCGTTGAAACCGCCCTGCTGCTGGTGAGCTCCATCACCTACGGCATGGCGATCATCGCCATGAACAAAGGCAACAAAAGCCAGGTTATCTCCTGGCTGGCGCTGACCTTCCTGTGCGGTGCGGGCTTCGTTGCGATGGAAATCTATGAATTCCATCACCTGATCAAAGAAGGCTTCGGCCCGGATCGCAGCGGCTTCCTGTCAGCGTTCTTCGCGCTGGTTGGCACCCACGGTCTGCACGTGACTTCCGGTCTGGTGTGGATGGCATTCATGATGATTCATGTTTCCCGTCGCGGCCTGACCAGCACCAACCGTGCGCGTCTGATGTGCCTGAGCCTGTTCTGGCACTTCCTTGACGTGGTTTGGATCTGCGTATTCTCTGTAGTCTATCTGATGGGGGCGATGTAATGAGTCATTCAACTGAACACAGCGGCGCCCACCACGGTAGCGTGAAGACCTACATGACAGGTTTTATCCTGTCTATCATCCTGACGGCTATCCCGTTCTGGATTGTCATGGAAGGCACGGCCTCTCACGGCACTATGCTTGCCGTGATCCTGGTGACTGCAGTTGTCCAGATTCTGGTGCACCTTGTGTGCTTCCTGCATCTGAACACCTCTTCGAGTGAGCGCTGGAACCTGGTGGCCTTTGCCTTTACGGTGCTGATTATTGCCATTCTGGTGGTCGGCTCGATCTGGATTATGTGGAACCTCAACCTGAACATGATGGTTCACTAAGAGCGGCATGTATGATTAAGCAATACCTGCAAGTAACGAAACCAGGAATTATTTTCGGTAATTTAATTTCTGTCATTGGGGGATTTTTACTGGCCTCGAAGGGCAGCATTAATTACCCACTGTTCCTCTATACGCTGGTTGGCGTATCACTGGTGGTCGCATCGGGTTGTGTCTATAACAACTTTATCGACCGCGATATCGACCAGAAGATGGAGAGAACGAAGAATCGGGTGCTGGTTAAGGGCCTGATTTCACCGAAAATTTCGCTGGTGTACGCCACCGTGTTGGGTATTGCTGGCTTCATGCTGCTGTGGTTTGGTGCTAACCCGCTGGCGATGTGGCTGGCCGTAATGGGCTTCGTGGTGTATGTCGGGGTGTATAGCCTCTACATGAAACGCCACTCGGTCTACGGCACGCTCATCGGCAGCCTGTCCGGCGCGGCTCCTCCGGTTATCGGCTACTGCGCCGTGACCAACGAGTTCGACACCGGCGCCGCTATCCTGCTGGCTATCTTTAGCCTGTGGCAGATGCCGCACTCCTACGCGATTGCCATCTTCCGCTTTAAAGATTACCAGGCCGCCAACATCCCGGTTCTGCCGGTGGTAAAAGGCATTTCCGTCGCCAAGAACCATATAACGCTGTACATCATCGCTTTTGCGGTGGCAACGTTGATGCTTTCTCTGGGCGGTTATGCCGGATACAAATACCTGATCGTCGCCGCGGCGGTCAGCGTCTGGTGGCTGGGCATGGCGCTGCGGGGCTATAAAGTGGAAGACGATAAAGTTTGGGCGCGCAAGCTGTTCATCTTCTCTATCGTGGCCATTACCTCGTTGAGCGTCATGATGTCGGTCGATTTTATGGTGCCAGACTCACATAATCTGCTGACTTACGTCTGGTAAGTCGCGAAAAGCATAAAAGGGCACCTCGGTGCCCTTTTTTATCAGTATCATCAAAGCACCCGCCCTGTAATATCTGTTAAATAACTAACGATTTACCCTCCCCTGCCCTCGCACTACACTAAGGCCGACTTTTTATCTGAGGTGGTAATGAACGATTACAAAATGACGCCCGTCGAGCTGCGTGCGACGTGGGGTTTAGGCACCGTCTTTTCCCTGCGCATGCTGGGCATGTTTATGGTACTGCCGGTTCTTACCACCTGGGGTATGGCGCTGCAGGGCGCAAGTGAAGCGCTGATTGGCCTTGCTATTGGCATCTATGGCCTCGCGCAGGCCGTCTTCCAGATCCCGTTTGGCCTGCTTTCTGACCGTATTGGCCGCAAGCCGCTGATCGTCGGTGGGCTGGCTATCTTTGTGCTCGGCAGCGTTATTGCCGCCCTAAGCGACTCCATTTGGGGCGTAATTTTAGGCCGTGCGCTGCAGGGCTCTGGCGCAATCGCCGCCGCTGTCATGGCGTTACTCTCCGATCTAACACGTGAACAGAACCGCACCAAAGCGATGGCTTTTATCGGCGTCAGCTTCGGCGTGACGTTCGCTATCGCGATGGTGCTCGGCCCGATAATTACTCAGGCGCTTGGCCTGCAGGCGCTGTTCTGGATGATTGCCGTCTTAGCCACCTGCGGCATTCTGATTACGATTTGGCTGGTCCCGAATACCGAAACGCACGTGCTAAACCGCGAGTCGGGGATGGTCAAAGGCTGCTTCCGCAAAGTGATGATGGAGCCGAAGCTGCTGAAGCTGAATTTCGGCATCATGTGCCTGCATATCATGCTGATGTCCACCTTTGTCGCCCTGCCGGGCCAGCTTGAGCAGGCCGGTTTCCCAGCAGCTCAGCACTGGAAAGTGTACCTTTGCACCATGCTGATTTCGTTTGTTTCGGTGGTGCCGTTTATCATCTATGCCGAAGTTAAACGCCGCATGAAGCACGTGTTTGTTGGCTGCGTAGCGGTCCTGCTAATTGCCGAGATCGTGCTTTGGGGCGCCGGCCCGCATTTCTGGGATTTGGTGATTGGCGTGCAGCTGTTCTTCCTGGCATTTAACCTGATGGAAGCCATTCTGCCCTCGCTTATCAGCAAAGAATCCCCGGCGGGCTACAAAGGCACCGCAATGGGTATCTACTCCACCAGCCAGTTTATCGGCGTGGCTATCGGCGGGTCGCTCGGCGGCTGGCTTAACGGGCTGTTTGATTCACAAACCGTCTTCCTGGCGGGCGCGGTGCTCGCAATGGTCTGGCTATTCGTCAGTTGGACAATGCAGGAGCCGCCGTACGTCAGTAGCCTGCGTATTGAGCTACCGGAAAGCAGCGTGAATGACGAGAATTTACGGGAAAGACTGCTGGCTCAGCCAGGCGTTAGCGAAGCGAACATCATTCCGGAAGAACGCAGCGCGTATGTGAAAATCGACAGCAAGCTGACGAACAGATATGAAATTGAGCAGGTGGTGAAAGGGGCGTAAACGCCCCTCAAATCGTCAGTCGCGGAAGTTCTTAAACTGGAACGGCTGCCCCAGATTACCGCCACGAATCAGCGCCATCACGGCCTGTAAATCATCGCGAGCTTTACCCGTCACGCGGATCTCTTCGCCCTGGATCTGGGTCTGAACCTTTAGCTTGCTGTCTTTAATCAGCTTAATGATTTTCTTAGCAACGCTTGCTTCAATACCCTGTTTCAGCTTAGCTTCCACGCTCCAGGTTTTGCCGCTGTGAACAAACTCCTCAGGCACATCAATAGAGCTGCCTTCGATGCCGCGCTTCAGCAGCTTGGCGCGCAGGATGTCCAGCAGCTGGTTTACCTGGAAGTCAGATTCGCTGGCGACTTTAATGGTCTGATTTTTTTCATTCAGCTCAAAGCTCGCCGGCACGTTACGGAAGTCAAAACGGGTCGCCAGCTCGCGCTCGGCGTTCTCTACCGCGTTGTTCACTTCCTGCAGGTCGATTTCAGAAACGATATCAAAAGATGGCATGTGTTTTCTCCCTCTCTGGTTTGCGTTGCATAATACCCGCTGGGCTGCGCAAAACAACCTGTTAAAGAGCCGGAAAGCCGATAACGCTATAATAGAAAGTAAGTTTAGCATTCGCGTAGTGAGCGAATGGGGAGGCAATAATGAAAATTACCGTGCTGGGTTGCGGTGCGCTGGGTCAGCTCTGGTTGACCGCACTTCACAAGCAAGGGCATGAGCTTCAGGGCTGGCTGCGTGTGCCGCAGCCGTATTGCCACGTCAATCTGCTCGATCACACCGATGGCAGCGTCTTTAACGAGTCCTTCACGGCTAACGATCCCGAATTTCTCGCGACCAGCGATCTCCTGTTAGTGACGCTTAAGGCGTGGCAGGTTTCCGATGCCGTGCGCACGCTTGCCACCCAGCTACCTTCAAGCTGCCCGATATTGCTGCTGCATAACGGGATGGGAACGCTGGATGAGCTAAGCGGGCTGCCCCAACCGTTGTTGCTCGGGTTAACCACTCAGGCGGCAAAAAGAGACGGGAATGTGATTGTTCACGTCGCTTCCGGCATCACCCACATCGGCCCAGGTAACGCTAAAGCCAGCGACTACAGCTACCTTGCAGATATGCTGCATGCCGCGCTGCCGGACGTCGCATGGCACAATAATATCCAGCCGGCGAGCTGGAACAAACTTGCGGTAAACTGCGTAATTAACCCACTGACCGCGCTGTACGACTGTTCTAACGGCGAACTGAAAAACCACGCAGAAGAAATTGCCAGCATTTGTGAAGAAGTCGCGCAGGTAATGACGCGTGAGGGCCACCATACCTCGCCCGAAAGCCTGTTAGATTATGTCGGGCAGGTCATTGAAAGCACGGCAGAAAACACCTCATCGATGCTGCAGGACATCCGCCTGGAGCGCCACACGGAAATTGACTATATCACCGGCTATCTGCTGCGCAGAGCGAGAGCTCACGGCGTCCCTGTGCCGGTGAATGCCCGCCTCTATGAGCAGGTTAAACGTAAGGAGAATGAATATGAGCGCACAAGCGCTGGTCTGCCTGGCACCTGGCACTGAAGAGACCGAAGCGGTCACCACTATTGACCTGCTGGTTCGCGCCGGAATCAAGGTGACGACGGCAAGCGTAGCCCCCGACGGCGACCTGAAAATTGTTTGCTCACGCGGCGTGAAATTACTGGCGGATGCGCCTCTGGTTGAAGTGGCCGATGGAGACTTCGACATCGTGGTGCTCCCCGGCGGCCTGAAAGGTGCCGAATGCTTCCGCGATAGCCCGCTGTTGGTTGAGACCGTGCGTCAGTTTCATCTATCTGGCCGTATTGTGGCGGCGATTTGCGCGGCTGCCGGGACGGTGCTGGTCCCGCACGAGCTGTTCCCGATAGGCAACATGACCGGTTTTCCAGGCCTGAAGGACACGATTCCCGAAGGACAATGGCAGGACAAACGCGTTGTCTGGGACCCACGAGTTAATCTGCTCACCAGCCAGGGGCCGGGAACCGCGATTGATTTTGCGTTGAAGATTATCGACCTGCTGGTGAGCCGCGAGAAGGCTCATGAAGTGTCGCAGCAGCTGGTGCTGGCGGCAGGGATTTATAGCTTCAGGGATTATCAGTAATAGCCCCTCACCCTAACCCTCTCCCCAAAGGGGCGAGGGAACCAGAACGGTGTTCCTCTCCCTTTTAGGGAGAGGGCCGGGGTGAGGGTCAGTCCTTTACGGGCGGTACACCTTAATATTCTTAAAGCCCTGCTCGCTCAGGTACAGCGCCTGCAGGCGGCTCATCACGCCACGCTCACACCACAGGAGGTAGGTTTTGCTCTGGTCGAGATCGCCAAACTTAGTGCTCAGCTTGTAGAACGGCAGCGCCACAACCTCAACGCCTTCCTGCATAAAAGGTTTCTCGTCCACTTCGTCGTTAGAACGGATGTCCAGCAGCACTTCGTTTGGCCCAAACGCTTTAACCGTTTCGACTTCCACCACTTCCTGCTGGGTCTGGGTCGCAATATCGCGAATATCGATATTGGTCGCTTCCGCAACCACGCGATCCAGAATAGAGAAGTCGAACTTCTGCTCTTCTTCTTCAATCTTCGCCTTCACCGCTTTTACGGTTGGGCTTTTCGAGATTACGCCACAGTACTCCGGCATGGTGCGGGCAAAATCCGCGGTACCGATTTCGCGCGCCAGATCGATGATGTGCTCTTTATCGTGAGAGATCAGCGGACGCAGAATCAGCGTATCGGAAACGTTATCGATCAGGCGCAGGTTGGTCAGCGTCTGGCTGGACACCTGGCCTAACGCTTCGCCGGTCACCAGAGCCTGAACGCCATAGCGCTCGGCAACCTGGGAGGCGGCACGCACAAACATACGTTTCAGCACCACGCCCATCTGGCCATCTTCCACTTTCTCGAGGATCTCGCCGACCACTGGCTCAAAGTTGATCGCGACGAAGCGCACGCGGTGAGAGCTGCCGAAGCGGTTCCACAGGTAGTGAGCCACCTGCTTAACGCCGATTTCGTGCGCGGCACCGCCAAGGTTAAAGAAGCAGTAATGCACGCGGCAGCCGCGGCGCATCAGCATATAGCTGGAAACGCCGGAGTCAAAACCACCGGAAATCAGCGACAGTACGTCTTCCTGAGTTCCGATAGGGAAACCGCCGATGCCTTCATAGCGGCCTTTAACCAGCAGCAGGCGATCGTTTTCGATCTCAAGGTTAACCGTCACGTCCGGATCGTTGAGCTTAACGCGCGCGGATTCGATGTGCTGATTCAGGCCGCCGCCAACGTAGCGCTCAACTTCAATGGAGCTAAATTCATGTTTCCCACGGCGTTTGACGCGCACGCAGAAGCTTTTGCCTTCCAGCTTGTCGCGGTACAGTTCCAGCGCCTGCTCAAAGATATTGTGCATGTCGGTGTACGGCACATCTTCAACTTCAAGAATGTGGTGGATACCCGGAATGCGGGTCAGCGCTTCACGAATGGTGATACGCTGGTTTTCATCTTTGGCGCGAACTTCAATGTTGTCCCAGTGGCGAACAACCGCCAGGCTCTCATCGTAGTGTTTTAAAACGTTACGAATATTCCCGGTGAGCATCTTAATAAAGCGAATGCGCACAGATTGGCTCTTGATGGTGATTTCCGGGAACAATTTAATGATAAACTTCATGGCGGTAAGGGTTCGTTTAGTCAGCCGGGCTGACTGCGCAGCACGCGGGCATAAAAAGAAGTACTTGCAGCGGCGTAATGCCACCTGCATCCGAGGCGCGGAAGTATACCACCATCCCACAAAGACTGCGCACCTTAACCGACTTGCACGAGCCTGCTTGATAATCACATTGACTCCGCTACCATGTCGGCGTCGAATAAAAACAGAGTCAGACATTCACCATGCCGAAAAAAACCGAATCTCCGGCCAGCTTCGAAACCGCACTGGTCGAACTGGAACAAATAGTTACTCGTCTGGAAAGCGGCGATCTCGCCCTTGAAGAGGCGTTAAACGAATTTGAGCGCGGCGTGCAGCTGGCTCGCCAGGGGCAAGTGAAACTCCAGCAGGCAGAGCAGCGCGTACAGATCTTACTGAGCGACAGCGAAGACGCCCCTCTGACTCCCTTTAGCCCGGACGCCGAGTAATATGGATTTTAATCAACAGCTTCAGGCCCATGTTGTGCGGGTTAACGACGCTATTGCGCGTTTTCTGGCGCCACTGCCGTTTCAGAACAGTCCACTGGTTGAAGCGATGCACTATGGCGCACTATTGGGCGGCAAGCGCCTGCGTCCATTCCTGGTGTACGCCACCGGCGAAATGTTTGGCGTAGCGGACGAAGCGCTGGATGCACCAGCCGCTGCCGTGGAATGTATTCACGCTTACTCCCTGATCCACGATGATTTACCGGCGATGGACAACGATGATTTACGTCGCGGTCAGCCAACCTGCCACATTAAATTTGGCGAAGAGAACGCCATTCTGGCTGGCGATGCCCTGCAAACGCTGGCATTTTCTATACTGAGTGATGCGCCAATGCCGGGCGTTGAGATTGCCGATCGCTTAGCCATGGTTTCAGAACTGGCAACCGCCAGCGGCGTTGCCGGGATGTGTGGCGGCCAGGCGCTGGATTTAGAAGCCGAAGGCAAGCAAGTAGACCTGGCTTCCCTGGAGCGTATTCACCGCCATAAAACCGGGGCATTGATTCGCGCCGCCGTTCGCCTGGGTGCGCTGAGTGCCGGTGAAGCAGGCCGGAAAGCCCTGCCGATTCTGGATCGCTATGCCGCAAGCATCGGCCTCGCTTTCCAGGTTCAGGATGACATTCTGGACGTGATCGGCGATACAGCCACCCTGGGCAAACGCCAGGGCGCCGACCAGCAGTTGGGCAAAAGTACCTATCCGGCGCTGCTGGGGCTTGAACAGGCGCAGGCAAAAGCGCAGGATCTTTATCAGGAAGCACTGCAGGCTCTGGCCGAGCTTGCTGAGTTGTCGCTGGACACGGCGGCACTGGAAGCGTTAGCCAACTACATTATCCACCGTGATAAATAACGTATAACAACGATGAGTTTAGATTTCTGATGAGTTTTGATATCGCCAAATACCCGACCCTCGCTCTGGTGGATGCCAGCCCGGATCTGCGAGTGCTGCCTAAAGAGAGCTTACCTAAGCTTTGCGATGAGCTGCGCCGTTATCTGCTCGACAGCGTAAGCCGCTCCAGCGGGCACTTTGCCTCCGGCCTCGGCACGGTCGAACTGACCGTGGCGCTGCACTATGTCTATAACACGCCGTTTGATCAACTCATCTGGGACGTAGGCCACCAGGCCTACCCACACAAAATTCTGACCGGCCGCCGCGATAAGATTGGCACCATTCGCCAGAAAGGTGGCCTGCATCCGTTCCCGTGGCGCGCGGAAAGCGAGTACGACGTGCTGAGCGTGGGCCACTCTTCCACCTCCATTAGCGCAGGCATCGGGATCGCCGTTGCTGCAGAAAAGGAAGGGAAAGACCGTAAAACCGTCTGCGTGATCGGCGACGGCGCAATCACCGCCGGTATGGCCTTCGAGGCGATGAACCACGCGGGCGATATTCGCCCGGACATGCTGGTCGTGCTTAACGATAACGAGATGTCGATTTCCGAGAACGTAGGCGCGCTGAACAACCATCTGGCGCAGCTGCTTTCCGGCAAGCTTTATTCGACACTGCGCGAAGGCGGCAAGAAGGTCTTCTCCGGCGTACCACCGATTAAAGAGCTGCTGAAGCGCACCGAAGAACATATCAAAGGCATGGTCGTGCCGGGTACGCTGTTTGAAGAACTCGGCTTTAATTACATCGGCCCAATAGATGGCCATGATGTGATTGGCCTGGTGAATACGCTGAAGAACATGCGCAGCCTGAAAGGCCCGCAGTTCCTGCATATCATGACCAAAAAAGGGCGTGGCTACGCGCCAGCCGAAAAAGATCCGATCAGTTTCCACGCGGTGCCGAAGTTCGATCCTCAGAGCGGAACGCTGCCGAAAAGCACCGGTGGCCTGCCGAGCTACTCGAAGATTTTTGGCAACTGGCTGTGCGAAACCGCAGCCCACGATGACAAGCTGATGGCCATCACCCCGGCCATGCGTGAAGGCTCCGGCATGGTGGAGTTTTCGCGTCAGTATCCTTCCCAGTATTTTGACGTGGCGATTGCCGAGCAGCACGCGGTGACCTTCGCGGCGGGCCTGGCGATCGGCGGCTACAAGCCGGTTGTCGCTATTTACTCCACCTTCCTCCAGCGCGCTTACGACCAGGTGATTCACGACGTGGCCATTCAAAAGCTGCCGGTGATGTTTGCCATCGACCGCGCCGGGATTGTTGGCGCTGACGGCCAGACGCACCAGGGCGCCTTTGATATCTCCTTCCTGCGCTGCATCCCGGACATGGTTATCATGACCCCGAGCGATGAAAACGAATGCCGCCTGATGCTGCATACCGGCTACCACTACAGCGCAGGCCCAAGCGCCGTACGCTATCCACGTGGCACGGGTACCGGCGCAGAGCTGATACCGCTTTCTGAACTGCCGATTGGTAAAGGGATAGTGAAACGCGAAGGCGAAAAAATTGCGCTGCTGAACTTTGGGACTTTGCTGCCTGAAGCCGCCGCCGCCGCCGAAGCGCTGAACGCCACGCTTGTCGATATGCGTTTTGTTAAGCCGCTGGATGAAGCCCTGATTCTGGAGCTTGCTGCAGGCCACGATTCACTGGTAACGATTGAAGAAAACGCCATTATGGGCGGGGCTGGCAGCGGCGTGAACGAAGTGCTGATGGCGCACCGTAAACCAGTTCCCGTACTCAACCTCGGCCTGCCTGATTTCTTCATTCCTCAGGGCACCCAGGAAGAAGCACGCGCCGCGATTGGCCTCGATGCCACCGGGATCGAAGCTAAGATTCGGAGCTGGGTAAGTTAACTTCATCCGTACACTAAATAATTCAATCCACAGCACGACGGCAAGTGAACATATCCCGATGAGCTTACTCAGGTAAGTGATTCGGGTATGAGAGCGCCGCCAACACCGCTGTGGTTTGAAGTATGACGTGTACGGCCTGCTATGCTTTTAGGATAACCCTACAACATAAGCAGGAGCGACATCGTGCAATACACCCCGTTAGGCACCACCGACCTTAAGGTTTCTCGTCTTTGCCTCGGCTGCATGACCTTTGGCGAACCCGATCGCGGCAGCCACGCATGGACGCTCCCCGAAGAGAGCAGCCGGGAAATTATCCGCCACGCGCTGGATAAAGGGATTAACTTCTTCGATACCTCGAATAATTACTCCGACGGCAGCAGCGAAGAGATTTTGGGTCGCGCGCTGCGCGATTTTGCCCGCCGCCAGGACGTTGTGGTTGCCACGAAGGTTTACAACAAAGTTGGCGATTTGCCTCAGGGCCTTTCCCGTCCACAGATCCTGCGTTCGATTGACGACAGCCTGAAACGCCTCGGCACCGACTATGTCGATCTGCTGCAAATCCACCGCTGGGACTACGATACGCCCATTGAAGAGACGCTTGAGGCGCTTAACGATGTGGTTAAGGCCGGTAAAGCACGCTACATCGGCGCCTCTTCAATGCGCAGCGATCAGTTCGCACAGGCCCTGGCTTTGCAGTCTCAGGCAGGCTGGGCGCGCTTTGTTAGCATGCAGGATCATTACAACCTGATTTACCGCGAAGAAGAGCTGGAAATGCTGCCGCTGTGCTACAAAGAAAAAATTGCGGTGATCCCCTGGAGCCCGCTCGCGCGCGGCAAGCTGACTCGTCCGTGGGGAGATACCACGGCAAGATCTGTCTCAGATGAAGTTGGGAAATCGCTGTACCAGACGAATAACGAAAACGACGCGCTTATCGCTGAACGGCTGGCAAACGTCGCGGCCGATAAAGGCGCTTCACGCGCGCAGGTCGCGCTGGCATGGCTGCTCAGCAAACCGGGTATCGCCGCGCCTGTTATCGGCCCATCAAGGCAGGAACAGCTGGATGATTTACTGGGTGCCGTAGATTTAACGCTGAAACCGCAGGAGATTGCCGAGCTGGAGACGCTTTATCAGCGCCATCCCGTGGCGGGATATAAATAATGCCCTCCCCTTGCTGGTCAACGTTATCAGCTGGGGTTTTGCTCCCTCTCCCTTTTAGGGAGAGGGTTGGGTGAGGGTCATGACCATCCATTACGAAAAGTGGTCGTAACCCTTCATCTCAAGCGTCACCGGCTTCCCTTCGCGGGTAAACTGCAGCCCTTCAGACGCAGAAACAATCTGCCCAATGCAGGTATAAGGCACGCCCAGATTGCCGATAGCCACTTCCAGCGCGCCACGGTTTAGCTCCGGCACGGTAAAGCACAGCTCATAGTCTTCGCCGCCGGACATCGCCCATTTCAGGGCCTGCTCTGGTTCGACATGCTCGCGCAACGCTTCGGAATACGGCAGCAAATCGAGATCGATACGAGCCCCGCAGTCGCTGGCCTTCAGGATATGGCCGAGATCGGAAATCAAGCCGTCTGACAGATCGATAGCGCTGTTAGCCAGATCTCGCAGCGCCTGGCCGTGCAAAACACGCGGCGTTGGGCGCAAATGTCGCTTGAGCAGATAATCAGCATGCTGCGCATTCGCAACCTGCAGACGTTGCTGCAAAATTGCCAGGCCAGCCGCGCTGTCACCCGGCGTGCCGGTGACATAAATCCAGTCTCCGGCCTTCGCACCGCTGCGCTTGAGCGCCCGTCCAGCAGGGATCATGCCGTGAATGCCCAACGTCAAGGAAAGTGGGCCACGGGTTGTGTCGCCGCCAATCAGCTGCATATCGTAATAATCCAGCTGCTCGAACAAACTGTCGCTGAATGCCTCCAGCCACGCTTCATCCACTTCAGGGAGTGTTATTGCAAGCGTAAGCCAGGCCGGATCTGCGCCCATTGCGGCCAGATCGCTTAAATTCACCGCCAGTGCTTTGTAGCCCAAATCGCGCGGATCGATATCCGGCAGGAAGTGATTGCCGCTGACCAGCGTATCGGTGCTGATCGCCAGCAGTTGTTTTTCGGGTACCGACAGCAACGCACAGTCGTCGCCAATACCGGCTTCCACATCACGACGAGAACTTGTTACGCGATCGAAGTAACGGGCAATCAGGGAAAACTCACCGCATGCCATGCGTGATACCTCAGGAATGTCAGTTGCAGAAAAAAGAAGGCCGGGAAAACCCGGCCAGGAGATTACTTCTTGTGGGGACGGATAGCTGGAGCGGCTTTGTCGAGAACGCCGTTAACGAACTTGTGGCTGTCTTCGGCACCGAAGGTTTTCGCCAGCTCAATCGCTTCGTTGATGGCCACTTTGTACGGCACATCGTCACGTTTGGATAGTTCAAACAGCGCAATGCGCAGTACCGCTTTTTCCACCTGACCCAGCTCTTCCAGCAGACGGGACAGGTAAGGCTTCATCAGCCCATCCAGATACGCGCTGTTAGTAGCCACGCCGCTCAGCAGCTCGCGGAAATAGACAACGTCAACGTCTTTGACGTCCTGTTCCGCCAGGAACTGGTATTCGACATCAGCGATGTCGTTTTTAGACAACTGCCAGGAGTAGAGCGCCTGGACGGCACACTCACGGGCGCGGCGACGAGCAGCAGGTTTCACGGATTTCCCCTTACAAAAAATCAGGCCTTGATGGCTTTCAATACATTAATCATTTCAAGCGCGGTCAGTGCAGCTTCTGCACCTTTGTTACCGGCTTTGGTGCCAGCACGTTCGATGGCTTGTTCAATGCTTTCAGTGGTCAGCACGCCGAAGGCAACGGGAATGCCGTTGTCCTGGCCTACGCTTAACAGACCGTTGCTGGCACCGCCGGCAACGTATTCGAAGTGTGCAGTGCCTCCGCGAATCACGGTTCCCAGCGCGATAACGGCATCGTATTTACCGGTTTTCGCCAGCGCATCAGCGGCCAGCGGCAGCTCGTAAGCGCCCGGCACCCAAACGACGGTGATGTTTTCGTCTTTCACCTGGCCGATACGTTTCAGGGCGTCGATAGCACCTTCCAGCAGGCTGTCATTGATGAAGTTGTTAAAACGCGCGATGGTGATGGCGACGCGAGCGTCAGGAGTAGCAACGGCAGCTTCAATAATGTTCATAATCTTCCTTTACGGGTTCTGTTTAGCCCCGCAGGGGGGCGGATTTTATCATAATCTTTTCGTGACTGCTTACGTTTTACTGGCGTCCGTAAATGGGCGTCAAATGCAGGCACAAATCAGGGCCGACCTGGCGGACTTCGCTAAAGCTGAACTCCGGCACATCAGCAAGTTTTTCAAGGCCAGGAAGCTCGCACAATCCGCGGGCATCATTGCCTAATAATTTTGGCGCGACGTAGACAATAAGCTCATCCACCAGGCCTGCCTGCAATAGGGCGCCGGCAAGTGTCGCCCCTGCCTCCACCCAGACAGAATTCACCTGGCGTTTGCCAAGCTGCATCATTAGCACCACCAAATCAAGATGGCCGTTATGTTCAGGCACCAGCAGTTGCTCAACGCCTTCTTGCCAGTTTTGCTCATCGGCATGGCTGCGGGCAAGCCAGGTTTGACCTGGGTTAGCGACAATTTGATGCTGCGGTGTCACGAGGTTTTGGCGGTCAACTACAATACGAATCGGCTGACGCAAATCCTGTTGAGCATAGATGGCCTGGCTGGCGCTATCCAGTTCATCCCAGCGAACCGTTAATGACGGATTATCTGCCAGCACGGTTGCGCTGCTTGAGAGAATAGCGGCACTTTGTGCACGCTGGCGTTGAACGTCGCGACGCGCTTGTGGAGAAGTAATCCACTTACTCTCACCGCTCGCCATTGCGGTACGGCCATCCAGCGAGGCGCCGAGTTTAAGCTGGATAAACGGAAAACCGGTGCGCATACGCTTGAGGAACCCACGGTTCAACGCTTCGGCCTCGTTCATCATTAAGCCGTGGCTGACTTCGATACCCGCCTGCTGCAGACGATAGAGGCCTCGTCCGGCAACCTGCGGATTGGGATCCTGCATGGCGGCAACAACGCGAGATACGCCTGCGGCAATTAAAGCATCGCAGCACGGTGGCGTGCGGCCATGGTGGCTGCAAGGTTCTAGCGTGACATAAGCCGTTGCGCCCCGGGCATCCTCGCCTGCCATACGTAAAGCGTGAACTTCTGCATGAGGTTCACCGGCGCGAAAGTGGAACCCTTCGCCCACAATCTTGCCGTCTTTGACAATCACACAGCCGACATTCGGGTTCGGTGCAGTAGTAAAACGCCCGCGCTTAGCCAGCTCCAGCGCACGAGCCATAAACTGTTCATCAAGGGACATCGGCATTAATCCTGTAAACGGGCGATTTCTTCACCAAACTCTTTGATATCTTCAAAGCTACGGTAGACCGAAGCGAAGCGAATATAGGCGACTTTATCCAGCTTTTTGAGCTGCTCCATCACCAGGTTGCCAATGAGTTTACTCGGGACTTCACGTTCGCCAGTTGCTCGAAGGTGCGACTTAATATGGCTGATGGCCATTTCCACGTCGTCAGAGTTGACCGGACGTTTTTCCAACGCTTTCAGGATACCGCTGCGCAGTTTGTCTTCGTTAAACGGCTCGCGTACCTCATTGCTCTTCACAACTCTCGGCATCACCAGCTCCGCAACCTCGAAAGTCGTGAAGCGCTCGTGACAAACCAGGCACTGGCGCCGACGACGAACGGAAGAACCTTCCCCCACCAGGCGAGAGTCGATAACTTTGGTGTCCACGGCGAAACAGAATGGGCAATGCATAGCGTTTCCTGCTGGGATTATAAAGATGAACAATAGTTTACCGCGAAGTTGCGGGAGTACAAAGACAGCACCGACCTCGCGACATCAAATATGACTTTTCAAGCACGAAGAACTACGCTTAAATCAGCGAACCTTAACAAGGAAAAACTAACCATGACAAAGACTTACTTAAGAATCATCCTGGTTTCAAGTCTGATGAGCCTGACCGCTTGCGCCCAGCAAACTGAAATGCGTCAGATGCGCAGTCAAATTGGTTCGTTAAATCAGGAAATGACCAAACTTAGCCAGCAAACGGTAAAGCTTACTCAGCAAAATGCCCTGAACGCGAAGTCCACTAGCGGCGTTTACCTGCTGCCAGGTTCAAACACGGCCGCGCGTCTTAACAGTCAGATTGGTAACCTGAAAATGTCGTTGACCAACATTGCGGCCGAAGCCAACGGGACCCGTGCCACCCTGCTGATTCAGGGGGAGTCTAACGATCCGCTGCCGGCATTCAGCGGTAAAGTAGAATGGGGGCAGATCCAGGGCACCACCGACAGCTTCCAGGAAGTTAACGTGCAGACTCAGCAAATAGACGCCCCGGCCAGCATCCTTGCCCCCAGCGATGTGTCGATTCCGCTGCGCCTGTCCGGCATCACGCCCGATCAATTAGGATTTGTACGGGTACACGATATTCAGCCGGTTTCTGCCGCACGGCCAGCGCCAGCGCAATAGCCTTTAACTCCCTTGCCAGGCGAGGGAGCTTGTCACACTCTTTCACACGCCTCGCACAATATGTGAAGCAAAACCCCTATTATCACCCTGTCTTTATCGTGATCCGCGTCACACTTAGATGTAACAACCCGGCATACGTTTGCGTAATTTGACGAAGCAGGTACAATCACGCCGTTTTTAATGTGCGCAAACGTGAACGCAATCGATTACGCATATGAGAAGAATGTGAAATAGAACATATTTTTGTGAGCAGGGATTTCTATAATAGTCGCGCTGCAATGGTCCTTCCCCTGAGACCGGCGGCCAGGGATGACATCTCACATCCGCATCGCACCAAAATTACGTAAACAGTGGCTAAAAATATGAAAAAAATTATTCTGGCAGCCGGCACCGTTCTGGCGCTTTCCAGCTCTTTCTCTGCCAGCGCAGAAGAAGCAAAAAACAGCGAATACCTCTCCGACTGGTGGCACCAGAGCGTTAACGTTGTCGGCAGCTACCACACCCGTTTCGGGCCGCAGCTGCGTAACGATACCTACCTGGAATACGAAGCGTTCGCCAAAAAAGACTGGTTCGATTTCTACGGCTATATGGATGCGCCAGTCTTCTTCGGCGGTAACACCCAGGCGAAAGGCATCTGGAACCACGGTTCCCCACTGTTTATGGAAATCGAACCTCGCTTCTCCATCGATAAGCTGACCGGGACCGATCTGAGCTTTGGTCCGTTCAAAGAGTGGTACTTCGCGAACAACTACATTTACGACATGGGCCGCAACGCAACGGGTCGCCAAAGCACCTGGTACATGGGTCTGGGTACCGACATCGATACCGGCCTGCCGATGAGTCTGTCCCTGAACGTGTATGCCAAGTACCAGTGGCAGAACTATAAAGCGACCAACGAAAACGAGTGGGATGGCTACCGCTTCAAGGTGAAATACTTCGTGCCGATTACTTCCCTGTGGGGCGGTAACCTGAGCTATATCGGTTTCACCAACTTTGACTGGGGTTCAGATCTGGGCAAAGACAGCGACTACGGCACTAACGGTCTGAAGCAGCGTACCAGCAACTCCATCGCTTCCAGCCACATCCTGTCGCTGAACTATGATCACTTGCATTACTCAATCGTTGCCCGTTACTTCCATAACGGCGGCCAGTGGAACGACGGCACCCAGCTGAACTGGATGACTGAAACCGTTCGCGCAACCGGCTGGGGTGGCTACTTCGTGGTAGGTTACAACTTCTAATCGCCACCACCTGTAAAAAACCGGCCCGCTGGCCGGTTTTTTATTTCTCAGGCAGGTAACCTTTAGCCCTTTGAAGGGTAATAAAAGCCTGCAGAGAACGATCGTGGCGCTCCTGAAACACATTCCCGGTTAAATGAATATCCCGACAGCGATCCAGCCTGAAGCTACGATAATCATTCCGTGCCTCGCACCAGGCCACCAGCAGCCAGACCTCTCCCCAAAATGACAGCCCCAGTGGGTGGATATCCCGCTCCGTCAATTCCCCTTTTTCATCTTCGTACAGCAGATGAACAATCTGGCATTTGTCGATGGCGGCATGAAGCAGATCGAATCGGGCTTTCACCTGCGGGAATTTATTAAAATTAGGCGAAATGATACGACTGCGTTCGGCAACCCGGCGCTTTTCCGGAGTGAGCACTGCGAGGAGTTTTTCATGCACGGACTCGGCAGATTTGGCCAGCGATTCTCCGCTCCAGGTTTGCACCATTCTTAACGCCGCAATCACCGCCTCCACCTCTCCTGTCGTCAGCATCAGCGGAGGAAGATCGTACCCGGCGAGCAGGCGATAGCCGCAGCCCGCCTCCCCCTCGATCGGCACGCCGGATAGAGAGAGATCCTGAATGTCTCGGTAGATAGTTCGCCCTGAGACTTCCAGCCGTTCGGCAAGCTGTGCAGCCGTTGTCAGGCGCCTGCCGCGCAGGATTTGCACTATCTGAAATAATCGGTCGGCTCTTCGGCTCATGGGTTTCCGGGAAAAATTAGCCTGCCAAAACGGCAGGCGTTTTTAAGTATTGAGGCTTAAACAGGCTGATGCAACCCCACCCGATTCCCCTCACTATCAATCATTAACGCAATCGTGCCGATATCATACGGCAGCACCTGAGGACCAAAGTCCAGACGGCCTCCCGCCGCTTCTACCTGCTGCAATGCCAGGGTGATATCGGGCGTATACAGGTAAATCACCGCGCCTTTATCTGAGGGGATAAACCGATCTCCCTTCACCAAAGCGCCGCCGGTGGCAGGTTGGTCATACGAAAATACAGCATTTTCCACGCCGGCCATCGTCTCGCGGCGAAATTCAGCGTTCAGTACTCGTTGGTAAAAAGCGACCGCACGTTCCATATCGGAAACGGGGATCTCAAACCAGTTGATGAGTGTGCTCATTGTTTTTCTCCTGTGTTGTCAGTAACCACGAGTCTACTGACCCCCTCCTGACAGCATACTGTCAGGAGAAAAACACCGGATGAAAAAAAACCGCAGCACGAAGGCTGCGGTTTCATCAAACGCTAAACGCTATTACGGCAGAATGGACGGCTGATCCGCCCCTTCTTTCTCTACCTTTTGCTGCAGCATGTGCTCGCGCTTCATGCCCAGCTTCAACGCCAGCGCAGAGGCGACGTAGATAGAAGAAGCCGTACCGACGGTCACACCGATAAGCATCGTCAGGGAGAAGCCTTTCAGCAGTGCCCCACCAAACAGATACAGCATCAGGATAACCACTAACGTGGTGCCTGAGGTGATCAAGGTACGGTGCAGCGTCTGGGTCAGGGAGACGTTAAAGATTTCGTAAGGCGTCCCGCGACGAATTTTGCGGAAGTTTTCACGAATACGGTCCGAAACCACGATGCTGTCGTTCAGCGAGTAGCCAATAACCGACATCAACGACGCGACAATAGTCAGGTCAATCTCGATGTGGAACAGCGAGAGCACGCCCATCGTGATAATCACGTCGTGCGCAAGCGAGATAACCACACCGGCTGCCAGGCGCCACTCAAAGCGGAAACCGACGTAAACCAGGATGGAAATCAGCGCCACCAGCAGCGCCATCGCACCGTTTTGAGCCAAATCGGCACCGACGCTCGGGCCAACAAACTCAATACGTTTCACTGCGGCATTCTGGTTGGTTGCTTCGTTAATCACGCTCACAACCTTGCTGCCCAGCACCTGACCACCTGCTTCACCTTTGGCAGGCGGCATGCGCACCATGATGTCGCGGCTGCTGCCAAAGTTCTGCACCAGCGGCTCTTCAAAGCCTGCTTTCTGCAGGGAAGCACGCATCGCATCAAGATCGGCTGGTTTTTCCAGCCCGATTTCGATTACCGTTCCGCCCGTAAAATCCAGACCCCAGTTGAAGCCTTTCACGCCGATAATGACGACGGAAAGGATCAGCAGGATACCGGAGATACTAAAGGCCCAGTAATCCCAGCGCATAAAGTCGTGGACTTTACGGCCGTGGTTCAATTGTTCAACAGTATATTCCTGTGCCACAACGCACTCCTCAGATAGACAGCTTGTTGATGCGTTTGCCGCCGTACAACAGGTTCACAATGGCACGAGTCCCGACAATTGCGGTAAACATCGAGGTTGCGACACCAATACCGGTGGTGATAGCAAAGCCTTTGATTGCCCCGGTGCCTACGGCATACAGGATAATAACTTTGATAAGCGTGGTGATGTTGGCATCAAAAATGGAGCTGAACGCGCCTTTGTAGCCTTCATCAATCGCCTGCTGGACCGTACGACCGTTGCTGATCTCTTCTTTGATACGCTCGTTGATCAGCACGTTGGCATCCACCGCAACCGCAAGGGTTAAGACGATCCCCGCGATACCCGGCATGGTCAGCGTTGCGCCCGGCAACAGAGACATAATCCCCACAATCAGCACCAGGTTAGCCAGCAGTGCCGTGGTCGCGATCAGGCCAAACTTCTTATAGAAGAACAGCATGAAGATGATGGACACCACCAGACCCGCCAGACATGCTTCCAGGCCTTGCTTGATGTTTTCCAGACCCAGCGTTGGACCGATGGTACGTTCTTCAACAATCTGAATTGGCGCGATCAACGCACCGGCACGCAGCAGCAGAGACAGCTGACGGGCTTCATTCGGGTTGCTGATCCCGGTGATGCGGAAGCTGTTACCCAGGCGAGACTGAATGTTCGCCACGTTGATAACTTCTTCTTCTTTCATCAGAACAGAACGGCCATTCGCGTCTTTCTTACCGCTGTCCTTGTACTCCACAAAGAGGGTCGCCATCGGCTTACCGATGTTGTCCTTTGTGAAGTTAGACATGATGTTACCGCCAGCGCTGTCCAGGGAAATGTTTACCTGTGGCTGGTTGTATTCATCCATGCTGGACGTGGAGTCTGTGATGTGGTCACCGGTCAGAATCACGCGCTTGTACAGCACAACCGGCTGACCTTCGCGAGTCTGCTTCACTTCGGAGTCACCCGGCACGCGGCCAGAGGCTGCAGCAGAGGCATCCACATTCGTGTTAACCAGACGGAATTCCAGCGTCGCGGTCGCACCCAGAATTTCTTTCGCGCGAGCGGTGTCCTGAATACCCGGCAGTTCAACCACGATACGGTCAGCACCCTGACGCTGTACCAGCGGTTCGGCTACGCCAAGCTGGTTCACACGGTTACGCAGGATATTGATGTTCTGCTGTACCGCGTATTCACGCGCTTCGCTCAGGCGAGCATCGCTCATCACGGCACGCAGCGTATTGCTACCCTGGTTAGAGAACACCAGATCGCGATGACGAGAGGAGAGGTAATCTCTTGCGGAGTCGCGTGCGCTCGAATCACGGAAGACGATGTCTACGCCGTAATTGTCCGCTTTACGCACGTTAGTGTAGGCAATGCCCTTGTCACGCAGATCGCTGCGCAGGCCATCGATATTTTGTTCCTGGAGTTTGCCAAGCGCTGTGTCCATATCCACTTCCATCAGGAAGTGAACGCCACCGCGCAGGTCAAGGCCAAGCTTCATCGGGTTCGCACCGATAGTCGACATCCAGCGAGGAGTGGCAGGAGCAAGGTTAAGCGCCACGACATAGTTGTCGCCCAGCACGCTCATCAGCGCTTCACGCGCACGCAGCTGGGTATCGGTAGAGTCGAAGCGAGCGAGAATAGCGCCCTCTTCCAGCGCCACAGACTTAGCGGTGATTTTTTCTTGTTTTAAGGTGTTTTCGACCTGGATCAGCGTTTGTTCACTGGCGGCGGCACCGCGCACGCCAGTTAATTGAACGGCCGGATCCTCACCATACAGGTTGGGAAGCGCATACAGCAGGCCAATCGCCAGCACGACGATCAGCATGATGTACTTCCACAAAGGATAACGGTTTAACACGTGTAGTTCCCTTAGGGAAAACGAAAATTACAGCGCCTTCATGGTGCCTTTCGGCAGAACGGCAGCTACGAAATCACGTTTGATAACCACTTCGGTGGTATCGTTCAGCGCGATAGCAATGTAGCCAGTTTCAGCTACTTTAGTCACGCGGCCAACCAGACCACCGTTGGTCAGCACTTCATCACCTTTGGAGATGGAGTCCATCAGTTTTTTATGCTCTTTGGTGCGCTTTTGCTGCGGACGCAGGATCATAAAATAGAAAATCAGACCGAACACCACCAGCATAAGAATCAAAGAGTACGGGCTACCCTGCGATGGAGCACCTGTTGCAGCTACCGCATCAGAAATGAAAAAGCTCATTAAAATTCCCTCATTATTAAATTAATCAACGTTCAAAGGTGGAACCGGCTTACCTGTCCGCTCGTAAAAATCCGTCACGAAGTGCTCTAATTTACCCTCTTCAATGGCCTTGCGTAAACCAGCCATTAAACGCTGGTAATAGCGCAGGTTATGAATGGTATTGAGACGCGCGCCCAGTATTTCGTTGCAACGGTCAAGATGATGCAAGTAGGCACGTGAATAATTGCGACACGTATAGCAATCACACTCGGCATCGAGCGGTGCGGTGTCATCTTTATGCTTAGCATTGCGGATTTTCACTACGCCGTCCGTCACGAACAGGTGACCGTTACGCGCATTACGAGTTGGCATGACGCAGTCGAACATGTCGATACCGCGGCGTACCCCTTCAACCAGGTCTTCCGGTTTACCTACGCCCATCAGGTAACGTGGTTTGTCGGCAGGGATTTGCGGGCAGACGTGCTCCAGAATACGGTGCATGTCTTCCTTCGGCTCTCCTACCGCCAGGCCGCCGACAGCGTAGCCATCAAAGCCGATCTCTACCAGACCTTTTACCGAGATATCTCGTAAATCTTCGTAAACGCTGCCCTGAATAATACCGAACAGCGCATTTTTATTCTCAAGAGAATCAAAGCGATCGCGGCTACGCTGGGCCCAACGCAGGGACATCTCCATGGAGCGCTTCGCATAATCCCAGTCCGCCGGGTAAGGCGTACATTCGTCGAAGATCATCACGATATCGGAACCCAGATCGTACTGAATTTCCATGGATTTTTCAGGATCGAGGAAAATCGGATCGCCGTTGATCGGGTTGCGGAAGTGTACGCCCGCTTCGGTGATCTTACGGATGTCGCCAAGGCTGAACACCTGGAAACCACCGGAGTCCGTGAGGATTGGGCCTTTCCACTGCATAAAATCATGCAGGTCGCCGTGCAGCTTCATGATTTCCTGGCCAGGACGCAGCCATAAATGGAAGGTGTTGCCCAGGATAATCTGCGCGCCCGTGGCTTCAACTTCTTCCGGCGTCATTCCTTTTACGGTGCCGTAAGTGCCCACCGGCATGAAGGCCGGGGTTTCGACGGTGCCACGTTCAAAGACCAGGCGACCGCGGCGTGCGCGGCCGTCGGTGGTATCTAATTCAAATTTCACATTTCCTCCAGCACCAGAGAAACAGTCTGGTGAATAAATGAACGCCGCGGGCGGGGCTCACGGCGGAATATTGGGGAGGTTTGACCCTCACCCCAACCCTCTCCCTGGAAAGGAGAGGGAGAAAATAAGACCTGCATTATTCCCTCTCCCCAGGAGAGAGGTTGACCCTTTATTATCCCCTCTCCCCCTTGGGGAGAGGGTCAGGGTGAGGGGAAATTACTCCCCCGGGCGTTCGTTTATCGCCTGCGGATTGCAGGTAATAAACATCGCATCGCCGTAGCTAAAGAAGCGATATTCCGCTTTCACCGCCTCATGGTAGGCGTGCATTGTGTTTTTATATCCGGCAAATGCCGAGACCAGCATAATCAGCGTAGACTCTGGCAGGTGGAAATTCGTCACCAGCGCGTCGATCACTTTGTACTGATAGCCCGGGTAGATGAAGATTTGGGTATCGCCGAAGAACGGCTCGATCAGATCGTTTTTCGACGCCTGAGCGGCGCTTTCCAGCGAACGTACCGACGTTGTCCCTACCGCGATAACGCGGTTGCCGCGAGCTTTGCAGGCCAGCACCGCGTCCACAACATCCTGAGGCACTTCGGCATACTCAGAGTGCATGATGTGGTCTTCAATGCTGTCGACGCGCACCGGCTGGAACGTCCCAGCGCCAACGTGCAGCGTGACGAACGCCATATCTATGCCTTTATTACGCAGCTTTTCCAGCAGCGGCTCGTCAAAGTGCAGGCCCGCCGTTGGCGCGGCAACGGCACCCGGCTTCTGGCTATAAACCGTTTGATAAAGCTCGCGGTCGGCCTCTTCATCAGGTCGGTCGATGTACGGCGGTAGCGGCATATGGCCGATGTTATTTAAGATATCCAGCACGGCGCGTTCGTCGTTAAACTCAACTTCAAACAGCGCATCGTGGCGTGCAACCATGGTGGCGTGTACGCTTTCATCATCGCCCAGCAGCAGCTCGGCGCCGGGTTTTGGCGCTTTAGAAGCGCGAATATGTGCCAGAATGCGTTTATCATCCAACATACGCTCGACCAGAACTTCAATTTTCCCGCCGCTGGCTTTACGGCCAAACAGACGAGCCGGGATAACGCGGGTGTTATTGAACACCAGCAGGTCGCCGGGGTTGAGCTTGTCGAGTAAATCGGTGAAAGTGCCATGCGTCAGCGCGCCCGTCGGCCCGTCCAGAGACAGCAAACGACAGCTGCTGCGCTCGGCTTGCGGATAATGAGCAATCAGGGATTCAGGCAGTTCAAAGGAAAAATCAGCAACGCGCATGGTATAGCACTCAGACTTAAAAACAGGCGGCTTAGTCTAGTGGCAGGGGGCTTTCCCTGCAACACGTTTACCCCGCTCAGGCCGTTTTAAAGCCATAAATGGAATAACTATTCGATGAATTTTCTCGCCCACCTGCATCTTGCCCATCTGGCCCAAAGTTCACTGCTGGGAAATTTGCTGGCGGATTTCGTGCGCGGCAACCCGGACGACAGCTTTTCGCCCGAAGTCGTGGCCGGCATTTATATGCACCGCCGGGTGGATGCCCTCACGGACGGCCTGCCGGAGGTCGCTCTCGCCCGAGGCTGGTTTGGCCCCAAAACGCGGCGCGTTTCGCCTATTTCGCTGGACGTTATGTGGGACCACTTCCTGTCACGTCACTGGGATAAAGTCTGCCCGGATATCGAGCTTGAAGATTTTGTCGCCTATGCACGCGGGCAAATTGAGCCCAGGCTTGCCGACACGCCGCCGCGTTTCATTAACCTCAATAACTATTTATGGCGTGAACGCTGGCTGGAACGCTACCAGGACATGGACTTTATTGCTAACGTTCTCAACGGGATGGCGAGCCGTAGACCAAAACTCGATGCCTTGCGAGACTCCTGGCACGATCTCGACGCCCATTATGATCGGCTGGAGGAATTGTTCTGGCAGTTCTACCCGCGCATGATGGCGATGGCCGAACAAAAAAGTTTGTGATCGTTCCCGGTTCACGTTAGAACAACTTGCCCTTTTTCTAAAAAGGGCTATCTTGGTTACCGGCATCAATATATGCGTCTTTTTGATAGCCAAAACCTATCTGATTGATTGGCAAGATGCCATTGAGCTACATGGAATGGAGCCCCTATACTCCCCCCGTTGCGTTAACATTCACTTTAACAAAATTAACAGGAGTACATATGGTCCTGGTTACTCGTCCAGCCCCTGACTTTACCGCTGCTGCCGTCCTGGGCAATGGCGAAATCGTTGAAAACTTCAACTTCAAAAAACACACCAACGGTAAAGCTACCGTGGTCTTCTTCTGGCCGATGGACTTCACCTTCGTGTGCCCGTCTGAACTGATCGCGTTCGACAAGCGTTACGAAGAATTCCAGAAGCGCGGCGTAGAAGTCGTTGGTGTATCTTTTGACTCCGAGTTCGTGCACAACGCGTGGCGTAAAACCCCTGTTGATAAAGGCGGCATCGGCGAAGTGAAATACGCGATGGTTGCTGATATCAAACGTGAAATCCAGCAAGCCTACGGTATCGAACACCCGGAAGCTGGCGTTGCGCTGCGCGGCTCCTTCCTGATCGACAAAGCCGGTATCGTTCGCCACCAGGTTGTGAACGATCTGCCGCTGGGTCGTAACATCGACGAAATGCTGCGTATGGTTGACGCGCTGCAGTTCCACGAAGAGCACGGCGAAGTGTGCCCGGCTCAGTGGGAAAAAGGGAAAGAAGGCATGAACGCGTCTCCGGACGGCGTGGCTAAGTACCTGAGCGAGAACGTTGCTAAGCTGTAATCGCTAAGCAAGCTCGAAGAAAAGGCCGCGAATGCGGCCTTTTTTGTTTTTGTCAGAAGGCGAAGCAGGAACAGCCCATCACGCCCCAGAACGCCGTCTCATCGCCAACGGGAATCGAGGAGTTCCGTGCCACCTCGTGCTGATGCCCGTGGACGCTACAGCTGCCGCAGCACTGATGAACCGCTGCCATCATCCCCACTTTTGCCGCCGCAGGCGGGGCGGAACGGTAATGCCCCGGCACGGTCACCACTGGTGACCAGTCAGGCAGAACAGGAATGGCAGGCGGAGCCAGAGGAGTAAAGGCGCCGGTAGCGTAAACCACTTTCCCATCCACTACGGTCATTACCGATTCAATACCCTTGATTGCCTCTTCCGGCACGCTGAAGTAGTCCTGAGACAGCACGACCAGGTCGGCCAGTTGTCCCGCCTGAATCCGCCCTTTCTTACCCTGCTCGTTAGAGAACCAGGCGCTGCCGGCGGTCCATAGCTCAAGGGCGACATCGCGGGACATACGGTTATTCTCGTCGTACATCTGCATACCGCCCACCGTGCGCCCGGACACTAGCCAGTAAAGCGCCGTCCAAGGGTTGTAGCTGGCCACGCGCGTGGCGTCGGTGCCCAAGCCTACGGGCACGCCTGCGGCAAGCATTTTCGCCACCGGTGGCGTTTGTTTTACCGCCTCCAGCCCGTAACGCTCCGCATAATATTCCCCCTGGAAGGCCATACGATGCTGGACCGCGATCCCACCGCCCAGCGCCTTAACACGGTCTATATTGCGCTCGGTAATCGTCTCCGCGTGATCAAACAGCCAGTGCAGGCCGTTGAACGGAATATCGCGGTCCACCTTTTCGAACACGTCCAGCATGCGGCTGATGGACTCGTTGTAGGTTGCATGCAGGCGGAACGGCCAGCGGTGTTCAACCAGATGGCGCACCACGCGCTCAAGCTCCTGCTCCATGCCGTCCGGCAGATCCGGGCGCGGCTGCAGGAAGTCTTCAAAGTCCGCCGCCGAGAACACTAGCATCTCACCGGCCCCGTTGGCGCGATAGAAATCAGTCCCCTGCCCCGGCGTCAGCATATCGGTCCATTTTTCGAAATCTTCCAGCTCATGCTGAGGGCGCTGGGTAAACAGGTTATAGGCAATGCGCACCGTCATCTGCTTTTTACCGTGCAGCTCGTCGATGACCTGGTAATCCTCGGGGTAGTTCTGGAAACCGCCGCCCGCATCGATCGCGCTGGTCACGCCCAGGCGGTTCAGCTCGCGCATAAACTGCCGCGTAGAGTTCACCTGCAGTTCCAGCGGCAGCTTCGGCCCTTTAGCCAGGGTGGAATAAAGAATCATCGCGTTAGGCTTCGCCACCAGCATCCCCGTAGGATTGCCGTTGCCGTCACGAACGATTTCTCCGCCCGGCGGATTCGGCGTCTCTCTGGTGTAGCCTACGGCTTTCAGGGCCGCGCGGTTGAGCAAAGCTCTGTCGTACAGATGCAGAACGAACACCGGCGTATCCGGCGCGGCCTCGTTAAGCTCTTCGATGGTTGGCATACGGCGTTCGGCAAACTGGAACTCTGTCCAGCCGCCCACCACGCGAACCCACTGCGGGGATGGCGTACGCAGCGCCTGTTCTTTTAACATCCGTAAGGCATCAGCAAGCGAAGGCACGCCTTCCCAACGCAGCTCAAGGTTGTAGTTCAGGCCGCCCCGGATCAGGTGCAGGTGCGAATCGTTCAGGCCGGGGATAACCGTGTGGCCTTTCAAATCGACCATCTGGCTGCCTTCTCCGGCAAAGCTCATCACATACGCGGTGGTGCCCGCCGCCAGAATTTTACCGTCTTTAATCGCTACCGCTTCGGCCAGAGGATTCTCTTTATCCAGCGTGTGGAATTGGCCGTTAGTCAAAATCAGTGAGGCATGTTGAGACATAATCAGGTACTCCTGAGAAATCATGCTTTTTTTAACCAACCGGCAAACAGCTTCGTCACCATTGGCATCCAGAGCCAGACCACCAGCGCCACCACGCAGGCATCGTTAAGCAGGTGTCCGGGGAGCGTGCCGCGCAAACCAGGGAACAGCATGCCCGTCACCCACGGCACAAGGTTGGTGCTGGGGAAGATAACCAGTAAAGTAATCAAGAACTGCTTCCACTGCGGCGGGCGCTTCACCGTGGCACTCTCCGGGGTAAACCAGAAGGCGGTTTCGGTGTGCACCTGCACTTTGTCATCGTCGGCGAGAGAGGATTTAATCTCTTCCACAAGGCGATGGCGTTCAGGGGAATCAGTCCAGGCATTGAGATGCTCGAGCGTGTCGAAACGAATCACCACGTTATAGGTGTCGTTCCCGGTTGTGGGGCGAATCACGTGTACCCCAAGGTGGCCGGGGAAACGGGCGGCGGTCGGCATAATTTTTTCCAGCCACTGCTCGTAGCGAGCGGCCTCGCCGGGCCGGATTGCGTGGGTTATCACCAGCGTAACGGTATTGTTGTCGGCCATGCCGCAATTCCTGAGTCAGAATGGGGAGAGAAAACGGAGCGGTGAACCCGCTCCGGGAGTGATTCATCAGGCTTTACGTTCCGGCGCGCCGTGAATCATGGTGTAAGCGTAGTCGACGCCCATGCCGTAAGCCCCGCTGTGCTCACGAACCAGGCTCATCACCGCGTCGTAAGTCTCTTTGCGTGACCAGTCGCGCTGGTACTCCAGCAGGACCTGCTGCCAGGTCACCGGCACGGCACCGGCCTGTACCATGCGGTCAATAGCGCGCTCGTGGGCATCCACAGAAGTCCCGCCAGAAGTGTCGGTCACCACATAAACTTCAAAGCCTTCTTCCAGTGCCATCAGCGCCGGGAAGGTCAGGCATACTTCGGTCCACAGCGCAGAAATAATCAGCTTTTTACGGCCGGTTGCCTTCACCGCCTCAACAAACGCTTTATCTTCCCAGGAATTCATCGAGGTGCGCTCAATCGGCTTAATTTCAGGGTGAACGGCCAACAATTCAGGCCAGATATAGCCGCTGAAGCTTTTGGTTTCGACGGAGGTATAAATCGTCGGTACGTTAAATATTTTGCCCGCCTTCGCCAGCGCCACGGTGTTATTTTTCAGGGTCTGGCGATCGATATTCGCCACGCCGAAAGCCATTTGCGGCTGGTGATCGATAAAAATAAGGGCAGAGTTTTTTGGGTCAATCAATTCACGAATAGACATTTTATTCCCTCAGCTATCAATGAGTTATTAAGGTATCCATCTCTGGATGACGCCCTTATTCTCTGCATACAGGCGCAGGGTTGATAGCCGGAATTTTCTAACGTCTTATTTAATTTTTTGGTGCTAGACTCTGGCGGGAAAAAGGCCTGAATGGACTATCGCTATGCGTGTGAATTTAGATGTTCTGCTTATTCTTGATGCTTTAGACAAGCACGGAAGTTTTGCCGCCGCCGCTGAATCGCTGTTTAAAACCCCCGCAGCGCTGAGTTATATGGTGCAGAAGCTGGAAAACGATCTGAATATCAAACTGCTGGACAGATCGGGGCACAGAGCCAAATTCACCGACACCGGTAGGATCGTGCTGGAAAAAGGGCGCATGGTGCTCAGCGCTGCGAAGGATCTGGAAAGCCAGGCATTGCGCTCAACCTCCGGCTGGGAAAAAACGCTCACCATCGCCCTGGACGGATCGTTTCCGTTTCATTTGCTGCTGCCGCTGATGAACGAGTTCTACGCCCTCGGTCAGCAAACCACGCTCAATTTTACCCACCATACGCTGGCTGGCGCATGGGAAGAGCTGACCCATAACGGCGCCCACATTATTCTCGGCGCGATTAACGAGCCGCCCACCTCCTCTGAGTATTCCTACAAGATGCTGGGCACGCTCGACAACGTCTTTGTCGTCTCACCAGGTCACACGCTGGCAAAAGCTGAACACGTGCTTTCCAGCGACGAAGTTTGCCGACATCGTGCGGCCATCATCGGTGATACGGCGCGCTACTGTCATCCCATCAATACCAATTACATTGAAGAGCAAGAGCGCGTGGTGGTGTACGACTTCCCCAGTAAGGTCGCGATTCTGGTCGCCGGTCTGGCCTGCGGATTTTTACCCCGCCATATCGCCCAGCCGCTCCTGAACAGCGGCAAACTGATTGAAAAACCGGTTGTATCGTTCCGCCAGACGGACGTGACCTACATCGGCTGGCACAACCGTGGCGAAGGCCTGGCCGCTCGCTGGTGGCGAGAGAAGATCATCGAAGGGGATTTAGTGAATTCGCTTTATCAGCTCCCGGCGAATAGCTAAATAGCTACCCGCCGGAGCTTTAGGCTACAGGCTACGCCAGACGGCAGCGCTGACGGCAGGCAGGGTCAATTCACGGTTATCGAGACCGGCCTCGCCTTCGAGCTGCGTCCAGGCCCTGCCGCTCAGCAGGGCATCCCACGGCAGCGTTACCTGAACCTCGCTGCCGCGGTTTATAGCCACCAGCACGCGCTCGTTTTGATAAGCACGAACAAATACCACAACATCACCTTCCGCATAGATAACCCGGCAGCCGCCCTGGCGGAGCGCCCGGCTTTGCTTACGCAGTTTGCCTAAACGCTGATAGAGCGCCAGCAGGTCTGAGTCCTGATCCTGCTGCTTCCACGGGAAAGGCTTGCGGCAGAAAGGATCGTTGTTGCCATCCAGCCCCACCTCATCGCCGTAATAAATACAGGGCACGCCGGGCCAGGCGTACAGCCAGATAACGGCCAGCGGCAAGCGGGCAACATCTTTACCAAGAATCGACTTAAATCGGGCGGTATCATGGCTGTCGAGCTGGTTAAACATCCGCAATTGCTGCTGATGGGAAAGCGCCGAACGATGCTCTTCCATCCACGCCATACAGGTTTGGGCGTCAATATCCTGCGGCTCGTAGGAGATATCGGTGTTTGCTAAAAATCCCCACAGCGGGAAAGTAAAACCGCGATAGTTCATGGCGGCATCTTCGGCATCGGCCTGCAGCCATTGCCGGGCATCGCCAAAGTGCTCGCCCAGGACGTAAGCATTCGCTTTTGTTTCTTTTGCCGCCCGGGTAATGCCGCTGACGTGCAGCAGGTTATTTTTCGCCCCGCCCGCTTCACCCAGCATATGCACCACATCGAGACGCCAGCCGTCGATGCCCCAGGGCTCGCGCAGCCAGTGCCGCACAATGCTTTGCTCGCCGCGATAGATTTCGTCCACCAGAGTAGCCGAGCGATAATCCAGCTTAGGCAGGCTGGAATAGCCCAGCCAGTCCAGCGCAAGCCCCTCGTCGGAGAAGCTGTACCAGTCGCGCCACGGTGACTGCGGGTTATGGCAGGCGCCGCTGCCGTTCTGCTGATGCCTGTCAAACCAGGCGTGCGTATCGCCGCTGTGGTTAAAGACGCCGTCCAGCATCAGTTTCATCCCCTGCCTGCGCGTGTTTTCCCGCAGCCGCAGGAAAGCGGCGTTACCGCCAAACTGCTCGTCCACCTGACGGTAATCCTGAGTGTCGTACTTATGCACGCTGGGCGCGGTGAAAACAGGGTTCAGATAAAGCGCCGTCACGCCGAGCTTCTTCAGGTAAGGCAATTTCTCGCTGATGCCGTCAAGATCGCCCCCGTAAAAGGTCGACCCTCCGGCCTCCCCGGTTAAAGGCTCATCCCATTCCCGGCGGACGATCTCCCGCCCGGCCGCATGATGAAAATAAACGTTATCCTGCCCCGGCTGGCGATTCGATCCTCGCGCAAAACGATCCGGGAAGATCTGGTAAAACACCTGATCCTGCACCCAGTCCGGGCCATCATCCGGCGTATCAAAAGCGAACTGTTCCAGACGAGCCGGCGGTGTCTTCTGAAAGCCCTGGGGCGTGTACCAGCGCTGTCGGTCCTGCCAGAGCAGCTTAAAACTATAGCGACGGCGCGGCTGCCCTTCGGCAGTATCAAGGGTGACTTTCCAGGCGACAACGCCCTCCAGGGGCGCGTGTTTCTGGCGCGTCATGGCCAGGGAAATCTCTTCGTTATCTTTTTCGCCGCGCAGAATCACTTTTTCCGGCAGGTCATCCCCCGCCAGCCATAGAGTGATGACAAGGCTTTGTTCCCGTTTCTGGATAAACGGTGTTACCGGCAGGTGCCAGGCATTCAACATAGTAACTTTCCCATCGCTTAAAAATGACGCCACCTTGCCACAGCATAAGGCTTTATCACTCATCATTCCGGGTTAATTTGGGGGAGGATGGGAGGGGTGGAGGCAGAGAAAGGATAAGCTCTCTACAGTTCAGAACTAGCTCGTATCCTAATCATCCTTTGAGCCTGTCCTGGGACGATAAATGTTAGTCGATATTTTTTCCGTTCACCTGTAGATCGATTTCCCCTGTGCGTTCAGGAACGGTGACAAGGGCGTGGCTGCGGGTTTAAAGCGAGGCTTGGTTCCGGCTTAAATCGCCTCG
>NZ_BCTL01000019.1 GCF_001571265.1 Cedecea neteri NBRC 105707 = ATCC 33855 | reverse complement strand
AATGACGGTGATTCCCCTGAGACGTTCACCGATTCGGGAGTGACATATAAAACAGGACAGGAAGTGAACGGAACTTTAGCCGCCCCTTGATAGAAGGTATTTGCGGCTAAGGAAGAGAGGCAAGAATCGATTACTGCGCGTTCACCCGGCGCTTAACAAGCCAGCCGATAAGCAGCAGCACAATCCAGCCGCAGCCCACGTACAGCGAAATACGGGTTTCCGGATGGTAGCCAATCAGCGCGATGATAAACACCAGGAACACCAGGCCAACAACCGTGGTTGCAATGCCGCCCGGAATAGGGAACTTAAGCGCTTTCGCCTCTTCCGGCGACAGACGGCGGCGGAAGGCAATCTGCGACAGCAGGATCATTATCCACACCCACACGGTGGCGAACGTTGCCAGCGAAGCAATTACCAGGAAGACGTTTTCCGGCATGATGTAGTTCAGGTAAACCGCCAGCAGCAGCGCACAGGCCATCACCACGACGGTGACCCACGGAATGCCGTTGCGAGAGGTTTTGGCGAATAATTTGGGCGCGCTGCCCTGCTCGGCCATGCCGTGCAGCATGCGGCCCACACCGAATACATCGCTGTTAATTGCCGAGAGCGAAGCGGTGATTACCACAAAGTTCAGAATACCGGCCGCGGCGGTGATGCCCATATGCTGGAAGGTCATCACAAACGGGCTGCCTTCGGTGCCCACCTGGTTCCACGGATAGATGGACATGATGACGAACAGCGTGCCCACATAAAACACCAGAATACGCAGCGGGACGGAGTTGATGGCACGTGGAATAGACTTCTGCGGATCTTTCGCTTCGCCTGCGGTGATGCCGATAATCTCAATCCCGCCGTAGGCAAACATCACCATCTGCAAGGACATGATCATGCCCAGCCAGCCGTTGCTGAAGAAGCCGCCGTTGCTCCACAGGTTATGGATACCGGTCGCCTGGCCGCCGTTGCCAATCCCCCACACGATGATGCCGATCCCGGCAATAATCATGATGATGATGGTGGCCACCTTGAAGAACGAGAACCAGAACTCCAGCTCGCCAAATACCTTCACGCTCATCAGGTTGATGGCGCTGATGATAAGCACCACGCTCAGCACCCAGACCCAGTGCGGCACCGCCGGGAACCAGATGCCCATATAGATCCCGAACGCGGTCACGTCGGCAATGGCGACAATCAAAATTTCGAAACAGTAGGTCCAGCCGGTGATATAACCTGCCAGTGGCCCCAGGTAGTCCTGGGCATAACGGGAAAACGAGCTGGCCGCAGGGTTGTGCACCGACATTTCGCCCAGCGCGCGCATGATGATATAGGCCGCGACGCCGCCGATAATATACGCCAGCAGCACGCTTGGCCCCGCCATTTTGATGGCGTCCGCCGAACCGTAAAACAGCCCTGTTCCAATCGCCGACCCCAGCGCCATAAATCGAATGTGCCGGGTGCTCAAACCGCGCTTGAGCTTGTTGGTGTTTTCCATTAATCCAGTACCACGCTTTACAATAAAAAAACCACGGAGGACGACTCCGTGGTTACATAGCAATCAAAAACTTAGTGGGCGGCGGAGGTGATCTGGCGCCCTGCTGCTTTGTCCCAGATAGCGGTGATCACCACCATCGCAACGGTCGGCAGCAGCCAGGCAAGCCCCTGATCCGCCAGCGGCAGTTTCGCCGCCCAGCCAGGCAGCATGTCGCTGATGGCCGATGCCTTAATGCCGTCAATGATACCAAACAACAGACTTATCAGCATCGCCGGGGCAATAACGCGGGTGGAATTGTTCCACCACGGACGGGTAAAGCTCAGCACCACCAGCGCGATACATGGCGGATAGATTGCCGTCAGCACCGGGATAGAAATTTGAATCAGGTGGCTCAGGCCCAGGTTGGACACCACCATCGAGAACAGGCCGAGGATAAACACCAGCGAGCGGTAAGAGAGCGGCAGATACTGGCTAAAGAACTCCGCACAGGCGCAGGTCAGGCCAACGGCAGTAACCAGGCAGGCCAGGAAAATCAGCGCCGCCAGGAAGAAACTACCGGCTCCGCCAAAGGTATGCGCCACATAAGCGTGCAGAATTGCCGCGCCGTTAGCTTTCTGATCGACCAGGTTCGCGCTGTCGGAACCGAGGTGGAACAGTGCCAGGTAGATAACCGTCAGGCCAATACCAGCAATCAGACCAGCCCAGATAGTGTAGCGGGTCAGCAAGCGAGATTCGGTCACGCCACGGGAACGGGCGGCATTCACAATAACAATCCCGAATACCAGCGACGCCAGGGTATCCATCGTCAGGTAGCCGTTGACAAAGCCGTTAGAAAACGCCGCGTTCTGGTAGGCTTCAGTCGCCGTACTCAGGCCGCCGGCTGGCCACAGCACTGCACCGGCCGCCAGGATCAGCAGCGCGATGATTTTCACCGGCGCCAGCACGTGGCCCACGGTATCCAGCAGCTTACCTGGATAAAGAGAAATCCCGATCACCAGCGCGAAGTACACCAGGCTGTAAATAAACAGCGGCATATCGCCCATGCCGGTCAGCGGGGCAATCCCCACTTCAAAGGAAACGGTGGTGGTACGCGGCGTGGCAAACAGCGGCCCTACGGCCAGGTAACAGACGGTCGCCAGCAAAATACCGGCACGGCGGCCAATCGGCGAGCTCAAGCTATCAATACCGCCGCCCACGCGGGCAATCGCCACGATAGTCAGAACGGGTAAACCTACAGCCGTCACCAGGAAACCCAGCGCCGCCGTCCAGACGTGTTCGCCGGCCTGTAAGCCAACCATTGGAGGGAAAATAATGTTGCCCGCGCCCACAAACAGCGCAAAGGTCATAAAGCCCAGAGCGATGATGTCACGAGATTTCAAATGATAGGTCATAAAATAAAGCAGCCTGTGGATGTGTGGTGTTGAAAATGCTCAAATTTTTAAACCGACGTTCAGCCCAAATAACGTTCGGTAAAAACGCGGTTATTACCGGTAACGACAGCGGAATATGCTTCTCCAGATCGGTGGCGAAGAATAGTTAGTCGAATTACCACGCAATTTCAGTCGGTCTGGTAATAACAGGGGGGCAATTAAAACGCTTATAGCGTTTGAAGGCAAGAAGGGATCGGGAAACCAGAAATATATCCTTTAGAAATACGCATAACCAGTGAATAAAGTTGAATATAGGCTTTTGTTATGGCTTATCATTCGGACAAAAAAGCACCAATTCGATATTCAGCACTTAACAAGTGATGAAAATACCAACAAAAAAGGCCAGAAAACTGGCCTGTGGAAAGCGTACTTGACGGTTACGGTGAATTAATGTGCAGCCACCGCTGACTCATGGGCAATCAGGCGCTCGGGCAGAATGAACGAAAACGTCGAGCCTTGCCCCGGCACACTTTCGATCTCCAGCCGCGCATCATGATGGCTAAGGGCATGCTTAACGATGGCCAGCCCAAGCCCGCTGCCCCCAGTCTGCCGGGAGCGCGCTTTGTCTACGCGGTAGAAACGTTCCGTCAGGCGGGGAATGTGCTCGGCGGAAATCCCCGGCCCGGTATCCTTCACGCTAAACGCTACGCCATGAGGCAGCCTGCGCCAGGTGACGGTAATGTGTGTCCCGGCAGGCGTGTGATTCACTGCGTTATAAACCAGGTTAGAGATAGCGCTGCGCAGCTGTTCTTCGTTGCCGTAAACCTGAAGCCCGGGCTCAACGTTAAAAGTGAGCGTTTGCTTCTGCTGGCTCAGCGTCTGCGCTTCACGCTCGACCACACGCAGCATCAGCGGCACATCGATTTTCTCATTCATCGACAGCGTTGGCGCTGCTTCAATACGCGACAGCGTTAACAATTGCCTCACCAGCCCTTCCATTCGCGAGGTTTGTTCGCGCATAGTATGCAGCGCTTTATCCCGCAGCGGCCCTTCCAGAGCCTGATCCTGCATCATCTCCAGATAACCCTGTAACACGGTCAGCGGGGTGCGCAGCTCGTGGCTGACGTTGGCAAAGAAGTTACGGCGAGCGCCTTCAAGCTGGTGCATCTGCGTGACGTCACGCGCCACCATCAGCCATTGCCCATCGGCGTAGGGCATCACGCGGAACTCAAGATGACGGCCATTGTTCAACACCAGCGTCAGCGGGCGGCCGAACTGCTGCTTCGCCACATATTGCGAAAATTCAGGGTAACGCAGCAGGTTGAGGATATTTTGGCCGCTGTCGTCTGGCCAGCGCAGACCAAGCAACTGTTGTGCGAGGCCGTTACACCAGAAAATCGTGCCTTCTTCGGTGGTCAGCACCACAGCATCGGGCAGCGATTCGGCTCCGCTGCGGAACCGCTTGATAAGGTTGCCCAGCTCTTTACGGCGCTTTTTATTACGCAGCTGCATCTGGTGGAGCCCGTAAAGCAAAGGCTCCCAGCTTCCCCGCCCGGGCGGCGGGGTCATGCTGCGGTCAACCCACAGCCACCAGGAAAGACGAAGTAAATTCCAGAAATGCCAGCTTAACAGGGCGGTCACCGCCGCCAGTAAAAACCACGGCAGGTGGCCAAAAATCAATCCGAGAATTGCCGCTGGCATACAACAGAGCACCAGCTCCAGTACCAGCCTTTTCCATGACAGCCGTTCCAGCACGCGTCACGCTCCTGTCAGCATATTAAAAACGGGTTGAAAATCGATAACCCGTGCCGCGAACTGTTTGCACCATTTTGTCATGACCACTTGTTTCCAAAGCTTTACGCAGGCGACGAATATGCACGTCTACGGTACGGTCTTCAACGTAAACGTTAGTCCCCCACACGTTATTGAGCAGTTGTTCACGGCTGTAAACGCGCTCCGGATGGGTCATAAAGAAGTGTAACAGCTTAAATTCAGTTGGCCCCATGTCGAGCGGATCTTCGCCGGTCATCACGCGGTGTGAGGACGGGTCAAGGCTCAGCCCCTGCATCTCGATCACTTCTTCCACCGCCATCGGGGAAATACGGCGCATCACGGCTTTGATACGCGCCACCAGCTCTTTAGGAGAGAACGGCTTAGTGATGTAGTCATCGGCACCGACTTCAAGGCCGCGCACGCGATCTTCTTCTTCGCCACGCGCGGTCAGCATCATTACCGGAATTTCTCGCGTCAGCGCTTCACGCTTAAGGTGCTTGATAAACTGAATCCCGGAACCGCCTGGCAGCATCCAGTCCAGTAGGATCAGATCGGGGAAAGGTTCAATCAGCAGGTTAACCGCGCTGTCATAATCTTCCGCCTCTACCGACTGGAAGCCATTTTGCTCGAGCACAAAGCTCACCATTTCACGAATCGGAGCTTCATCTTCTACGACTAAAATGCGTCTCGCCATGATTTACCCTGTTGAAAAGAGACCATCTCTTATTAATTGTGCGTCAGTATGCGTCAGATTTGTGACAGATTTATGAAAAAGATGACGGCCAGATATTTCACCTTTTTGAATTATGACAGCCACTGATTTTTACTGACGGTTACGCTGCCAGCTCAATAGCTTATAATCGGTGATTCGCTTCTTTGCCACGGGACAGGTTATGCGCATTCTCCACACATCAGACTGGCACCTCGGCCAAAACTTCTATACCAAAAGCCGGGCCTCTGAGCACCAGGCTTTTCTCGACTGGTTGTTAAACGCCGCGGTCGAACATCAGGTGGATGCGATAATCGTCGCGGGAGATATCTTTGATACCGGCTCGCCGCCGAGCTACGCCCGTGAAATGTATAACCGTTTTGTGGTACAGCTGCAGACCAGCGGCTGCCAGCTCGTGGTGCTGGCGGGAAATCATGATTCCGTTGCTACCCTGAATGAATCCCGCGAGCTGCTGGCCTGCCTGAATACCCGGGTGATTGCCAGCGCCCGCCACAACAAAGACGAACAGGCGCTGGTGCTCAATCAAAAAGACGGCACGCCAGGGGCTATTCTCTGCCCGATTCCTTTCCTGCGCCCCCGCGACATTCAAAGCAGCCAGGCCGGGCTGTCCGGCCATGAAAAACAGCGCTCTTTAATGGAAGCCATCAGCGAACATTATCAGCAATGCTATGCCGCCGCCGTGGCGCTACGAGGTGATCAGCCACTGCCGATTATCGCGACCGGGCACCTGACCACGGTGGGCGTCACGAAATCTGACGCGGTGCGTGACATTTATATTGGCACGCTGGACGCTTTCCCGGCGCAGCACTTCCCGCCTGCCGACTATATTGCGCTCGGGCACATTCATCGCGCGCAAAAAATTGGCGGCACGGAGCATATTCGCTACAGCGGCTCACCGATTCCGCTGAGCTTCGACGAAACAGGCAAAGCGAAAACCGTTTTTCTGGTGACATTCAGCGCCGGGGCGCTGGCCAGCGTCGAACCGCTGGAAGTCCCTATCAGCCAGCCGCTGGCCATCGTGAAAGGGTCGCTGCGTGAAATTGAGCAGCAGCTTGAGCAGTGGCGAAACGCGCCAACTGAGCCGAAAGTCTGGCTGGATATCGAAATCGCCACCGATGAATATCTGCACGATATGCAGCGCCAGGTCCAGGCGCTTACCGACGAACTGCCGGTCGAAGTCGTCCTGCTGCGCCGCAGCCGCGAACAGCGCGAGCGAGTCATTGCCAGCCAGCATAAAGAGACGCTGAGCGAGTTAAGCGTTGAAGAGGTCTTTGAGCGACGGCTGAGCCAGGAAGAGACCAGCGACGAGCGTGCCGCCAGGCTAAGAACGCTGTTTGCCCAAACCCTTTCAGACTTGCACCAGCAGGAGGAACAGGCATGAAGATCCTCAGCCTGCGGTTAAAAAATATTAATTCTCTGAAGGGCGAGTGGAAAATTGATTTCACCCAGGAGCCTTTCGCCAGCAACGGGCTGTTTGCCATCACCGGCCCTACGGGCGCGGGCAAAACTACCCTGCTGGATGCCATTTGCCTGGCGCTTTATCACAAAACGCCGCGCCTCAACACCGTTTCCCAGTCGCAAAACGACCTGATGACCAGGGACACCGCAGAGTGCCTGGCCGAAGTGGAGTTTGAAGTCAAAGGCGTTGGCTACCGTGCTTTCTGGAGCCAGAACCGCGCCCGCAACGCGGCAAACGGTAATCTTCAGGCACCGCGCGTGGAGCTGGCCCAAATCAGCGACGGCAAAATTCTCGCGGATAAAATCAAAGACAAGCTGGAAATTATCGCCTCTCTCACCGGGCTGGACTACGATCGCTTTACTCGCTCGATGATGCTCTCCCAGGGGCAGTTCGCCGCCTTTTTAAACGCCGACGCCAACGACCGCGCCTCGCTGCTTGAGGAACTGACCGGAACCGAAATCTACGGCACCGTTTCTGCGGCGGTCTTTGAAAATCATAAGCAAATCAAAAGCCGTCTTGAAAACCTGCTGGCCCAAGCTTCAGGTGTTGCGCTATTGAATGAAGAGCAGCAACAGCAGCTTACGCAGAGTTTGCAGGCGCTCACTCTGGAAGAGAAAAAGCTGTCCGGGGAACACCAGCAGCTGCAGCAACATCAACAATGGCTCAGCCAGCATACCCGGCTTTCTTCCGACAAAGTCCAAAAGCAGCAAGCGCTGGACACAGCAAATCAGGCGCTCAAAGACGCCGAGCCAATGCTGGCAAAACTCACCCGTGCATTGCCCGCTGAAAAACTTCGCCCTCACTGGCAGCGCCTGCAGGAAAAGCAGCAGACGTTAAGGCAAAACGGCGAAGCCTCAGAGAAAGTGAATACCCGCTTACAGCAGCTTTCCGTCCGTCGCCAGCAAACCCGCCTGTTAGCCGCCGGGCAGGCTCAAAAGCTTCAGTCAGAAGCGCAGCTGGTACAGGAATGGCTCACCGCCAATGACCGCTATCGACTTTGGTCCGCCGAACTGACGGGCTGGCGCATGGCGTTCATGCAACAGCAGCGCGATGAGAAACAGCTGGCTGAGCTAAAGCAGGCGCGAGAAGCCAGCCGGCAAAAACTCCAGGCGCTGCCGGAGCCGACGCTTAGCTTTTCTCCTGATGAAGTAAGTGCTCATTTACAGCGAATGCTGGCAACCCGGCCTGCCCGCCAGCTGTTGGCCACTTTGCAGCCGCAGTTTGCCACGCTTGAGAAACGCAAAACCGAGCAACAGCGCGAGCTTACCGAGCTGGATAAACTGATTGCCGGGCGTGATGCTGAACTAAAACAGAAAAGAACCGAGTTCGCCGCTAAACGACAGGAATTGCTGGATGTAAAAACAATCTGTGAGCAAGAAAATCATATTATTCGCCTGAATGATGAGCGAGAGCGCCTGCAACAAGATCAACCTTGCCCGCTGTGCGGCTCAACGTCACATCCAGCAGTTGCAGAATATAAGGCTCTGCAACCGGGGGAGAACCAAAAACGGCTGGCTCAAGTTGAAGAGGATGTTTCCACCCTGTCCAAACTTGGGGCTGCACTAAAAGCGCAATGGGAATCACTGTGCCAGCAGCGCGAAAAACTGGCACAGTCCAGCGCCGCCATGGAGGCAGAAGAAACTTCACTGTCCGCCCGCTGGCAACAGCAGTGCGCAGAACTAGGTATCGCTTTAACGCCGCAGGACGATCTCACCGCCTGGCTTAACGAGCAGGAACAGCGCGAGCAGCAGTTACGCCAGCTTGGCGAGCGACAGGCGCTGGAGGCGCAATATCAGCGCGACAGCCAGCAACATGAAAAGTTGAACGCAGACTTTGTGGCGCAGCGCGCTTCTCTACAAGCGGTACTGGAGCAGGCAGGTCTTCAGCAACCTGAGCCGGGCGAAGAGCAAACCTGGCTTGAGACTCGCCAGCAGGAATCTCAGCAATGGCAACACCAGCAGGACAAACTGCCGCAGCTTCGCCAGCAGCTTTCTGCACTCGACATGTTGCTCTCGACCCTTACAGACGATGGATCCACTCCACCGCTGCTGGATGAACCAGAACATCAGGCCGCGCTGCAAAACTGGCAGACATTGCATAACGACTGCAACCTCCTGGAAGGGCAACGCCAGTCCCTGCAGCAGCAGTTGAAGCAAAGTCAGGAGGAAGCCACGGCGGCGCAGGAGCAATTCAGCAATGCGCTCCTGGCCAGCCAGTTCAGCAACGAGGCCGATTTCCGAAACGCCCTGCTGGAAGAGGCCGAGCGCCTTGAGCTGGAACAGCGTAAACAGCAGCTGGAACGCCAGCAGCAACAGCAGATTACCCTGCTGGAACAGGCTGCAAATGCTCTGGCCCAGCATCTGTTGGCACGGCCGGAAAATCTGCATGAAGAAATAGCGCTTAGCGCGCTGGATGTACAGATCTCAGCGCTCGCCCTCCAGCTGCGAGAAAATGCGTCACAGCAAGGGCAAATCGTCCAACAACTGCGTCACAACGAGGAAAACCGGGTTCGCCAGCAAACGCTGATGCAGGAGATAAAAGCCTGTGAAGCGCAGGCGGAAGACTGGGGCTACCTCAACGCGCTTATCGGCTCCAAAGAAGGGGATAAATTCCGTAAGTTTGCTCAAGGGCTGACGCTGGATAACCTCGTCTGGCTGGCAAACAATCAGCTCAATCGCCTGCACGGGCGCTACCTGCTGCAGCGCAAAGACAGCGAAGCGCTTGAGTTACAGGTTGTCGATACCTGGCAGGCCGATGCGGTGCGTGATACTCGCACGCTTTCCGGCGGTGAAAGTTTCCTGGTGAGCCTGGCGCTGGCGCTGGCGTTATCCGACCTGGTAAGCCATAAAACCCGCATTGATTCCCTGTTCCTGGATGAGGGTTTTGGCACCCTGGACGCGCAAACGCTGGATACCGCGCTCGACGCTCTGGATACGCTGAACGCCAGCGGTAAAACCATCGGCGTTATCAGCCACGTTGAGGCGATGAAGGAGCGGATCCCGGTGCAAATTAAGGTGAAGAAGATTAATGGGCTTGGCGTGAGCCGGCTGGATAAAGTTTTCGCGGTGGAGTGACCTTTACCCTGGCTCACTCCCAGGGAAGTGTCTGGTAGTCACAAATACGCTTACGAAGGATCGGCTAAAG
>NZ_BCTL01000018.1 GCF_001571265.1 Cedecea neteri NBRC 105707 = ATCC 33855 | reverse complement strand
AGCGACGGTGGCTCCCTTAAGACGTTCACCTGTGCGGGGCTGCATATAAAACTGTACTTAAGGTGAACGGAACTTTAGCCATGTTTGCATAGAAACGGCCAGGCTTAAGGCGCTGAAGTTAACTCCCGCACCAAACTAAACGCCTGCTTCATATGCTCCTCGCTGACGATAAATGCCCTCAGCTGCTGCGCGGCGTCCATCCCTTTGGCTATCAGCCCTTGCTGGCTGGCGGTAATTTGCCAGGTCAGGTCGTGACGTTGGGTTTCACCGGCCAGGTGCAGCGGCATTTCCGGCGTTTTCACCTTGACCAGCATCGCCGGAAGGGAAAGCGCGTCGTTCGCCCCGAGCAGGTTTTTCGCCAGCGTCATGGCGCTGAGCTGAATCGGCTGCAGGAACGGCAGCACTTTACCGTCGATTTCCGCGCAGTCGCCGAGGGCGTAAATATCCGGGTCAGACGTTTGTAGCTGGCTATTCACCTTGATGCCACGGTTAACGTCCAGCCTCGCGTGCTGCGCCAGGCCAATATTCGGGCGCAGGCCGATGGCGGAAACCACCGCATCAACATCAAGCTTGCGCCCATTGTTGAGCGTGGCGCACAGCCCCGGCTCCGTCTGGTTTACCACCTCTAGCCGCTGGTTAAACAGCAGCTCGACGCCCATTTGCGTCAGGCGAGACTGCAGGCGTCCGCTGACTTCTGCGGGGAGTAATGAAGGCATCAGATGGCTGGCGTTATCCACCAGCACGACCTCTTTGCCTGCGCGACAGAAGTCCATCGCCAGCTCGCTGCCGATCAGCCCGCCGCCGAGGATCATCACCCGCCGGGCGTCACGCAGCCGGGTTTCACAGGCCTGGTATTCCTGCTGGCTGTTGAGCGTCAGCATTAGCTCTTTACCGGGGACAGGCGGCAAAAGGGCGGAGGAGCCGGTCGCCAGCACCAGTTTGTCGTAGTGCCACTGCTGCTCACCGCATTTCACCCGCTTGTTTTTTGGGTCGATACTGCTGACCCAGCTGTTGGCGTGTAGCGTCAGGTTGAACTGCTCCGCAAAGGCGCTGGCATGCTGGCGAGTCATCGCTTCGGCACGCTGATTTAAGCTCATCACGTGGCTCAGATCCGGTTTGTTGTACTCGTCGGCGCTGTCGGCGGCAATCAGCCGGATAGGCACATCTGTGCTGTGTTTACGGATATTCTTCACCAACTGGCGGGCGGCAAAGCCTGAGCCGATAATCACGATCCCGTTGTTCATTTGGCCTCCGTTGCCAGTTCGTCGAAGACGTCTTTGCCCAGCGAACATTCAGGGCACAGGAAGCTGTCCGGCACCGCATTCCAAGGGGTGCCAGGCTCTACGGCCTGCATCGGTTCGCCCAGGGCTGGATCGTAAATCCACTGGCAAACGCTGCACTGCATGCAGGGGCCGAGGTCGGTACTATTCGATTTTGCTTCTTCGACCGTCGGAGCGGCGGTGGTTGCAGCCTGAGCCACCGGCAGCGGGGAGAGCGCCCACTGGCGGGCAATTTCGCGCCCATGTTCGCGGCAGAGCGCCAATGCGTTGCCGTCCGGACGCCATTTTGCCTTCAGGCTGAGGGACATTTCAAAGCCTGCGTCCTGCAGGCGGGTGGAAAGGCGGTCGACCGCGCCGCCGCTCCAGCCGTGGGAGCCGAAGGCGCTGGCGCGTTTGTTGCGAAAGCGCAGCCCGGTTATCTCTTCCACCAGCCCGGCGATTTTCGGCATCATCACGTTGTTCATGGTGGAGGTACCGACCAGCACGCCTTTGGAGCGGAACACGTTGGTCAGTATTTCGTTTTTATCGCTGCGGGCGACGTTGAAGATTTTCACCGCCACGCGCGGGTCAACTTCGTGAATGCCCTGGGCAATGGCGTCCGCCATCATGCGGGTGTTGTTCGACATGGTGTCGTAGAACAGCGTGATGCGGTCTTCCTGGTAATCGGCCGCCCATTTCAGGTACAGCTCAACGATTTGCGTTGGGTTGTCGCGCCAGACCACGCCGTGGGAGGTCGCAATCATATCCACCGGCAGGTTGAAGCCGAGGATTTCGGTAATTTTCGGCGTCACCAGGCGGCTGAAGGGTGTCAGGATGTTGGCGTAGTAGCGCTGGCACTGCTCGAACAGCTCGGTCTGGTCCACTTCGTCGTTAAACAGGTGTTCGTCGCAGTAGTGCTGGCCGAAGGCGTCGTTGCTGAACAGCACCGCGTCGCCGGTCAGGTAGGTCATCATGCTGTCCGGCCAGTGCAGCATTGGCGTTTCGACGAAGATAAGCTGTTTGCCATTGCCTATGTCCAGGCTGTCGCCGGTTTTCACCACGTTAAAGTTCCACTCCGGGTGATGGTGGTGGCCGTTAATAGAATCTATGCCGTTTGCCGTGCAGTAGATTGGCGTGTTCGGGATGCGCGACATTAGCTCGGTCAGCGCCCCGGCGTGGTCTTCCTCCGCATGGTTGATAATGATGTAGTCGAGCGTGTTAAGGTCAATCTCACGCTCAAGGTTCTGCACAAACTCGCGGCTAAACTTATGGTCTACGGTGTCGATCAGGACGGTTTTTTCTTCACGGATGAGATAGCTGTTATAGCTGCTGCCGCGCAGCGTTTTGTATTCCGTGCCGTGAAAATCACGCACTTCCCAGTCACGTTGCCCAACCCACTGAATGTTGTTTTTAACCTGAATAGCCATTGAGAACCTCATTGATGTTATAGCGTTAAGTGCTTCAATGACTGTTCTATAGCGAGTATCGTGCCAACTTTTTAATATATTGATTTTCAATATTTTATTATTTCATGTGTAACTTTTTATTGTCATAATGACATTATTGAATTTGGTCATTATGACTCAGTTGTTTGTCATTTTGACTACTCCGGCGTAAGCTGAACTCCCCGTTTTCCCCGGAGCCTCATCATGAGCCTGTCGATGTCTTCTCTCGCCGCCATTGCTATCGAACTGCAGAGCGGCATCAGCCATTCTGACCGCTTTTCTCGCGTCATCCGCACGCTGCGAAAGCTGCTCGGCGGCGATGCCACGGCGCTGCTGCGCTACGAGTCGCGGCACTTTTACCCGCTGGCGATAGACGGCCTTGCCATTGATGTGCTTGGGCGGCGCTTTGCCGTGGACGCTCACCCGCGCCTGGAAGCCATTGCCCGCGCAGGTGACGTGGTGCGTTTTCCGGCCGACAGCGAGCTGCCTGACCCGTACGACGGCCTTATTCCCGAGCATGAAGACCTTAAAGTTCATGCCTGTCTGGGACTGCCGCTGTTTGCCGACCAGAATCTTATCGGGGCGCTGACCGTGGACGGTATGGATCCCCACCAGTTCGACGGCTTCAGCGATGAGGAACTCAGGCTGATTGGCGTGCTGGCATCCGGGGCGCTGAACAACGCCCTGCTACTTGAGCAGCTTGAGAAGCAAACGCCGGAAGGCACGGTGCAGCCTGCCATTGCGCGCGGCGTAGTGGGGGAGATGATTGGCCGCTCGGCGGGCATCATCCAGCTGAAAAAAGAGATTGATATCGTTGCCAGCTCCGATCTGAACGTGCTGATCACCGGCGAGACGGGCGTCGGGAAAGAGCTGGTGGCGCGGGCGATTCATGCCGGATCGGCCAGGGCGGCAAGTCCGCTGATTTACCTTAATTGCGCCGCGCTGCCGGAAAGCGTGGCGGAGAGCGAACTGTTTGGCCATGTGAAAGGCGCTTTCACCGGCGCAATTCACCACCGTACCGGCAAGTTTGAAATGGCGGATAACGGCACGCTTTTTCTCGATGAAATCGGTGAATTACCGCTGGCGCTGCAGGCCAAGCTGCTGCGCGTGCTGCAGTACGGCGATATCCAGCGGGTGGGGGACGATCGCAGCCAGCGCGTGGACGTTCGGGTATTGGCCGCGACTAACCGCGATATGCGCCAGCAGGTACTGGCCGGCGAGTTCCGCGCCGACCTGTTTCACCGCCTCAGCGTTTTTCCGCTGCACGTTCCACCGCTGCGTGAGCGAGGAGGCGATATTGCGCTGCTGGCTGGGTTTTTCTGCGAGCAAAGTCGCGTGAAAATGGGGCTAAAGCAGGTGGTACTGAGCGAAGCGGCGCGCGTGCAGCTTGCACAGTACGGCTGGCCGGGGAACATCCGCGAGCTGGAGCATGCCATTTACCGCGCTATTGTGCTGGCTCGTGCCGGTCATCCGCAGGGAGAGCTTGTGCTGCTGCCCCAGCACTTCCAGCTTTCTGGCCAGGCGGATGCTGCATTCCACGAGCCGGAAACCTCACCTCAAACGCCTCCTTCTGCCAGCCTGCGCGAAGCGACCGATGAGTTTCAGCGCGCAAGGATTGTTGCAGCGCTTACGGGTAACGATAATAACTGGGCGGCAAGTGCCCGGCAGCTTGGGGTCGATGTGGCAAACCTGCACCGGCTGGCGAAGCGGCTGGGGGTAAAGTCACCCCGAGGGAGTACCTCTTAACTTCAACCGCAGATAAATTCATCATACAAACTCGTTGTTTAGCGGCGAAGCGGCGCGGATAATCGCTGTGTATTTTTATATATAACGAGGATGCTATGGCTTTGACTTCAGCACGCAGCGCGGGCGCCCTGGCGCTTTGCTCACTTCTTTTCAGCGCCCCGGCGCTGGCTTCTACCGATATTCGCGTCACCTATGCAGGTTCGATGGGCAAGGTCATGGACCAGTCCCTCGGCCCGGCCTTTGCCAAAGAAAACCACGGTGATTACCAGGGACAGGGGCAAGGCGCTTACGGAATGGCGCGGCTGCTCGCCAGTAAGAAAATTACCGCCGATGTGTTTGTTTCCATCACCCCCGGACCTATGCAAATCCTGAAAGATGCCGGGCTGATTGACGAGGCCGTGCCGGTGGCCAGCACCAGTATGGTTATCGCCTATAGCCCGAAAGGGAAATACGCCCCGCAGTTTGCCGCCGCGAGCGGAAAGGACGCCAGCTGGCTGAGAGTGCTGGCGACGCCGGGGCTGAAGTTTGGCCGTACTGACCCGTATAACGATCCGAAAGGGCAGAATATTGTCTTTACGCTGTTGCTGGCGGAAAAATATTACCAGCAGCCGGGCATGGCGAAGCAGGTGATGGGGGAGGTGCAAAACCCCGCCCAGGTTAGTCTGGAAGGTGGACTGCTGACGCGGCTGGAGAGCGGGCAGGTTGACGCCGCCGCCGGGTATGAAAGCGAGGTGATTTCCGCCAAACTGCCGTACATCGCGCTGCCGGATGAGATCAACCTCAGCAACCCTGATGAAGCCAAACAGTGGTACGACACAGTGAGCTTCACCATCAAGGACAGCGCCGGGAAAGATCAGGTGCTGCATACCCAGCCGTTGGTTTATTACGCTGCCGTGCTGAAAAACGCCCCGAACGGCGTGCAGCAGGGGCAGAAGTTTATCGACTTTATGCGCAGTACCGAAGGCCAGAAGCTGTTTAAAGCGAATGGCTATGCGCCACCAAAAGGCCGGGCGATTTACGCTAAATGATGCGTAGCCCGGCGCTGTGGCTGTCGCTCCCGGCACTGCTGCTGCTGGCGATTCCGTTTGCGACTTTGCTGGGCGTCACGCCGTGGCACGGGTTTCATTTGGCCTGGGGCGACGGTGGCGCGATCGCCGTTTCCCTTGGGCTGGGCGGCCTGGCGCTGATGATTGTTGTCGCGCTGGGGCTGCCGGTGGCCTGGTGGCTGGCCTGGGCCAAAGGTCGGCGTCGGCTGCTGGTCGAGATATTGGTGTTGCTTCCCCTGCTTACGCCGCCGCTGGCGATGGGGATTTTGCTGATTTCCGCCTGGGGACCCTACAGCCTGGCGGGGGAATGGCTGTCCCGCCTTGGGCTAACGCTGGTGAATAACCCCGGAGCTTTTGTGCTGGCTCAGGTTTACGGCGCGCTGCCTTATTTTATTACCGCCGCCCGTTCCGCGTTTGCCGCGGTGCCGAAAGAGATCCTTGAAGCCGGACGCACGCTCGGGGCATCGCCCTGGCAGCGCTTTCTGCGCCTTGCTTTGCCGATGTCTGCTCCGGGGCTTGCGTCGGCGCTTGCCGTGGCCTGGGTTCGGGCCATCGGTGAATTTGGCATCGTGATGATTTTTGCCTATTTTCCTCAGGGGATCCCCGTCAAGCTGTATACCAACCTGCAAAACGACGGCGTGGATGCGGTTTATACTTTGGTATGGCTGCTGCTGCTGTTCACTTTGCCTCTGCCGATGCTTTGCTTTGCTTTTGCCCGACGAAAAGCGGCGCATTAGGGCTGTCAGGTTGCTGTCGGGTTGCTGTCGGGTCGCTGTCGTGTTGAAGTGGCGCGGGCTGAGCCATAGTCAGGGCGGGTTAAATCATTTGAGGATCTCCAGCCATGAGTAACAACATTAAAGCGTTGCGTTTGTCCCGCGCCTGGTCCCAGGAGCAGCTGGCCGAACTCTCTTCTCTGAGCGTCAGAACCATTCAGCGTATTGAAAATGGCGGCCAGGCGAGCCTGGAAACCATGAGCGCGATTGCGGCGGCGTTCGATCTCAAGGTGACGGATTTGTACGACGACAATGAGCCGGACGGTGAACCAGAGGATGCGCTTAATACGCGCATTCTTGACGCTAAGCGCCGCGTTGCACGCGAGTATCGCTTCTACCGTTCCGTGCTGGTATGGGCGATTGTGTGTACCGGCCTGGCCGTCATTAACTGGCTGACTTCGCCGGGCCATTACTGGTTCCAGTGGGCAACGCTGATTTGGGGCGCGTTGCTGGTAATGGGCGGCCTGCGCCTGTTCCTGCTGAAGGGCTGGCTGGAGAAACGCCAGCAGCAGCGCCTCCAGCAGCTGTTGCGGAAGTGATCAGCTCAAGGTGCGGTTACGGGCAATCCAGTCGATAAAAGCCTGTTTTGGCAGGGCTTTACTGTAAAGCCAGCCCTGCCCCCAGGCAACGCCGTGTTCCCGCAGCCACGCCGCCTGTGCCGCAGTTTCAATGCCTTCGGCCAGCGTCGCCAGATGAAGCGTTTTCGCCATTTCAATGATGTACGGCGTGACGTTTTTGTACTCCAGCGCGTCAACGAACGATTTGTCTATTTTCAGGATGTCGACGTCGAGATCCTGCAGGTAGCTGAGGCTGGAGTAGCCGGTGCCAAAGTCATCCAGGTAGATCGGGTGGCCCGCTTCGCGGTATTGCGCCACTATCGGGGCGCTGACTTTCGGATTGGCGAAGCCACGTTCGGTGATCTCCAGCGCTATCTGCTCCGCTTTGATTTGATACTTCAGCAGCAGGGGCTTGATGACCTGCAAAATATTGTCGTTAAGCACATCCGCCGGGGCGAGGTTGATCGAAACATGATGGTGGGGGTGAGCGTGCAGCCAGTCCCCGAGATCTGCGAAGGTCTTTTTAATCACCAGTTCGGTAATCTGCGAGATAAGCCCGGCCTGCTCGGCTATCGGGATAAAGACGTCCGGGCTGATAAAGCTGCCGTCCGGCAAGCGCCAGCGGATTAACGCTTCCGCCCCTACGCCTTCGCCCGTATTTAAATCAACAATAGGCTGATATTCAAGGGTAAATTCCCGGTCGCGAATCGCATCCTGAATGCGTGCCTGGGGAGATTCAAGGCGGCGCAGCAGGCGGGTTATAAACCAGCCGGCGCTCAGGCTGAAGAGAATGCCAATCGGCAGCCAGAGGAGCATTTGCTTGTACCAGGCCGTTTGCAGCGGGGCGCTGGGTGCCCAGGCGATCATCGCCAGCCCTAACGCCGATGAGCGGCGAATAACATAGTCGTTTTGCCCGTCTGAAAACTCCTCCACGCCTTTTCCAATCTGACTTTCCCAGCTGTCATTAGGCAGCGGGGCGTTACTGGCGATGAGCCGGTTGTGCTGCATGCCGACCATTGCCACGTCCACCGGGTTATGGCCGAAGGGGATCACGTCGATAAAGGCTACCGGGTCTATCACCACCACGTGCTGTAATTTGCCGATGTACATCATCGGGCGCTCGAAGCCGAGGTCGCTGACGTCGGTGTACCAGGCGAAGAAGCCTTTGGTGCCGCTGGTGTCGGGCGGGCCTAGCTTCGCGCCGTCGTGCGTGGCTTCAAGCGAAGAGCACACGGTGCGGTTATTGACGATATAGACCACTTCCTGGATGTAGCGATAGTTGAAAGCGACGCGGCGCATCGCATCCAGGTGAGCGCGGGAGCAATACTGGCCGCTAAAGCTGTTTATCTGCGTGAGCGCGGCGGTGGCCTGATTAATCACTCTGTCGCTGCGCAGTAACGCGCGGTCGGCGTAATTTTCCAGCTCGCTGTGGAAGGTTTTCTCAGCCTTGTTATGCGCCAGATAGATGCTAAGCAAGACCGGCAGCAGCACGGCCACAATCAGCACGCCATTGACGAGACTGACCATTTTTTTGCTTGTCATAAGTGGGTTCCGGCGTAAGGGGTCAACGTTTGGGGTAATTTAGCTGCCAGCATAGTTCACCGGGCGCAGGAATGTTATGTTTCAGCGCAAAGGTTAGGAGCCCGCGATGAAAAAGAAAGACTTTGTGACTCAGGATTTACTGAGCAAAATTTATCAGCACAGCGAGCCTGGCCCGCGCAAGCTCCCGCCGGAGCGGCAACTGGCTGAAGAATATGGGGTTTCGCGCTTCACGATTCGCCAGGCGCTGGAAAAACTGGTTAGCATCGGCGTGGTCTCCATTATTCAGGGTTCCGGGATCTGGATTAACGAGCAGGCCCGCACCAGCCCGCTGGTGTATAACTCGATTACCGAAAAGTCTTTCGACCGGATTTCGTTTCGGCTGGTCAGCCTGCATAAAAAGCTACCTGACCGCGACGAGCAGCAGGTATTTGGCCTCGCCGCCGATGAGTTTATCTGGCAGTTTTGCCGCCTGAGGCTGGTGGATAACCAAAAAGTGCAGATTGAAACGTCGCGCATGCCGGCTAAAGACTTCCCCGATCTTAACCAGAAGGCGATTGAAAGCTCTTTGCAGCAATATGTTCTGAGCAAGGGGCACCGCATTTCGCATTTGCTGACCCGCTATCAGGCCGTTGCGGTCAATAAAGAGCAGGCCCAACTGCTCGAATGCAAGAAGGGCCAGCCCGCGATGCAAATCAGCAATCGCGGCATTCTGGAAGGGGGACGGGTGTTTGAAATTAGCGATATCGTCGATATCGACTATTCCTGTACCTACGTTATCCCTTTCAACCACGCCAATCTGGCTCGGCGTAAAACGTCTTAAGGCGTGTGGATCGCGCCGTTGGGCAGGCGGCTTTGCGTCCATTCGTGCGGGCGATATTCCACCGGGAAACGTTCCGCCTGCGCCTGGTCAAACCCCACGCCAATGCCCGGTTTTTCCAGTGGATACATATAGCCTTTTTCTGCAGTTGGGGCGCCAGGGAACACGGCTGCAGTGTTCTCTTTGACGGGAATAAATTCCTGAATCGCCGCGTTGTGCAGGTGAATGTTCAGGTGCGTATTCACCGCAACCGCAATTGGCGTCATGTCCGGCGGCCCGTGCCAGGCGAGGCGCACGCCAAAGGCCTGGCAGAGCACCGCCAGTTTTAGCGCCGGGGTGATCCCGCCGATTTGCGATACGTGGCAGCGAATAAAATCGATGCGGCGGTTCACAATCAGGTCATGCCATTCCGCCGGGTTGTTGAATAGCTCGCCCATCGCCAGCGGCACGGAAGAGTGCTGGCGAACCTGTTCCAGCCACGCGCTTTGCTGCGGCGGCAGAATGTCCTCGATAAACCACGGCTGGTAAGGCTCCAGCGCTTTCGCCAGTTGAATGGCCTGCTGCGGGAATAAACGTTCGTGAACGTCGTGCAGGATATGGAAACGGTGGCCGTATTTCTCACGCAATGCGCGGAACATTTCCACCGTATTCGCCATGTATTCGTCCTGGTCGTAGTACGCGCCGGGCGTAGGATCTTTGGTCTGGTGCATCCCTTGAGGCGTGCCGCCGTAGAACCCCAACTGGCAGCGGATGTAACGGTACCCTTGCGCCAGCAGTTTATCCACTTCCTGATAGAGCCCTTCGAGCGTTTCGCTGGCGGCGTGGCTGTAGACCGCAATGGCATCCTTCGATTTACCGCCTAATAGCTGATAAAGCGGCATATTGGCTAACTGACCTTTGATGTCCCAAAGCGCCATATCCACGCCGGCGATGGCGTTATTCATGATCGGGCCGTTTCGCCAGTAGGCGTTGACGGTCATCATCTGCCACAGGTCTTCGATGTGGTTGGCATCGCGGCCAATAAGCAGCGGCTTGAGGTATTCGTCGACCAGGGTTTTTACCGCCAGCGGCCGCTGCTGAAAGGTCGCGCAGCCGAGGCCGGTAACGCCTTTGTCGGTCGTGACGCGCACCGTGACCAGGTTATGCCGGTCCGGTTTAGTAATAAAACATTCAATATTTTCGATAATTGTGGGTAGCACGAGAAAGCTCCACCATCAGGCTGATAAAACGCAGTGAATTAAGTTCTGCTATTACTATCACCCTATTTTTCCCCGGCGGTAAACGCTTTTTTTGACTCTTTTTTATTGGTCAGTTATTTCACTTTTAAAGGCAATAAAACCGTACCAATTACCGTTATTGTTCTTTTGTTTTGGCTAACTGTGACGCCTGTCATGTTTCATTGGTTTGTTTTTAATTTTTTGATTCTCTACCATCGGCGGCAACAACACATAACAATAAACCAACACCGGGGAGTTATTCATGGGGAGTCGTGACGTCATTGCTTCTATTATCCGTCTGGTCGGCGGGACGGATAATATTAATAAAGTCTGGCACTGCATGACGCGTCTGCGTTTCGATTTAATTGATGATAATAAAGTGAACCAGCCGGAGATCAAAAAGCTGCCCGGCGTGCTGGGCGCGCAGACACAAAGCGACCAGTTTCAGATAATCATCGGCCCGCAGGTGAACAGCTGGTATGAGCAACTGACGACGCAGCTTGGTGGCGCGAAAGAGGATCAGACTTCATCTGCCGGCAAGAAAGAGCGTAAGAGCCTGGTGTCGCTGTTTATGGACACGGTTTCCGGCGTTTTTGGCCCGATTGTACCGGCGATTGCTGGGGCCGGGATGATAAAAGGCCTGCTGGCCGGGCTGGTGGCGCTGAAGCTGATCTCTGCCAAAAGCGATACGGTGATTGTTATCGATCTCATCGCCAGCGGCGTGTTTTATTTTCTGCCGTTTTTCCTGGCGATTTCCGCCGCCAGAATGTTCAAAACTAACGAATATCTCGCGGCGGCGGTGGCGGCCTGTTTAATGTATCCGTCGCTGATTGAAGCGGCGAAGGCGCTGGCCGCACATCAGGCTGGGGCCGTTGATGCTTTCTATTTTCTCAACGTGATCCCGGTTTCGGTGTTTAACTACGCCTCCAGCGTTATCCCGGTCATTTTCTCGGTACTGGCGCTGAGCTATATCCACCGCTGGGTGGATAGCATCATGCCCGAGGTGCTGAAAACGGTGTTTACCCCGACGCTGACGCTGTTCATCTCCGCGCTGGTTGCGCTGGTGGTGATTGGGCCGCTGGGGATTTATCTGGGGAAAGGGTTGGCCTGGTTTATCGAAGGGCTGTTCGGGATTTCCGCGAGCTTTGCCGGGCTGGTGGTGGGCGCGATCCGTCCGATAGCGATTTTGACCGGAATGCACCACGCCATGACGCCAATTGCGTTGCAGAACTTTACCGATCGCGGCTATGACATGCTGATGCCGATGATGTTTATGGCCAACATGGCCATCGCCGGGGCGACGTTTGCCATCTGGCGGCAGAGCAAGTCGAAGGCGGATCGCTCGGTCGTGCTGTCCGCCGGGATCTCTGCGCTGCTGGGTATTACCGAACCGGCGCTGTTTGGCGTGTTAACTCGCTACAAGAAAGCTTTTATTGCCGCCACGATTGCCAGTTCTATCGCTTCGGCCTTCATCGCATTCTTCGGCGTGCGGCTGTACGGCTATATCCTGTCGAGTATCTTTAGCCTGCCGGCCTATATTGGCCCGTACTTTATCTTTGCTCTGCTGGGCGTGGTGCTGGCGCTGGGGCTGTCCTTCGTGCTGACCACGGTATTGGTGAGGGAAAAAGGCGCAGAGTCATTCTCGTCGAGAAAAAACGCTTAAAAACCGCTACTATCGGTTTTTCTTTTGCGCTGAATGGCTGGATATGGCTTCTCTGAAAGACGTAGCAACCCTGGCGGGCGTGTCGTTAATGACCGTCTCCAGGGTTATTAATCAGGCTGAACACGTTAGCCCGGTAACCCGGGAGCGGGTGCAGCGAGCCATTGACGAGCTTAATTATGTGCCGGACTATTCTGCCCGAAAGATACGCAGCAAAGGCGTTAAAGCTTCGACAATAGGCATTCTGGCGCTGGATACGGCGACCACTCCCTATTCTGTAGAAATGCTGCTGGCCATTGAGCAAACCGCACGTGAGCGGGGCTGGAACAGCTTTCTGATTAATATTCTTTCTGCCGATGACGCCGAGCGGGCAGTTAATCAGCTATTAGCCCAGCGGCCGGACGGCATCATTTTTACCACGATGGGCCTGAGGCACGTTGAGCTACCCGCAGTCTTAAAAAACCACCGCGTGGTGCTGGCTAACTGCTTGAGCGACGAGGCTGGTTTACCGAGCTATATCCCCGATGATTTTAACGGCCAGTATCAGGCGACCCGCTATCTGATTGAACGAGGATACCGTCGCCCGCTGTGCCTGTGGCTGCCCAATGAAGCCCTCGCCAGCCGCCCACGCCGGGACGGATTCGAGCAGGCCTGGCGTGAAGCCGGGCTGGAGCTTGAGGCGGTGAAGCAGTATCACATGCAGTGGGGAGATGCCCACTATCCCGAACTGGCCGAGCGCGTTGCCGGGCATTGTCAGGGGGGGAAAGCGGATTTCGATGTGCTGATTTGTGGTAACGACCGTATCGCTTTTGTCGCCTACCAGACGCTGCTGGCGCGGGGAATTGCTATTCCTGAGCAGGTGGCGGTACTCGGATTTGATAACCTGGTCGGGGTCGGCGATTTGTTCCTGCCACCGCTGACGACGGTCCAGTTGCCGCATGACGAAATTGGTCGCCAGGCGGCACTGCATTTGATTGACGGTCTGACCAGTGGCGGTGTGAAACAGCTGCCTTGCCCGCTGGTTAAGCGCGTGTCGCTATAGCGCGTTCAGCTGCCACAGGGTGCCGCCACGACATAAGGCTTTTCCGTGGCTGGCGAACAGCTCAAGCTGACGTTCTCCCGGCCGCGGGTAGAGACGGCTGCTGAGGCAGTATTCGCCTTGGTTAACAAAAACTTCGATAGAAGAACGATCGATAAAAATACGCAGATGAAGATCGCCGTTTTCCGATAACGGCACGCTGCGATCCCCGCAAAGCTGCTCAGCCTGATAGCGGCGTGACAGCACCAGGCGGCAGGCCTGAGCGTCGACAAACAATTCGCAGCCTTGCCCCAGACGAATGCCGTACCGCTCAGCCGTGCTTTGCCCACATTCCCAGGCTATCTCCAGCTCAACCGCCTGCGCATCAGGCAGCAGCCTCTGGTTAAGTTTATCCAGCACGCAGGGCAGAACCAGCTGTTCATGGGTGCGCAGCGTGGCCAGTTCGTGAACCGGATTCTGATAGAGTTTTCCATTTGGCATAATGCACACTTCCCGAGGCAGGCTGAGACAGCCCGCCCAGCCTTCGCCTTTAGAGGGCATGGGGGATTCCCACATGTCCATCCAGCCCATCACGATGCGGCGGCTATCGGCGGCGACAAAGGACTGCGGCGCGTAAAAGTCGTGCCCGTGATCCATCTCTTCAAACGGCTGACAGGGCCTGAATTCTTCCCCCGGTTGCCATCTCCCGCGCAGATAGCCGCTCTGGAACAGATTCTGATACTTCAGGCCCTGTGCAGGGATGCCCTGAGGGGAAAACATCAGGATTTGGCTGTTGCCAAGCGGGAAGAAATCCGGACATTCCCACATATAGCCCATGCCCGCGTCGGCTTCCGCGAGGATACGATCCAGCCGCCACTCCCGCAGTGAATTGCCGCGATAAAGCAGGACTTTGCCCCGATCGTGCTCGTCGCGTGCGCCGAGTACCATCCACCAGTTGCCGTCCTGTTGCCAGACTTTCGGATCGCGGAAATGCATGATGCCGGGCGGGGGGGTAAGAATGACGCCCTGTTTCTTAAAGTGAACACCGTCTTCGCTGGTCGCGAGGCATTGTACCTGGCGTATAGCGCTGTCATTTCCCGCGCCTTCAAGCCAGATATGCCCGGTGTAAATCAGCGAGAGCACGCCGTTATCGTCAACCGCGCTGCCGGAGAAGCAGCCATCTCTGTCCCATTCGTCACCCGGAGCCAGAGCGATAGGCTGGTGCTCCCAGCGCACCATATCCCGGCTGGTGGCATGTCCCCAGTGCATCGGCCCCCAGTTTTCATCAAACGGATGGTGCTGATAGAAGGCGTGGTACAGCCCGTGGTGATAAATCAGGCCGTTAGGATCGTTCATCCAGCCCGCGGGCGGTGCCAGATGATAAAGAGGGTAAAAGGCGTTCCCGCGCGTTGCATGCAGCGTTTCTAAGGCGGCTTGTGCCTTGATAAGTGGGGTCGTCATAGCATTACCTGGTGGTCAGATTTAAAGAAGGGTGTGTGTTATCTGGGGCCGAGTCGCTGAGCAGCAAAGCGGAAACCAGCGTCAGTGCCAGCACCAGCCCGGCCAGAATCATGTAGGTGTCGGCAAAGCCGAGCTGGTCGTATCCGCGCCCGACCAGCGGAGAGAGTACGGTGGCGCAGATAGAGGTAATAAACTGGAAGCCGACAAGGTAGAGCGTGGCGGAGAGTCGCTGATCGAACTGCGTGGTGATGTACTTAAACATTGAAATCAAAAGGATAGGTAACTCGACGGCGTGCAGGAGCTTCATGAAGGAGATGGTCAGCGGGTCGCTTGCCATGCCTGAACCAAAGATACGTATAGCCATGATCAGGCCGCTGAGCAGCAGCCCGCGTTTTGCGCCGATGCGGTTTACCAGCATCGGGGCCAGGAACATCCCGCCCGCTTCGAGAAATACCTGGAAGGAGTTGAGAAAGCCAAACATTTCGTTGCCGCGCTGCACTTCGTTAAACAGCGAGGCGAAGTAGACGGGGAATTGCTGATCGTAAACGTTGTAAACGCTGACGCCGCAAACAAAAAGCACCAGCGCCCAGAAGCGTGGGAGCTTGAGCAGACCGAAGGCATCGGCCAGCGTCAGCGCGCTGGCTTTACCATACTCCAGCTCGCTGAGGGCGTTAGGCTGCATGTCACGCATACGCCACAGGAGGAGCAGGAACAGGCAGGAACAGGCAGGCAGAGACGCTACCCATCCAGAAATTCAGCTGTGGATTGAGGTTAAACAGCAGCCCGGCAAAAAACGTGGCACCGGCCCAGCCTAAAGAGCCCCACATGCGTGATTTTCCGTATTCAAAGCCTACGATACGGCTGACGCGTTCGGTATAGGACTCCAGCGCGCCGATACCGGCAAAGAAGGTGGCGCCGACGTAAAGCCCGACGCTGATTGCCCCTGCGACGATATGCACCTGAAGCAGCGGGGTGCAAACGAAGATAAACCAGGGCCCGCTGACTAGCAGCAGCCCGCCAATAACCCACAGCAGCGATTTGCGCAGCCCGAGTTTGTCCTGGATGAAGCCATACAGCGGCTGGGCGCAGAGCGCGGTGAAGGCTATTATCGAGAAGATCAGCCCGGTTTCCGCGCCTTTCAGGCCGATTTTCTGATTTAGCCAAAGTGAGATCAGCGAAAACGCCGATGACCAGGTCCAGAAAAAGGTAAACAGCAGCCCGCTCAGGATCAGATAGTGGTGTTTATTCCGTTTTGTCAGTGCCATGTGTGCAGTCTCTGAGTGCTTGAATGACAGTATTGTTAACGTTAACTATTTGTCGCGAGAAGAGAGTAACCGTCATAAACGTGATGTTAATCGCAATAGTTAACGTTAACAATTTGATTTTGTGATCCAGCGCGGATAACGAGAAGGGGCGAGGGAGGCACGTTCAAAGCCCGGCCAGGACTCCGGGCTTTGAACAAGATCAGCGACGGTGGGCGAGGCGACGGACTAAATGGTCGCCAAGGCTTTGTACCAGGTGCACCATCACAATCAGCACGATAACGGTCCCGACCATGACCTGGTTATTGAAACGCTGGTAGCCGTAGCGAATGGCCAGGTCTCCCAGGCCGCCGCCGCCGATGACGCCGGCCATCGAAGAAAAGCCAATCAGCATCACTACCGTGAGCGTGATCCCCGCCAGGATGGCAGGTAAGGCTTCCGGCAGCAGCACTTTGCTCACCACGTGCCAGGCGTTGCCGCCCATCGACAGAATGGCTTCAATGCGGCCTTTATCCACCTCATCCAGCGCGCTTTCGACCACGCGGGCGAAGAAGGGGAAGGCGCCGATGGTAATAGGCACAACCGCCGCCGTGCTGCCGAGCGTGGTGCCGACGATAATTCGGGTCAGCGGGATTAGCGCGATAAGCAGGACGATAAACGGCAGCGAGCGCCCTACGTTAATGATGCTGCCGAGCACCTGATTAAGGCGGAGGGCGGGCAATACCCCGTCGCGGCGGGTGAGAAACAGAAGCACGCCGAGCGGCAGGCCAATCAGTACTGTGAACAGCGCCGCAAGCCCCACCATGTAAAGCGTATCAAGAGTGCCGTCCAGCAGCAGCGGCCACAGATCTTCCCAACTCATGCTACTTCGCATAAGACTCTCCCTTCCACGCCGTGGCGACGTAAGAACTCGCGTTCTGCCTGTTCGTCGTGCAGCAGCGAAATACGTAATTTGGAGAACGGGTCCACTAATCTTTCAGACAGCGGACCGCTTTCGATTAACCTGCCGTGTTCCAGCAGCGCCGCGTGATCGCAAATGGCTTTGACGACTTCCAGCTGATGGGTGATCAGCACGATGGTCAGCCCAAGCTGGCGGTTGATGTCTGCCAGCAGAGCCAGGATTGAAGCGGTTGTGTCAGGATCCAGCGCGCTGGTGGCCTCATCGCAGAGCAGGATTTCCGGGTGGGCGGCCAGCGCACGGGCGATGCCGACTCGCTGTTTTTGTCCGCCGGAAAGCTGAGACGGAAAGGCTTTGGCTTTGTCGCTCAGGCCAACAAGGTTGAGCAGCTCGGCAACGCGTTTTTGGCGAGCTTCACGTGGCGTGCCGGAGATTTCCAGCGGCACGGCAACGTTGTCTTCCACGCTGCGGGCGTGAATCAGGTTGAAATGCTGGAACACCATGCCGGTGCGCTGGCGGTGCTGGCGAAGCTCGCGCTGATTAAAGGTGGTGATGTCCCGGTCATTCATGATAATGCGGCCCGAGGTGGGCCGCTCCAGCAGGTTGAGACAGCGAATAAGCGTACTTTTCCCGGCGCCGCTGCGGCCCAGAATGCCGTAAATCGCGCCATCCGGGACCACAAGGTTAATGTCATCCAGCGCCGGCTGGCCTTCTCCGGCGTACACTTTGCTCAGCCGCTCAAGGGAGATCATGACTTAGTCTCTACCGGGATCACCGAGCCGTTGTACTGCTTGCGAATGAACTCTGCCACCTGAGGGGATTCGAGATCTTTCGCCAGCTGCTTGATGCGCGGGTCGTTTTCCAGATTTGGGTTAGTGACCAGAATGTTGGCGTAGGGGTTATGGGTTGCGCTCTCAAGGCCCAGAGAGTCTTTGGCCGGGCTGAGTCCGGCTTCCAGCGCATAGTTGCCGTTGATCACGCCCAGGCCAACGTCATCCAGAGAGCGGGGGATCTGCGGGGATTCAACTTCCAGGATTTTCAGCTTCTTCGGGTTGCTGGCGATGTCTTTGGGCGTCGCCTGATTGGTGGCGGCATCTTTAAATTCCGGTTTGAGGGTGATTAACCCTTTGTCCTGCAGCAAATACAGCGCGCGGCTAAGGTTGGTGACGTTGTTTGGCACCGCGATGGTTGCGCCTTCCGGCACGGATTTCAGATCTTTGTATTTGTGCGAGTAAATGCCCAGCGGTTCGATATGTACCGTTGCGGCAACGACAAATTTCTTGCCGAGCGCTTTTTCCTGATCGCGTAAATAAGGCACATGCTGGAAGTAGTTGGCATCAACGTCGCCATTGGCCAGCAGTTCGTTAGCGTTAACGCCGTTGCTCAGCTCGACGACCTTTAACTTGAGGTTAGGGTCGAGCTTCTGCACAAAGGCGAGAATTTCCGCATGTGGTACCGGGTCAGCCGCGACGCGTAGCACGTCAGCGGCCTGCGCCGCGAAAGCCAGAGACAGTGACAGAGCAACGCCAGCCAGTTTAAAAACGGTCTTTTTCATCGTTATTTTCCTTTTATTTTAATGTGTTATTAAGCGATCAGTTCACTGCTGTTACGAAGGACATCCGGGTAATAACGCTCCGCTACGTCGGGGTGTGAGCGCAGGCGGCCTTTCAGGTAGTTCCAGCCTACGTCGCGCAGCAGCGGGTTTTGCGGATCGCTTTCTGGCCCCTGAGCTTCGCGGGAAAGCGCTTCCGGGAGCTGATAAACCGGCACCACGGCGTTGAGCTGTGCGCCCAGGAAGAAGGCGATGGACAGGCGTTCTTCATCCTGAGGAGGAGAAACCACGCGGTGGACGGTGGCGCGCAGGTAGCCGTTGGTGGCCAGCTCCAGCAGTTCGCCAATATTGACCACAAAGCTGCCCGGCAGCGGCTGGGCATCGACCCAGTTGTCCGGCGAGACTTCGACCTGCAGGCCTTTTTTCTCGTCCTGAAGCAGGAAGCTCAGAAAGCCGGAATCTTTGTGAGCGCCCACGCCCTGGTTGCTCTGCGTGGCAGACTGCCCCGGATAGCGAATCAGCTTGATGTGTTCGTTTGGCAGGTTTCCGTACAGGTCATCAAAAGCATCGGCCGGCAGGCTAAGCGCTTCGGCAAAGGTGCGCAGCAGCTTTAACGCCACGGCGGTCATTTCGCTTTGCCACTGTAAAAGCGTCGGTTTGAGTTCAGGCCTGGCGGTTGGCCAGAGGTTGGGTCCCTGAAGGCGGCGCCACGCTGGGGCATATTCATCCGGCGGCAATGCCTGGCGTTCAGCGCCGAGATCGAACTGTTCGCGCCAGTCGGGCTGGCCGCGGGTGAGTTCGCTGGCGGCACGGTTGTAACCACGGAAATGCGGCGAGTGGATCATCGCCACCTGCTGTTTTTCATCGTCGGGGAGGGCAAAGAAGCTGCGGGCTTCGTCCTGGACGGCCTGCTGCAAGTCAGGGTTGATACCGTGGTTGATCAGGTAGAAAAAGCCAATTTCTCGTGCGGCGTAGCGCAGCTGGCTGAGGAAGGCTGAACGGTCAGTCTCGCTGCCGTTAAGCTGGGAAAGGTCAAGAATCGGCAGTGCCAGGCCTGGATTGGTGCTCATAATTTACTCCGGTAATCAGGGGCTTGGAAAAAGTGGTTACGTTGAGTTCGGCACAACAGCGGGGCAGCATCATGGCAATGTCCTTCTGAATACGGTCGGGTAGCGTTAGCGCTTACCTTGCCGTAATCAAAAATCCTCGCCCAATATTGTTATCTTCTAAGCTATGACCCGGCGGGGTTCTAAGCATTTGCGGAAACGAGAAAAGTCTAATCATTGCAAAATGTTTCAATGCATAGGGGTAACTTATGGATTTCACTGAGAGTTAATTACATTTGGAAATAGTTAACGGGCAGTTAACTTATGGCAGCAGTTAAGTTTATGGGTTTTATGCCGAAGAGCTTGCTAAGCGTTTCGCTTTCTACCACCAGGTGTCTTCATCATGCTAAAAACTACACAATCCCGATTTATTACCTCTTTATGTTTGTTTTTCATGTTGTTAATTGCGATCACTTCGCTGGTGATTCACTTTTTTGTGACCCCGCAGCTTAAGCGCAATGAAACCCAGCTGATTCGCTTCGAAGTGGATAACGTGGCGGTCAATATCACCGAGCAGATGAATCGGGTGCAGGCGCAGATGCGCAGCATTACCCAGTCCGTGGCCGCGATGCAAAGCGATGATATTAATAAGTTATTGCCAACGCTGGTGGATCAATACCAGGATGTGAACGTGTTTGGCGGCGGCATCTGGCCTTTGCCGGAAAAACGCGAGGCGGGGCGTAATAAATTCAGCACTTTCTTTGCCCGCAGCGGCAGTAACAAACTGGAAGAAAATACCTACTGGAACTCGGATGCCGCGCCTAATTACTACGAGCAGGTGTGGTACAAAGCCGGGCTTGCTTCTCCGGCAGGGCAGTGCGCCTGGGCCAACGCCTACCAGGATGATGCCAGCCCGCAGCCGCGAACAAACTGCGCAATGGCGATCGCCAAAGAGGGGCAGCCGTGGGGCGTGGCGACCATCGATGTGACGCTGGGCTTCTTTAATCAGCTGGCTAAGCAGATGAGTGAGGCGGTTAAAGGCCAGGTGCTGATTATTGAAGCCGACGGTAAAGTCGTCGGTAACGCGGATCAGATTGGCAAAACGGCGGGCTTAAAAAATCTTTCTGAGCTGAGTGGCTCTCTGCCAATGGCGAAAGCCGTTCAGGAAATGCTGCCCGGTTTTAATGCCAGCCAGAGCAGTGAGAATGAATACGATAACGATGGGACTTCGCACACCGTTATTTTGCAAACGGTAAAAGGCAGCCCGTGGATTCTGGCGGTTGACCTGCCAACTGCGCTTCTGACGAAACAAACGGACTCGATTCTGCTGCGTCTTGGCATGGTGCAGATCCCGATGGCGATCGTTTTGCTCGGGATCCTGGTACTGTTTGTTCGCAATATGATGCGCCGCCTGGGCGATCTTAACCACAACATCAGCCGCCTTTCCGCCGGCGGTGCCGACCTGACTCAGCGTCTTGAACCAACCAGTAGCCCTGAATTTAACGCCATTATCGACAGTTTTAACGGTGTGATTAGTTACCTGCAAACCATGCTGCGGCAGGTTGGGGATAGCGCCCGGGCAATTTCTTCGGCCTCTCATCAGATAGCGACGGGCAATCAGGATCTTTCTGCCCGAACCGAAGATCAGGCCAGCTCAATTGAGCAAACGGCGGCGTCGATGGAGGAGCTGACCAGCACCGTTCGCCAGAATGCCGATAACGCCGCTCATGCCAACGAGCTGGCGCGTGAAGCTTCCAGCGTGGCGGTGAAAGGCGGGGAAGTGGTGAAGCAGGTCGTCAGCACGATGAATGCTATTCAGACTTCTTCTGGCAAAGTGGTGGATATTATCAGCGTGATTGACAGTATCGCTTTCCAGACCAATATCCTGGCACTGAACGCCGCCGTTGAGGCCGCTCGGGCCGGTGAGCAGGGCCGTGGTTTTGCGGTTGTTGCCTCTGAGGTTCGCAGCCTTGCCCAGCGCTCCGCACAGTCGGCGCGGGAAATTAAAGCGCTGATCGAAACGTCAGTCAGCAACGTAAACCTTGGCACGGAGTTGGTTCATCAGGCGGGCAGCACCATGGAAGAATTGACCCTGGGCGTACGTAACGTGACGACGCTGATGGCCGAAATTATGTCTTCCAGCCGTGAGCAGAGCACCGGCATCGAGCAGGTGAATCTGGCAATTAATCAGCTGGATAGCACTACGCAGCAGAACGCCGCGCTGGTGCAGGAAGTCTCTTCTGCCTCACACTCTATGGCGGAGCAATCTACCCAGCTTGAGCGTGTGGTAGCCGGATTTAAACTCTAATCTCGTCGGGCACCCAAGCGGTGCCCGCTTCTTTTTGACTCCCTCTGGGTTTTAAACCCCGCTTGCAATTTACCCAATCATCTTTTATTTTATTGTTACGTTATAACATATCGGAATGATTTTTATGCAGCGCGATATCCATCCGTTTTACCGGACCGTGGTGTTTCACGACACCAGCGTAAATGAATATTTTAAAGTGGGCTCGACGATCAAAACCGACCGCGAGATTGAGCTGGACGGGGTCACTTACCCCTACGTGACGATCGAAGTTTCTTCTGCTTCGCATCCTCATTACACCGGCAAACAGAAAGTCTTCGTCAATGAAGGCGGCCCGGCGCGCTTCCAGCAGCGTTTTGGCAAGTTCTTTGGCGGGAAGGAGTCTTAAGAAATGCAGGTATTGAATTCACTTCGCAGTGCAAAACAGCGCCACCCCGACTGCCAGATTGTTAAGCGCAAGGGGCGGCTGTATGTGATTTGCAAATCTAATCCGCGTTTTAAAGCGGTGCAGGGACGAAAAAAACGTCGCTAGTGGTTATCGCTCACCCGCAGGCTGCTGGCGGGTGAGTGAGAATACGTCATAAAACGACAGTTCCCCTTTGCGACTGAGCATTTTGTGCAACAAAGATTTTTGCTCTTCATCCACGCTCGGGGAACTGAGGATTTCATCGATCAGCGCCCCGGGCACGTTGCGGGTGTTGTACCACTCGCCGTTATAGCAAACTCGCAGATCGAGGACGTCAATATCGCTGTAGCGGTAGCGAGGATTGACATCAAAGAAGAAAAACGCGTTCATCAGCGCGAACAGCACGACCAGCAGCCATACTGAGCCCGCCAGGGTTTCTGATTCAAGCATTACCCACATAGTGGCAAACCAGCCGATATACATGCCGATAAACAATCCGGGATGTTTGCGGATAAAACTGATACTGAAGCGCGGGCGATTATCGCGCTTTTCAGTTTCATTCAGATGTTCGATGGTATTGGTAAGCAGGCGCTGAATTTCTGACATGGTGTGCCTTCTAAGTTCTCTGTTTCGGTTGTACGCATGACCAGACTATTTTAAGAACCACAGGCCATGCAAAAAAGTAACAGATAAGCCAAAAATAACCATAACAGTTAACCTCTCTGGCCGCCTTAAAGCATCTTAATGATACGAGCTGGATTACCCGCCACAACACAGTTGGCCGGAATATCTTTGGTGACTACCGAGCCTGAGCCTACCACGACATTATCGCCAATGGTCACGCCAGGATTAATAACCGCCCGCCCGCCAATCCACACGTTATTGCCAATCGTCACCGGCTTGCCCAATTCAACGCCGCTATTTCGCGTTTCGGCATCCAGAGGATGGGTTGCCGTATAAATATGAACGCCGGGTGCCAGCATACAGTTGTCGCCAATGCGAATAGGGCAGGGGTCCAACATGACGCATTCGAAATTGGCGTAGAAGTTTTTACCCAGGTAGATGTTGTAGCCGTAGTCACAGCGGAAAGTCGGTTCGATGTAAGCCCCTTCGCTCTGGCCTAGCAACTCGGCGAGGATCTCATCGCGGTACGCCTGCTCGTCCGGCGAGCTGTGGTTGTAGCGATGCAGCAGCTGGCGTGCCTTGTGGCTCTCTTGCTGCAGGGTTTCGTCTCCAGGCCGGTATAGCTCACCGGCAATCATTTTACGCTTTTCTTCACTCATCACAGACTCCCTCTTCAGTGGCCTGCAAGGCTACCTGAATTTCGAAAGAAATGAGTGGGTATCGTTCCCTGAGCGTGATGAATCTCACGTCGCAGGCTGCGGCGAGGCGAGGTTAGCGTTGAGGAGTGCTTACGGTATTTCGCTGGCTGGTTAACGGGTGTTAATCCAAACCTGTGCAACATCGACTGAGACAAACCAGACAATAACAGGAGATAAAATGTGATTTTAAATATTATTTAATAAAATGACTATTAACGAATAAATTTCCACACTGAAGGTGGGATTTTGTCATACAGTTTATTCATCGTCAGTTCTGCAAGACGGTGATCGGCTGCTGAATAAAATACCGCCAGTTCATTATCTGATAATTCATATTTATTTTTTTCTATTACGCGTTCCAGCGTATCAATTGTCTGACAACGCCGGAGACGCATCAAATAATCGGTTTTGGTGAGCTTGGTAGTCATAAATTCGCCTTAAGTATTTTAATATTTTTTAGAACGAGTGGCTTACTGGGTTAGCGCGGCTCTCGCTGATGAAACATCTGAACAAGCGATTCCCTGATTTACGCCACCGCTGCAAATCTTGCGCATTAATGCCGTAATTGCTAAATAACATGAAAGTATCGTCCAGGTATTCATCAATCTGTTCAATCAATTTGCTCTCATCAGGGTACTTAATCTTATAATTAAGCGCCGATGCGGCAATGTGCTCAATCAATTCATTCAACTGTAGATTAATGGCCGATGTAGGATCATTAACCCACCCATGATTGCTCTCACCAAGATTGGTCAGACAATCGTGATACAGACTCTCACAGAGAAACTTAAGCTGCGCGATATCATGCCGCTTTGGTGAGTATTCGTCCATAGTGCTGCCCCTTTTATCGCTAAACCAAATGATAAACACAACGGGTTGGGGTGGACACACCTGATGAGGTGAAGAACTGTTGCCACGATTATTACATGTGCTGTAACTATAAATCAATATTGCCTGGATTTCATGCGGCTCTAACGAAAAATTACAATTAAGTTAAAAAATCAGAATACGTTACTAAATGTGAATTAAAACTTTAGTATGAATTTTAACTTAAATTCTCAGAGATACATTAACCCATAGAGGGTAATATTTATAACTTTCAGCTGGTTAATCAATCTATAAGACTATTCTGTATCCGGCTAAAAACCAGGCGTTAATTTGTAAGAATATTCCCAAATAAATGTAACACTTCGGTTTTTGTTGTTTCGTTAATCATGGATTAACGAGCATTTAAGCGTTATTTTCTCCGAAATGAGGCGGCATTTATGTTGAAGAAAATGCGGGGAAAGAAGTGAATGTGGAAATAAGAAATCTGAAATAACAATACTGAAACCGGTTTCTATATTCATAAAAAAGGCCGCATTACGCGGCCTTTTGTTATGTGATTGAATGGCTTACTGGTGATGCTCTACCGCATGCGCATGTTCAATATCTTCACTCTTGCGGCTGAAGCGGCGGCGTACCACCACGAAGAACACCGGAACGAAGAAGATAGCCAGCACGGTCGCGGTCACCATGCCACCCATTACGCCGGTACCTACGGCGTTCTGCGCGCCACTGCCCGCACCGGTACTGATAACCAGCGGCATTACCCCGAGGATAAATGCCAGAGAGGTCATCAGAATCGGACGCAGACGCATACGCACCGCATCCAGCGTCGCTTCAATCAGGCCTTTGCCTTCTTTCTCCATCAGATCCTTGGCGAATTCCACGATAAGTATCGCGTTCTTCGCCGACAGCCCAATGGTTGTCAGCAGGCCTACCTGGAAGTAAACGTCGTTGGTCAGGCCTCGCATGGTGGCTGCCAGCAGGGCACCGAATACCCCAAGCGGAACAACCAGCATGACCGAGAACGGAATTGACCAGCTCTCATACAACGCCGCCAGACACAGGAACACCACAATCAGCGAGATGGCGTACAGGGCAGGGGCCTGGTTGCCGGACAGACGTTCCTGATAGGACATCCCCGTCCAGTCAAAGCCGATGCCGGTCGGCAGTTTCGCCGCCAGCTGTTCCATCATATCCATTGCCTCACCGGTACTTTTACCCGGTGCGGCCTGGCCGAGGATTTCCATGGACGGCAAGCCGTTGTAACGCTCCAGGCGAGGTGAACCGTATTCCCAGCGCGAAGTGGAGAACGCGGAGAACGGTACCATCTGGCCGGAAGAACCACGGACGTACCAGTTGCCGATATCGCTTGGCAGCATACGGTATGGCGCTTCAGCCATCACATACACTTTCTTCACGCGGCCACGGTCGATGAAGTCATTGACGTAGCTGCCGCCCCAGGCTGCACCCAGCGTGGTGTTGATATCACTGATGGATACCCCCAGCGCCTGTGCTTTTTCCTGGTCGATATCGATTTTAAACTGCGGCGTATCTTCCAGGCCGTTCGGGCGCACGCCAACCAGCAGGTCAGGGTGCTGAGCAATCATGCCGAACAGCTGGTTACGAGCCTGAGTCAACTGCTCGTGACCAAGGTTTGCCTGGTCAATCAGCTGGAAGTCAAAGCCGGTAGCGGTACCCAGCTCGACAATCGCCGGCAGGTTGAAGGCAAAGACCATCGCGTCTTTGATCTGTGAGAAGGTGCCCATGGCACGGCCTGCAATGGCCGGAACCTTGTTCTGTTCTCCAGAACGCTCACTCCAGTCTTTCAACGAAACGAACGCCAGGCCGGTGTTCTGGCCGCGACCGGAGAAGCCGAAGCCGTTAACGGTAAACACCGAGTTAACGTTCGCTTTCTCTTTGGTCAGGAAGTAGTCGTTCACTTCATCCAGTACTTTTTGCGTACGTTCCTGAGTCGCGCCCGCGGGCAGCTGAGCCATCGCCAGCAGTACGCCCTGGTCTTCGTCCGGCAGGAACGAGCTTGGCAGGCGGATGAACAGCAGCCCCATGCCAACCACAATCAGCAGATACAGAACCAGATAACGACCGGTGCTACGCAGGATGTTACCGACGCTGTCGGTATAGTGATGCGTGCTCTTCTCGAACATTCTGTTGAACCAGCCGAAGAACCCTTTCTTGTCATCGTGATGACCTTTCGGGATTGGCTTAAGCATGGTCGCACAGAGCGCCGGGGTCAGGATCATGGCCACCAGCACCGACAGCACCATCGCGGAAACGATAGTGATCGAGAACTGACGATAGATTGCGCCGGTAGAGCCGCCGAAGAACGCCATCGGGATAAATACCGCCGACAGCACCATCGCGATACCCACCAGGGCGCCCTGAATCTGGCCCATGGATTTGCGCGTGGCTTCCTTCGGTGGCAGTCCATCTTCCACCATAACGCGCTCAACGTTTTCTACCACGACGATGGCGTCATCCACCAACAGGCCTATCGCCAACACCATGCCGAACATCGTCAGGGTGTTTATCGAGTAGCCAAACGCGGCAAGAATGGCGAACGTACCCAGCAGTACCACCGGTACGGCAATGGTTGGAATCAGCGTTGCCCGGAAGTTCTGCAGGAACAGATACATAACCAGGAACACCAGCACGATGGCTTCCACCAGCGTTTTTACCACTTCGTTAATGGAAATTTTAACGAACGGCGTGGTGTCGTACGGGTAAACAACTTTCAGACCTGGCGGGAAGAACGGCTCCAGTTTTTCAACCGTAGCACGTACCGCTTCGGCAGTGTCCAGGGCGTTAGCACCGGTTGCCAGTTTAATCCCCAAGCCGGAAGCAGGCTGGCCGTTATAACGCGCGATAACATCATAGTTCTCGCCGCCAAGCTCAACCTTCGCTACGTCTTTCAGCAAGACGCGAGAGCCGTCCGGGTTAACCTTCATCAGGATTTTGCTGAACTCGTCTGCGGATTTCAGACGGGTCTGCGCAATGATGGAGGCGTTCAGCTGTTGGCCTTTAACCGGTGGCGTCCCGCCGAGCTGGCCGGCTGCGACCTGGGCGTTTTGCGCTTTGATGGCGTTAATCACGTCAACAGGCGTCAGCTGGTAGTTGTTCAGTTTGTTTGGGTCCATCCAGATACGCATCGCGTACTGAGCACCAAACAGCTGCACGTCACCTACGCCGTGGGTACGGCTGACCGGATCTTTGATGGTTGCACCCACGTAGTCCGCGATATCTTCCTGGTTCATGGTGCCGTCGGTATTGATCATACCGAGAACCATCAGGAAGCTACTGGAGGACTTCTCGACGCTAACACCCTGCTGCTGCACTTCCTGCGGCAGCAGCGGCATAGCCAGCTGCAGTTTGTTCTGAACCTGAACCTGTGCGATGTCGGCATCGGTGCCGGAGTCGAAGGTAATGGTTATCTGAACGGTACCAGAGGAATCACTGGTAGAGGACATATACAGCAGGCCATCGATACCGTTCATGTTCTGTTCGATAACCTGCGTGACGGTATCCTGTACCGTTTTAGCATCTGCACCCGGGTAGTTTGCCGAGATCTGAATTGCCGGTGGCGCGATCGTTGGATACTGCGCGATAGGCAATTTCATGATCGCAAGCGCACCCGCCAACATAATGATGATGGCGATTACCCAGGCAAAGATGGGGCGATCGATAAAAAACTTAGACATGTCTTAACGGCTCCTGTTTAAGTTAAGACTTCGGTTGTTCTGGCTGTGCGCCTGCGGCGGGTTGCTGTTGGCCTTTATTGTCTTCCGCAACTTCCTGCGCTTTTACCTGAACACCCGGTTTTACTTTCTGTAGGCCGGTAACAATGACGCGATCGCCGGTTTCTAAGCCACCGGTCACCAGCCATTTGTCGCCGATCGCCTGGCTGGTTTGCAGCTGACGAACTTCAACCTTGTCATCCTTGCCGACAACCATCGCGGAGGCATCGCCGCGTGGAGTACGAGTCACCCCTTGCTGCGGAACCAGGATAGCGTTCGGGTTAACGCCTTCTTCCAGACTGGCGCGAACAAACATCCCTGGCAGCAGGGTTTTGTCCGGGTTAGGGAAGATGGCGCGCAGGGTGATTGACCCGGTGGTCTGGTCAACTGTCACTTCAGAGAATTCCAGCATCCCTTCCTGAGGATAGGCTACACCGTTGTTCGTCATCAGCTTGACCTTCGCCTTGCCGTTTTCCTGTTTCAGTTTGCCGTCGGCCAGCTCCTGCTTCAGGCGCAGGAAATCATCGCTGGACTGGGTAACGTCTACATAAATAGGGTCGAGCTGCTGGACGGTTGCCAGGGCGGTGGTTTGCCCGCTGGTCACCAGTGCACCTTCGGTGACCGCAGATTTACCGATACGGCCGCTGATAGGCGAGGTCACTTTGGTGTACGCCAGGTTGATACGTGCGGTTTCTACAGCGGCTTTGGCTGCGACGACGTCAGCGTTTGCCTGCTGTGCAGTTGCTGCGGCTGTGTCGTAGTCAGACTGGCTGATGTACTTGGTACCCAGCAGTTTCTGATAACGCTTGACGGTCAACTGTGCGAGATTCGCGCTGGACTGGGCTTTCGCCAGGTCGCCTTTCGCGCTGTCGTACGCAGCCTGATAGGTTGCAGGATCGATCTGGTACAGCGAGACACCGGCCTGAATGTCGCTGCCTTCGGTGAAGTTACGCTTCAGAATAATGCCGCTGACCTGAGGGCGAACTTCTGCAATGCGAAAAGCGTTGGTACGTCCTGGAAGCTCAGTAGTTATCTGCAATGGCGCGCTTTTCAGAGTCACTACACCCACTTCCGGGGCGTGCGGCGCACTCTGCTGGGTCTCTTTCTCGTTACATCCTGTAAGCGCTAAGCTGCCTGAGAGCATCAGAACGGCCGCCAGAGGCGTAAACCCTCTGTTTTTGTTCATATGTAAACCTCGAGTGTCCGATTTCAAAGTTGTTCAATGGATCAAATGTCCACAAACCCATTGCTGCGTTTATATTATCGTCGTGCTATGGTACATACGTTCACAAATGTATGTAAATCTGACTAAAGTAAATTCACCCACTTATGGCACGAAAAACCAAAGCTCAGGCGCTTGAAACCCGCCAGCACATCCTCGACGTTGCGATTCGCCTGTTTTCACAGCAGGGCGTCTCTGCGACTTCGCTCGCGGATATCGCGCAGGCTGCCGGGGTAACACGTGGTGCGATTTACTGGCATTTCAAAAATAAGTCGGAGTTGTTTAGTGAGATCTGGGAGCTAACCGAATCCAGTATTGGTGACTTAGAGATTGAGTATCGGGCAAAATATCCAGACGATCCACTGTCTGTGATAAGAGAATTACTCATTTATATCTTACAGGCAACGGTGACAGAAGAGCGCCGACGCTTAATGACCGAAATCATTTTCCACAAATGTGAGTTTGTCGGTGAACTTGAGGTTCTGCAGCAGGCCAGACGCACGCTCTATATGGAAGGAAATGAACGCATTGAGGCCGCCTTACAGCGCTGTATCGACGCCGGAAAATTGCCTTCGAGCCTGCGCCTCTCCCTCGCCGTTACGCTGATGCGCAGCTACATCACCGGGCTGATTGAAAACTGGCTGGTGGCGCCGGAAACCTTTGATCTTTATGCCAAAGCGCCGGACTTTATCGCCGTGCTTCTGGAGATGTTCCAACTGAGCCCAACGCTGAACAAACCGGCGTAACTTTCGACTTACTTTCACCCTGAAAATGATTTGAGATTCCTCCGAGGGCGATTGCTATTCTGCGCCCTGAAGCCGTGTTATTCTGCGCGTCTTCCGTGGCCTTTTACTTTTAGCTGGCACTCACATGCGCAGCACCGTAATGAATCAACCATGACTACGCAGCACAACGCTCTGTCGCGGACTTCTCGTTCCGCATTCATGCTTTTCCTGTTTTTTTTGGTTTCCATCCTGCTGCCTGTTTGTGCGGCTCAGGCGGCGCAAAGTAATAACGATTTGCCTGCCAGGGCGGAGGTACAGTCGCAGCTGGACACGCTGAACAAGCAAAAGACGCTGACCCCTGACGATAAGCTTACCCAGAAAGATCTCACCGAAACGCTTGAGATGCTGGATAAGCTCGACCGCGTGAAGCAGGAGACGGCGCAGCTTAAAACCACGGTTGCTCAGGCACCGGACAAGCTGAGGCAGGCGACCGACGCGTTGAATTCGCTGAGTACGCCGGCCGACGACGAAGCTACGCGTAAAACGCTGGGCTCGCTTTCCCTTCGGCAGTTGGAAACCCGACTGACCAGCGTGCTAGATCAACTGCAATCGGCCAATAACGATTTATCTACGCTGAACAGCCAACTGGTGTCGCTGCAAACGCAACCTGAGCGCGTGCAGAATGCGATGTACAGCGCTTCGCAGCAGCTCTTGCAGGTGCGCAACCGCCTGAATGGCACCACGCCGGGCGAAGCCACTTTGCGCCCGAGCCAGCAAAATCTGTTGCTGGTACAGCAGGCGTTGCTCAATACGCAGATTGAACAGCAGCGGAAAAGCCTGGAAGGCAATACAGTCTTGCAGGATGCGCTGCAAAAACAACGTGACTACACCAACGCCAATATCGGGCAGCTTGAGCATACGCTTCAACTGCTGCAGGAAGCGGTTAACAGCAAACGCTTAACGCTGACGGAAAAGACCGCTCAGGAAGCCGTCACGCCGGACGACGCTGACGCCAGCGCGGTGCAAAATAACCCGCTGGTGCGTCAGGAATTGGACGTCAACCACCAGCTTAGTCAGCGGCTGATTAACGCTACCCAAAGCGGGAACGAGCTGGTTCAGCGGAATATTCGCGTCAAAAACTGGCTCGATCGCGCGCTGCAGTCCGAGCGTAACTTAAAAGAACAAATTTCGGTGCTAAAGGGCAGCCTCTTGCTGTCGCGCATTCTTTATCAGCAGCAGCAAACGCTGCCGTCTGCCGACGACCTCGAAGACCTCACTAACCGCATTGCCGACCTGCGCCTGGAGCAGTTTGATATTAACCAGCAGCGTGATGCTCTGTTCCAAAGTGACAGCTACGTCGACAAGATTGTCGAAGGGCATAAAAACGAGGTTAACGACGAAGTTCACGATGCGCTGATGCAGGTGGTGGACATGCGTCGCGAGCTGCTGGATCAGCTCAACAAGCAGCTGGGTAATCAGCTGATGATGGCGATTAACCTGCAAATTAACCAGCAGCAGCTGATGAGCGTCAGCACCAGCCTGCAAAAAATGCTGACCCAGCAAATTTTTTGGGTGAACAGTAACAAGCCGATGAACTGGGAGTGGATCAAATCCTTCCCGCGCGCGCTGCATGACCAAATCAAAGGCATGAAGCTGGATATCAGCTGGCACAAAGTGCTGGATGGGCTATTTATGTCGCTGTTCACCGCGCTGCCGCTGATGCTGCTAGCCGGGCTGCTGCGCTGGCGCTATAAGTGGATCGACAAGCAGTTGGCTAAGCTGGCGTCGGAAGTCGGGCAACTACGCACGGATACCCAGCTCAACACGCCCAAAGCGATTTTGCTTAACTTCCTGAAAGTGTTGCCGCTGACGATGGCTATTCTCTCGGTGGGGCTGGTATTGCTGTTTATGCAGCTCAATATTAGCGGGCTGCTGTGGGCGTTTGCCAAAGAACTGGCGCTGTTCTGGCTGGTGTTTGGCATGGCCTGGCGCATTCTGAGCAGCCGCGGCCTGGCCGTAACCTGGTTTAACATGCCGGAGCACCTGACCCGCCATTATCGCCGTCAAATAGTGCGTATTAGCTTTGCCTTGCTGCCGCTGTTGTTCTGGTCGGTTGTCGGCGAGCTGTCGCCGCTGAATCTGATGGACGATGTGCTTGGGCAGTTTATGATTTTCCTTAACCTGCTGCTGATCACCGCGCTGGTTATTCCGATGTGCCGCGACAACTGGCGTGACAAAGAGTCACACCCGATGCGCCTGCTGACCATTACCGTACTCTCTATTGTACCGGTAGCGCTGCTGGTACTGACGGCAACCGGCTATTTCTATACCACGCTGCGGCTGGCTAACCGTTGGATAGACACGGTTTACCTGGTGATTATCTGGAATCTGATTCACCAGACGGTGATCCGTGGCCTGAGCGTTGCGGCGCGCCGTATTGCCTACCGCCGCGCGCTGGCCCGCCGGCAGAATATGGTTAAAGAGGGCGCGGAGGGCGCTGAACCCGTCGAAGAGCCGCCGCTGGCGCTGGATCAGATCAACCAGCAGACCATGCGTTTAACCATGCTGCTGATGTTCGCCCTGTTCGGCGTGGTGTTCTACGCCATCTGGTCGGATTTAATTACCGTCTTTGCCTATCTCGACAGCATCGTGCTGTGGCACTACACCGGCAGCGAAGCCGGCGCCACGGTGATGAAAAACGTCACCATGGGCAGCATCTTGTTCGCGATAGTGGCGACGATGGTCGCCTGGGCGCTGATTCGAAACTTGCCGGGCTTGCTTGAAGTCCTGGTCCTGTCGCGGCTGAAAATGCGCCAGGGGGCTTCCTACGCGATTACAACCATTCTTAACTACGCCATTATCGTGATTGGGGCGATGACGGTGTTTGGCTCGCTGGGTGTGTCCTGGGACAAACTGCAATGGCTGGCAGCGGCGCTGTCGGTAGGTTTGGGCTTTGGTTTGCAGGAGATCTTCGGGAACTTCGTTTCCGGTCTGATCATTCTGTTCGAACGCCCGGTGCGTATCGGCGATACCGTCACCATCGGGACGTTCTCCGGCAGCGTCAGCAAGATCCGTATCCGCGCGACGACAATCACCGACTTTGACCGTAAAGAAGTGATCATCCCGAACAAGGCTTTCGTGACCGAACGACTGATCAACTGGTCGCTGACGGACACGATCACCCGCGTGGTGATCAAGCTCGGCGTGGCGTATGGATCCGATCTCGATAAAGTGAAAGAGATCCTGCTGAAGGCGGCAATGGACCATCCGCGGGTGATGCATGACCCGGAACCTGCGGTGTACTTCACGACGTTCGGCGCCAGCACGCTTGACCACGAACTGCGCCTGTATGTCCGTGAACTGCGTGACCGCAGCATCACCGTGGATGAGTTGAACCGCGCCATCGACAGACTGTGCCGTGAAAACAATATCAATATTGCCTTCAACCAGCTTGAGGTGCATCTGCACAACGAGAAGGGCGATGAGCTGACGGAAGTGAAGCGCGATTTGGGCAAAAATGGCGGCCTGCTGCCGCCGTCTCTCTAAACGTGAAAATCAGCGGGAAGCCGTTTCTTCCCGCTGTTTACGTAGAAAATCTTCACGAACGATGTCCAGCGCCGCAATCGCGGTATCCGTTGGGATCTGATGCTGCTCCAGCAGCATAATTAAATCGACGGCCAGTTTGACCTCGTCCGGGGCGTTATCCAGCGACATTCCTGCTCCTTATTTTTGGGTTAACTCAGCCCGCGTTCACGTCTTTCAATGGCTTTTTCTATACGGGTCAGCGCCAGGCGGCAGCGCTGCAGGCGGCCTTCCAGCGCGGCCAGTTCACGCTGAAGCTTTTGCTGGCCGGCAAGCGTGGTTTGCAGTGAAAGCTGGCTTTCGCGATCGCTCACCATCGCCAGCAGCCTGCGTTCGTAATCCTGATGCGTGGCCAGTTTTTCGTACAGATTTTCCTGCACCTTCTGCGTCGGCTCGCTTTTGCGTAAATGCGCGGTGGCTAATTCTCGCTGCAGCGCGGCAATCTGCGCCACCAGCTTTTCGGCGATAAACGCCACCTGGTCCGTTTTACCGTGGCTGACGCTCAGCTGAAGCTGGGCGAGATTGGCCTGGGCTTCCTGCAGATAATCTTTCAGCTGCGTGCTGTGGGTATGGAAGAGCTTACGGTCAAAGCGCGCCTGGCTTGCCCGCAGCAGAGCGACCGGCTCAACGGCGGCCGCCAGCTCGGCGACGCGAGCTTCAAGGGCTTGTAACAGCGAAGCGGTTTTCACAAAATGGCTCTCCAGGGATTGTCAGAGGTTACAGCATGAAGCGTCTTATTCTACTCATCATCGGCTGGCTGGCGGTAGTGCTTGCGACGCTGGGCGTGATATTACCGCTGTTGCCGACCACGCCATTTTTGCTGCTGGCCGCGTGGTGTTTTGCCCGCTCGTCGCAGCGTTTTCACCACTGGCTGCTATACCGTTCGTGGTTTGGTAGCTATCTGTGGCACTGGCAAACGCACCGCGCAATGCCCCGCGGTTCTAAGCCAAAAGCTATTTTGTTTATTCTCGTTACCTTCGCGCTTTCGCTATGGCTGGTGAAGATAGTGTGGGTTAGAATTTTGCTGTTGGTGATACTTTGTGCGTTGCTTGTTTTTATGTGGCGCATTCCGGTGGTTGATGAAGCACAACAAAAGCGATAAACCTCAGCAGAAGCTGTTGCAATTGTCGCGCCCAGCCAGTAAATTCGAGCGTTTTCGAGAACGGGTACGGCTGGTTAACCGTTAACCAGTGGTTCACATTTGAACCCACAGGTACTCTGTTTAGTATCATGTTTTTAGCAGGCATAAACCGATGACCGCGACTGCGCAGCAGCTTGAATATCTCAAAAACAGCATTAAAAGCGTTCCTGATTACCCAAAACCAGGAATTCTGTTCCGTGACGTGACCAGCTTGCTGGAAGATCCGAAAGCATATGCCACCAGCATTGCGCTGTTAGTTTCTCGTTTTAAAGACGCTGGTATCACCAAAGTGGTGGGCACCGAAGCGCGAGGCTTCCTGTTTGGTGCTCCGGTTGCGTTGGAACTGGGCGTTGGGTTCATTCCTGTGCGCAAGCCTCGTAAGCTGCCGCGTGAAACCATCGCCGAAAGCTACGAGCTGGAATACGGCACCGACAGCCTTGAAATCCACGTAGATGCCATCAAACCGGGCGATAAAGTGCTGGTGGTGGACGATCTGCTGGCAACCGGCGGCACCATTGAAGCGACGGTGAAACTGATTCGTCGTCTCGGCGGTGAAGTGACCGACGCTGCTTTCGTTATCAACCTGTTTGACCTCGGCGGCGAGCAGCGCCTGGAAAAGATGGGCGTGAAAAGCTTCTGCCTGGTGCCTTTCCCGGGTCACTAATATCGTCTGTATTCCCATAGAATGACAAGCCTCGCTCGCCCATCGGGCGGGGCTTTAGTTTAGCGACAAACGCCAAAAAACGTGGTTTTTAGGCGTTTGGGCAAGTCAAAAGTTCATATCCTTTGCTTTTTTGAGGCGAAGAGAATGCTTTTAAAGCGCCAATATACAGTCAGATATCACAGGCCTCGCCCATCGGGCGGGGCTTATGTTAGCATTACCCCCTCGATTCACCTTTCCCGCGAACCAGAGCCTAACTCCAGATGAGCTACCAGGTCTTAGCCCGCAAATGGCGCCCCCAAACTTTTGCTGATGTTGTCGGCCAGCAACACGTACTGACCGCGCTGGCTAATGGTTTGTCGCTGGGCCGCATCCACCACGCGTACCTTTTTTCCGGCACCCGTGGGGTGGGGAAAACCTCAATCGCTCGCCTGCTGGCGAAAGGGCTGAATTGTGAAACCGGCATTACCGCAACCCCTTGTGGCGTCTGCGATAACTGCCGCGAAATAGAACAGGGCCGCTTTGTCGACCTGATTGAGATAGACGCCGCCTCGCGCACCAAAGTAGAAGACACCCGCGATCTGCTGGACAACGTGCAGTACGCCCCCGCGCGTGGCCGCTTTAAGGTCTACCTTATCGATGAAGTGCACATGCTCTCGCGCCACAGCTTTAACGCGCTGCTTAAGACGCTGGAAGAGCCGCCTCCGCACGTAAAATTCCTGCTGGCCACCACCGATCCGCAAAAGCTGCCGGTAACGATTCTTTCCCGTTGTCTGCAGTTCCACCTGAAAGCGCTGGACGTTGAACAGATCCGCCATCAGCTGGAGCATATTCTTGGTGAAGAGAAAGTCGTTAGTGAGCCCCGTGCACTGCAGCTGTTAGCCCGCGCGGCGGACGGCAGCCTGCGAGATGCGCTCAGCCTCACCGACCAGGCGATTGCCAGCGGCGACGGGCAGGTCACCACTGCGGCCGTTAGCACCATGCTCGGCACGCTTGATGATGACCAGGCGCTGTCGCTGATTGAAGCTGTCGTCCAGGCTGACGGGCAGCGCGTAATGGCATTGCTGAATGACGCAGCCGCGCGTGGCGTCGAGTGGGAAGCGCTGCTGGTGGAAATGTCCGCGTTGCTGCACCGCGTGGCGATGGTTCAGCTTTCTCCGGCTGCCCTTGGCAGCGATATGGCGGCCATCGAACAGCGTATGCGTGAGCTGGCGCGCGTTGTTCCGCCCGCCGACGTCCAGCTTTACTACCAGACGCTGCTGATTGGCCGCAAAGAGCTGCCGTGGGCGCCGGATCGCCGGATGGGGGTAGAAATGACGCTGCTGCGTGCGCTGGCCTTCCATCCGCGCAAACCGCTGCCCGAGCCGGAAGTGCCCCGCCAGGCGGCAAGCATTCCGGTGATTAACCCGGCTTCGCATCAGCCGACAGCAAGGCAGCAGCAGACGGCTCCGCCACCGGACAGGGAAGCCCCTCCGCTGCCGGATGCCACCAGCCAGATCCTTCAGGCGCGCAGCCAACTGATGCGCCAGCAGGAGGCTGATAAAGCAAAAAAGAATGAGCCGGCAGCGCAACGACTAGCGCGGCCGGCAAAAAGCACCGCGCTGGAACGTTTGGCCTCGGTAACCGAACGCGTTCAGGCGCGCCCTGCGCCAGCGGCGCTGGAAAAACCGGCGAAGCCAGAAGCCTATCGCTGGAAGGCACAAAATCCGACGGAAGTCGCCCCTGAGCCGGTCGCTACGCCCAAGGCGCTGAAAAAAGCGCTTGAGCATGAAAAAACGCCGGAGCTGGCGCAGAAGCTGGCCGAAGAGGCTATTGAGCGCGACGAATGGGCGGCGGAAATCAATCAACTGGTGCTGCCAAAACTGGTGCAACAGCTGGCGCTTAACGCCTGGAAAGAGGCGGACGGCAACCGGGTTTGCCTGCATTTGCGCCCTGGCCAGCGTCACCTGAATTCGCCATCGGCGCAAAAAACGCTGTCAGATGCCATGAGTTCGCACCATGGCGAAGCGATAGAACTGACTATTATTGAAGATGAGAATTTGGCTCGCCGCACCCCGCTGGAATGGCGTCAGGCTATCTATGAAGAGAAGCTGGCGCAGGCACGCGAGGCGATGAGCAACGACAGCAATATTCAGACTCTGCAAAGATTCTTTGATGCAGAGCTGGATGAAGATAGTATTCGCCCTGTTTGATATGCCTCGTTTTGCGCGGCATAGTGTGAAACCCTGATAGCCACTGTCGCATTCTGCGAGGGCTGGCCCGATGAAAGAGAGAAGATTATGTTTGGAAAAGGCGGTCTGGGTAACCTGATGAAGCAGGCCCAGCAGATGCAGGAAAAAATGGCCCAGGCTCAGGAAGAAATCGCCAACATGGAAGTCACCGGCGAGTCCGGCGCGGGCCTGGTAAAAGTGACCATCAACGGGGCGCACAACTGCCGCCGTGTCGAAATCGACCCAAGCCTGATGGAAGATGACAAAGAGATGGTTGAAGACCTGGTTGCCGCAGCCTTCAACGATGCCGCTCGCCGCATTGGTGAAGCGCAGAAAGAAAAAATGGCTGGGGTTTCCAACGGCATGCAATTGCCACCGGGCTTCAAAATGCCATTCTGATGTTTTCCAGTCTTCTCCCGCCAGGGAGAAGGCTGTTTGATCTACTCTTCATCCAGCGCCTGATAGCTCTCCGCCAGAAAATCAATCAACGCCCGTACCGCCGGTAACTGCCCTCGCCGGGAAGGGAAGACCACATGCACGATCTCCATTCTTGCTCGCCATTCAGGCAACACGTGAACCAGCTTGCCCCGCGCCAGCGCATCGTTAAGCATCAGCTTCGGGAGCTGCACGACGCCAATGCCATTAAGCGCGGCGGTGCGCAGCGCGATCATATCTGTGGTAACAAAACGGGGCCTGTGGTGAACAATCACCTCCTGCTGCTCCGGGCCAAACAGACACCAGCGATAAGTTTGCTGCGGCCTGTCCAGCGCCAGGCTTGGCCAGTGGGCCAGATCCGTTGGTGCGGCAGGCATACCCTGACGGGCTACCAGCTCCGGGCTGGCCACCAGGCACATGCTGCGCGTTGCCAGCTTGCGCATCACCAGCTCGCTGTCTTCCAGCGGCAAAGGCCGCACGCGAATCGCTAAATCAACGTTTTCGTTCAACACGTCCACGCGGCGGTTGGTTTCCTCGAGCTGAATTACTATCTGCGGATAGAGGCTCATAAAACGCGCCAGCATATCGCCGATGTGGACATGCAAAAGCGCAATCGGGCAGGTGAGGCGAATCAGCCCTCGCGGCTCTGATTTTAACGTGTCGATGGCCTCCTGCGCCGCTTCAGCTTCGATCATCATCGCCTTGCAGTGGCGATAGAAGATTTGCCCGGCCTCGGTGACGGTGAAGCTGCGGGTCGAGCGCTGTAACAGGCGGGTTTCAAGCCGGTCTTCAAGCAGCGCAATGCGGCGGCTCAGGCGTGATTTTGGAATGCCGATCGCCCGGCTGGCGGGGGAGAAACCGCCGTTGTCGACCACCTGCACGAAATACCACAGATCGTTGAGGTCCTGCATTTCTATTGTCCTGTTCATGGAACACTGAGTCTACTTTAGCACTCTACCGGGCTGAGCGTCTGACAGGTAAGCTTTATCCCATCAGAAACAACCCTTGTGGAGAGAATCATGAAATCAATTCTTGGCGTTTACACCGCACCGGCTTCCCACTGGGTGGGCGATGGTTTCCCGGTTCGTTCGCTGTTTTCGTACTCTAAATTTGCCGAGCAACTTAGCCCGTTCCTGCTGCTGGACTACGCGGGCCCGGCGGAATTTAAGCCGAGCAATAAAGGCCAGCGCGGCGTGGATCAGCATCCGCATCGCGGCTTTGAAACCGTGACTATCGTCTACAAAGGCGAAGTAGCGCACCGCGATAACGCCGGTAACGGCGGCGTAATTGGTCCGGGAGACGTGCAGTGGATGACCGCAGGGAGCGGGATCCTGCATGAGGAATATCATTCTCCGGCGTTTAGCGAAGCGGGCGGCAGCCTGGAAATGGTGCAGCTGTGGGTTAACCTGCCTGCAAAAGACAAAATGACCGCGCCTGGCTATCAGCCGATTACCGACGGCGATATTCCGGTGGTCGATTTGCCGGACAATGCCGGTAAGGCTCGCGTGATTGCCGGCGAGTTTGAAGGGACCAAAGGCCCGGCTCGCACCTTCTCGCCAATCAGTATCTGGGATTTACGCCTTAACCCGCAGGGCGTGACTCGGCTGGCGGTGAAAGACGGCTGGAACACGGCGCTGGTGGTGCTGAAAGGCACGGTGCTGGTCAACGGTGAAGAGGTGGCTCGCGAGGCGCAGCTGGTGGTGCTGGATGCCAAAGGCGATAGCGTGACCCTTGAAGCCAACAATGACGCGGTGGTTCTGCTGCTCAGCGGTGAACCTCTGAATGAGCCGGTTGTGGGTTACGGTCCGTTTGTGATGAACACCAAAGAGGAAATTCATCAGGCCATCGATGATTTTAACCAGGGCCGTTTCGGCAAAGACATCGCGTAAACTTTATCCCCCCGGCGAGCCTTCGTGCGGGGGATATCTTTTCCTATACCCATCCGCAAGGCTAATGTTAGGCTATAGCCCACTTTTTCTCACAAGCCCGAGCGATGCAAACCAGTCCTTTACTCTCAGCCCTTATGGAATCCCTGCGCTGCCTGCCCGGCGTTGGCCCGAAATCTGCCCAGCGTATGGCGTTTGCCCTGCTGCAGCGCGACCGCAGCGGCGGTATGCGTCTGGCTCAGGCGCTGACCCGCGCGATGTCCGAGATTGGCCACTGTGCGGATTGCCGTACCTTCACCGAGCAGGAAGTTTGCTCCATTTGCTCTAACCCGCGTCGCCAGGAAAATGGCCAGATTTGCGTGGTCGAAAGCCCGGCGGATATTCACGCTATCGAGCAAACCGGGCAGTTCTCCGGCCGTTATTTTGTGCTGATGGGACACCTTTCTCCGCTGGACGGCATTGGCCCGAACGACATCGGCCTGGATCGCCTTGAGCATCGCCTTGCCAGCGAGCCGATGAAAGAGGTCATTCTCGCCACCAACCCGACGGTGGAAGGTGAGGCGACCGCCAACTACATTGCCGAGCTATGCGCCCAGTACGGCGTTGAAGCCAGCCGTATCGCGCACGGTGTGCCGGTAGGCGGCGAGCTTGAAATGGTGGACGGCACCACGCTGTCGCACTCGCTGGTTGGCCGCCACAAGATTAATTTTTAGCCGTTCGGAGGAGGTTTTTGCCTCCTCCTGCTTGAAAAGGCACAAATCGCTACCATATCCCCCTCAACGTTTTCTTCATCCCGTATGATTTTGTTGAGGTATCAATGACCATGAAAGGACAAGAGACCCGCGGTTTTCAGTCAGAGGTAAAACAGCTTCTGCACCTGATGATCCACTCTCTGTATTCAAACAAAGAAATCTTCCTGCGTGAGCTGATCTCCAACGCCTCTGATGCGGCAGACAAGCTGCGCTTCCGCGCGCTGTCGAACGCCAGCCTTTATGAAGGCGACGGTGAGCTGCGCGTTCGCGTCTCTTTTGACAAAGAGAATCGCACCCTGACCATCGCCGATAACGGCATTGGTATGACCCGCGATGAAGTCATTGATCATCTGGGTACCATTGCTAAATCCGGCACCAAAGCTTTCCTCGAGTCCATGGGCTCCGATCAGGCGAAAGACAGCCAACTGATTGGTCAGTTTGGCGTTGGCTTCTACTCTGCGTTTATCGTGGCTGACAAAGTCACCGTTCGCACACGCGCCGCCGGTGCCAGCGCGGAGCAGGGCGTGTTCTGGGAATCTGAAGGCGCGGGTGAATACACCGTGGCCGACATCGAGAAAGCCGATCGCGGTACCGAAATCACGCTGCACCTGCGCGAAGGCGAAGATGAGTTCCTGGACGACTGGCGCGTTCGCTCCATCATCAGCAAATATTCTGACCATATCGCTTTGCCGGTTGAGATTGAACAGCAAGAAGAAAAAGACGGTGAAACCGTTATTAGCTGGGAAAAAATCAACAAAGCTCAGGCGCTGTGGACTCGCAGCAAGTCTGAAGTCAGCGAAGACGAATACAAAGAGTTCTACAAGCATATCGCCCATGACTTTACCGACCCTATTTCCTGGAGTCATAACCGTGTGGAAGGTAAGCAGGAATACACCAGCCTGCTGTATATCCCTTCCCAGGCACCGTGGGACATGTGGAACCGCGACCATAAACACGGGCTGAAGCTCTACGTACAGCGCGTGTTTATCATGGACGATGCCGAGCAGTTCATGCCGAACTACCTGCGCTTTGTTCGCGGCCTGATAGATTCTAACGATCTGCCGCTGAACGTTTCCCGTGAAATTCTGCAGGACAGCCGCGTGACCCAGAACCTGCGTAGCGCGCTGACCAAACGCGTGCTGCAGATGCTGGATAAGCTGGCGAAAGATGACGCCGAGAAGTACCAAACCTTCTGGAAAAACTTCGGCCTCGTGCTGAAAGAAGGCCCGGCGGAAGATAACGCGAACCAGGAAGCGATCGCTAAGCTGCTGCGCTTCGCGACCACGCACACGGATTCTTCAGCCCAGACCGTGTCGCTGGAAGAGTACGTCTCCCGCATGAAAGAAGGCCAGGAGAAGATCTACTACATTACCGCAGACAGCTACGCGGCGGCGAAGAGCAGCCCGCATCTGGAACTGCTGCGTAAGAAAGGCATCGAGGTTCTGCTGCTTTCCGACCGCATCGACGAGTGGATGATGAGCTACCTGACCGAGTTCGACGGTAAAGCGTTCCAGTCTGTGAGCAAAACCGACGAATCGCTGGATAAGCTGACGGACGAAGAGACCGAAGAAGCGAAAGAAGCTGAGAAAGCCCTGGAGCCGTTCGTGGACCGCGTGAAAACCCTGCTGGGCGAGCGCGTGAAGGAAGTGCGCCTGACTCACCGCCTGACCGATACGCCGGCGATCGTGACCACCGACAGCAACGACATGAGCACCCAGATGGCGAAACTGTTTGCCGCTGCGGGCCAGGAAGTGCCGGACGTGAAGTACATCTTCGAGCTTAACCCGGAGCATGCGCTGGTGAAACGCGCTGCGGATACGCAGGATGACGCGCAGTTCGGCGAGTGGGTTGAACTGCTGCTGGACCAGGCGCTGTTAGCCGAGCGCGGTCAGCTGGAAGATCCTAACCAGTTCATCCGCCGTATGAACCAGCTGCTGGTTTCTTAAGTCGGGTTGAGAGACTGACAAAAACCACCTGCATCGGCAGGTGGTTTTTTTCGCTTAAATTTGGGGCGTGGCAATCACCTTAAAAATAAATGATATAAAAGTAAGGTTATTTCACTGCCGTCATGTGAGTGTCTGATATTGAATTTCAGCTATGACAGCCACTTTATTTTGCTTTCCCAGCCTTTAAGTTCCATGCACTGATTAAATAACCTGTCGCGGCTTTCACTATTCACATCCATCACATAGCTTTCTATTTCAGGTTTTTTTACCGCCCGAGTTTTCTCGCCGTCGCAATCATCTTTTTTTGTACAGGCTTCATAGTAAGTGGTGTACTTAGTCCGCTGTGCAACCTCGTTCCTCACCGGAAAAGCCTGCTGGGCTTGGGTTTCACAGGCAGCACGTGCGCTGGTGTATTCCTGCGCGTTACTGCGAGTTTTTACCCACTGCGATGTGCATCCGCTGAGCAGCAAACAACAGATGAGGGGGAGTAAAGTCTTATTCATGGCGGGCGCTCTTCCTCTTAGCAAAATAGATCTCCTGATTAACAGCCTGACGCCATACAGAATCGGCAGGAGTGTTGGGCGCCATTATAATTGCTGTATATAAACGTAATCTATATAGCGCACCTTTTTCAGTAAGCATGACGAGTCACAAATCAGCAGACGAAGACCTAATTTATCCCTGGTGATATAAGGGATAAATAAGCTGCTCTACAAATAAAAACACTGTTTGGCTGAACCGATTCTGGCTTCGGCCGCAGCAAAAAATGGGGCGAGATCCTGGCGGAATCCAGGCTCGGAGCCTCAGCCTGAGTGCCTCCCTTCCTTGTGATGATACCGCCTTTAGTGGTATGGTTTTGGCCTCAAATTCGATTGAATAATTAAACGTATGGGGAATTACGCAATGCGTATCATTCTGCTCGGCGCGCCGGGCGCAGGTAAAGGGACTCAGGCTCAGTTCATCATGGAGAAATACGGTATTCCGCAAATCTCCACCGGTGATATGCTGCGTGCCGCGGTCAAATCTGGTTCAGAACTGGGTAAACAGGCCAAAGACATCATGGATGCTGGCAAGCTGGTGACCGATGAGCTGGTTATCGCCCTGGTTAAAGAACGCATTGCGCAGGAAGACTGCCGTAACGGTTTCCTGCTGGACGGTTTCCCACGCACTATCCCGCAGGCTGACGCCATGAAAGAAGCGGGCATCAAAGTTGACTTCGTGCTGGAGTTCGACGTTCCGGACGAACTGATCGTTGATCGTATCGTAGGCCGTCGCGTACACGCTGCTTCCGGCCGCGTTTACCACATCAAATTCAACCCACCTAAGGTTGAAGGCAAAGACGATGTGACCGGCGAAGAGCTGACCACCCGTAAAGACGATCAGGAAGAAACCGTGCGTAAACGCCTGGTGGAATATCATCAGATGACCGCGCCGCTGATCGGCTACTACTCTAAAGAAGCGCAGGCGGGTAACACCCAATACGCTAAAGTTGACGGCACCCAAGCCGTGGCTGACGTTCGCGCAGAGCTGGAAAAAATCCTCGGATAATTTCCCACTGCGACAATCAATACCAGGGCATGCCCTGGTATTTTTTTGTCCTCATTTTCCCCTTTTGCTGTAATCGGTTCTCGTTTCGCTCTTTTACGTTACAATTGACGGCAATTTATAGATAAGGGGTGGGAATGAATCAGGAAAAAATTGGCATCTTACTGGCTAACCTTGGCACGCCGAGCGCCCCGACTCCGGCGGCGGTCAACCGCTATCTGCGTCAGTTTCTGAGCGATAAGCGCGTGGTGGATACGCCTCGCCTGCTGTGGTGGCCTTTGCTGCGCGGCGTCATTCTGCCGCTGCGTTCGCCGCGCGTCGCTAAACTCTACCAGTCCATCTGGATGGAAGAGGGCTCGCCGCTGATGGTTTACAGCCGTCGGCAGGAGAAAGCGCTGGCGCAGCAGTTGCCGGACACGCCGGTTGCGCTGGGGATGAGCTACGGCGAACCGTCGCTGAAAAGCGCTGTAGAGGAGCTGCTGGCGCAGAACGTCACGCACATTGTGGTGCTGCCGCTTTACCCTCAGTTTTCCTGCTCCACCGTCGCGGCGGTATGGGACGAATTGGGGCGGATCTTCGCCGATTATCGCAGCCTGCCTTCTATCTCCCTGATTCGTGACTATGCGACCGACACCGCGTACATCAACGCGCTCGCGGCCTCGGTTAAACGCTCTTTTGCCGAACACGGCGAGCCGGACGTGCTGCTGCTTTCCTATCACGGCATTCCGCAGCGCTATGCCAACGAAGGCGATGATTACCCGCAGCGCTGTCGCGACACGACCCGTGAGCTGCTGAGCGCCCTTGAGCTGCCGCCCGAAAAAGTGATGATGACCTACCAGTCACGCTTTGGCCGTGAACCGTGGCTGATGCCGTACACCGACGAAACGCTGAAAATGCTGGCCGAAAAGGGCGTGAAGCACATTCAGGTGATGTGTCCTGGCTTCTCCGCCGACTGCCTGGAAACCCTCGAAGAGATGGCGGTGCAGAACCGGGAAGTGTTTATCGAAGCGGGCGGGACGAAATACGAGTACATCCCAGCGCTGAATGACGATCCGGCCCATATCGCCATGATGGTCAATCTGGTGGAGCGGTATCGCTAAATAGAATCCTGAGGCGGGGAATGTTACTATTCTCCGCCTTATTATTCAGCCCCGTAACGACACCATGAAATTTCCCGGTAAACGCAAATCCAAACACTACTTCCCCGTCAACGCCCGCGATCCGCTCCTGCAGCAAACTCAGCCTGAAGCCGAAAGTGGTTCTTCCTGGGTGGTCGGCATCGATCAAACGCTGGTCGACATTGAAGCCAAAGTGGACGACGAATTTGTACAGCGCTACGGGCTGAGCTTCGGTCATTCCCTGGTGATTGAGGATGATGTGGCCGACGCGCTCTACAAAGAACTGGTCGACAACAACCTGATTACCCACCAGTTTGCCGGGGGCACCATCGGCAATACCATGCACAACTACTCGGTGCTGGCCGATGACCGTTCGGTGCTGCTCGGCGTGATGTGCCGTAACGTCGAGATCGGCAGCTACGCTTACCGCTACCTCTGCAATACCTCCAGCCGGACCGATCTTAACTACCTGCAGGGCGTAGACGGCGCGATTGGCCGCTGCTTTACGCTGATTGGCGACCAGGGTGAGCGTACGTTCGCCATCAGCCCTGGCCACATGAACCAGCTGCGCGCTGAAAGCATTCCTGAAGAGGTGATTGCCGGGGCGTCCGCGCTGGTGCTGACCTCTTACCTGGTGCGCTGCAAGCCGGGCGAGCCGATGCCGGACGCCACTATGCAGGCGATTGCCTGGGCGAAGAAACACAACGTGCCGGTGGTACTGACCCTGGGCACCAAATACGTGATTGCCGAGAATCCGGCCTGGTGGCAGGCCTTCCTGAGCGAACACGTTTCTATCCTGGCGATGAACGAAGAAGAGGGTGAGGCGCTAACCGGCGAAAGCGATCCGTTGCTGGCCGCCGACAAGGCGCTGGACTGGGTTGACCTGGTACTGTGCACCGCCGGGCCGGTCGGGCTTTATATGGCGGGCTACACCGAAGAAACCGCGAAGCGTAATACCCAACATCCTCTGTTGCCGGGGGCTATCGCCGAATTTAACCAGTACGAATTTAGCCGCGCGATGCGCCTGAAAGACTGTGCTGAACCGCGGCGTATCTACTCCCATATCGCCCCTTACATGGGCGGCCCGGAGAAGATAATGAACACCAACGGGGCGGGTGACGGCGCGCTTGCGGCGCTGCTGCACGATATTACCGCGAACAACTATCACCGCAGCAACGTGCCGAACTCCAGCAAGCACAAGCTGACCTGGCTGACCTATTCCTCGCTGGCTCAGGTGTGCAAATACGCCAACCGCGTTAGCTATCAGGTGCTGAATCAGCATTCTCCACGCCTGACGCGCGGCCTGCCCGAGCGGGAAGACAGCCTCGAAGAGTCTTACTGGGAACGTTAAGCTGAAGAGCAGAGCCTGAGGAAGGCTCTGTTTTTTTGAAGCGGGCAGGTGCCAGACCTGCCCAAAAAACAATTAACCCGTCACCGCTTCTTGCGTGACCGGCGGCACCAGCAGCCCCAGCATGGTGTTGGCAATCTCCCTTTCTCCCATCACAACCTGATTAGCGCCACGCTCGGTGATGTAATCCACTTCGTCGTCGTAATGCGCGCGGGCGATGATCTCGATATCCGGGCATTTTGCTCTGGCCGTCGCGACGATTTCACCCGCCTCGTAGCCGTTAGGGATAGTCAGCAGCAGCCAGCGCGCGCAGTCCAGGTGCGCCAGATTCATGATCTCTTCGTTGGCGGCATTGCCCAGCACGGCCCGGATACCACGCTCGCGTAGCTCATCCACGCGGCTGCGGGAGGTTTCAATCACCACCAGCGGCACGCCTTCGGCCAGCAGCTTCTCGCCCAGCAGGCTGCCGACGCGGCCATAGCCGACCAGCAGCGCATGGTTGCAGATATCCACCGGGATTTGCTTCTCTTCTTCGATAGCCTCTTCCAGCGTCTGTTCGTCCAGCGTTTCGGTTTTTTCAAGGTAGCGCTCAAGAATGGCGAACAGAATCGGGTTCAGCATAATCGACAGGATTGCGCCCGCCAGCACCAGGTTTTGCCCGGTCTGCGGCAGCAGGTTCAGCGCCATGCCGAGGCCCGCCAGGATAAAGGCAAACTCACCAATTTGCGCGAGGCTGGTGGCGATGGTCAACGCGGTACGCTGGGAGTGGCCAAACATGCGCACCAGCAGGAACGCCGCCAGTGATTTACCGAAGATGATAATAGCCAGCGTGCCCAGCACCGCCAGCGGCTCCTGAATCAGAATCAGCGGGTCAAACAACATCCCGACGGAGACAAAGAACAGCACCGCAAAGGCGTCGCGCAGCGGCAGCGTGTCGTGCGCCGCACGGTGGCTAAGCTCGGACTCATTCAGCACCATACCGGCAAAGAAGGCACCCAGCGCAAAGGAAACGTCAAACAGCTCCACCGCACCAAAGGCGATGCCGAGCGCCAGCGCGAGGACCGAAAGGGTAAACAGTTCGCGGGAGCCGGTGGCGGCACTGCGTGCCAGAATCCACGGCACAAGGCGACGGCCTACCAGCATCATCAGGGCGATAAACGCCGCGACCTTGCCGATGGTAATAGCCATATCCAGGCTCAGGGAAGCCAGGCCAACGTCGCCTTTTTCCAGCATTCCGGCTACCGCAGGCAGCAGCACCAGCGTCAGCACCATCACCAGGTCTTCAACAATCAGCCAGCCAATGGCAATCTGCCCTCGCTGGGTATCGATTAACTGCCTCTCTTCAAGCGCACGTAGCAGCACGACGGTACTTGCCGTCGACAAACATAGCCCGAAGACGATGCCGGTCATCAATGACCAGCCCATCAGCCAGGAAAGCGCCATGCCCAGCAGCGTCGCGACGCCAATCTGCGCGATCGCACCGGGGATGGCGATGGCCTTTACCGCCATCAAATCCTTCAATGAAAAATGCAGCCCAACGCCGAACATCAGCAGAATCACGCCTAATTCCGCCAGTTCAGGGGCAAGTTTGGTATCAGCAACAAAACCTGGAGTAAAAGGTCCCGCCAGCACGCCAGCTAATAAATAGCCCACCAGCGGAGATATGCGCAGCTTGTTAGCCAGCATACCGAGTAAAAAAGCGAGCACGAGACCACCAACAATGGTGGTGATAAGCGGTGTGGCGTGATGCATTCCGTCTCCTTTGGTTGGCCGATGTTCCAAAACGTTCTGTTACACAGTTTATGACAATTTCCTTATCGGCGTTTATGAATAATTGTTGAATTTTGAATAAAAGGCGCATTTCGATAAAAAAAAGGCTCTGAGTAGCATTTAACTCAGTTATGTGGGGCAGTTACCAGAAGGGTATGGCAATGGGACGCGGCCAAAGCAATACTTTGGCCGCTAAAATCTACGCTTTGTGGCGATTATCGGGGAGGAATATTGTCATAATACCGAGGAGCGGCAGGAAGGCACATATTTTGTAGACCAATTCGATACTGGTATGGTCGGCAATAAGCCCAAGCACTGCGGCACCCAGGCCACCCATCCCAAAGGCAAATCCGAAAAAGAGCCCGGAAACCATGCCGATACGGCCAGGAAGCAGCTCCTGAGCGTACACCAGGATGGCCGAGAAAGCGGAGGCCAAAATGAAGCCAATGATTACCGTCAGCACGCCCGTCCAGTAAAGCGACGCGTAGGGTAAAACAAGGGTAAATGGCGCGACGCCGAGGATTGAGCCCCAAATCACGTATTTTCTACCAATTTTATCCCCTAATGGCCCGCCGATAACCGTCCCCGCCGCGACGGCAAACAGGAAGGCGAACAGGTGGATCTGGGCGTTTTGTACCGATAATCCGAATTTTTGCATCAGGTAGAAAGTGAAGTAGCTGCTGATGCTCGCCATATAGAAGTATTTAGAGAAGATCAGCAGCAGCAAAACAGAGACCGCCAGGATAACTTTGTTGCGCGGCAGCGGGTTGACCACCGGCACGGCAGGGCGGCTTTTCGCAATTTTGTGCTGAGCGGAATACCAGCGGCTGATTTGCAGCAGGACCACAATCGCCAACAGGGCTGCCAGCACGAACCACGCCACGTTACCTTTGCCGTAAGGCGCGATAATGACTGCCGCCAGCAATGGCCCCAGAGAGCTGCCGAAGTTGCCGCCCACCTGGAACAGTGACTGCGCCAGCCCGTGCCGGCCACCGGACGCCATACGCGCCACGCGCGAGGACTCAGGGTGGAATACCGACGAGCCGGTGCCGACCAATGCCGCTGCTACCAGAACCGCCGGGAAGCTGCCCGCCAGCGCCAGCAGCACCAGGCCGCAAAGGGTAAAGCACATGCCAATCGGCAGCGACCATGGCATCGGGTATTTGTCGGTGTAGTAGCCCACCAGCGGCTGCAGCAGCGATGAAGAGAGCTGGAAGGTCAGAGTTATCATCCCGATTTGCATAAAGCTCAGGGAGAACTCGGCCTGTAGCAGCGGATAGATAGCCAGAATCAGCGACTGAATCATGTCATTAAGCAGATGGGAAAGGCTTATAGCGCCGAGGATCCCAAATGCGGTGCGCGCTTTTTTTTGCTCCGGGGGCGTGCCCGGCTGCGTGAGGGTTTGAGAGCTTGCCATAATTACCTGTACGAACGGTTATTGTTTTTAGAGCGGGCGACGCAGGAAATCGCCCGGAAGAAATTCTTACCCTGCTAACATACTCGTGCGGGGGATTTGAAGAAAGTCGCATTTCGGAAAAGTTAGTTGTCTATCCTGGCCGCTATCTGGTATTTCTGCGCAGTTACATTTTGACATGGAGATGGGCAATGCGTTTTGCTACTAAAACAATAACCACGGCGCTGCTGGTGGCATTGAGTTTAACCAGCGCTTCAGCGCTGGCCTGGGAAAAAGACAAGACCTACAAAATTACGATTCTTCATACCAACGATCATCATGGCCACTTCTGGCGCAACGAGTACTCGGAGTACGGCCTGGCGGCGCAAAAAACGCTGGTAGACAGCGTGCGTAAAGAGGTTGCGGCCGAGGGCGGCAGCGTGCTGCTGCTGTCGGGCGGTGATATCAACACCGGCGTGCCGGAATCAGACCTTCAGGATGCCGAGCCGGACTTCCGTGGCATGAGCCTGATTGGCTATGACGCGATGGCCGTCGGCAACCACGAATTCGACAACCCGCTCTCCGTCCTGCGCCAGCAGGAAAAATGGGCGAAGTTCCCGCTGCTCTCCGCCAACATTTACCAGAAAAGCACCGGCGAGCGCCTGTTTAAGCCCTACGCGATTTTTAAACCTCAGGGCATCAAGGTGGCGGTTATCGGCCTGACCACCGACGACACGGCAAAAATCGGTAACCCGGAATACTTCACCGACATCGAATTCCGCAAGCCTGCGGAGGAAGCCAAACTGGTGATTCAGGAACTGCAGGGCACTGAAAAACCTGACGTGATCATCGCCGCAACCCATATGGGCCATTACGATAATGGCAACCACGGCTCGAATGCACCGGGCGATGTCGAAATGGCCAGAAGCCTGCCAGCCGGGGCGCTGACGATGATTGTGGGTGGTCACTCACAGGATCCGGTCTGCATGGCGCAGGAAAACCAGAAGCAGAAGGATTATGTACCGGGTACGCCGTGCGCGCCGGACAGACAAAACGGCACCTGGATTGTGCAGGCGCATGAGTGGGGGAAATACGTCGGGCGGGCAGATTTTGAGTTCCGCAACGGCGAGATGAAGCTGGTGCACTATCAGCTGATCCCTATCAACCTGAAAAAGAAAATCACCTACGACAACGGGCAAAGTGAGCGCGTACTCTACACGCCTGAAATCGCTGAAAACCAGCAGATGCTTTCCCTGCTGACGCCGTTCCAGAACAAAGGCCAGGCCGCGCTGAAGGTGAAAGTAGGCAGCGTGAACGGGCATCTGGAAGGGGATCGCAGTAAAGTCCGCTTTGTGCAGACTAACCTGGCGCGCGTACTGCTGGCGGCACAAATGGCGCGAACCAACTCGGACTTTGCGGTGATGAGCGGCGGCGGCGTGCGTGATTCCATCGAAGCCGGGAACATTACCTATAAAGACGTGCTCAAGGTGCAGCCGTTCGGCAACACCGTGGTTTATATCGACATGAATGGCAAAGACGTTGAGGAATACCTGACGGCGGTGGCGCAGAAAACGCCGGACTCTGGCGCCTATCCGCAGTTCTCTAACGTCAGCTTCACCTCAACCGGCGGTAAGCTGAGCAACCTGAAAATCAAAGACCAGCCGATTGACCCGGCCAAAACCTACCGCATGGCGACGCTGAGCTTCAACGGCACCGGCGGCGACGGTTACCCGGAAATCGATAAAAAGCCGGGTTATGTCAACACCGGTTTTGTCGATGCGGAAGTCCTGAAACAGTACATCGAACAGAACTCCCCGCTGGACGTAAATGCTTACCAACCTAAGGGCGAGGTAAGCTGGAACTAAGCGCTAATCGCGGCGGGCGATATCGGCGAAGCTGGCATCCAGCAGCTTCGCCAGGTCGTTTGCCGCGAGTTCGATATCCAGCCCGCGCTTGCCGCCGGAAATGTAGATGCTGGCAAACTCTTGTGCCGGAGCATCAATCACCGTCGGTAAGCGCTTTTTCTGCCCGAGAGGGCTGATGCCCCCGACCAGATAGCCGGTGATCCGCTGCGCGACCATCGGGTCCGCCATTTCAACCTTCTTCACGCCCAGCGCCTTCGCGACCTTTTTCAGGTCAAGCTGCCCGGCAACCGGCGTCACCGCCACGGCCAGGTGTTTCATGTCGCCATTCAGCGCCACCAGCAGCGTTTTATACACCTGGTCGGCGTTCAGCCCCAGCTTGCGAACCACTTCGTCGCCAAAGTTGGTTTCCAGCGGATCGTGCTCATAGGCATGAATTTGAAAGCTGATTTTGTTCTTTTCGAGGAGTTTTACCGCGGGAGTCATGGTTTCCTTCTTTATTCGTTGTTTTGAAAACGCACAAAATAGTAATCGTAGTGATATACTTGACGAGTAATATAGCGCTACACAATAGTGATGGCGTAAACCATCACATTGAGCGACAATTCAGCTTCGGTTGCTTCGGCAGCCGGGATAAACAGAATAATAAATGAAATTCCTCTTTGACGGGCCAATAGAAATATTGGCCATTTTTTTACCCTTTTTTCAGCATTTCCGGCAGGTTACCTTCGCCGTAAAGGTGCAGCGCGCCAACCGCAACCACGTAGCGCCCGGCGGGCAGCTGCTGTAGAAACGCCTGCCACTGGCGGTTTCGCTGGTGCATTAATACGTCATAAAGCGCATCGCCAAAGGTGTTCGGGAGCGCAATGTTGCCCTGCTGCGGCGGCGTTTCCAGCCACCAGCCGATCATAATTTGCAGCAGGCGTGCATTGGTGTGCCAGTGCTCCAGCGTGTCGTTCAGCAGCGGCATCCCCCCCTCAGGCAACCCCTTCAGCAGATCTATCTGGCTTTGCGAGCCTTCAAGCTCGGTAACCGGCACGTTATAGCGCTGCGCGGCTTCCAGCAGCTGATAGTCAATACCGTAATCGGGGCGAAGGCCAAGCCGCTGCGCCTGGTGCGCCTGTAAAATCAGCGCCACCTGCCAGGCGGGCTGGTGCTCAATGCTGCTTAGCGAGATACCCAGTTCGCCGCAAAGGCTCAGCACCTGCTGGTAATCGTCCGGTGCCATACGCGCTTCAAGCTCGATGTCCTCCGAGATTTCACTGAACGGCGAATCACCAGTGCGGATATCCGCTTCTACAATCAGGGCATCTGCCTCACGCAGCTTTTTCACCAGCCGCGAGGAAAGCGGAGCCATGTCGCGCGTGCCCATATGAATGCTGCCCACGAGATGCAGATAGCGCTTGCCGGGAAGGGTGATATCAAGGGCAGGCCAGGGATAAGTGGAGGCTGTCAGGCTGGAAAACAGTGAGCTAAGACGTTGGAACAAACCCATATCGCGATTCCCTGGCTAAAAAGCCATGCTAACGTCCTGGGCTGGAAGGGGAAAGTAAAAAGTCGGCCTTCCGCTCAAAAGGAGAACGGCAGGCCGCAGAGAGGTTAGTCTTTCGGTTTAAAGCGCAGCAGGCGGTTGGCGTTGCTGACCACGGTGATGGAAGAGAGCGCCATCGCGGCTCCGGCAACCACCGGGTTAAGCAGCGTGCCGGTCAGCGGGTATAGCACGCCAGCGGCAATCGGAATGCCAAGCGAGTTGTACACGAAGGCTCCCATCAGGTTTTGCTTCATGTTCCGCAGCGTGGCTTTAGAAATGGCCAGCGCGTCAGCAACGCCCACCAGGCTGTGACGCATCAGGGTAATGGCTGCGGTTTCAATCGCGACGTCGCTGCCGCCGCCCATCGCAATCCCCACTTCTGCTTGAGCCAGCGCCGGAGCATCGTTAATGCCGTCGCCCACCATCGCCACCTGGCGGCCCTGCTGCTGCAGCTGTTTGATGGCGTCAGCTTTGCCGTCCGGCAGCACGCCCGCAATCACCTCGTCAATGCCAACTTCTTTGGCGATAGCGTTGGCGGTCACGGCGTTATCGCCGGTGAGCATCACTAAACGATAGCCGTTGCGATGCAGGCGCTGCAGCGCGCTTACGCTGTCGCTGCGAAGCGGATCGCGTATGGCTAACAGCGCCATAAGCTGGCCGTCTACCGCCAGCAGAACCGGCGTGGCGCCTGAGCGCGCCTGCGTATCAATGCTGTCGACAAGCGGCTGTGTATCCACTCCCTGTTCATCAAGCAGCGCTTTGTTGCCCAGCAGTAGTTTATGCCCGTCAACTTCACCGCTAACGCCCAGTCCGCGTAGAGTGCGGAACGAGGTGACTTCCGGCAGCGTCGAACTGCCTGCTTTTTCAATAATGGCGCGAGCCAGCGGATGACTTGAACCCTGCTCAAGCGCGGCCGCAAGGCGTATGGCCTGTACTTCATCCACGCCGGAGCGAGTTTCTACAGCAACCACCTGCGGTTTGCCTTCGGTCAGCGTGCCCGTTTTATCAAAGACCACGGTATCCAGCGTGCTGGCGCGCTGCAGGGCATCGGCATCGCGAACCAGAACGCCAAACTCGGCGGCACGGCCCACGCCTGAAATAATCGACATCGGCGTCGCAAGGCCCAGGGCGCAAGGGCAGGCGATAATCAGCACCGTGGTGGCAATAACCAGGGTGTAAACGATTTGCGGCACCGGGCCGACAAAGTACCAAATAGCGGCGCTAATCAGCGCGATGGCCACCACCACAGGCACGAATACGGCAGAAATTTTATCGGCAAGCTGGCCGATTTCCGGCTTGCTGCTCTGCGCCTGGCGAACCATGCGGATAATGCGGGACAGCGTAGTGTGGCTGCCGGTTGCGGTGGCCTTGAACCGCACGCTGCCGTCCTGCACCACGGTGCCGGCATGAATACCGTCGCCGCTTGATTTTTGCATCGGGACCGGTTCGCCGGTCAGCATTGCTTCGTCGAACCAGGCTTCACCCTGGGTGATTTCCCCGTCAACCGGCACGCGGTCGCCGGTGGTCAGACGCAGCGTCATTCCGGCGGTGACTTCCGCCAGCGGTAAGGTTTTTTCGCCTTCATCCGTCACTACTCGTGCGGTCGGCGGCGTTAAGTCCAGCAGGCGTTCAAGGGCTTTGGAGGATCGCTGACGTGCACGCTGCTCAAGCATATGGCCGAGATTTATCAGGCCGATGATCATCGCGCTGGCCTCGTAGTAGAGGTGGCGGGCTTCCATCGGGAAGTGCTGCGGCCAGATATTGACGGTAATGGAGTAGAGCCAGGCCGCGCCGGTGCCGAGGGCGACGAGCGTATCCATAGTGGCCGCGCGGTTCATCAGGCTGCGCCAGGCGCTACGGTAAAAATGGCCGCCGGCAAAGACCATCACCGCGAGGGTGATAATGCCGATGGTCAGCCACAGAGAGCGGTTGCTCTCGGTGACCATCATGTTGTCGCCGATCATGCCCCAGACCATCACCGGGATCCCGACGGCAAGGGCGACAATCGCCTGCCAGCGGAAGCGCTTCATGGCGGCGTTCGCCGTTTCCTGCTGACGTTCACGGCGTTTCTGGTCGTCTTCAATCGCTTCGGCACCATAGCCTGCGTTTTCCACGGCTTTGACCAGCGATTCTGCGGAGGCGGTGCCCATTATCAGCGCACTGCGCTCCGCAAGGTTAACCCGTGCCTGGCTGACGCCCGGGACATTCTGTAAGGCATTTTGCACCCGGGAGACGCAGCTGGCGCAGCTCATACCGTTGATCAACAGCTGCTGGCTGTCATCGTCGGTAGACGCTGCCGGAAGCGAAGGGGCGACCGCTGTCAGTGCTTCCGACGGAGTTGATGACTCTGCCAGCGGTTCAGCCTTTGGGTGGCTGGCGACTTCTGCGCCGTATCCCGCCTGCTTGACGGTTTCCACTAACGCTTCCGGTGCAGCGCTACCGGTGACGCGGGCGTGGGTTTGGGTGACTTCAGCCTGCTCAACGTCTGCACGCTGCTCGAGGCTTTCTTTCACGCGTTTAACACAATGGCCGCAGGTCAGGCCATCCAGATTCAGATCCACAATGTGTGACATCGCAAGACTCCTGTATGATGGTGAGGTGAAATATTGACCGAAAGGATGATTCGGTTAACTATGAAAGAGGTTAAACCTTCCATCAAGGGGAAGGTCAAGGAGCAAAAATGAATATTAGCGATGTGGCGAAAAAAACCGGGCTAACCAGCAAGGCGATTCGTTTTTACGAAGAGAAAGGGCTGGTCACGCCGCCTTTTCGCGCCGACAACGGCTACCGGAGCTATACGCAAAAGCACCTCGATGAGCTGACGCTGCTGCGTCAGGCCCGTCAGGTCGGGTTTAATCTGGAAGAGTGCAAAGAGCTGGTGAGCCTGTTTAACGATCCGGCCCGGCACAGCGCGGACGTAAAAGCGCGCACCTTACAGAAGGTCGCGGATATCGAAAGGCATATTATTGAGCTGCAGAATATGCGCCAGCATTTGCTGACGCTGGCAGAAGCCTGCCCGGGCGATGAAAGCGCCGACTGCCCGATCATCGACAACCTTTCCGGCTGCTGCCACCGCCACGAGATAAACTAAACCGCTTTAATTTTTAGCGTAATGCCTTCCACGGCCTGCACCACAACCTCACAGCCCGCCGGTAAATCTTCATCGGCGGTTACCGGCCAGCTGCTGTCGGCCACGCGAACATGTCCCCGGCCGTTCACCAAGGCTGTTTCCAGACGAAAACGGCGGCCAACCAGCTGCTGACCACGTTGGTTGAGCACTTCACCCGGAATTTGCTGCTTGCGGCTGGACAGCCAGCGCCACCAGAGAAAGGCGGCGACCAGCGTCAGCAGGGCAAAACAGACGCCCTGCGTTTCCCAGCCGAGCGGCAGCAGCCAGACCAGCAGGCCGGTGATGACCGCCGCCACGCCGCTCCAAAGCAAATAGCCGCTGGCGCCGAGCATCTCCGCCGCCAGCAGCAGTCCGCCTAGCGCAAGCCAGAAGACGTGTGGGTGCGCGAGAATACTGTCGATCATTTTTTACGCTCGTTGCCGCTCTGGGCGATAAGTTCGCTGATCCCGGCGATAGAGCCCATCAGGCTGGAGGCATCCAGCGGCATCAGCACCACTTTGCTGTTATTGGCCGAGCCGATTTGCTGCAGCGCGTCGGTGTATTTCTGGGCGACGAAGTAGTTCACCGCCTGAATATCCCCTTTGGCGATAGCTTCGGACACCATCTGCGTGGCGCGGGCTTCCGCTTCGGCGCTACGTTCGCGGGCTTCGGCTTCAAGGAAGGCTGACTGGCGTTCCCCTTCGGCTTTCAGAATTTTCGACTGTTTCTCACCTTCGGCTTTGACGATTTCCGCCTGGCGGATCCCTTCGGCCTCAAGAATGTAGGCGCGCTTGGTACGCTCGGCTTTCATCTGGGCGTTCATGGCATCAATCAGCTCGGCCGGCGGGCGCACGTCGCGGATTTCGATACGGGTGATTTTAATGCCCCACGGGTTGGTGGCTTCATCCACGATGTGCAGCAGGCGGGTGTTGATGTTGTCGCGCTGGGACAGCATTTCATCCAGCTCCATCGAACCGAGCACGGTACGGATGTTGGTCATCGTCAGGTTAATGATAGCCAGCTCAAGGTTGCTGACTTCATAGGCGGCACGCGGGGCGTCAACCACCTGAATAAAGCACACGGCGTCAATGGCGACGTTGGCGTTGTCTTTGGAAATGACTTCCTGAGAAGGGATGTCGAGCACCTGTTCCATCATGTTGATTTTGCGGCCCACGCGATCCATAAACGGCACCACAAGATTCAGGCCCGGCATCAGGGTGTTGGTATAGCGGCCAAAGCGTTCGACTGTCCATTGAAAGCCCTGAGGCACGATTTTTACCCCGGCCGCTACAACCACCAGCGCCACGAGAATTAATACGGGGATCACGATAAGCATTAAAAAAACCTCCTGTTTGTTTTGCATTCAGTCTAACTGCTTAACCTGAAACATTCAGCAACAGTCCTGCGCCCGTTGAGAATTAATTGCTGCTTATTATTTTATTATTCCTAAATGGAATGATTTTCATAGGGTAAGTTCATTTCACGCATGGTGTGCGCAGGCGTAATATCAGATGCTTCGGCGGCTCGCGCTATCGGGCGGGCGGTATTTGGCAAGAGCACTTATCCCGGTGAGGAAGCAATGGGGACAATAATAGCTGAGCAGCATCAGACCAATAACAGCCACTGGCAGAAAATCGTGGAAGAATTAATTTCACCTATGGCGATTGATATTGACGGCAACGGCCCGGCAGATATTCGGGTGAATAATCCAGACTTCTTCAAGCGAATATTACAGGAAGGTTCTCTCGGCCTGGGTGAAAGCTATATGGACGGCTGGTGGGACTGCGACCGGCTGGATATTTTGTTTACCCAGATTTTGCGCCACGGCCTGGACAGCAAAATGCCGAAGCATTTCTCCGATCTGCTGCGTATTGCCGGGGCCAGAGTCTTTAATTTGCAGTCCCGTAAGCGCGCCTGGATAGTCGGCAAAGAACACTACGATATCGGCAACGATCTGTTTGCCGCGATGCTCGATCCGTATATGCAATATTCCTGTGGCTACTGGAAAGAGGCGGGCAATCTGGAAGAGGCTCAGCGTAACAAGCTGCATATGATCTGCGAAAAATTGCAGCTTAAACCAGGTATGAGGCTGCTGGATATCGGCTGCGGCTGGGGCGGTCTGGCGCAGTATGCGGCACAGGAATACGGCGTGTCGGTGGTCGGTGTAACGATATCGGCGGAGCAGCAAAAAATGGCGCAGGATCGCTGCCGGGGCCTGGACGTCGAGATCCTGCTGCAGGACTACCGCGACCTCAACAGCAAATTTGATCGGATTGTTTCCGTGGGCATGTTCGAGCACGTCGGGCCGAAAAACTACAACACCTATTTTGAGGTTGCCGCCCGCAACATTAAAGACGACGGCCTGTTTCTGCTGCACACCATCGGTTCGAATGAAACGGATTTAAACGTCGACCCCTGGATCAATAAGTATATTTTCCCCAACGGCTGTTTGCCCTCAGTGCGCCATATTGCCAGCGCCAGCGAAAAACATTTTATTATGGAAGACTGGCACAATATTGGCGCGGATTACGACAGAACGCTGATGGCCTGGCACGATAACTTCCTTCGCTGCTGGCCTAATATTTCGCGCAATTATGACGAGCGTTTTAAACGGATGTTTACCTACTATTTGAACGCTTGTGCGGGGGCATTCCGTGCGCGGAACATTCAGCTCTGGCAGGTGCTGTTCAGCCCGAATGGCGTGGACGGCGGGATCCGTGTTTACAGATAAGCAAAAGGCCGGAATTACCGGCCTTTGTTTTTTTACGCAGAAGTCTTAATACATCAAAGCGTAAATCTGACGGCGATATTTGGATGCCAGCGCGTCGCCGGTGCCCAGCGCGGCCAGAATTTCCATCATCATTTTACGCGCCTGGCCGTCTGCTGCGCCCAGGTCTTTTTTCAGGTGGGTATAAAGCAGCTCCAGCGCTTCCTCGTTCCGGCCAACCTGATGAAGCTGCAAGGCAAGCTGGCTGGCGAGCTGGGCGTTGTCCGGCTCGTTTTGAACCTGCTGCTGCAGTTGCTGAATTTCCGGCGTGTCGGCGGCCTGTTTCAGCAGTTCAATCTGGGAAATCAGAGCCTGGTAGCGCGTGTCCTGATCCTGCAAAGGAATGGTTTTCAGCACCGCTTCAGCGTCTTCGCTGCGGTTCAGGGCAATCTGCACTTCCGCCAGCAGTAGGCCGATTTCGCTGTTCTGGTTGGACAGCTGCCACGCGTCTTTCAGCAGCGGCAGCGCTTCGGCGTGTTTGCCTTCCTGCATCAGTTCCACTGCCTGCTGGGCTTTCAGCTCTTCTTCACGCGGAAGCACTTTGTCGAGCAGGGCGCGAATCGCTTCTTCCGGCTGCGGCCCCTGGAAGCCGTCTACCGGCTGGCCATTCTGGAAAAGGTATACGGTAGGAATGGAGCGCAGACCAAACTGCGAAGCCACCATCTGCTCGGCGTCACAGTCAACTTTGGCGAGAATAAACTGGCCGTTGTATTGGGCTGCGAGCTTGTCCAGTACCGGCGTGAGCTGCTCGCAGTGCTGGCTGCGGGCAGACCAGAAGTAAAACAGCACGGGTTTAGCCACGGACTGTTCCAGCGTCTGGTGCAGGTTCGCTTCGGTAATGTTGATAATGTTTTCTGCGGACATGGGCGATTCTCTGTTAAGCATTTGTTTTTTACATGGGGGCTGAGGCCGGGACTTCAACTCAGCTCCGTAAAATTTTGTCCATTGCGCACGCCGGCAACAGGCGGCGCAGCACGGTAATCACGTGGGTTACCACGGTCACCGGGTAGCGCAGTTTTGGCCTTGGGCTTTCAAAAGCATGGCGTACTTTCGCCACTACCGCCTCCGGGCCGAGGGTAAACCTTGCGGCAATGCCTGGGTTTTCTACCGGCTTGTCGCTCTGGGTTTGATTGACGTTATCGGTAAAACGGGTGCGGATCGGCCCCGGCTCAATCAGGCTGACTTTAATCCCGCTGTGGCGAAGCTCCATGCGCAGCGCGTCCGACCAGGCTTCCAGCGCATATTTACTGGCGGCATAGGCCCCGCGCCCCGGCGTGGAAATCAGCCCCATTACCGAGCTGGTCATCACGATGCGGCCTTCGTGGTGAGGCTGCATGGCGGGCAGCAGCAGCATGGTGAGCTGGTGCGTGCCGAAGAAGTTGGTGGAAAACTGCTGTTCAAGCTGTTCGCGGGAAATGGCGTTCAGCGGGCCATACACGCCGTAACCGCCGTTATTAAACAGTCCGTAAAGGCGATTGCCGGTAATTTCAATCACTTCGGCGGCGGCACATTTGACGCTTTCCGGGTCATCAAGATCGAGCTGAACGCCGGTAAAACCGAGCTGATTCATGCGCTCTACGTCTGCCGGTTTACGGCAGGCGGCGAGAATGTTGTAGCCAAGCTTCTGTAACTCCTGCGCGCTGGCTAAGCCAATCCCGCTGGAGCAGCCTGTAATTAAAACGGATTTTTGCATAACTTTACCCGAAGGGTGCCCCGATTATTTATCAGTCGTGTTTAACTATCTCGTCATGCCTGGCGCTGCTGCGCCGGTTATTTAGAGAGTAACGGAGTCAGCCGCGTCGCCATCCAGTCGGCGATAAACGGCTGAGCATCACGATTAGGGTGAATGCCGTCATCCTGCATCCATTGCGGTTTCAGATACACCTCCTCCATAAAGAACGGGAGCAAAGGGATATCAAACTGTTTGGCAAGCTGCGGATAAATAGCGCTAAACGCCTCATTATAGCGGCGTCCGTAGTTGGCGGGCAGGCGAATTTGCATCAGCAGCGGCTGGGCATTGGCGGCCTTCACATCGGTGATAACTTGCTTAAGGGTTTTTTCTACCTCTTGAGGCTGGAACCCACGCAGTCCGTCATTGCCGCCAAGCTCCACTAAAACCCAGCGAGGCTGATGCTGTTTTAACAGCGCGGGCAGGCGAGACAGGCCCTGCGCAGCGGTATCCCCGCTGATGCTCGCATTCACGACTTTTGTATTCTGCGGCTGCCATTTGGCATCCAGCAGAGCGGGCCAGGCGCTGGTGGCTGCCATACGGTAACCGGCGCTCAGGCTATCGCCTAAAATCAATAACGTGTCCGCCGCGGCGGCGCGGAAGGTCATCAAAGCCAGAAACAGGAAGGGCAAATGCCAGCGGAAAACATTGTTGAAGTTCATCATCTTAGTAAGTCCGTGGGTCAGGGTGAACACGAGCTTTCCATCCTTACCGGAGTTGAGCTGGTTGTCAAACCGGCCGAAACCATCGCCCTGATTGGCGAGTCAGGCTCGGGCAAGTCCACGCTGCTGGCGATTCTGGCCGGGCTTGATGACGGCACGGACGGCGAGGTCCACCTTTGCGGGCAGCCGCTGCACAACATGGATGAAGAGGCGAGGGCGGCGCTGCGCGCAAAGAACGTCGGCTTTGTGTTTCAGTCCTTTATGCTGGTGCCTACCCTGAATGCCCTCGAAAACGTAGAGCTTCCCTCGCTGCTGCGCGGTGAAAACAGCTCGGCCAGCCGCGCGCAGGCCAAAGCGCTGCTGGAGCAGTTGGGCTTAGGCAAACGCCTGGATCACCTGCCAGCACAGCTCTCCGGTGGGGAACAGCAGCGCGTGGCGCTGGCTCGGGCGTTTAACGGCAAACCGGGCGTGCTGTTTGCCGATGAGCCAACCGGCAACCTCGACAGGCAAACCGGCGACCGCATCGCCGACCTGCTGTTTTCCCTCAACCGTGATTTCTCCACCACGCTGATCCTCGTTACTCACGACGAGCAGCTGGCGGCACGCTGCGACCGCCGCCTGCGGCTGCGTGAAGGCAAACTGTGGGAGGAAGCATGATAGCCCGCTGGTTCTGGCGCGAGTGGCGCTCTCCCTCGCTGCTGATTGTCTGGCTGGCGCTTAGCCTGGCGGTGGCCTGCGTGCTGGCGCTCGGCAGCATCAGCGACAGAATGGAAAAAGGCCTCAGCCAGCAAAGCCGCGAGTATATGGCGGGCGACAGAACATTGCGCAGCGCCCGCGCCGTGCCGGATGAATGGCTGACTCAGGCACAAAGCGATGGCTTAAAGGTCGGCAAACAGCTGAGCTTCGCCACCATGACTTTTGCCGGAGACACGCCGCAGCTGGCGGATGTGAAAGCGGTCGACAGTGTTTACCCGATGTACGGCGAGCTGGAAACTAACCCGCCAGGCCTGAAGCCTGAGCCGGGTACCGCGCTGCTTGCGCCGCGCCTGCTGGCTCTGCTCAACCTGAAAGTGGGCGATAACATAGACGTGGGCGATGCCACGCTGCGTATTGTCGGGCAGGTAATTCAGGAGCCGGACGCCGGGTTTAACCCGTTCCAGATTGCGCCCCGGCTGATGATGAACCTGGCTGACGTCGAGAAAACCGGCGCGGTGCAGCCCGGCAGCCGCATTAGCTGGCGCTATAAGTTTGGCGGCAACCCGCAGCAGCTGCTGCAGTTTGAAAACTTTCTGCTGCCGAAGCTGAAGCCGGAGCAGCGCTGGATCGGCATGGAGCAGGACGAAGGCGCGCTGGGCAAGTCGCTGGAGCGTTCTCAGCAGTTCCTGCTGCTTTCCGCCCTGCTGACGCTGTTGCTGGCCGTGGCGGCGATTGCCGTGGCGATGAGCCACTACTGCCGCAGCCGCTACGACCTGGTGGCTATTCTGAAAACGCTGGGGGCGGGCAGGGCGGCGCTGCGTAAGTTGATTATCGGCCAGTGGCTGATGGTGCTGTTGCTCTCGGCGATTGCCGGGGGCGCGGTAGGGCTGCTGTTCGAGGCCGCGTTGATGCAGCTGTTGAAGCCGGTGCTGCCTGCCGCGTTGCCGCCTGCGAGCCTCTGGCCGTGGGTGTGGGCTATCGGCGCGATGGTAACGATCTCCGTGCTGGTGGGGCTGCGTCCGTACCGGCTGCTGCTGGCGACTCAGCCATTGCGCGTGCTGCGCCGTGACGCCGTGGCCAGCGTCTGGCCGCTGAAAATTTATCTGCCGGTGATAAGCGTCGTAGTGGTGCTGCTGCTGGCGTTGCTCATGGGCGGCAGTGCGCTGCTGTGGGCAGTGCTGGCGGGCACGCTGGTGCTGGCGGCGCTGTGCGGCCTCGTCGGCTGGGGCGTACTTAAACTGCTTAAGAAGCTCACGTTGAAAAATCTGGCGCTGCGCCTGGCGGTTAATCGCCTGCTGCGCCAGCCGTGGGCGACGCTTAGCCAGCTGGCGGCATTCTCGCTGTCGTTTATGCTGCTGGCGCTGCTGTTAGTGCTGCGGGGCGATTTACTGGACAGATGGCAGCAGCAGTTGCCGCCGGAAAGCCCGAATTACTTCCTGGTAAACATTGCGCCGGAGCAGGTTCAGCCGGTGAAAACTTTCCTCGCCGACCATCAGGTGATCCCGGATTCGTTCTATCCCATTGTGCGGGCGCGCATGACGGCGATTAACGGCCAGTCCACCGAGGGCAACCCGGACGAGGCGCTGAACCGCGAGCTGAATCTGACCTGGCAGAGCCAGAAGCCGGATCATAACCCTATCCTGGCGGGCAGCTGGCCGCCGAAGGCCAGGGAAGTGTCGATGGACGACGGGGTGGCGAAGCGGCTGAACATTAAACTCGGCGACAGCGTAACCTTTATGGGGGATACCCAGGACTTCACCGCGAAGGTGACCAGCCTGCGCAAAGTGGACTGGGAAAGCCTGCGGCCAAACTTCTACTTCATTTTCCCGCCGGGTGCGCTGGACGGGCAGCCGCAGAGCTGGCTCACCAGCTTCCGCTGGGAGGGAAGTAACGGCCTGCTGACCCAGCTTAACCGTGAATTCCCAACCGTCAGCCTGTTGGATATCGGGGCTATCCTGAAACAAATCGGCCAGGTGCTGGAACAGGTCAGCCGCGCGCTGGAGGTGATGGTGGTGCTGGTGACCGCCTGCGGCCTGCTGTTGCTTTTGGCTCAGGTGCAGGTTGGCATGCGCCAGCGCCATCAGGAACTGGTGGTTTACCGCACGCTGGGCGCGGGCAAAAAGCTGCTCAGAACCACGCTGTGGTGCGAGTTTGCCGTGCTGGGGCTGGTGTCCGGCCTGGTGGCGGCCATCGGGGCCGAAACGGCGCTTGGCGTGCTGCAAACGCGGGTGTTCGACTTCCCGTGGGAGCCTGATTGGCGCCTGTGGATCGTGCTGCCTGTTACCGGGGCGGTATTGCTGTCACTTTGCGGCGGCTGGCTGGGCGTTCGCCTGCTGAAAGGGAAGGCGCTTTTCCGCCAGTTTGTCGTCTGATGAAGCCGGGCAGGGACGCCCGGCTACCGCTATAAACTTTGTTATATTTCGCTTTTTATTGCGTTAGCACATATTTTCTGCATTTTTTGATGTTTTTTTAATATCTATTAAGAAAAGACTGATAGATAACCGCACGAATTAATAAAAATCCCTCAGAAATCGGACTTAATAAGCGTTAATATGCCCGCGCTTATAATAAATACGGTTACTAAGGATCCACATGAAAGCAAATTTGCGCGCTTTACCATTACTGATTGGGGCCGGCCTGCTTGCAGGTATGGCGTCGTTCGCTGCTAACGCAGAAATCACCGTCCTGAAGCAAGACCCGCAGGCCGGTAACCCACTCAGCCGCCTCAACTTCACCGTGGGCGGCAGTATTCGTCCACAGTTTAATATGATGTCCGGCGACGGCGATAAAGGCTCTTACAAACGTAATGGCTTTGACGGCGGCACCCGTTTCCGTTTCGCGGCTGATTATTATCTGTTCGATGATATTAGCTGGATCAGCTATTACGAGCTGGGCGTGAATATTCCGGCGGTCTTCGAGTGGGACCACCACTATGCAGACGGCGCGAACAACACCACTCGCCGTATGCTGTATACCGGCCTGAAAAGCAAAACCTGGGGTCAGCTGACCTACGGCCAGCAAAACAGCATCTACTATGATGTGGTTGGCGCGAAAACCGATATCTGGGACTACGACATGATCGGTCAGGCTCCGGGTAACGGCATGAGCGGCGACTACGACGGTTCTTACCGTTCCCGCAACATGCTGAAGTACAAAAACACCTTCGGCGATGCGGATGTGTACGCTTCTTACCTGTTTGAAGATCACGACATCCGTGCCACCAACGGCATGCGCTACAAGCGTAAAGGCGGCGGTTCTCTGGGCGTGGATTACCACATCACCAAAGACCTGACCTGGGGCACCGCATGGAACTACACCCGTGCCGATATGCGTAACCCGAACGACGGCGATAGCAAGTCCTACAACCAGAACATCTACGGTACGGCGCTGAGCTGGAAACCGGACAACTGGACGTTCAGCTTCGGCGGCGGCTGGTACCAGAACTTCCTTCTGACCAAACAGAAAGACATCAACAACTACTTCTCCGGCGACGCGTGGGGCATCGAGTACTTCGCGGGTTACACCATCCCGGTTGGCCAGTACGCGGTGAAATCCGTGCAGCCATACTTCATGGGTGACCGTCTGCAGTACGTGACCGGCCGCAGCTACCAGCGCATCGACAACGGTGTGGGTGTGAGCTTCAAGCTGGATTACGGCTTCCAGGTGGATTACGAGCACGTCTTCACCTCCAGCACCGACAACCTGGGCGACATGAACCTGGTTCGTCTGCGCTACGATTTCTAATCGTGCCTCTGGCGGGTGGCAGCCCTGCTGCCCGCCTTATTTAGCGTTTCCTGCCTTATTTTTTACCTATTCAGAAACGGGTATGCATGTTCTGGCATTGAAGGCCTTGCGCCACTGTGTGGGCGTGGTTTTAAATCGCAGCCGGAAGTGATGCCGGAGCGTTTCCGCTGAGCCAAATCCAGACTGTTCCGCAACCTGATCAATGCTGAGTTTCTCGCTTTCCAGCAGCGCACAAGCCTTTTCCAGCCGGAGGCTGAGCATCCACTCGCCCGGCGTGGTGCCGGTGGCATCTTTGAACCGGCGGATGAAGGTCCGGCGGCTCATGCCCGCCTGCCTGGCTAGCTGCTCAATCACCAGGGGCGTATTCAGATGATGGCGCAGATCGTCCAGCAAGGGCGCCAGGCTTTTAGTGCGGCGTTTAGGGACGGGCTGCTGAACCCACTGTGCCTGGCTGCCTTCCCGTAGCGGGGGCGTAATCATGCGTTGTGCAGTCCGGTTGGCGATTTCAATCCCGTAATCACGGCGGATAAGATGCAGGCAAAGATCGACCCCGGCGGCGCCGCCTGCGGAGGTGATCAGACTGCCCTCATCGACATAGATCATGCTGTGTTCCACCTGCACCGCAGGGAACCTGTCCGCGAGGATCTCCGTGCTGTTCCAGTGGGCGGTGGCTCGCTTGCCGTCCAGTAATCCTGTTTCGCAGAGAATAAAGCTGCCGGCGCAAATCGACACTATCCGGGAACCGTTTTGATGGGCGCGTTGTAAGGCGGCAATCAGCGGCTCCGGGGCCGGTTCAAAAACATTTCGCCAGCCGGGGATGACAATTGTCCCGGCATCCTCGAGCAGCTCCAGTCCTCCGTCCACGACTAAACGTACGCCGCCCTGAGCGTCAAAAACGCCATTTTCTAACGACGCGACGCGCAAATCATAGAGAGGCTGCCCAAGCACTTCATCCACGCGGCCAAAAGCTTCGACGGCAATCCCGAACTCAAAGGTGCAGAGACACTGATAGGCCAGCACAACCAGCCGTCGATTTTTCGCTCTAAGCGCGGTCTTGATCTGAATAGGTGACTGGCATGGTCGTTCTGTCTCTAAAATGGCACGATCTTGACGATAACTGACCTGGGCGTCGATTTCTACTCCACCCCGAATCTTTCATGCTGGCACCTTCTTAACGTTTTGCAGGAAATCAGTATGAAAAACCTATTAGCGCTGATGGCGGTCTGTTTGGCCGCGTTAATGTCGGGCCTGGAAATATCCAGCGTCCCGGTTATTTTGCCGGTGCTGGAAAAGCAGATGCAGGCCAATTTCCGTGAACTGCAGTGGATTATGAACGCTTATACCCTCTCCTGTACGGCGGTACTGATGGCCACGGGAACACTGGCGGATAAATATGGCCGCAAGCGTATTTTTATTATCAGCATTATTGGGTTTGGCCTGACGTCGGTTCTCTGTGGCCTGGCCCGGACGCCGGAATGGCTTATTGTGGGGCGCTTTTTGCAGGGACTGAGCGGCGGGGCGATGTTAACCAGCCTGATTGCCATCCTGTCGGTTCAGTTTCCAGCGGGAAAAGCGCGCAGCAGGGCATTTTCCGCCTGGGGGATCACATTTGGTTTTGGGCTGGGCTTTGGCCCCGTCATCGGCGGCGTGCTGGAGGCGTGGTTTAGCTGGCAATGGGTATTTCTGATCCACGGTTTTATTGCGCTGCTCACCCTGGCTCTGACCCTGAAAAATGTTATCGAGTCGCGGGAAAACACCACGAAACCGCTGGATGTTGCGGGCCTGGTGACGTTGAGCATAGGAGTGGTGGGGGCGACCTGGCTCATCACTCAGGGCGGGAACATCGGGTGGACCAGCCGTGAAGCCCAGTTAACCTTGCTGGGTACGTTTATTAGCCTGGGGCTGTTCGTCATCATTGAGCTACGCCACCCGCATCCTATGTTTGATTTCTCTGTCTTTCGGATCAGACCTTTCTCCGGCGCGCTGATGGGGTCCGTGGGGATGAATTTCAGCTTCTGGCCGCTGATGATTTATCTGCCGGTTTATTACCAGATAGGGAAGGGCTACAGCATTATGGAGACTGGTATGGCGCTGCTGGCCTACACCCTGCCCACATTGTTAATGCCGCCGGTCGGTGAGAAGCTTGTGCTGCGTTTTGGTGCCGCGCGCCTCATCCCGCTGGGGCTGCTGACTATCGGCCTGGGATTTGTCCTGATGAGACTGGCCGTCATCTATCAGGTCAGTTTGCTACCCGGCGCAATACTTTCGGGGATGGCGCTGGGGTTAATCAATACCCCGGTCACCAACACCACCACGAGTTCCGTCGCCGCTAACCGCGTGGGCATGGCTTCCGGGATTGATATCAGTTCGCGCTTAATTACCCTCGCCATCAATATTGCCTTAATGGGGAGCCTGCTGGTGGCGGGGATAGCCGAAAGTTTACAGAGCCATATCGACAGCGTGAGCGAAAGATATGCCCTGGCAGAACAAATCGCTGGCGGCACCAGAGCCACGCTCAGCAGCGACATTATTATTCAGGCGCTGAATGACGGTTTTTCAGGCGTTCTGGCCTACGGCGCAGCGGGCGTGGGCTGTTTGTCGCTGGCGAGTTATTTGCTGTTCAACGTCAAAACATACGTTAAGCGCAAACGGGCGGCATCCTGCGCTGATTAAGCTCACTCTAAAGCAAAGCGGGTTTTCCGCTTTGCTTTTTTGTTATTCGCAAAAGCCCGCTTTATGCCTGCCGCGCCTTCTCCCGCGCGCAAGATGAAATATTTTCAATTACCCCTGCTAGCGGAATGTGCCATCTTACTCTGTCCAGTTGGATCAACGACTTAGTAATCGGCCCGTGAAAGAGGCTCGCCTCAGGACACCACACATCATTCTGTAAGGGAGAATACCCATGGGAAATCGTTTCGGCTGGCGCGTGGCGACCGGCGCTTTACTTCTGGCCAGCGGCCTGCAGTTTGCTCAGGCCAACAGCGACCCGCACACCATCGTCTTCGGCGTGGCGCCGGGGCCTTACGGCGACATGGTCAAACAGGCCATCGCCCCGTCGTTAAAAGAGAAAGGCTATAAAGTCGTGGTGCGCGAGTTCAGCGACTACGTGCAGCCCAACATGGCGCTGGCGAACGGCAGCATCGACGCCAACCTGTTCCAGCACTCGCTGTACTTCGACAAATTCACCGCCGACAAAAACCTCAAGCTGGCGAAGCTGATCACCGTGCCAACCGCCGGGATGGGTATTTATTCCCATAAAGTCAAAAGCCTGGACGAACTGAAGAAAGGCGACATTGTCACCCTGTCTAACGACCCGACCAACCTGGCCCGTGGGCTGCGCTTCCTGCAGTCGATGGAGCTTATCACCATCAAAGACAACATTGACCCGACCAAGGCCTCCGAGCGCGACATCGCCACCAACCCGAAAGGGCTGGTGTTTAAATCGCTGGAAGCCGCACAGCTGCCGCGCACGCTGGACAGCGCCAGCGCCGCATTGGTCAACGGTAACTTTGCCATTGCCGCCGGGCTAAAACTCTCTTCCGCGCTCAAACAGGAACACCTGGACGAGAACCTCAAAAACATCATCGCGGTGCGTGCCGAAGATGCGGATAAACCGTTTGCCAAAGACATCGTCGAGACAGTGAAGTCACCGGCCTACGAAAAAGCGATCGACGATCCGCAGAATATTTTCAACGCCTTCCAGAAACCTGACTGGATGGTTGCCGCAGATAAAAAGTAATAGAGCAAATCGAGCAGGCGGGATGCCTGCTCTTTATCGCTGATTTGAGGTTGTCATGATTGAGATTGAAAAGGTCTGCGTGGACTTCCCCTCGGGCCGGAGCCAGACCAGCCGGGCGGTGAACGATGTTTCGCTGCACATTGGCGCGGGGGAGATTTTTGGCATTGTCGGCACCAGCGGAGCCGGGAAAAGTACCTTATTGCGTACCCTGAACGCGCTCCAGCGCCCAAGTGAGGGTCGCGTAAAAATCGGTGGGACCGAGATCACCGCGCTGCAGGGGGCCGAGCTGCGCAAAGCGCGTCAGCGCATCGGCATGATTTTCCAGCACTTCAATTTGATGCACACCCGGACGGTCAGGCAGAACGTGGCGTTCAGCCTCAAAGCTGCAGGCTGGGAACGCAGTAAAATCGGCCCGCGCGTGGATGAAATTCTTGAGCTGGTGGGCCTGGCCGACAAAGCCAACCGCTACCCGGTGCAGCTGAGCGGCGGGCAGAAACAGCGCGTGGGCATTGCGCGCGCCATCGCGAACCATCCGGATGTTTTGCTCTGTGATGAACCGACTTCGGCGCTGGATCTGGAAACGTCCGCCACCATTCTGGCGCTGCTGAAAAAGATCAACCAGCAGCTGGGGATCACCATCGTGCTGATCACTCATGAGATGAACGTGATCAAAACGATTTGCGACCGCGTGGCGGTGATGTCCGGCGGCGAAGTGGTGGAATCCGGCGAGGTGTTCGACATCTTCGCGCATCCGCAGCATGAATTTACCCGCCAGTTGGTGTCCCACACGCTGAATCTGACGCTGCCGGTGCGCCTGCTGGACAACATGCGCGGCGCGCTGCTGAAAATCATGTTCGTCGGCGACTCGGCCGAACAGCCGGTGCTCTCCTTCGCGGCGGTGAAGTTTGGGGTCGGCGTGAACATTCTGCACGGCAAAATCGAGTATATCAGCGACCGGGCGCTGGGCATTCTGGTGGTGGCGATCACCGCGCCCGGCAACCCGGCGGCGGTGGGGGATGCCATCGACCATATTCGGAAACATACGGCCTGTGTGGAGGTGCTGAATGGATGATTTAGTCGCGGACCTGACGATTGCCTTTGGCGAAACCTTCCAGATGCTGGGCATTTCCACGCTGCTGGCGATCATCGGCGGCCTGCCGCTGGGCTTTTTGATCTTCGTCACCGACCGCAATCTGTTCTGGCAGAACCGCTCGTTGAACATCATCAGTTCGGTACTGGTGAACATCGTGCGCTCGGTGCCGTTCGTCATTCTGCTGGTGCTGTTGTTGCCGCTGACGCAGTTCCTGCTCGGCAACACCATCGGGCCGATTGCGGCTTCCGTGCCGCTGTCGGTGGCGGCAATTGCGTTTTATGCCCGCCTGGTGGACGGCGCGCTGCGGGAAGTGGATAAAGGCATTATTGAAGCCGCGGAAGCCTTTGGCGCCAGCCCGATGCGCATCATCTGCACCGTGCTGCTGCCGGAAGCCAGCGCCGGTTTGCTGCGCGGGTTAACCATAACCCTGGTCAGCCTGATCGGTTACTCGGCGATGGCGGGGATTGTTGGCGGCGGCGGCGTGGGCGACCTCGCGATCCGCTTCGGCTATTACCGCTACGAAACCCAGGTCATGGTGGTCACGGTCGTGGCGCTGATTGTGCTGGTGCAAATCGTGCAAATGTTTGGCGACTATCTCGCCAAACGCGCGGATAAACGCGACAGGCATTAACCTTCTTTCTGGCCGGACGTTTGTTCGGCCTGTTTTCTTCCTGATAAGCCCCCAATCTGCAATTCCCCCAAGCGTTTCATCATTTCCTGCGAGCCGCCTCGAAGTTTGCCAATCTGCCTGGTTTTTCATCTGGGTTACTGTGCAACCATCCAGTATGATCGGAGGGATGAGCAAGAAATAAACCCGGCCAAAGCCGGAAAAAGAAGCGCCCCCGAATGGTGGTGAGACACCAGACGAGGGCTAACCACCAACGTTATGAGGACTAACGCTATGGCTAACGCTGATAGTAACACACAGGCTCGCCCTGAAATCACCCCACACGACCCGGCATTTGCGGGCGATATCGCAACCCTGCTAGAAAAGCCGCAGGGCGCAGCGATGGATCTCTTCCAGGTGCTGGATATCTGCGAGCAGTATGCAGAGCATTTGCTTGAAAACCAAAATCAAACGGAACGCATGGCGCTCTGCGGTCGCCTGCTCGCCGGGCTGGAAGTCCTGAAAAGCGTGCTCAAAGCCCCGCTGCCGGACTACCTGATAGAGAAGTTGACGCTCAAAGAGAGCGAAGCCCGCATCTGCTATAACCCGCTAGCCACCGACTCCGAACCGCTGCGCGAATACTGCGCGGCGTTAACTATCGTCCTGCTGAACCAGCAAGAATCCCCGGAGCAAAGTCAGCAGATGACCGGGCTGCTGTATGATCTGATCGTAGTGCTGACCGAAGATTTAAAAGCCCCGAGGTTTGTTCGCTCACTGGACGGTGATTTAGGGATGATTCAGGGCGGGGCTTTGAATTTGGTTCATTGATGTTTTGGTTGGGTGGTGCCTTCCCCCAGAGGGGGAGGGGTGGTTTGATTTTAAAGTGTCTACCGTGAGCGAGAAACGGATTCGATACACTTGCGGTAGATTGATCTAACGCAGTCGATACTTAATCGCCGAATGCCGTGTTTTACATACGAGTCTATAAATCATTATTTACTTATAAGAGGATTTAAAGGTTGGATACGAAAAGAAGATTAAAGCGAGCATTGAGTGCTATCGATGATGCTATATCCACATTACGACGAGCTCGTTCAAAAGTAGAAGATGGTCGCTCAGATATATCACGCGCTGTAAAAGAGTTAGATAATGCTGAGACTAATATACGCAAGGCTATTCGTGAACTACCTGATGATATCTAGATGTAGTAGATATGGCCGCAATGCAGCGGCCATTCATTTATATTTTTAACTATTAAACCTAGCTATCAGTAATAACTCATTTTATTTTCTCCAACGTTCAATAACCTTCTCGAAGACAATGTCACGCCATGCTGCATTCCATTCACTATGCACTTTTACGCTCTGGGAATGTGGTTCTGGGGAAGGTAGTGGCATTTTTATCACCGCTGGCAGCAACACGGCATCACCAACTACTACGCATTCTCCGGGGGCTAGATTAGGTAAGATTTCCGTAATCGCGTTGGCATTATCTGGAAATAGTCGTCGCACGTATGACTGATCGGCATCGTTTGTAAGACGCAGAGAAATGAAATTGTTACACTGAGCAAATATTGTTTCCGATACTTCTGAAGGACGCTGACTTACTACCATCAGACTTAGGCCATATTTCCTGCCCTCCTTTGCTATGCGTTCGATGGACTTCCGAGATGCTCGATATGAAGCATGATTATCTCGAGGTACATAGTTGTGCGCCTCCTCACACACCAACATAACAGGAATATCATTGAGTTTACCAAGCGCATGCTGCAATTTAGAATAATGAAAGCAAAAATCAAAAATTAGGCGAGAAATCAAGCTTACAGTTACGCTAAGAACTTCGAACGGAACTCCGCTTAAGTCGACAATAGTGACGTTAGATTTTTGGAGATAGCCAATAAATTGCTTCATTAGCGTCTCGAAGTCCTCAGTCAAATGTTTCTTGCCATCAGCTTTCTTAGTATTCAAAAGAAACCGAAGACGTTTATCAGTTAATTTTGTTTCCAACCGCGAAACAAACCTATTGAACTCCCCATTGAAAGGTCCATTAGTAGCCTTGGATGCAGCTGCACTCGAGGTAGCAACAAAATCGTGTGCTTTTTCGAAATAAATACTCCGATCAGAGACTAGATCTCCATTAGCTAACTTTGGTTTATCCTCTCCAGATAGCCGACCAATGACCTCCCTATTCATATTTTCAATGAAGTTGTAAACCTCTGTGATCGAGAAATACACAGGGGTGTCATAAGTCACTTCCGGAACCGCAGGGTTATGTTTTTCCTTATTAAGCACAACAGCATACTTGAACTGGCTAACTTGATTATGAGAGTTCGCTTCGTTACTTTCGATAAACATACTTTCGAGTTCTTCAGAGTTCATCAGCCAGTATGGGAGCTGCAGGGAGTCAATATCTAATCGACTCAGAGTGAAAGACTCTTCAGCCTGTAAAGTAAATGCCGCAGTATATTCATCATGAATATCAAATATCACCACATGCGAGTTATTTTGCATCTTCTTGTTGCTGTTTTTACGTTGAGATATTCCCACAATACCCTGTAACACACTAGCAACGGTGCACGACTTACCGGAACCAGTAGATCCCACAACCGCAATATGCTTACTGAAGAATCTATTGCCACTGATCATAAGATCAATAGATTTATTCATCGAAAGTTTTCCAAGAGGGAAGTCATGATCGCCATCAGCCGTGAATATCTTGTCTAAGGTATCATTTTCCGCAATGAATGCATGTTCAGTTGGAACCGGTAAAAGAAGGCTGCTACGGTCAAAACTTTTGCCATCAACTAAAGTTCCTATAGCTTGACATTCAATTTGGAAGTTCCAGATCGGTTTTCCGTCAGGTGTGGTTGTATTTGTACCTTTGATGTTTCTGATGGTAACGATAGTAAAGTCAAGGTTTCCCTGGGCAATCTTAAGAAAACGGCCAACTTGAAGATTTTCTTTATTCTTCTCAAAAACTTCAAGGTTATCAACAGCAACTACAACAGCCTCTGGCGCACATGAAAGCACTGTTCCAATTTTAATAAGCATTAGTCATCCCCAGCATATATTTTATTTCATCAATTTTTTCAGCGCCTAAAATTTCAAGATTTACATCCTGTAGGTCTAAACTAGAAATATCTCCGTTGCCAATTACAAATAAATCGTCCGCCTTAGTTTCGACAAAAAGACTTTTATAGTCATCCCAACGGATGAAGCGTAAGACAAACTCTTTTTTATCCTTGGTAACAATCGGATCACGGAAAAAATGCTTCCCTGAGAAATTATTTACTGGTCGCCCAAGATTTGGAATTACATCCTTGCCAACTAGTCTATCTGCAATACCATCAAATATTTCTTGAGAAACATTCAATATAAAAATTGGAGTGTGAGTATGTATCTGTTTAAAATGATACTTATCAACAAAAGATTTTATAAAGAGAACGATTTGGCTATCAAACTCCTCTAGAAGAGCAGGAAAAATAAGTATAAATCGCAAACGAACATTTGCATTCAGGTTCTCTTTTAATTGTTTACGTCGTGCCTCTAAAATCTTATGACGTGTTTTTAAAGCAAGAGTCCATTGAGAAACTGCGGTAGATCTGATTCGGCGTAATTTTTCCAGGAAAAAACTCTTGGTGATTTTCCTAAGATTTTCGTCATGCTTAATACTAAGATCACCAATGATCTGAATGGCGTTGGGATAGAATAATATTTCCACTTCACTCTTGTTAAAGCCTAGATCGACAAGCAGTTTTACATTCTCCTCCATCAAATCGTCATACTTTGGCGTTACTTTTATATCAAATACCTTAAGGAATTGATTAATATCAACATCTATAGCCTCTGCTATCAAATGCTGTAAATCTTTATTTTTAGAAGTAAGGGCGCTCTTCAAATCCGCAGAAGAAATAGTTATTAAAGATGTATTCGGAAAATGAGCAAAAAGGTGATAACTTATTTTTGCATTGGGATTTGACTTAAAATGCTTCATCATCTGAAGCAGCGGGTCATACAGAATGCTGGGAGTATATTTTTCCTGTGTTTCGTGATATTTACATTGAATGGCCTTGGTTCCGGTAAATGTAGCGACTTCTATATCTTCGACAATCCCTTCGATAGTAATTTCTGCCTCATCCGCAGCCTTGAGTAGCTCAGCGAGTGTTAGATTAAATTGATATAAAAAACCTTGGATAGTGTAGTCGGCTGAACGCCCCATTTTAACCTCTTTAAGTTTTAAAACGCTAAATTCCAGAAGTGGTTACAAAAAAAATAACACTATAATCCGCCCGTTTAGATACTGCTAGCCTAGCAGTATGCTAATGATCGCACTTTATGGAAATTAATCCTCAAGGAGTAAAGAACTGAGCAAAAAGCGACAATTGATTTTAGTTAAATCTGTATAGAGATCATGTTTATAACGAACCGTCTTTGATGGTAAATCCATGGCTCTCTGATGTCCATGCCAAGGTATCCCAATATGTATAACCAGTAAGCTAAGCGGCACTTATTCTTCACCATTGCACTAAATTCAATAGTTCTGAGAGGTCTGCTTTTGGCACTAAGCAGACAAAAAATCTATCTACAAGTAAATGCTTTTTTAGTGCCAGCCCTTTAGCAATAACCCCCAAACTCAAAACTACCCAAATCCCCCACCCACCACCAGCCCCCAAATCTCACAGTTGCCCTTTACCCGGCGATTGGCTAGTATCGCTCCAGCTTCTCGCAAGTCGTAAACGTTAACGTTATCCAACGTACATATTCTCCCCGGCATTCGGGGTAATTGTACTTGGGTAACATCATGGCACTATTCGCATCCCCCCTTGTTTCGTACCGCAAGCCCCACGTTCTGGGCTTTATCCTCTATTTCATCGTTGGCCTGGTCGACGGCGCCATTGTCCCGTTTTTCCCTCTGTGGGCGCAGCAGTCTGCCGCTATCCCGGTGGAGTTTATTGGCCTGCTGTTCGGCTGCTATGCCGGGGGCGAACTGCTGGCCGCGCCGTTTATCGGCGGCATTGCCGATCGCGTGGGCAGAAGGCCCGTTTTGATTATTTCGGCGACCGGCGTCGGGGCGGGCTTTATCGCGCTGTTCTTTGCGCACGGCGTCTTTGCTGCTGCTGCAGTGCTGATCGTTATTGGCCTGTTTGAGTCGGTGCTGCATCCGACCATTTACACCATTGTGGCCGACTCCACGCCAGCTGCGGAGCACCGCCGCCAGTTCAGCATTATGCGCGTGTGTTCCGGCGCGGGCGCCATTGCCGGGCCACTGCTGGGCACGGTGCTGGTGCAAGAGGGGCTGGGCTACGTTTTTCTGGCCGGAGGTTCGGTGCTGGTTGCGGGCGGTCTGATGCTGGCGATTTGCCTGTCGGAAACACGTTCGTTAGCCGCTGATGTGGAAGATGAGGACGGCGAAGAAGGGTTTAGCGCGCTGTTGCCCGCGTTCCGGGATAGTCGCCTGGCCGTGCTGCTAATGTGGGTGCTGCTGCTGGGCGTGGCCGGGAGCTGGGTGGAGGCCGTCATGCCGCTGTATGCCAGCAATCAGATGGGGATGAGCGCGGCCAGTATCGGTTATCTGTTCGCGTTCGGGGCGGGGATTAACACGATTGGTCAGCTCGCCTTAACAAAGCTGTTTGCCCGACGTTCGCCGTTGTTTATCACCCTCAGCGCAGGCTCCTCGCTTATCACCGCCTTTGTTTTGCTGCTGGCTTATCCTCACGTCGTGACGCTGGTGATGGCAGTCTGCCTCTATTCGCTGTCCCAGATGATGACCGGCCCGCTGATCCCGACGGCGGTGAACAAGTTAGCCCCGGCGCGGTTACGCGCGACCTATATGGCCGCGCTTTCGGTGGTGAGCGATTTGCAGGGATCGGTGGGGCCGGCTACCGGCACGGCACTGTTCGCGCTTTCGTTTACGCTGCCGTGGGCGGTGGGCATTCCTCTGGTCTTGCTGGCGGTAACCGGGTTGGGGCTGGCGCTCTCGGCAGGGGATAAATCGGCTAACCGTTAATGCTGCGCAGCCAGGACTCGACCTGCTGGTAATCTCCCCGGAAGACAATCTGGTCGGCCTTCTGGCTGAGCTGATAGCGGTACATCGGGTCGTAATACTCTTTCAGCAGCGGCGACAGCCAGGCCAGATGGCCTTCGCAGGAGCCGGTTTTCCGCTGGGTGAGCAGCGCCTCGTCCAGCCTGGTGGTGAACTGCTGGAAGCGTTCCATGCCCAGACGGCGGCGGATGGCAAACAGGCCGTGGTGCAGGTACTCGGCGTAATCGCGCCAGGCGGTTTCTTCATCGCTGACGGATAAAAACGCCTCGATCATCTGCTCGAAGTATTCGTTTTTGAGGCGCTCCAGCCGCAGTTCGAACGGATCGTCGATCGCCACAATACGCGAGCGCAGCATCTGTTCTCTGAAGGCTTCGGGGATATGGCGGGAGCCAATCATCCGGCCTTCATCTTCCACAACCAGCGTTTTGGGCTCGTTCGGGCTGATTTTCAGCAGGGTGACGGCGAGGTTATTTTCGAAGCTGGCCTGAGAAGGCTGCGCCACAATCGTGCGGCCAAACGACGAGCCGCGATGGTGCGCCAGGCCTTCAAGGTCAACGCCCGTTGGCTGCGAACGGATGAGAATGGTTTTGCCGCATCCTGTGTTGCCGCTGACGATAATCATCGGCCACTGCGAACGGGTGTCGATTACCTGCATGGCATGCTGGCGCAGGGCTTTGTAGCCGCCGGTGACCAGCGGGTACTCGAGGCCGTTTTCCCGTAGCCACTGTTGCACGATGTGGCTGCGCATCCCGCCCCGGGCGCAACATAAATAGCCTTCAGGCTGCTGGCGGCAGCTCTCCAGCCAGCGTTCGACCCGGCTGGCTTTTCGCTCGCCGCTGACCAGCCGGTGCCCCAGTTCGACGGCTGCCTGCTGGCCCTGCTGCTTATAGCATGTCCCGACCTGCGCGCGTTCATCGTCCAGCATCAGCGGTAAGTTATGGGCAGCGGGCATTGCTCCCTGAGCGAACTCTACCGGGGCGCGAACGTCTATCAGCGGGATGTCGTTGAGCAGCAGGCGGTCGTAGTCCTGCGCGTTAGGGCGTTTTTCCATGGCATAACCTTAGTCTGAAGCGGCGTAACGTGGGGGATTGTGCGCTTCTGGTCGGGCAAAGGAAAGGGGGAGGGGGAAATTGGTCTGACCCTCTAAAGTCGTACAGAGGGTCAGACGCGACGCGCTTTTACTTCACCAGCTTGCTCTGTGCCCAGGCAATACCGCTGGCGTATTCCACCGGCAGCAGGGGAACCAGAGCTTCCAGCGAGGCGCTCAGGCGGCCGGTATCGCTGTCATTCAGGTTGAGGTGACCGACTTTGCGGCCCGGACGAACCTCTTTGTCGTACCAGTGCAGGTGCACCAGCGGCAGCTTCAGCCAGGCATAGTTCAGGTCGGTGCCGATCAGGTTCACCATCACCGATGGCGCATTCACCACAGGCTGCGGCAGCGGTAAATCCACGATGGCGCGCAGGTGCAGCTCGAACTGGCTGATGGAGGCGCCGTTTTGCGTCCAGTGCCCGCTGTTGTGCACGCGCGGAGCCAGCTCGTTGATCAGCAGGCCGGCTGGGGTGACGAAGCACTCCATCGCCATCACGCCGACGTAGCCCAGCTCGTGCATGATGGCGGTGAGCATGGTTTCGGCCTGGCGCTGCTGTTCGGCATTGGCCTGCGGGAAGGCAACGCTGGTGCGCAGAATGCCGTCCTGATGCAGGTTGTGGGTCAGCGGATAGAACACCGTGCTGCCGTCATGGCCGCGCGCGCCCACCAGAGAAACTTCGCCGGAGAAGTTAATGCCCTGCTCGACGATACATTCGCCGTAGCACTCTTCCGGCAGCTGGTCAGTTTCATCGGCACGCAAGCGCCACTGGCCCCGGCCGTCATACCCGCCGACGCGGCGCTTCACAATCGCCAGAGAGCCGAGCTGGCTGAACACGGCCTGCCATTCGTGGCTGCCGGAAAGCAATTGCCACGGCGCGGTGGCCAGGCCGAGCTTATCGAACAGCTGCTTTTGCGTCAGGCGGTCGGCGATGATTGGGAAGATATCGCGGTTAACGAAGGCGTTGTGGCGCGCCAGTTCGCGGGTCAGAGCGGTTTCCGGCCAGCGCTCAATCTCGGCGGTGATCACGCTTTGAGCGAACGGCACGGCTTCCGGCTCGGCGTCCAGCCCGACAGGGTAAACGGCGATGCCCAGCGGCTCACCGGCCTGGCGGAGCATGCGCCCCAGCTGGCCGTTACCTAAGACACAGACGCGCTTCATGCTTCGCTCCGTGGATCCGGATTATCGAGCACTTCGTCGGTCTGGGTCTGACGCCAGGTCGCCAGGCGCTGGCTCAGGTCTGCGTCATGCAGGGCCAGGATCTGCGCGGCCAGCAGGGCGGCGTTGGCTGCCCCGGCTTTACCGATGGCCAGCGTGCCGACCGGAATGCCGCGCGGCATCTGGACGATAGAATAAAGGCTGTCCACGCCGCTCAGAGCAGCGCTTTGGACCGGCACACCCAGCACCGGGACCAGGGTTTTCGCGGCCAGCATACCCGGCAGGTGCGCAGCGCCACCGGCTCCGGCAATGATCACCTGGTAGCCATTGGCTTCGGCCTGCTCGGCAAAGCTGAACAGTTTGTCCGGCGTGCGGTGGGCGGAGACGACTTCGACATGGTGAGGGACATTCAGGGCGGTAAGGATTTCAGCGGCAAACTGCATGGTGGCCCAGTCACTTTTGGAACCCATAACAATGGCGATACGCGCCGGGGTGTGCTCAGAAGACATGCGTCTCAAAACTCCTGTGGGTGTGCAGACATCATCGGGCGTCGGGCGCCCGCTCAGAAGGGCTCAGAGAATAGCACGAACTTCCGGCAAGGAAAACGGTTGCGTGGTTAGCAAATCGGCAAAAAGGCGGGCTTTGTTATCAGAAAGGAAAGTGGATCAGCTCGACGTTTTCCGCCGTCACTTTGATCATCGACCCTTCTTCATGCCACGCGCCTAATACGCAACGGAAAGCGGGTTGCCCGTTGGCGGTAAGCTCGTGGATTGCCGGGCGGTGCGTGTGCCCGTGAATCAGCCATTGAACATTATGGCGGGTGAGGGTATCGACCACGGCCTGCGGATTAACGTCCATGATGGCCATAGACTTGCTGCTGTTGGCGGCTTTGCTGCCGGCGCGCATCCGGGCGGCAATGCGTTTACGTATAAACAGAGGGAAGGCAAGAAACAGCGCCTGAAGCCACGGCTGGTGAACCTTACGGCGAAACGCCTGGTAGCCTTCGTCGTCGGTACACAGCGTGTCGCCATGCATGATCAGCACTTTGCGGCCATACAGGTCGAGCAGCTTTTCTTCCGGCAGCAGCGCCATGCCGCTGGCTTTGGCAAAGCGTTTGCCGAGCAGGAAGTCGCGGTTGCCGTGAATGAAGTAGCAGGGCACGCCTGAATCAACCAGCGCTTTAATCGCGGTGGCGATTTGCTGGTGCAGCGGTTCCGGGTCGTCATCGCCAATCCACGCTTCGAACAGGTCACCGAGGATGTAAAGCGCATCCGCCTGGCGGGCTTCACCGGCCAAAAAACGCAGAAAACCGGCGGTGATCGCCGGTTCTTCTGAGCAGAGGTGTAAATCTGCAATAAACAGCGTCGACATTATTCGCTTACGGTTACGCTTTCGATAATAACGTCTTCTTTCGGTACATCCTGGTGCATACCGCTGCGGCCGGTGGAAACGCCTTTGATTTTCTCAACCACATCCATACCTTCAACCACTTCTGCGAACACGCAGTAGCCCCAACCCTGCAGGCTTTCGCCGCTGAAGTTCAGGAAGTCGTTGTCGGCAACGTTGATGAAGAACTGTGCGGTGGCAGAGTGCGGAGCCTGGGTACGAGCCATTGCCAGCGTACCACGGGTGTTTTTCAGGCCGTTATTCGCTTCGTTCTGAATGGTGTCTTTAGTCGCTTTCTGCTTCATACCCGGTTCGAAACCGCCGCCCTGGATCATAAAGCCGTTGATCACACGGTGGAAAATGGTGTTGTTGTAGAAGCCTTCGCGGCAGTAGTCCAGGAAGTTTTTAACGGTAACAGGCGCTTTATCATCAAAAGTTTTGATGACGATGTCGCCGTGATTAGTGTGAAAAGTAACCATGCTTGCATCCTATGAGTGTCAGAGAGTACGACGGCAAACGGTGCCGTCGTACCAGCACGCTGTTATAGCATAACGCTACATCATAGTCAGTAATGCAAAGCAGACTGCCGCCGGGGAAAATAATCGGGTAAGATACCAGGGAGTATTCTTCCACACGCTTACATGGAATCCCCTGATGTTAAAAATATTTAATACCCTGACTCGCCAAAAAGAGGAATTCAAACCTATTCATGCCGGAAAGGTAGGCATGTACGTGTGTGGTATCACCGTTTACGATCTCTGTCACATCGGCCACGGCCGTACTTTTGTTGCGTTTGACGTGGTGGCGCGCTACCTGCGTTCCCTGGGCTATGAGCTGAACTACGTGCGTAACATCACCGACATCGACGATAAAATCATTAAGCGCGCCCATGAAAATGGCGAAGATTTTGTCGCGCTGGTCGACCGCATGGTCGTCGAAATGCACAAAGATTTCGACGCGCTAAACATTTCCCGCCCGAACAGCGAGCCGCGTGCGACCCAACATATCCCGGAAATCATCGAAATTGTTGAACAGCTGCTGGCCCGCGATCACGCCTATGTGGCTGAGAACGGCGACGTGATGTTCTCGGTGGTCACCGACCCGAATTACGGCGTGCTGTCTCGCCAGGACCTGGATCAGCTCCAGGCGGGTGCGCGCGTTGACGTGGTTGACGTGAAGCGCAACCCGATGGACTTCGTGCTGTGGAAAATGTCCAAGCCGGGCGAACCAGCATGGACTTCTCCGTGGGGCGAAGGCCGCCCGGGCTGGCATATCGAATGTTCCGCCATGAACTGCAAAGAGCTGGGCAACCATTTTGACATTCACGGCGGCGGCTCCGATCTGATGTTCCCGCACCACGAGAACGAAATCGCGCAGTCTACCTGTGCCCACGACGGCGAGTACGTTAATACCTGGATGCACTCCGGGATGGTGATGGTTGACCGCGAGAAGATGTCCAAATCCCTGGGCAACTTCTTCACCGTGCGTGACGTGCTGAAGTATTACGACGCGGAAACCGTGCGTTACTTCCTGATGTCCGGCCACTACCGCAGCCAGCTCAACTACAGCGAAGAGAACCTGAAACAGGCTCGCTCGGCGCTGGAGCGTCTTTACACCTCGCTGCGTGGCACCGACAGTAATGTGGCGCCAGCCGGGGGCGAAGCCTTCGAAGCCCGCTTCCGCGAAGCGATGGACGACGACTTCAACACCCCGGAAGCCTATTCCGTGCTGTTTGATATGGCCCGTGAAGTTAACCGCCTGAAAGCGGAAGATCTTACGGCGGCCAACGGACTGGCGGCGGCGCTGCGTAAGCTCTCCGCAATTCTGGGCCTGCTCGAGCAGGATCCGGAGCAGTTCCTGCAGGGCGGCGCGCAGGCGGACGACGGCGAAGTGGCGGAGATTGAAGCGCTGATCAAGCAGCGTAACGATGCACGTCAGTCGAAAGACTGGGCGCTGGCAGACCAGGCGCGTGACCGTCTGAACGAGATGGGCATTGTGCTTGAAGACGGCGCAGGCGGTACAACCTGGCGTCGTAAGTAAGATTCAGAACGTGAAAAAGCGGCTCAATGAGCCGCTTTTGTTGATAACAAAGAGGGAAAAAGCGTGGTTTTTCCCTCTTTGTGGTTATCAGCCGAAAATCAATCAATTGATTTTCCTTATTTACTGAAATTAAATCCTATGACAATCATTCTGTTGTCTGGGATCTCTCGACACGATGAAGCGGCTCAATGAGCCGCTTTTTTTATGGCTGGCCGCTGTGGCGCGGCCTTATTGGCAGGTGCTTTATTCTGGGGCTGAGGTGCGAATCAGGTAATCAAACGCGCTCAGGGAAGCTTTTGCGCCTTCGCCCGTGGCGATGATGATCTGTTTGTAAGGCACGGTGGTGCAGTCGCCCGCGGCGAATACGCCTTTGACGGTGGTTTCGCATTTCGCGTCGATGATGATTTCACCCATGCGGTTGCGCTCCACGCTGCCTTCCAGCCAGGTGGTGTTCGGCAGCAGGCCGATTTGCACGAAGATGCCGGCCAGGGCAACGTCATGCACGCTTTCGGTCACGCGGTCTTTGTACTGCAGGCCGGTCACTTTGCTGCCGTCACCTTTCACTTCCAGCGTCTGGGCGTTCAGCACGATATCGACGTTTTTCAGGCTGCGAACTTTGTTCTGCAGCACCTGGTCGGCCTTCATTTCTGGGGCAAATTCCAGCAGGGTCACGTGCTCAACGATGCCCGCCAGGTCAATAGCCGCTTCCACGCCGGAGTTACCGCCGCCGATCACCGCCACGCGCTTGCCTTTAAACAGCGGGCCGTCGCAGTGCGGGCAGTAGGTTACGCCTTTGGTGCGGTACTGATCTTCGCCCGGCACGTTCATGTTGCGCCATTTGGCGCCGGTGGCCACGATGATGCTGCGCGCTTTCAGGGTTGCGCCGGACGCAGTTTGAATCTGATGCAGGCCGCCTTCGGTTTTGGCCGGGATAAGCTTGCTGGCGCTTTGGGTGTCGATCACGTCCACGTCGTAGTCGTCCACGTGGGCTTTCAGCGCGCCCGCCAGCTTCTGGCCTTCGGTTTTTGGCACGGAAATGTAGTTTTCGATATCCACGGTATCCAGCACCTGGCCGCCGAAGCGTTCGCCCATCAGGCCGGTACGGATGCCTTTACGCGCCGCATACACAGCCGCCGCCGCCCCCGCAGGGCCGCTGCCGACGATCAGCACGTCATAAGCTTCGCGCTGGTTCAGCGCTTCCGCCGCTCGTTTTTCTGCGCCGGTGTCAATTTTGCCCACGATTTCAGCCAGCGTCATGCGGCCCTGGCCAAACTCTTTGCCGTTCAGGTACACGGCAGGTACGCCCATCACGTTGCGTTCCTGAATTTCATTCTGGTAAACGCCGCCGTCGATAGCGGTGTGGGTGATGCGCGGGTTCAGCACGCTCATCAGGTTCAGCGCCTGCACAACGTCCGGGCAATTGTGGCAGGAGAGGGAATAATAGGTTTCAAAGTGGAAGTCACCGTCGATCTCACGGATTTGCGCCAGCAGATCCTGAGACTCTTTGGACGGATGACCGCCGACCTGGAGCAAGGCCAGCACCAGGGAAGTGAATTCGTGACCCAGCGGAGAGCCGGCAAAGCGCGGGCCCTGGTTTGAGCCTGGGTTAGTGATTAAAAACGACGGCTTGCGCACCGGCAGGTCGTTATTAATGGTGAATGAAACTTTGTCAGATAACTCAGCTATTTCTGCCAGCAGTTCTTTTATTTCAGATGATTTCGCGCCGTCGTCCAGCGTGGCAATCAACTCAACAGGTTTGGTTAGTCTCTCAAGATAGGCTTTGAGCTGGGTTTTCATTGTTGTGTCGAGCATGGTCAGTCTCCCTGGTGGCGAGAAAAAACGGCTACCAAAAGGAGTAGCCGTAAAATAAAAGAGGGTAACGCGGATAAAACTTAGATTTTGCCGACCAGGTCCAGAGATGGAGCCAGAGTCGCTTCGCCTTCTTTCCATTTAGCCGGGCAAACTTCGCCTGGGTGGGAAGCTACGTACTGGGCAGCTTTCACTTTGCGCAGCAGGTCAGAAGCGTCACGGCCAATGCCTTCGGCGGTCACTTCGATAGCCTGGATGATGCCCTGTGGGTCAACAACGAAGGTTGCGCGGTCTGCCAGACCTTCATCTTCACGCATGTTTTCGAAGTTACGGGTCAGCGCGCCGGTTGGGTCGCCGATCATCGCGTATTTGATTTTAGCGATGGTTTCAGAGCTGCCGTGCCACGCTTTGTGGGTGAAGTGAGTGTCGGTAGAGACGGAATAAACGTCTACGCCCAGCTTCTGCAGTTCTTCGTAATGGTCAGCCACGTCGCCCAGTTCGGTCGGGCAAACGAAAGTAAAGTCAGCCGGGTAGAAGAAGAAAACGCTCCAGCGGCCTTCGGTATCTTTTTCCGTAACTTCAACGAATTCGCCGTTTTTAAAAGCCTGATTTTTGAATGGTTTGATTTTGGTATTAATTAAAGACATCTAAACTTCCTCCGTTTTGCGATGGGAGAAAGGTAACGAATTTTAGCCCTGGGCTCTAATGGGTAGGTTTTATTGAATCAAGAGGTATTTCCTAACAGTTTTTCTGCGGGCATAAAAAAGGCCACCCGTTGCGGGGGTGGCCGGTGTTGCGCGTTACAATTCCACTTTAAAAAATTATAACAGCGGCGAAATTACAGCACTTTAGCGCCAAAAAGGTCAATTCCCTGGTTCGTTGTAGTAGCGATGGTTGTAATAGTTGGAAACTATTAAAGGCCGTCAGTCTTAAAATTGAGGGGAAATTCTGAAAAGTCGATGCTGTGCGCAAAGTAGTGTCAGGAGAATTGCAGCCATATGACAGTGAGGTTAAATTACCGGCTGTTATTTTTCTGCATGAATAATCGCGCCAGGCTGCGCGAGGGTTGAGGTATTGGCGTTGTCCGAATTGCTTTCTTTGGTGCTATTTTTGGCGGCTATTGCCGTGTATGCGGTAAAGGCCGGTCGAAATATCTGGTGGCTGACGATCATCCTGCTGATGCTCGGCCTGTTCATCGTGCTCAACGTGACGTTGCTGGCCAGTAACTATTTTACCGGCGAAGGCATTAACGATGCGGTGCTCTATACGCTCACCAGCAGTATGACCGGCGCAGGCGTCGGCAAATACATTCTGCCGGGGCTGGGCCTGGCCGTCGGGTTAATTGCCATTTTTGGCGGTCTGACCTGGGTTTTACGCCGAAAGAACCATCCTCATCATTTGGGCTACAGCGCCCTGGCGTTGTTTCTGGCCCTGTTTTCGATAAAAACAACGCCTGCGTATCAGCAGGTGGTGTCGCTGATTAAATCTCAGACTCGTACCGGCACGTCTGACTTTGCCGACTGGTATAAAGTGCCGGAAGGCACCATTAAACAGCCAAAGCTGAACCTGGTTTATATCTACGGCGAAAGCCTGGAGCGCACTTATTTTGATGAGCAGGCGTTTCCCGACTTAGCGCCCGAGCTGAACGCCCTGAAAAGCCAGGCGATAGATTTTAGCCACACCAGCCAGATGGCGGGCATGGACTACACCATTGCGGGCATTGTGGCCTCGCAGTGTGGGATCCCGCTGTTTGCGCCTTTTGAAGGCAACTCTTCGGCGTCGATGTCGAGCTTCTTCCCGAAGAACATCTGCCTGGGCGATATTCTTAAGGCATCCGGCTATCAAAACTACTTTATCCAGGGCGCGGACCTGCGCTTTGCCGGCAAAGATATCTTCCTGCAGTCCCACGGCTTCGAGCATATGTACGGCGCGCAGGAGCTGAAGGGGATGGTGGCCGACCCGAATTACAAGAATAACTGGGGCTTTTACGATGATACGGTGCTGGATGAAGCTTATGACAAGTTTATCGAGCTTTCTAAAGCCGGGAAGCGTTTCTCGCTGTTTACGCTGACGGTCGATACTCATCACCCGGACGGCTTTATTTCGCGAACATGTAACCGCCGCAGCTACAGCTACGACGGTAAAGAAAACCGCTCTTTTAGCGCCGTTTCCTGCAGCCAGGAGCATATCGCGGCGTTGATAGACAAAATCAAAGCCTCGCCTTATTTCCGTAATACAGTGATCGTGGTTTCTTCCGATCATCTGGCGATGAACAACACGGCGTATAAATACCTGACCAAGCAGGACAGGCAGAACCTGTTCTTTGTGATTCGCGGCGACAAACCGCAGGCAGAAATAAAAGCCGTGAAGCGCAACACGATGGATAACGGCGCCACGGTGCTGGATATTCTCGGCGGCGGGAACTACATCGGCCTGGGGCGCAGTAGCCTGTCCGGCGAGTCGCTGTCGATGGTCTTCACCAACCTGAAAGAGAAGATCTCCGAGTGGAAGCCGGACGTGATCGATCTGTGGAATTTCCCGAAAACCATCAGCCGCTACAGCATCGATCAGAAGAAGAACACGTTCAGCTACTCCGGCGCGCACTTCAAGCTGCCGCTGCTGCTGAAGATCGGTAAAGGTAAAATTGAGCCGCTGCCGGAAAGTGAATATTCCGCGCCATTGCGCTATCAGCTGGCGGATTTTAAAAGCGATGACCGGTTTATCTGGGCCGACCGCTGCTACAAAATGGCGCGCCTGTGGGAGCCACAGCTCGCGCTTTCTACCGGGCTGTGCGTGGCGCAGGGGCAGCTGGGCGGCGAGCCAACGGTAAGGCTGGTGGACAAGCCGCTGGACGAATACAACGTGCAGTTTGACGGGCAAACGCTGAGCAATGAGCGCTTTAAAAACAACGTTGCCTTGCTGAAGGCGGATGAAAACAACATTCGCTACCAGGCGGACAGCTTCATTTTCAACGTGGCCGGGGCGCCGCAGAGCGTGAAGCAGTTCAGCGGTATTTCGCGCCCGGAAGCCTGGGGCCGTTGGTCAAACGCCAACATGGCTCCGGCTGTGACGATTGAATATCAGGATCCGCTGCCGACAACGTTCGATCTGGTGCTGGTGGCGAAAGCCTTTGGGCCGAACGTCGGCGAGCCGGTTTCGGTGAAGGTCGGTGATGAAGAGCAGAGCATCACCTTTGGCGACCAGCTCTCGACCGTCACACTGCGCTTTGATAACCCTGAAGGCAGCAAGGTGCTGACCATTGAGCCACCGAAGCCGCAGCTGTCCAACGAGGGCAATATTCTGGGGCACGATCCGCGTAAGCTGGGCGTGGGGTTAGCTGAGCTGAAAATTGTGCCGGTGAGCGGCTAACCCGTTCCCGGAAGGGAACGGGCTGGCAGGTTAGAGGATCTCGAGCACCTGCTCAGGAGGACGGCCAATACGGGCTTTCCCGTTGGCGAGAACGATAGGGCGCTCGATAAGCTTCGGGTGCTCAATCATCGCGTTAATAAGCGCTTCCTCGCTGAGGCTGGCGTCATCCAGCTTTAGCTCTTTGTACAGGTCTTCTTTGCGGCGCATCAGTTCACGCGCGCTGGTGAAGCCCAGCTTCTTCAGCAGCGACTGGATGGTCGCTGCATCCGGTGGGGTTTCCAGATAGAGCACCACTTCTGGCTCGACGCCGTTTTCCTTTAGCAGGTTCAGCGTTTCGCGGCTCTTGGAGCAGCGTGGGTTGTGATAAATTTCGACCTTCTTGGACATAAGAACTCCTGTTACATCTTCATATAAGGTTTAAAGCGCTGCTGTAGCTGGCGCAGCTGATCGATCCGGGCGTCGTACCTGGCCTGCTGCAGGCTGCCGAGCTTCACCTGCGAGCTGGCGCTGCTGAGCAGCGAAATGGCCTGATCCAGACGGCCGTTTAGCGCCATGACTTCTGCGCGCGCGGCTAGCTCCTGATCGCGGTTGCCTAGCTTGCCCTGCGCCTGAGCCAGCAGATCCCAGCCGTTGGTATCGTCAGGATGGGCGAAGGTGTAGCGGTTAAGCAGCGTTGCCGTTTCAGCGGGCTGCCCGCCTTCAAGATAAGCGTTGGCGAGGTTCAGCTGCAGCACCGGGTTGTTCTTCAGATCCGGGGCGTTTTTCAGCCGGTTGATAGCGTCGTTTGCCTTGTGCTGGCCGAGGTCGATATCTGTCGCCAGGTCGAGATACCAGGGGTTTGCCGACTGGGCGGTTAGCAGCGGCTGAAGCGCTTTTCTTGCTTCGTCATATTTATCCGCCTGCAAAGCCTGTAGCGCTCGCCCGTACTGAGCTGCATTTTGCTCACGCACGTTGCCTTTCGACCAGGCATCCAGCAGGTCAGGGGTCAGCTGATTGCGTCCTGAGTTATACATCCCCAGGGTGCGAACCTTCGCCATATAGAAGTTTTCTGAGGACTGCACAACCACCGGGCGCATTTGGTTGGCGCGGTTGCGGGCATCCGCCAGGCGGCTTTCCGGCAGCGGGTGAGTCAGCAGAATTTCCGGCGGGCGAGAAGAGTAGCGAGCCTGGTCGAGCAGTTTTTCCAGGAAGCCCGGCATCGCCTGCGGGTCAAAGCCTGAGCGCTGCAGCACCTGAATGCCAATGCGGTCCGCTTCCTGTTCGTTTTGTTGGGTAAAGCTGATCATGCCTTGCTGAGTCCCGGCCAACGTACCGGACAGCGCGGCCATCCCGACCTGTGGGCTCGCCATCGCCAGCAGGATCGAGCCCAGCGCACCCACCCAGGTCAGCGGCGCATTTTTCTTCTGGTCTTCCATCGCACGCGCCAGGTGGCGCTGGGTCACGTGGGAAATCTCGTGAGCCATCACCGAAGCCAGCTGGCTTTCTGAGTCGGCATAGCGGAACAGCGCCGAATGCAGCACCACGTTGCCGCCAAAGAAGGCGAAGGCGTTAATTTCGTCGTTGTTGATTAAGAAGAAGTGGAAAGGCGTTTTCACCGAGTTGGCGTGGCTGACCAGCCGCATCCCCAGCGAGTTAATGTACTGCGTGAGTAATGGATCGTTAATCAGCGGGGCGCTGCCTCGCAGCTGACGGACGTAAAAATCGCCCATCTGCATTTCCTGGGCGATAGACAGCGTGCTGCCTGCGGATGTTCCCATGTCGGGAAGCTGGTCAGTCACATCCGCGTTTACAGGGAGTGCGCTTCCCGCCAGCAGTGCGGCCGTAAGTGTTGCAATCAGGGTCTTTTTCAACTGCCTAACCATAACTACTGTCCCGTTTAGTCGTTGTCAGATTTTGACACGATGAGTACAAGTTTGTTCGCTTAAAGAAGTGTACTGTAGGGCGTTGAAGCTGCGAAGATTTTATTTGGTTGATTATCCCTTTGTAATCCGCCGTAAAAAGCAAAGTCTTTACGGTGACATTTCGATACAATTCGCCATCAAAAAAAACTTCACGGAAGGGATGTATGCTCGACATGTTGTTGCAGTGGTATCGCCGTCGTTTCAGCGATCCGGAGGCGATTGCGCTGCTGGTTATTCTTGTGGCGGGCTTTTGCATTCTGTTCTTCCTTCATGGCCTGCTGGCACCGCTGCTGGTGGCTATTGTTCTGGCCTATTTGCTCGAGTGGCCGACGGCACGCCTGGAGCGTGTCGGCTGTTCCCGAACGTGGGCGACGACTATCGTGCTGGTGCTGTTTGTCGGCATTTTGCTGCTGATGGTGCTGTTTGTGGCTCCCGTCGCCTGGCAGCAGGGCATTAACCTGATTCGCGATATGCCGGGAATGCTCAACAAGCTTTCTGATTTTGCCGCCACGCTGCCGAAGCGCTACCCGGCGCTGGTGGACGCGGGCATTATCGACGCCATGGCCGAAAACGTGCGCGGGCGGCTGTCAGGCATGGGCGACCAGGTGGTGAAATTCTCCCTGGCGTCGCTGGTTGGGCTGCTGACGCTGGCTATCTATCTGATTCTGGTGCCGCTAATGGTGTTCTTCCTGGTGAAGGATAAAGAGCAGATGCTGAACGCCGTGCGCCGCGTTCTGCCGCGCAACCGTGGCCTGGCGGGGCAGGTCTGGCTGGAGATGAACCAGCAAATCACCAACTATATTCGCGGTAAAGTGCTGGAAATGATCGTCGTGGGCGTGGCGACCTATATCGGCTTTATTGTCTTCGGGCTGAACTATTCGTTGCTGCTGGCGGTGCTGGTTGGCTTCTCGGTGCTTATTCCGTACATCGGCGCGTTTGTGGTCACCATTCCGGTTATCTGCGTGGCGCTGTTCCAGTTTGGCCTCGGCACTGAGTTCTGGACGCTGTTTGGCGTGTACCTGATTATTCAGGCGCTGGACGGCAACCTGCTGGTGCCGGTGCTGTTCTCGGAGGCGGTGAATCTTCATCCGCTGGTGATTATTCTGTCGGTGGTGATTTTCGGCGGGCTGTGGGGCTTCTGGGGCGTGTTCTTCGCTATCCCGCTGGCAACGCTGATTAAAGCCGTGGTTCATGCCTGGCCGGATGCTTCGGTGGGGGATGACGCGGTGAGCCGCGAATAACAGCCAGAAAAAAGCCGACTGAGATGTCGGCTTTTTTATCTGTTCTTAGGCGTTTTCAGTCAGCCAGTTTACAACGATATCGTGGTGATTGCTGGTTTTGAAATCGTCAAACACCTTCTCCACTTTACCGTCGCCGTCCAGCAGGAAGCTGATGCGGTGAATGCCGTCATAGGTTTTGCCCATAAAAGATTTCTCGCCCCACACGCCAAACTGACTGCAAACCTGATGGTCTTCGTCAGAAAGCAGGGTGAAGTTAAGCAGCTCTTTCTCGGCAAAACGGGAAAGTTTTTCCGGCTTGTCGGTGCTGATGCCCAGCACTTCCACGCCACGCTTTTTCAACTCATCCATGTTGTCGCGCAAACCACATGCCTGCACGGTGCAGCCTGGTGTCATTGCTTTTGGATAGAAATAAACCAGAACTCTCTGTCCCTGGAAGTCGGTTAAATTTACTTGTTCGCCGTCCTGATCGGGCAAGCTAAATTTCGGTGCAATATCACCGGCTTTCAGTGGGCTCATCACTACTCTCCGTCTTTAATCATCTTGCTGTGGGTTAACCACGTTAATAGTGCCTTCTGCTTTCAATTCTGTACATAGGGCTTTAAACGCTTGCTCGATAATTGTCGCATCCTGTGAACCAGGACTGTGGGCAGTTATCTGAATGTACAGGCGCGGCCCCACGCCGTTTTCAGCAGGCTGAGTACGGGAGACAAGCTCGGCAATGTTCATCTGATGGGTGTCAAACAGGTGGGTAAATCGCTCAATCAGGTGCGGCGAGTCCGCCACTTCAACCTGCACCCACACGGTAGCAGGCGTAGCCGGTCTTTCCTGCGCGGTTGTGCGTTTCATCACAATTAGCAGATCGAGTTCTGCGCCTTTTAGCGGCAGGGTGGATTCGATCAGGGTTATCGCGTTCCAGCTGCCGGAAAGCAGCATGATAAAGGTGAATTCTTCACCCAGCATAGCAAGACGGCTGTCTTCGATGTTACAGCCGCAGCTGCTTACGTGACGGGTGATGGTATTGACGATACCCGGACGGTCCGCCCCCAGGGCTGTGATAACCAAATAATGGTGTGATGAGGGTGTCAAACGTATTCTTCCTGTCAATCGGTGAGATTCACATTAGGAAAGCATAAAAAAAGTAAGCTGCCAACCGCTTAGCGCCTTCTGGCGGCTTGCTTTTGCTATGGCACCAAACGTAACATTGGAGAACATGTTTGCACAGAGGGTGGCTAATGTTTACGGGAAGTGTTGTCGCGATAATTACGCCGATGGATGAGAAAGGTAATGTCTGCCGGTCCAGCCTGAAAAAACTGATTGATTACCATGTCGCCAGCGGAACATCGGCGATTGTCTCGGTAGGGACTACCGGCGAATCGGCTACCTTAAGCCACGACGAACACGTCGACGTAGTGAAGCTGACCGTGGAACTGGCGGACGGGCGTATCCCGATCATTGCCGGTACCGGGGCTAACGCCACCTCCGAAGCGATTTCCCTGACACATCACCTGCAGGACAGCGGCATTGTAGGCTGCCTGACGGTCACCCCTTATTACAACCGACCTACCCAGGAAGGACTGTTCCAGCACTTTAAAGCGATTGCTGAAAGCACCCATCTGCCGCAGATGCTGTATAACGTGCCGTCTCGCACCGGCTGTGACATGCTGCCGGAAACCGTTGGCCGCCTGGCGAAAATCAAAAATATTATCGGTATCAAAGAAGCCACCGGGAACTTAAGCCGCGTAAACCAGATCAAAGAGCTGGTTGAAGATGACTTCATCCTGGTGAGCGGCGATGACGCCAGCGCGCTGGACTTTATTCAGCTTGGTGGCCACGGCGTAATTTCCGTGACCGCAAACGTAGCCGCGCGTGAGATGGCGGAAATGTGTAAACTGGCCATCTCAGGGCAATTTGCACAGGCTCGCGAAATTAATCAGCGTCTGATGCCGCTGCACCATAAATTGTTTGTAGAACCCAACCCTATCCCGGTGAAATGGGCCGCCAGGGAGTTGGGTCTTGTGGCAACCGATACCTTACGCCTGCCGATGACGCCGCTGACCGACGCAAGTCGCCCGGTGATTATTAGCGCGCTTAAGCATGCCGGTCTGCTGTAAAGCTTAGGGAGATTTGATGGCTTACTCAGTACAGAAGTCGACGGTGGCAAAAGTTGCTGTTGTTTCGCTCGCCATGCTGTTAGCGGCGTGCAGTTCCGATCAACGTTACAAGCGTCAGGTTAGCGGCGATGAGTCCTACCTGGAGGCGACTCCACTTGCGGAAATCCATTCTCCGGCCGGGATGATCCTGCCGATTCAGAATGGCGACTACAACATTCCGGTCACCAACGGCAGCGGTGCTGTAGGTAAGCAGCTGGATATTCGCCCACCTGCGCAGGCGCTGGCATTGGTGAACGGGGCGCGCACTCAGTTTACCGGTGACACCGCTACGCTGCAGGTTGAAGCTAACAAGGCGAGCGGCCTTTGGTCTCAGGTTGTGAGCATTCTGCAATCCGGGAACTACGCTATCGCACAACGCAACGATGCCGGCCAGACCCTGACAACTGACTGGGTTCAGTGGAACCGTGCTGACGAAGACGTGCAGTACCGCGGCCGTTACCAGATTAGCGTGCAGCCGCAGGGCTACCAGCAGTCCGTTGTTGTCAAACTGTTGAACCTCGAGCAGGGCGGCAAGCCTGTGGCGGATGCTTCTTCTCTGCAACGCTACAGCGCGCAAATGCTGAACATCATCAGTGCCGGTCTCGATAAGTCTGAAACGACCCGCCAGAATGCGCAGGACAACCGCAGTTCAGCGCAGCTTGATGTGCAGAGCGCGGCGGATGATACCGGGCTGCCAATGCTGGTCGTTCGTGCGCCGTTCAACGTGGTGTGGAACCGCCTGCCGGCTGCGCTTGAAAAAGCGGGCATGAAGGTCACCGATACAACCCGTTCTAAGGGCAATATCGCGGTCACCTACAAAGCATTGTCTGACAGCAGCTGGAGCGATCTGGGAGCGAAAGACCCGGGGCTGACCAACGGCGACTATAAGCTGCAGGTTGGCGACCTCGATAACCGCAGCAGCCTGCAGTTCATCGACCCGAAAGGGCATCCGTTGACGCAGTCTCAGAACGATGCGCTGGTCGCTGTCTTCCAGGCAGCATTCAGCAAGTAACACTCAGGGGCCGGTTAATTCCGGCCCTTGTTATTTAGGCCTATGTAGATACCCTAAATAATTCGAGCTGCAGGAAGGCGGTAAGCCTGGAAATCTCCGGGAGCATAGCTAACTATGTGACCGGAGTGAGCAGGAGCAACCAACGCACATGCAGCTTGAAGTATGACGGGTAAACCCCTCCGATTGCGCAAGCGATCGCTATACCTGGAGTAAGAAAGATGCAAAAGCAAGCTGAGTTGTATCGCGGCAAAGCGAAAACCGTTTACAGTACGGAAAACCCGGATCTGTTGGTGCTCGAATTCCGTAACGATACGTCAGCAGGTGACGGGGCACGCATCGAGCAGTTCGACCGTAAAGGCATGGTAAACAACAAGTTTAACCATTTCATTATGGCCAAACTGGAAGAAGCGGGTATCCCGACCCAGATGGAAGCGCTGCTTTCTGACAACGAAGTGCTGGTGAAGAAGCTCGACATGGTGCCGGTAGAATGCGTGATTCGTAACCGCGCTGCGGGTTCACTGGTGAAGCGCCTTGGTATTGAAGAAGGTATTGAGCTGAACCCACCGCTGTTCGATTTGTTCCTGAAAAACGACGCCATGCACGACCCGATGGTCAATGAATCTTACTGCGAAACCTTTGGCTGGGTGAGCAAAGAGAATCTGGCCCGCATGCGCGAGCTGAGCTACAAAGCTAACGACGTGCTGAGCAAGCTGTTTGATGACGCTGGCCTGATCCTCGTTGACTTCAAGCTGGAGTTTGGCCTGTTTAAGGGCGAAGTGGTGCTGGGCGATGAGTTTTCACCCGACGGCAGCCGCCTGTGGGACAAAGAAACGCTTGATAAGATGGACAAAGACCGTTTCCGCCAGAGTCTGGGTGGCCTGATTGAAGCGTATGAGGAAGTTGCTCACCGTCTCGGCGTTAAATTAGACTAACCACGCAATCGTTTACGTTGCGCAATGGGGTGCGTTTTTGCGCACCCTGTTTTTTCGCTGTCTGTTCTTATGGTAATCCTGCCGGTAACCACCTACGATCTATCCATTACAAGTTGTGATTGTGAATGAGGATGAGCGTATGCGTTGGCAAGGACGTCGCGAAAGCGACAATGTAGAAGACAGGCGCAATGACGCCTCCGGCCCCGGCATGAGCATGGGTGGCGGCGGATTCCGCATTCCTCGGGGTAAAGGTGGCCTGGTGCTGCTGGTCGTGGTCATTGTGGCAAGCTATTACGGCGTCGATCTCACTTCCTTCCTGTCCGGCGAGCCGCAAGTCTCTCAGCAATCTTCCCAGCAGCGTACCATCAGCCCGAAAGACGACGAGGCCGCTAAGTTTACCTCGGTGATTCTGGCGACAACCGAAGATACCTGGGGTGAAATTTTCCAGAAAATGGGCCGCACCTATCAGCAGCCTAAGCTGGTGATGTATCGCGGGGCAACGCGCACCGGCTGCGGTACCGGCCAGTCCGTGATGGGGCCGTTCTACTGCCCGGCGGACAGCACCGTCTATATCGACCTCTCTTTCTACGACGATATGCGCAATAAACTTGGCGCAGGCGGCGACTTTGCGCAAGGCTACGTGATTGCTCACGAAGTCGGCCACCACGTGCAGAAGCTGCTGGGCATTGAGCCGAAAGTACGCCAGCTACAGCAGAATGCGTCCCAGGCTGAAGCTAACCGCCTCTCAGTGAAAATGGAGCTTCAGGCCGACTGTTTCGCTGGCGTCTGGGGTAACAGCATGCAGAAACAGCAGGTGCTTGACTCGGGCGATCTGAAAGAGGCGCTCAATGCTGCCGAAGCCATCGGGGACGATCGCCTGCAACAGCAAAGCCAGGGCCGCGTGGTGCCGGACAGTTTTACCCACGGCACCTCAGAGCAGCGCTACACCTGGTTCAAACGTGGTTTTGACGGCGGCGATCCTGCCCAGTGCAACACCTTCGGCAATGCGCTCCGTTAATCAATGACCGCAGGGACGATAGAGCAGCTGCAGCAGGCGACGACGCAAATGCAGCAAACGGGCATTCGTCGGCTGATGGTGCTGGCCGGCGAATGTGAATGGAGCGGCCAGCAGGTTGCCGCGCTGTCGGCTTCTTTAACTGGAGACTGGCTGTGGGTTGGCCCTTCGCCTGAGTTGCCTTTTCACTGTGCACCCTCGGCGGTGCGTAGCATGCTGGGGCGTGAGTTTCAGCATGCCGTATTCGATGCCAGGCTCGGACTGGATGCCGCCGCGCTCGCGGCGCTTTCCGGGATGCTGAAAGCGGGCAGCTGGCTGTTGTTGCTGACGCCCGACTGGCCGCGCTGGCCTTCGCTTCCCGATGAAGATTCCTGCCGCTGGAGCGATACTCCCCACGCGATCCCGACCCCCCATTTTGTTTCCCATCTGCAGCGCTGCATACGGCAGGACTCAGAGTCCATGTTATGGCAGCAGCATGAGCCGCTTACCCTGAATCGCTTTGCTTTTCGTCCTGACTGGCAGCCCGCGAGCGGCGCGCCTGAGCAGGAGCAGGCTGCCATTCTCGATAATTTGTCTGAGATGGAGCGCGGCGTAGCGGTGGTGACGGCGGCCAGAGGGCGGGGCAAGTCTGCTCTGGCCGGTATGTTGGTTGGCCGCAGCCCAGGCGATTCTCTGGTCACCGCTCCGGCAAAGGCCGCCACCGACGTTTTGGCTCGCTATGCCGGAGAATCTTTCCAGTTTATGGCTCCGGACGCGCTGGCTGCTGAACACGATCTGCCGGCGTATGACTGGCTGGTGGTTGACGAGGCGGCGGCGATTCCGGCCCCGCTGTTACGCCAGCTAATAGATCGCTTCCCACGCGTTTTGTTGACCACGACGGTGCAAGGGTACGAGGGAACCGGGCGCGGTTTTTTACTGAAGTTCTGCGCAACACTGCCGTCGCTCAGGCGCTTCGCGCTTGATACGCCGATCCGCTGGGCGCTGGGCGATCCGCTGGAACATGCCGTTGACAGGATCATGCTGTTCGATGAGCCGGATCTTGAACAATTCCCGCAGGGCGATCCTGTTTTACAGGTTGTTGAGCAGGCAGACTGGTCGCGTAAACCTGAGCAGTTAAAGCAGATGTACCGGCTGCTTTCGGGCGCGCATTACCGCACCTCGCCGCTCGACTGGCGACGCATGCTTGATGCTCCCGGCCAGCATTTTATCGCTGCTAATATGGGCGAGCTGTGCGCAGGCGCGTTGTGGATGGTCGAAGAAGGCGGGCTTGATGAAAACCTGAGCCGCAGCGTGTGGGCCGGATTCCGTCGCCCCAGAGGCAATCTGGTGGCGCAATCGCTGGCGGCGCATGGCGGGAGCCCGCTTGCCGCTACTTTGCGTGGGCTGCGTATCAGCCGCATTGCCGTCCATCCTCAGCGCCAGCGTGAACATATCGGCGCCAGCATGGTTCAGCTTGCACGCCAGGCCGCGAAGGCTCGACATGACTATCTCTCGGTCAGCTTCGGCTACACCGATGAGCTATGGCGCTTCTGGCAGCGCTGCGGGTTCGAGCTGGTTCGAATTGGTTCTTACAAAGAGGCCAGCAGCGGCTGCTACAGCGCGATGGCGCTATTGCCGCTCACGCCGGAAGGCCAGTCGCTGATGGAAAATGAGCGGCAGCGGCTACAGCGAGACTGGCCATGGCAAAAAACCTGGCTGGAATTGGCTTTGCCGCTGACCACGGATAGCCCAACAGAACTGTTGGCAGCAGACTGGGAAGAGCTGTCCGGCTTTGCTTTCGCGCATCGTCCGCTGGAAGCCTGCCTGGGCGCGTTGAATCGCCTTCTGCTGGCGAGCCCTTTACCGCTTCACGCCCTGCGCGGTCGCCTGGATCGGCGTGAAAGCAGCGAAGTACTTAGCCAGCGGCTGGGGCTTTCTGGCAAAAAAGCGTTGCTTGCGCTGATGCGTGAGGAAGCTCGAAGCGCGTTGGATAACCTGGACCAGGCAAGGGCAGAGGCGCTGCGAAACGGCATTTTGCAATTGCAAAAATTCCACTAACTTGTTCAATGAAACGGCATGGTCATCCCCTGACGGCGGCGTATAGTTGTCTTCATCAACCAGGAGAAAACCATGAAACATGACCATTTTGTTGTCCAAAGCCCCGTCACCCCCGCCAGCCAACTGATACTGCTGTTCCACGGCGTGGGCGACACGGCGAAAGCGATGGGCGAAATCGGCAGCTGGTTTGCTCCGGAATTTCCTGACGCACTGGTGGTCAGTATTAGCGGCCCGGGCCAAAGCGGCGCAGGCCGGGAGTGGTTTTCCGTGGCGGGCGTAACGGAGGAAAACCGCCAGCAGCGAGTGGATGTCGTGATGCCAGCCTTTATTGAAACCGTGCGTTACTGGCAGCAGCAAAGCGGCGTGCCGCCCACGGCTACTGCGCTGATCGGTTTTTCGCAGGGGGCTATCATGGCGCTGGAAAGCATTAAAGCGCAGCCGGGCCTTGCGGCGCGTGTCATCGCCTTTAGCGGGCGTTACGCGGAGTTGCCGCAGCAGGCGTCTACCAGCACCACGATTCATCTGATTCACGGCGATAACGATAAAGTGATCCACGCGACGCATTCGGTGGATGCCGCCGAGAAGTTACTTAGCCTGGGTGGGGACGTTACGCTGGATTTGATTGACGATCTGGGGCATGCAATAGACGACCGCAGCATGAAGGCGGCGCTGGATCACCTGCGCTACACCGTGCCGAAGCACTATTTTGATGAAGCTTTGAGCGGCGGCGGAGCACTGAAAGATGATGATCTGATTGAACTGCTGTAAATATGCGCCTCACTCCGGAATCCCCCGGAGTGAGGCGTGTGGCTATTTCTTCTTAGGCCAGTCGTCCTCGTCGTCCCACTTATCGTTAAAATCACGATGCGGCGGAAGCTCGGGTTTGTCTGCCATGTACTTTTTCGGGTCGATTCGGCTCAGGTCTTTAATCACGTTAATAAACATCCCCAGCAATAACACCAGGACGATAATCCACCAGTAATGCGATAGCCATTCCATGCTGATACCTCGTTCAGTTGACTGCCCGTCAGGCGACAAGCTGTTCCATTATGCGCTGGTACATCCGGGCCAGCAGCTGCAGGTCGGCGGCGTTTACGCATTCATTGATTTTATGAATGGTGGCATTCACCGGCCCCAGCTCAACAACCTGAGCCCCCATACGCGCGATAAAGCGCCCGTCAGATGTACCGCCCGTGGTTAACAGCTGCGGTTTAATCTCATTATAGTGCTCAACGGCGTTCACTACCGCATCCACCAGCTTACCGCGTGAGGTCAGGAACGGCTGGCCGGAAAGCCACCACTCGACGGTATAGCGCAGTTCGTACTTATCCAGCAGGGCGATAACGCGCTGCTTGATGTCTTCATCGGTCAGCTCGGTGCTGAAGCGGAAGTTAAACTGGACGAACATGTCGCCTGGGATAACGTTGTTGCTGCCGGTCCCGGCCTTCACGTTGGCAATCTGCATGCTGGTGGCCGGGAAGAACTCGTTGCCTTTGTCCCACTCAATCCCCGTCAGCTCTGCGAGCATCGGGGCCGCGCGATGCACCGGGTTATCCGCCAGATGCGGGTAGGCAACGTGGCCCTGCACGCCGTGAATAGTCAGGTTACAGGTCAGAGAGCCGCGACGGCCGTTTTTCACCACGTCGCCGACGATTTCAGTACTGGACGGCTCGCCCACAAGACAGTAGTCCAGGCGTTCGCGACGCGCCATCAGCGCTTCAACAACCTTCACGGTGCCGTTGGTCGCGCTGGCTTCTTCATCGGAGGTGATGAGAAACGCCAGGCGGCCTTTATGATTTGGATGCTGGGCGACGAAACGTTCAGCTGCAACGACCATCGCCGCCAGCGAACCTTTCATGTCTGCGGCACCGCGGCCAAACAGCATCCCGTCGCGAATAGTCGGTTCAAACGGCGGGTTGATCCAGCGGTCGGCGTCGCCTGACGGGACCACGTCGGTATGCCCGGCAAACGCCAGCGTTTCGCCCTGTCCACGCCAGGCCCAGAAGTTCTGGGTATCGCCAAAATCCATGTGTTCAACGGTAAAACCAATCGCGCGCAGGCGTTCAATCAGCAGCGCCTGGCAACCGGCATCATCCGGGCTCAGGGAAGGACGACGAATAAGCTGTTGCGTCAGCTCAATAACCGGGCAGGACATAAGACTATACCTCGTTGATAAACTGCTGATAGTGAGTTTGGTTGAAACCCAGCAGCATAGGCTGACCGGGCGCGCAGAGCAATGGGCGTTTGATGATTGCCGGCATCTCCAGCATCAGCGCCGCCGCGCTTTGTGCGTCGTTGATGGACGCGCGATGGGCTTCATCCAGCTTGCGCCAGGTGGTTCCACGCGTATTAAGCAGCGCTTCCCAGCCGAGTTCTGCGATAAACCCATTCAGCAGCGCGGCGTCCAGCCCGTCAACGCGGTAGTCGTGAAACTGGTAATCGACGCCCTGAGCTTCCAGAAAGCGGCGCGCCTTTTTGATGGTGTCGCAGTTTTTAATGCCGTACATGGTGATCATGGTGGCGGTCGGTCCCGTTTTAATTTTTCAGAGGGCAACCATTTTGCCGCAGGTGAGGGGAATTATCGAGCCGCGATTTCAGGCTAAATCATTATTCTGCTAACAATATATTTGTGAAGACGCTCAAGACTTCGCCGCTCAAAAAGGGTTCAATCGCAGAATATATCCGCGTATAATTGCGCCAACATCAAGAGAGGCGGTTATGATTGAGCACGAATTAGGGCAGTGGAAAGACTTCATCGAAGATATGTTGCGCAAATAAGCGTTCCGGCATAAAAAGCAACGGCGCGATATTCTGGTACTGAATACTCAGCGAACATCAGTAAAAAGGCGACCCTTTAGAGGTCGCCTTTTTTGTGGCCGAAGATCTGCGGCGCTTAGTCGTGATGCTCTTTCAGCGGGAAGCGTCTGCGCACCAGCACAAAGAATAGCGGCACAAAGAAGATGGCCAGTACGGTGGCGGAGATCATCCCGCCCATAACGCCCGTGCCTACCGCATGCTGGCTGCCGGAGCCCGCCCCGGTGCTGGTCGCCATCGGCAGCACGCCGAAAATGAACGCCAGCGAAGTCATCAATATTGGGCGCAGGCGCTGGCGGCAGGCCTCAAGTGTGGCAGCGACCAAGTCCTGGCCTTTGGCGTTCAGATCATTGGCAAATTCGACGATCAGAATGGCGTTCTTCGCCGAAAGCCCAATCACCGTCAGCAGCCCGACCTGGAAATAAACGTCGTTCTCCAGGCCGCGCATCCAGGTGGCGAGCAGTGCGCCTATCACCCCAAGCGGTACGACCAGCATAACGGAGAACGGTACCGACCAGCTTTCATACAGCGCCGCAAGGCACAGGAACACCACCAGCAGCGAGATGGCATACAGGGCAGGAGCCTGCGCGCCGGAGAGGCGTTCCTGATAGGACATGCCCGTCCACTCAAGGCCAAAGCCGTTTGGCAGCTTGCTCACCAGCTGTTCCATGATATCCATTGCGGTGCCAGTACTTAAGCCCGGCGCGGCTTCACCCACAATTTCCAGCGCGGAATAGCCGTTGTAGCGCTCCAGACGAGGCGAGCCGGTTTCCCAGCGGGAGGTGGCAAAGGCGGAGAAAGGCACCATGCCGCCGGTTTTATTGCGCACATACCAGCTGTTGATATCGTCCGGCAGCATGCGGTATTTGGCCGCAGCCTGAACATAAACCTTTTTCACGCGGCCGCGATCCATAAAGTCGTTCACATAGCTTGAGCCCCAGGCGGTTTGCAGCGTGTTGTTGATATCGTCAATCGAGACGCCGAGCGCCTGAGCTTTACGCTGGTCGATATCGATTTGCAGCTGTGGGCTGTCGTCCAGGCCGTTGTGGCGTACTCGCGTGAGCTGTGGGTCACTGCTGGCCATTTCCAAAAGCTGGTCACGCGCCTGCATTAACGCGTCGTGCCCGGCACCGGCGTGATCCTGCAGCTCCATATCAAAACCTGCGGCGTTGCCCAGGCCGTTAATCGCTGGCGGGCTACTGGCAATGACTCGTGCTTCTTTAATCTTATTAAAGGCTTTGGTCGCTCGTTCGATGATGGCAAACGAGCTGCCGTCGGCGCTGCGCTCGTCCCAGTCCTTTAGGCGGATAAACATTCGGGCGACGTTTTGCCCGTTCCCGCCGGGGCCTGCGCCAATGGTGGAGAACACCGAAACGACGTTGGCTTTCTCCTCGGTCAGGTAATAGCGTTCCACCTGCTGCACCACTTTGGTGGTCTGCTGCTGGGTTGCGCCGCTGGGGAGCTGCACGGAGGTGGTAAATACGCCCCGGTCTTCCTGCGGGAGGAACGAGGTTGGCAACTTGAGGAACAGGAACACCATGCCGCCGAGCAGCAGGACATAAATCAGCATCCAGCGCACGCTGCGGGCGAGAATTCTGGCCACGCCATTTTCGTAGCGTTCGGCGCTGCGGTTAAAGGTGCGGTTAAACCAGCCGAAGAAGCCTTTCTGGCCGTGGTGCTCGCCTTTGTGCAGCGGCTTAAGAATGGTGGCGCACAGGGCCGGCGTGAGGATCATCGCGACCAGCACCGACAGCACCATGGCGGCGACAATCGTGACCGAGAACTGGCGGTAAATTGCGCCAGTGGTGCCGCCGAAGAAGGCCATCGGCACAAACACGGCGGACAGCACCATAGCGATGCCAACCAGCGCGCCCTGGATTTGGCCCATTGATTTGCGGGTAGCTTCTCGAGGGGAGAGGCCTTCCTCGCTCATAATACGCTCGACGTTTTCTACCACCACGATGGCGTCATCCACCAGTAGGCCGATGGCCAGCACCGTCGCGAACATCGTCAGCGTGTTAATGCTGTAGCCGAAGACATACAGCACGGCGAAAGTACCGAGCAGAACCACCGGCACCGCAATGGTCGGAATCAGCGTGGCGCGGAAGTTTTGCAGGAACAGGTACATCACCAGGAACACCAGCAGGATCGCTTCGAGCAGCGTTTTCACCACGTCGGTAATCGAGGCCTTCACAAACGGGGAGGTTTCGTAGGCGATTTTGGCCTCAAGGCCGTGCGGGAAGAACTGCGAAAGCTCTTCGATTTTGGCGCGGGCCAGCTTGTCGGTTTCCATCTCGTTGGCACCGGAGGCCAGCTTAATGCCCAACCCGGAAGCGGCCTGGCCGTTATAGGTGCTCAGGAAGTCATATTTCTCCGCGCCCATTTCAACGTCTGCCACATCCCCAAGCGTGACCAGCGAGCCGTCCTGATTCACCCTCAGGGTAATGTCTTTAAACTGCTGCGGCGTTTGCAGGAGCGACTGGGCGTTGATGGTGGCGTTCAGCGCCTGTTTGTCCAGCGCCGGGGTACCGCCAAGCTGGCCGACGGCAATTTGCGCATTCTGGGATTTGATGGCGGTGACGACGTCCTGGGTCGTCATCTGGTAGTTAGTGAGCTTGTTGGGGTCCAGCCAGATGCGCATGGAATACTGCGAGCCGTAGGCATCCACGCTGCCGACGCCGTTCACGCGGCTCATCGGGTCCTGCACGTTACTGGCGACGTAGTCGGCGATGTCCTGCTTATCCATGCTGCCGTCGGTGGATACAAATGCCACCATCAGGATGTTGGTATCACCGGTTTTGTTCACCGTGACGCCCTGAGTCTGCACATCCTGCGGTAATTTTCGCACCGCTGACTGCAGCTGGTTTTGCACCTGCTGGACGGCAGAGTCCGGGTCGGTCCCGGCTTTAAAGCTCAGGGTGATGGTGGCCTGACCGGCGCTGCTGCTTTGGGACGACATGTACATCATGTTGTCCAGGCCGGTCATGCTTTGTTCGATGACCTGGGTAACCGTGTTCTCCAGAGTTTGGGCGGAAGCGCCCGGATAGTTCGCGGTGATCCTCACGTTTGGCGGCGCGAGGTCGGGATATTGCTCGACGGGCAGCGAAAAAATAGCCAGTGCCCCGGTCAGGCAAAGCAAAATTGCCAGCACCCAGGCAAAAATGGGGCGAGATATGAAAAAATTCGCCATGCGGTCAGGACCCCTTTAAAAGCTTCTAATTGTTATCAATAACCGCATCACTGTAGCTTTAACCACTTAGTCAAACGTGGAGAAATTTAGGAGATAGTGTAAATATGCTTTGGAATTGGCAGGATTTGTAACCGTACCTTTTATTGGGTCGTTTTAACCTCGACTTTCCAAAAATAATACCGTGGCCGCGACGCGCGATCTAACCTGCAGCTTACGAAGCAGGTTACGAATATGCACTTTTACCGTCTCTTCTGAAATATGCAGCCCGCTGGCAATTTGCTTATTCGACAGCCCGCGAGCCACCTCTGACAGCACGTCCAGCTCGCGTTCAGTGAGAATAGCAAACGGATCGCTACTCTGCCGTTCGCTGCCACGGTTAAACAGGCACTCGCGAACCTGCTCGCTAAACGCTTTCTCACCCGTCAGGCAGCGGTGAATATCCTGCAGTAAAACCTCCGGATCGCTGTCTTTTAGCAGGTAGCCATCGGCCCCGGCATCAATCAGCGTGAAGATATCGCTGCGGGCGTCGGACACCGTCAGGATCACCACGCGAGCGCTGATCCCGTCCCGGCGCAGGGCGTTGAGCGTATCAAGGCCGCTCAGGCCCTTCATGTTCAGGTCGAGCAGAATCAAATCCGGCGACAGCCGATTCGCTAAACTGATGGCCTCTGCGCCGCCGCTGGCTTCACCTACTACGGAAAACGTACTGTCCAGCTCAAGAAGCTGGCGGACTCCGCGCCGCATCAGCGGATGATCGTCGACGATTAAAACCTGGTAAACCGTGTGCTCAGACATTGCTAACTCCTGAATAAAGCTAATTATTGTTATGACCACCGGCACCCGCCGGGGGAGTGGAGGAGAAATGGACCTCCACAAGTGTTCCGCCCTGCGGCGGACGAGATATTGTTAGTTCCCCGCCCAGGCGACCCGCGCGTTCGTGCATGATATTCAGCCCGTAGTGACCTTCCGGCTCTTCAAGGCTGGCAATGCCGTGCCCATTGTCAAAGACCGAGGCGTAATGCTCTCCGCCGCTTTCTGAGCGGCAAACAATCTCAATATGGCTCGCATTCGCGTGTTTAATCGCATTCAGCACCGCCTCACGGATGATTTGCAGCAGATGGATTTGCTGAGAAGCATCCAGCGCCTGGGTCGGCATGCTGCATGCCAGGCTTATCTCTGCCTGGGTTTGCTCGCGCAGCGGTTCAAGCAGTTCCTGCAGCGCGGCAGGTAAATCCGCCTGCTGCAGCGTCAGGCGGAAGGTGGTGAGCAGTTCGCGCAGCTGGCGGTAAGCGTCGTTCAGGGCCTGAGAAAAGTCCCCAACAATACGCTGAGCGGGCTGATTGTCTTCCGGCACCGCGCGCTTCAGCAGCGTGAGCTGGATACGAAGATAAGAGAGAACCTGTGCCAGAGAGTCATGCAGCTCCCGGGCAATCGTGGCTCGCTCTTCCATCAGCAGCAACTGCTGATAGTGTTTCTGTGCCTGATTAAAGTACACGCCTCGCCCCAGCATGGTGGCAACGCTTTTCATCAGTTGTGGGGAAGGGGGTTTACCTGACGATTGCCAGCGCAGCGTACCAAAAGCGCTGTCCTGCTGGACCAGCGGCAGGGTATGCCATTCTTCGTCCTGTACCGGGGAGCCTTCCGTCAGGCGCCAGTTTTCGCCGACCTGCATTTGCAGGGCGCTAACCGCCTCATGCTGGTGGATAATTTGCAGGATCTGCACGAAGCAGTCGCGGTTGATGGTGCTGACGTTCAGTGCCTGAGAGCAGCTGTAAAGCACTTCGAGCATACGGTTGGCTTCCTGCAGCCTCAGGGTCTTTTGCTCCACCTGCTGCTCTAAGGAGCGGTAGAGTTTTTGCAGCTCATCCGCCATGCGGATAAAAGCCTGCGCCAGCGCACCCAGTTCATTGGGTAATGAGCGGTCGAGATTGGGCGGCGTAAACTCGCCGCGCTCAATGGCTTGACTGGCTTCTACCATCGTATTTAGCGGCGCAACCACCTGCTGGCGAATACGGCGCAAGGTGAAGAACACGAGGGTGAAAATCGCCATAAAACCGACCACCGAAGCTGCGACAACCTGCATCATTTTTCGCTCGGCATAGTGCTGCAGCGCCAGTACAAACAGGTCGATTTGTTCGACATAGGCGGCGATGTTGTAGCGGTACCAGTCGATATCTTCGTTCTGAATGTGCTTCTGCATTTGCTGCCAGGCATCCTGCAGCGAGTTATAGCGAGTCTTAACCTCGTCGGGCACCCAAAAGCGGTTGAGCTGCTGCAGTGTCGGGGAATCCAGCGACTGCTGGTACTGCTGTAAATGTGCCGCAACGGCTTTGGGATCACCCTGCAGGTCGTAGCCAAGACGGTAACTCTGCATGCGCAGCGAGCCCGCAATATTCACCGCTTCCGCGTCTTTCAGGCTGCTGGCGAGCGTCAGCATCGCGATGCCGGTTGAAAGCAACGACAGCAAAACGATCGAAAAGAAAGCGCGGGCAAGGCTGGTGGAGACCGAGCGTTTGACTGTCACGGGGGAATAACCCTTTAAAGAATGCGGTGGAGCGAAACCTACCAGAATCTGCGTTAGACGCAAACGTCTGGCGGCGACTTTTGCACCCCGGCGCGAAAAATCCTGCCGCATTTAACGCAAGCTTTGCCACATCATAACGTCTGCCTTACATCTGCTGATTCGTCCCCGTCGCGCCGAAACCGTTCACCTCTTTGATCCGACCCCGGCATTTACCCCTTTATGGGGATGCTTTTGTAACCCCTCGTCACATACCTTAAATGCCGTAAAAACCGCAGAAAATCCGCGGATAAAAAGAAAAACGTTTCTACCCGGTGTCGACCTGGCCGGGCATTTTGAGCAAGGATCTGCCCAATGGCTAAACTGACCCGTCGCGGCCTGCTGACCGGAGGCTGGCACAGTTCTACTCCCGCCATTCGCCCTCCGTGGAGCGGCGATGAATCTCATTTTCTGCTGGACTGCACGCGCTGCGATATTTGCATTACCGCCTGTCAAAGCCGGGTGCTTCGCCGCGGCCAGGGCGGCTACCCTGAAATCGACTTTAGCCGGGGCGAGTGTACCTTCTGCTACGCGTGCGCGGACGTTTGCCCACAGCGGCTTTTTGCCCCGCAATCGGCTCAACCCTGGTCACTGACATTACAGCTCAGCGAAACCTGTCTGGCCTGGCATCAGGTGGAGTGCCGCAGCTGTGAAGATGCCTGTGAGCCGCAGGCCATTCGGTTCATCCCCACTCTTCAGGACGTGTCCCGTCCACGGATTTCTTCATCTGCCTGTCACGGCTGCGGCGCTTGTGTTGCCGTTTGCCCGACTTCAGCCATCACTCTGAGGCCACAAAATGCAGTCTGACTGGCACGTATGCGGCCTGGTGGTTCAGGCCAAACCTGAACATGTCGCTGCCATACGCAGCGCGATCAATGCCCTGCCGGGCAGCGAGGTTGCGGTTGACGATATCGACAGCGGCAAACTTGCGGTGGTTATCGAGGCAGCCGAGAGCAGCACGCTGCTCGAACAAATTGAGCGGGCACGCAATATCTCCGGCGTGCTGGCGGTGTCGCTGGTTTATCACCAGCAGAATGAACAAGGTGAGGAAGCACCATGAAACTCAGTCGTCGTAGCTTTATGAAAGCGAATGCCGTTGCCGCAGCCGCCGCAGCGGCGGGCCTAAGCGCACCGGGCGTGGCTCGTGCGGTGGTAGGCAAACCCGATGCTATTAAATGGGACAAAGCCCCGTGCCGCTTCTGTGGTACCGGCTGCGGCGTGCTGGTGGGGACCCAAAATGGCCGCGTCGTCGCCAGCCAGGGCGACCCGGAAGCGCCGGTCAACCGCGGTCTGAACTGCATTAAGGGCTACTTCCTGCCAAAAATCATGTACGGAAAAGATCGTCTGACTCAGCCGCTGCTGCGCATGAAAGACGGGCAGTACCACAAAGAGGGGGAATTCCAGCCGGTCAGTTGGGAAACAGCCTTTGATGTGATGGAAGAGAAATTCAAAGCCACCTTAAAAGACAAAGGCCCGGAAGGCATCGGCATGTTCGGCTCCGGCCAGTGGACTGTGTGGGAAGGCTACGCCGCCGCGAAGCTGTTTAAGGCGGGTTTCCGTTCTAACAACATCGATCCAAACGCGCGCCACTGTATGGCATCTGCCGTCGTCGGCTTTATGCGCACTTTTGGCATGGATGAGCCGATGGGCTGTTATGACGATATCGAACAGGCGGACGCCTTTGTGCTTTGGGGCTCTAACATGGCGGAAATGCACCCGGTGCTCTGGTCGCGCATTGCTAACCGCCGCCTGTCCGATGAAAACGTCAATGTGGCGGTGCTTTCGACCTTCCAGCACCGCAGCTTTGAGCTGGCGGATAACGGCATGGTGTTCACGCCGCAAAGCGATCTGGTCATCCTGAACTACATCGCCAATTACATCATTCAGAACAATGCGGTTAACGAGTCGTTCTTTAAGCAGCACGTTAACCTGCGCCGGGGCGTGACGGATATTGGCTATGGGCTGCGCCCGACTCACCCGCTGGAAAAAGCCGCGAAGAATCCGGGGTCTGACGCCTCTGAGCCGATGAGCTTCGACGAGTACAAAGCGTTCGTTGCCGAGTACACGCTGGAGAAAACCGCTGCAATGAGCGGGGTACCGAAAGACCAGCTTGAAGCGCTCGCGAAGCTTTATGCCGACCCGAATAAGAAAGTGATTTCCTACTGGACGATGGGTTTTAACCAGCACGCGCGCGGCGTGTGGGCTAATAACCTGGTTTACAACCTGCACCTGCTGACCGGGAAAATCTCTCAGCCGGGCTGCGGGCCGTTCTCGCTGACCGGGCAGCCCTCTGCCTGCGGCACCGCGCGTGAAGTGGGCACATTTGCGCACCGCTTACCGGCGGACATGGTCGTCACTAACGAAAAACACCGGCAAATCGTCGAAAAAACGTGGCAGCTGCCGGCCGGGACTATCCCAGCCAAAGTGGGTTTGCACGCAGTGGCGCAGGACCGAGCGCTAAAAGACGGCAAGCTCAACGTGTACTGGGTGATGTGCAACAACAACATGCAGGCCGGGCCGAATATCACCGAAGAGCGTATGCCGGGCTGGCGCGATCCGCGCAACTTCATCATCGTCTCCGATCCTTACCCAACCATCAGTGCGCTGACGGCCGACCTGATCCTGCCGACCGCCATGTGGGTGGAAAAAGAGGGCGCCTACGGCAACGCCGAGCGCCGCACGCAGTTCTGGCGCCAGCAGGTGATCGCGCCGGGCGAGGCGAAGTCCGATCTCTGGCAGCTGGTGACCTTTGCAAAACGCTTCAAGGTCGAGGATGTCTGGCCTGCCGACCTTCTTGAGAAGAAACCCGAGTACCGGGGCAAGACTCTGTTCGACGTGCTGTTTACCAGCGACGCGGTCCGCAAGTTCCCGCTAACCGAACTGACAGATAAACAGCTAAACGACGAGTCCCGCGAGCTGGGCTTCTACCTGCAAAAGGGCCTGTTTGAAGAGTACGCCAGCTTTGGTCGCGGACACGGGCACGATCTCGCCCCGTTTGACGACTACCACAAAGCGCGGGGTTTGCGCTGGCCGGTGGTCGACGGGAAAGAAACCCAGTGGCGCTACAGCGAAGGTCACGATCCTTACGTGAAGGCCGGGGAAGGCTACAAGTTTTACGGCAAGCCGGACGGGAAAGCGGTGATCTTCGCGCTGCCGTTCGAGCCGGCGGCGGAAGCGCCGGACCAGGAGTTCGACCTGTGGCTTTCTACCGGGCGTGTGCTTGAGCACTGGCACACCGGCAGCATGACGCGCCGCGTGCCGGAGCTGCATCGTGCCTTCCCGGAAGCCGTAACGTTTATTCATCCGCTGGATGCGCAAGAGCGCGGTCTGCGCCGTGGCGACAAAGTGAAGGTGATTTCCCGCCGTGGGGAAGTGGTTTCCATCGTCGAAACCCGAGGCCGTAACAAGCCGCCTCGGGGCCTGGTCTACATGCCGTTCTTCGACGCCGCGCAGCTGGTGAATAACCTGACGCTCGACGCTACCGATCCGCTTTCTAAAGAGGCGGATTTCAAGAAGTGCGCCGTGAAGCTGGCAAAGGTTTAACAAGCTATGTCCTTCGGGCGCGGCATCGATATCCGCCCGGAGGATGTTTTCAGAATAACAATTCGATGGAGCCTGGGAGCTAAATCATGAATAACCAAGGCCTGATGAAGGCGTTGTTTCAATGGGGAGCGGCATTCACTCTGGTTATCAGCGGCGCGCTTTGGGCGGCAAACGGCGTGGATCTCAATCAATCGCCAGAAGTGTCCGGCACGCCGGAAGGGGCGGTGGGTATGCCAAAACAGCAGCCACGGATGGCGCTGAACTACGTTAATCAGCCGCCGATGATCCCGCACAGCGTGGACGGTTACCAGGTCACGACGACCAGCAACCGCTGCCTGCAGTGCCACGGCGTTGAAAGTTACCGTACCACGGGGGCGCCGCGCGTCAGCCCAACGCACTTTATGGATAGCGACGGCAAAGTGTTATCGAACGTGGCGCCTCGCCGCTATTTCTGCCTTCAATGCCATGTACCCCAGGCGGATGTTGCCCCGATTGTTGAAAATACCTTCGAGCCATCCAAAGGGTTTGGGAAATAAGTTATGGATAAATCAACTCGTCAACCCGGCATCATTAAGCGCGTGTGGCGGTGGTGGCGCAGACCAAGCCGGTTAGCGCTCGGCACCTTGCTGCTTATCGGTTTTGCTGCCGGGATAATCTTTTGGGGTGGTTTCAACACCGGAATGGAAATGTCCAACCGCGAAGAGTTCTGCATCGGTTGCCACGAAATGCGCAATAACGTCTATGAGGAGTATATGGGCACGGTGCATTACAACAACCGTAGCGGCGTGCGCGCCACCTGCCCGGACTGCCATGTACCGCATGAATGGGTGCCAAAAATGATCCGTAAAATTCAGGCCAGCAAGGAGCTGTATGCCAAAGCTTTTGGCCTGATAGACACGCCACAGAAATTTGACGATCACCGTCTGGCGATGGCGCAAAACGAGTGGCGGCGCATGAAGAACAACAACTCGCAGGAGTGTCGAAACTGCCACAATTTCGACTATATGGATTTTACGGCACAGAAAACCGTGGCCGCCAAAATGCATGATGAAGCGATCAAAGACGGTAAAACCTGTATCGACTGCCACAAAGGGATAGCGCATAAGCTGCCGGATATGAGAGAGGTTGAGGCGGGGTTTTGATCGAGCCAGGGGGGCTGGTGAGGCTTGCTTATGAAGGATCGGCTAAGGTTCCGTTCACTTCCGGCCCTGTTTTATATGCAGCCACCGCAACGGTGAACGACTCGCTTTGAATTTGCAGCCAAACGGAAACTAACAGTCGCTTCAGGTCTCACCGCTACGCCCTTGTTCCCGGCTCTCATCG
>NZ_BCTL01000017.1 GCF_001571265.1 Cedecea neteri NBRC 105707 = ATCC 33855 | reverse complement strand
GGACACGTTCACTGTTTACAGTGGTGACAGAAATAAATGATGTTACGGTGAACGGAAAAACTGCAATCTAATATATTCCCACTCGGCCCCCCCAAAAAAACACATCTACCGCCCCGCGACAACGCTCACAGAACGGCATATGATTATCGGCTCCCTTACCGCCTTGTGGAGACCGTATGTCGTTACGTATCGAAGTCATCAAAGATAAAGTCCTGTCTGATAACTACTTCATCCTGCGCAATATTACCTATGACCTGTCTCGCAACGGGGCTGAAAGCGTGCGCCATAAGCGTGAAGTCTATGACCGGGGCAACGGTGCAACTATCCTGCTTTATAACCGTGATAAAAAAACCGTAGTGCTAACGCGCCAGTTCCGCGTTGCGACCTGGGTTAACGGTAATGAAGATGGCATGCTGATAGAAGCTTGCGCCGGGCTGCTGGACGCTGACGAGCCGGAAGTCTGCGCCCGCAAAGAGGCCATGGAAGAAACCGGTTTTCAGGTAGGAGACGTTGAAAAAGTCTTTGAACTGTACATGTCTCCCGGCGGCGTGACCGAAATCGTCTATTTCTATCTGGCCGAATACAGCGACGCGCAGCGAGAAGGGGCCGGCGGCGGCGTGGAAGATGAAGATATCGATGTGCTGGAAATCCCTTTCAGCCAGGCGATGGCGATGGTTAAGAACGGTGAAATTCGCGACGGTAAGACCGTGATACTGCTGCAACAGCTACAGTTGCGCAATATCATGGGGTAAAGTGCCATAAAATCAGGTTATTGTGATTTTTAATATTGCGATAAAGCTATCCGACAAATCCGATTGAGCAGGCTGTCTCGTGAGCCGAAGATACGTCGCACCATCGTACGTTTTTCACGCTTCGCTTCTTAGGGCAGCCTTCAATGTTCTATCGGATATCCTCCTTACTCATGCTTACTCTGCTGGTGGCGAAGGCTGCGTTTGCCGCGCCGGCACAAAAGCAGTTTTCCGACTGGCAGGTGACCTGCAACAACCAGAACTTTTGCAGCACCCGTAATACCGGGCTGCATCAGGGGCTGGTGATGACGCTTTCCCGAGGCGCGGGGGCGCGCAACGACGTTAACCTGCGTATTGACCTGGGAAATATGGAGAGTGTGGACGTCAAAGTTCCGCCCATTGAGCCACGCTTAAGGCTGGATGACGCGCCCCTCGTTATCCAGCCCAACGAATGGAAAGTGTCGCCTCATCATCTGATGACCAACAGCACGGATGCCATTAACGGCCTGCTGAATACTATCGGTAACGGCGATAAGATCTCGCTTGCTGACGGCGGCGGGATGATTTCTCTTAGCGGTTTGAAAGCGGCGCTGCTGTTTATCGACAGCCAGCAAAAACGCATTGGCAGTGAAACCGCATGGATTAAAAAAGGTGACGGGCCTCCGCTCAGCGTGCCTCCGGCTCCTCCGCTAAAAGAAGTCACCGCATCAGCGGCAGCATCAACGCCGCTTTCACACGACGAACTGAACGATCTGCTGGATTACGGCACATGGCGGATGAATAACAGCCAGTGTTCGCTTGATCCCTTGCGCCGTGAAGTGCGCGTTTTCCCTCTGACCGACGATAAAGCCCTGATGCTGACCAGCTGTGAGGCGGGAGCCTATAACGTGGTGTCCCTGGCCTGGGTGATTTCCCGGCAAAAGCCGTTTGTCGCCAGGACAATTCATCTGCGATTGCCCTTTATGCCGGACAGCGGCAGCACCGAGCTGGAGTTAATGAACGCGGGGTTTGACGAGCACGGCAAAGAGTTAACGACTTTGGCGAAAGGGCGCGGGCCAGGTGATTGCGGAGTGGCAACGCGCTGGCGCTATGACGGGCAGCGTTTCCGCCTGGTTCGTTATGCGGAAGAGCCCGCCTGCGACGGCTGGCATAAAGCGGGCGGCTGGCCCACGCTGTGGGTCACCAAGTAGGTTGACTGCATTGAGATAAAAGAGAACCCTCTCCTCAAAAGGAGAGGGCTGGATGAAAGGAACTACTTTTTACTCAGCGATTTTTTCGCCGTTGCCACGATATTTTCTACCGTAAAACCGAAGAACGGGAACAGCTTCCCGGCAGGCGCTGACTCACCGAAGGTGGTCATGCCGACAATACCGCCCTTAAGGCCGACGTATTTGTACCAGTAATCGGCTATACCCGCTTCTACCGCTACGCGAGCCCGTACTGCATAAGGCAAGACGGATTCCTGGTATTCCTCGTCCTGAGCGTCGAAAACGTCGGTGGACGGGATAGACACCACGCGAACCTTATGTCCTTCTTTGCTCAGTACGGCAGCGGCCTCGACGGTTATCTCGACCTCTGAGCCGGTAGCAATCAGGATGAGATCCGGCTTGCCGTCGCTGTCCTTCAGAATATAACCTCCGCGAGCAATAGCTTTGAGTTGCTCGGGCGTACGCTCCATCTGGGCAAGGTTCTGGCGAGAGAGGATTAACGCCGTAGGCCCGGTCTGGCGCTCGAGCGCGGTTTTCCACGCCACGGCGGCTTCAACCTGGTCGCAAGGGCGCCATGTACTGAAGTTAGGCGTCAGGCGCAGACTGGCAAGCTGCTCAACGGCCTGGTGCGTCGGGCCATCTTCCCCAAGGCCGATAGAATCATGGGTATACACCATTATCTGCCGCGCTTTCATCAGCGCCGCCATACGTGCGGCGTTACGGGCGTATTCCACAAACATCAGGAAGGTGGCGGTATAAGGGATAAAGCCGCCGTGCAGGGCAATACCGTTGGCGATGGCGGTCATGCCGAACTCGCGCACGCCGTAGTGGATGTAATTCCCGGCGGTGTCTTCTTTAATCGACTTCGAACCTTTCCAGATGGTCAGGTTGCTTGGGGCCAGGTCGGCGGAACCGCCCAGCAGCTCCGGTAGGGAAGGGCCGAAGGCGTTGAGGGCATTTTGCGAAGCCTTACGAGTCGCAATCTTGTCCGGGTTTGCCTGCAGCTGTTCGATGTACTGCTGGGCTGTTTTCTGCCAGTTATCCGGCAGCTTGCCTTCGGTACGACGCTTAAATTCGGCGCTCAGGGTAGGGTGAGCTTTGGCGTAGGCGGCAAATTTCTCTTTCCAGGCCGCTTCAGCTTTTTCACCTGCCTCTTTGGCATCCCAGGCATGATAAACGTCTTTAGGAATTTCAAACGGCGGGTATTTCCAGCCCAGTTGCTTGCGCGCCAGGGCGACTTCTTCTTCACCAAGCGGTGCGCCGTGGGCTTCTTCCTTGCCCGCTTTGTTTGGTGAGCCAAAACCAATCACCGTGCGGCAGATAATCAGCGAAGGTTTGTCCTTCACGCTCTGCGCTTCTTTGATGGCTTTTTTCAGCGCTTCCGGGTCGTGACCGTCTATCTCATGGATAACGTGCCAGTGATAGGCCTCGAAGCGTTTGGCCGTGTCGTCGGTAAACCAGCCGTCGGTTTCCCCGTCGATGGAAATCCCGTTATGGTCGTAGAAGCCAATCAGCTTGCCCAGACCCAGCGTCCCGGCTAGCGAAGAGACTTCGTGGGAAATCCCTTCCATCAGGCAGCCGTCGCCCATGAATACGTAGGTGTAGTGGTCGACGATGTCATGGCCAGGTTGGTTAAACTGCGCGGCCAGCGTGCGTTCTGCAATGGCCATCCCCACGGCGTTGGCTAACCCCTGGCCTAGCGGGCCAGTGGTGGTTTCCACGCCGGGGGTATAGCCGACTTCCGGGTGACCCGGCGTTTTGGAGTGAAGCTGGCGGAAGTTTTTCAACTCCTCCAGCGGCAGGTCATAGCCGCTCAGGTGCAGCAGGCTGTAAAGCAGCATCGATGCATGGCCGTTTGACAGCACAAAGCGGTCGCGGTTGGCCCAGTGCGGGTTAGACGGGTTGTGGCTGAGGAAGTCATTCCACAGCACTTCGGCGATGTCGGCCATGCCCATGGGCGCACCGGGGTGGCCGGAATTGGCTTTCTGGACCGCATCCATACTGAGGGCGCGAATGGCGTTGGCAAGCTCTTTACGTGATGACATGTTTCACTCCAGGTCTTGTTAAAGTTTGGCGGCGAGCAGGTCTTCCAGTTTGCGTTGATCTATGGCGAACAGGCGGATCCCTTCGGCCAGTTTTTCAACGGCCATAGCATCCTGGCTATGTTCCCAACGGAATTCCGCTTCGCTCATTGGCGCCGGACGGCGGAAGCCTTGTGAGAATGGGATGAGTTTACGGACAACTTCTTCTTCGCTGTCCTGCAGCTGCTGCAGCAGGTTTGGCGCGATGGTCAGCCTGTCGCAGCCTGCCAGCGCGAGGATTTGTTCCTTACGACGGAAGCTGGCGCCCATGACGATGGTTTCATAGTTATGTTGCTTGAAGTAGTCGTAGATATTGCGCACGGATTTCACGCCCGGATCTTCTTCTACCACGTAAGGATCCATCGGCTTGCGTGCCTGATACCAGTCGTAAATGCGGCCCACGAACGGGGAAATCAGGAACACGCCCGCTTCCGCGCAGGCGCGCGCCTGAGCAAACGAGAACAGCAGCGTCAGGTTGCAGTTGATGCCTTCTTTCTGCAGTTCTTCCGCCGCGCGGATCCCTTCCCAGGTTGAAGCCAGCTTGATAAGAATGCGGAACTTGTCGATCCCCTGCTCGGCGTACAGCTCAACCAGGCGACGAGCCTTGCTGATACTTTTTTCTTTGTCATAGGACAGACGGGCATCCACTTCGGTTGAAACGCGCCCTGGAATACTTTTCAGAATTTCCGCACCCACGTTGACCGCCAGTTTGTCACTGGCTTCGGCCACAATTTGCTCCCTGCTGCTGCCGCGCTGCTTGCCATAGGCCAGCGCGTCATCAATCAGCGGCTGATATTGCTCAAGCCCTGCGGCTTTCAACAACAGTGAAGGGTTGGTGGTGGCGTCTTCAGGCTGGTAGTGGCGAATAGAGTCGATATCACCGCTGTCGGCAACCACGGTGGTGTACTGCTTAATGCTGTCTAGCTGGTTCATTACTATCTCCTTGAAAAGCAACGTCTTACCTGAGCGTTCCGTGTCGCTCGCCGTGAAAATTGATTCTTTGCATAACCCAAAAGCATAGCAGATGGGCGGCGATGACGGGGGCGGCCGCTAACATTGGTTCTATAGTTAGCTAACAATAATTACGCCTAATCTTAATAGTATGGCTACCTTCAAAGTTTGCGAAACGTGCCCGCGTGATACTAGGCGGCTGACGTAACAATAAAGAAGACCCAAAAAGGAACGATGCAATGGATGAACAACTGAAGCAAAGTGCCCTCGATTTCCATGAATTTCCGATCCCGGGGAAAATCCAGGTTTCTCCGACCAAGCCGCTGGCAACCCAGCGCGATCTGGCGCTGGCGTACTCACCTGGCGTAGCGGCGCCTTGCCTTGAAATTGAAAAGGACCCGCTCGCCGCCTACAAATACACCGCGCGCGGCAACCTCGTGGGCGTGGTCTCTAACGGCACCGCGGTGCTGGGGCTGGGCAACATCGGCGCGCTGGCGGGCAAGCCGGTAATGGAAGGCAAGGGAGTCCTGTTTAAAAAATTCGCCGGTATCGACGTCTTCGACATCGAAATTGATGAGATGGATCCGGACAAGCTGGTCGACATTGTTGCCGCGCTGGAGCCAACTTTTGGCGGCATCAACCTGGAAGATATCAAAGCGCCTGAGTGCTTCTACATCGAGCAGAAGCTGCGCGAACGCATGAACATTCCGGTGTTCCACGACGACCAGCACGGCACTGCGATTATTTGTACCGCGGCGGTGCTTAACGGCCTGCGCGTAGTGGAAAAGAACATTTCCGATGTGCGGCTGGTGGTGTCTGGCGCGGGAGCTTCCGCTATCGCCTGTATGAACCTGCTGGTTGCGCTGGGCATGCAGAAACACAACATCGTGGTTTGCGACTCTAAGGGCGTTATCTATAAAGGCCGCGAAGAGAACATGGCGGAAACCAAAGCCGCCTATGCCGTGGAAGACAGCGGCAAACGGACGCTGGACGATGTGATTGAAGGTGCGGACATCTTCCTCGGCTGTTCCGGTCCGAAAGTGCTGACCCAGGAAATGGTGAAGAAGATGGGCAAAGCACCGCTGATTCTGGCGCTGGCTAACCCTGAACCTGAAATTCTGCCGCCGCTGGCGAAAGAAGTGCGTCCTGAAGCGATCATTTGTACCGGCCGTTCCGACTACCCGAACCAGGTGAACAACGTGCTGTGCTTCCCGTTCATCTTCCGTGGCGCGCTGGACGTTGGCGCGACGGCGATTAACGAAGAGATGAAGCTGGCTGCGGTTCACGCGATTGCAGAACTGGCGCACGCCGAGCAGAGCGACGTTGTCGCCTCCGCTTACGGCGAGCAGGAACTGACGTTTGGCCCTGAATACATCATTCCTAAGCCTTTTGACCCGCGTTTGATCGTCAAGATTGCACCGGCTGTGGCGAAGGCGGCGATGGACTCTGGCGTAGCCACACGTCCTATTCAGGATTTCAACGCCTACAGCGAGAAGCTGGAAGAGTTTGTCTACAAAACAAACCTGTTTATGAAGCCCATTTTCTCCCAGGCGCGTCAAGAGCCGAAGCGCGTGGTGTTAAGCGAAGGGGAAGAAGCACGCGTGCTGCACGCCACTCAGGAGCTGATTACTTTGGGACTGGCGAAGCCTATCCTGATTGGTCGCCCAAGCGTTATCGAAATGCGTATCAAAAAGCTGGGCCTGCAAATTCAGCCGGGCAAAGATTTTGAGATCGTGAACAACGAGTCCGATCCGCGCTTTAAAGAGTACTGGCACGAGTACTACAACATCATGAAGCGCCGGGGGATCACTCAGGAGCAGGCGCAGCGCGCGGTGATCAGCAACACTACGGTGATCGGGGCGATCATGGTGCATCGCGGTGAGGCCGATGCCCTGATTTGCGGGACAATCGGCGAATATCACGAGCACTTTGACGTGGTCGAGAAGCTGTTTGGCTACCGCGAAGGTGTGAAAGCGGCCGGGGCAATGAACGCGCTGCTGCTGCCGAGCGGCAACACCTTTATCGCTGATACCTACGTGAACGATGACCCTACGCCGGAAGAGCTGACGGAAATCACGCTGCTGGCGGCGGAAACGGTACGCCGCTTCGGCATCGAGCCGAAAGTCGCGCTGCTGTCCCACTCTAACTACGGTTCATCCAACAGCAAAGCGGCCTGCAAAATGCGCCAAACGCTGGAACTGGTACGCGAACGCGCGCCGGAGCTGGAAATTGACGGGGAGATGCACGGGGACGCGGCGCTGGTCGAAAGTATTCGTCATGAGCGTATGCCGGACAGCCCGCTGAAAGGTTCGGCCAACATTCTGATCATGCCGAACGTTGAGGCGGCGCGTATTAGCTACAACCTGCTGCGTGTTTCAAGCTCTGAAGGGGTGACCGTCGGGCCGGTGCTGATGGGCGTGGCGAAGCCGGTTCACGTGTTGACGCCGATTGCCTCTGTGCGTCGCATCGTGAATATGGTGGCGCTGGCGGTCGTGGAGGCGCAAACCGCGCCGCTGTGATTGAACGCCCCCTCACCCTGGCGGGGGAGGGGGAAACCGAGTCAAGCGAGCACTAAAGATCGCCTCTTCCTTGCAGGGAGAGGGTTAGGGTGAAGGTAAAAAAGCGAAAGCTACACCCACTCCTTCACCGGCAGGAAATCTCGATACAGGGCAGCCTCCGGGCTGCCTTCTTCCGGCTGGTAGTCATATTCCCAGCGCACCAGCGGTGGCATCGACATTAAAATCGATTCGGTTCGCCCGCCTGTTTGCAGGCCAAACAGCGTGCCACGATCCCACACCAGGTTAAATTCTACATAGCGCCCACGGCGATAAAGCTGGAAGTCGCGCTCGCGCTCGCCAAACGGCGTCTCTTTGCGGCGTTCAACAATCGGCAGATACGCGTCCAGATACCCTTGCCCCACGGCCTGAATAAAACGTAAGCCATAATCGAAGTCTGGCTTATTCAGATCGTCGAAGAACAGCCCGCCAATGCCGCGCTGCTCGTTGCGATGTTTGATGAAGAAATAATCATCGCACCACTTTTTATAGCGCGGGAAAACGTCCTCGCCAAACGGCTGGCACAGGTCACGAGCCGTGCGGTGCCAGTGAACCGCATCTTCTTCAAAGCCGTAGTAAGGCGTTAAGTCGAAGCCGCCGCCGAACCACCACACTGGCTCAGAACCCGGCTTTTCAGCAATAAAGAAGCGTACGTTGGCGTGGCTGGTTGGCACATACGGATTGTTCGGATGCACTACCAGAGAAACGCCCATGGCCTGGAAACTTCTTCCCGCCAGCTCAGGGCGGTGAGCCGTGGCTGACGCAGGCATGGCATCGCCATGAACGTGGGAGAAGTTTACGCCAGCCTGTTCAAACACCGCGCCGCCGCGCAGAACACGGCTTCGCCCGCCACCGCCGCCTTCGCGCTGCCAGTTATCCTCCTGGAAGGCGGAGCCATCAAGGGCGGAAAGCTGCTGGCAGATGGTGTCCTGCAGAGAAAGCAGGAACTGTTTTACGGCGTGGATATCGGGCTGAGTCATAAAAATTAACGCTTCTTACCGTGGACTTTGTGGTTATCAAACCAGTTGAAATAGCTCATCACACCGGAGGCAATGGCTGTCGCAATTTTCTGGCGGAAGGCAGTGGTGCCGAGCAGCTTTTCCTCACCCGGGTTGGTGATGAACGAGGTTTCCACCAGCACCGAAGGAATAGACGGAGACTTTAGCACCACGAATGCGGCCTGTTCCGTGCTGTGGCTGTGCAGCTTATGCACCGGTTTAATCTGCTTCAGAATGTGCGAGCCGAGCGTGAGGCTGTTTTTAATGGTGTCGGTCTGGACCAAATCGAACAGCACCTGCTGCAGGTAGTGATCTTTGTCTTTCACTTTGCTGCCCGCTACGTCATCCGCGGCGTTCTCTCTGTCGGAGAGATATTTTGCCATGGCGCTACTTGCGCCTCGGTTGGAAAGAGCAAAGACCGAGGCACCTGCGGCGGTTGGGCTGGTGAAGCCATCCGCGTGGATAGACATAAACAGATCTGCGCCGTGCTTGTGGGCTATCTCTACCCGGTCGTACAGCGGAATAAATTCGTCCGTTGTGCGGGTCAGCCTGGCGTCTATCCCGTTGCTGCGCAGAATGCTGCGCACGTTTTTGGCGATGGCCAGGACCACGTGTTTTTCTTTCGACCCGCCGTGGCCAATAGCCCCGGTGTCGATACCGCCGTGGCCCGGGTCGAGCATCACAATGCGCTTAGCCCCCGATTTTTTAGCCACTTTGCTGTGGGAATTGGTGGTTTTCAGCGATTTGGCTTCTTCCTTTGCCAGCGCTTTGTTCATACCGGTTAGCGTTAACGCCGCTAAACCCGTGAGCAGGACCTGGCGGCGCGTCGTAAGTTGCGTTAGCGATTTAATTTTGCTCATGCGGATGAATTATTTATCTTATGGAGTCCAGATGGGAAGTTATAACGTATCGGCAGCATGCAAACGACACTCTGGCGTCAGAAATGTATATCCATTCGTTTCATTTCGTGACTGGTCGGAGATTATGCCATTTTTTTCGCGCTTTTGCGGCAGTTATTGGCTTAACGGACGGTTAACGCCATAATCAACCTTTTACGGCTTAAGGTGGCTAATACCATGGAAATTCGCGTTTTTCGCCAGGAAGATTTCGAAGAGGTCATTACCCTTTGGGAGCGCTGCGATTTACTGCGCCCATGGAATGACCCTGAAATGGACATTGAACGTAAGCTGCATCACGACGCAGACCTGTTTTTAGTCGCTGAGGTGGGCGGTGAGATCGTGGGATCGTTGATGGGCGGCTATGACGGCCACCGGGGTTCAGCCTATTACCTGGGCGTGCATCCGGAGTTTCGGGGCCGGGGCATTGCTAACGCGCTGCTGAACCGGCTGGAAAAGAAGCTGATTGCCCGCGGCTGCCCGAAAATCCACATCATGGTGCGCGAAGAGAACGATCTGGTTATCGGCCTCTATGAAAAGCTCGATTACGAACACCAGGACACCATTTTGCTCGGCAAGCGGCTGATTGAAGATCAGGAATATTAATTTTCAGATGTGTTTATGCCATGTATCCGCCTGCTGATTACGACTCACAGGGCAACCTAAAAGCACCGCTGCTGTTCTGGGCGGTGTTGTTATTACAGGCCCGTACCTGGGTTTTGCTGGTGCTTGCCGGGGCTTCTCGTCAGCAAGGCGACGCGCTGCTGGGCCTGTTTTATCCCGATCGCGATAACTTTTGGCTGGGGCTGCTCCCCGGCATTCCGGCCGCTTTGGCCTTTATGCTCAGCGGGCGACGCCACCTGTGGCCTCGATTCTGGCGTGCATTCCGCTGGGTATTGATTGCGGCTCAGGTCGGGCTGCTGGTGTGGCAGCTTGCGTTACTGGCAGGTGATGAAGCGCTGACCGGCACCACAATCGTTCTGCTGGCGGCCGATCTGTTCGCGCTTTGGTGGTTGCTGGCTAACCGCCGCCTGCGGGATTACTTTGCCCTGAAAAACGAGTTAAGCGGCACTTTTTGACATCCCCGTACTCCAAAGGCCGTTACCATTTTTTGAAAAGGAATCATCAATGAAATCTCTGCGCCTGATGCTGTTAGGCCTGCCGCTGGTTCTGAGCGGCTGTTCCACGCTGTCTGCCGTTAACTGGTCGTCCGCTTATCCGTGGAACTGGTTTGGGTCTTCCGTTGAGGTGAGCGAGCAGGGCGTGGGCAAATTAACCTCTGCCACCGCGATGGATGAGAAGGCCGTGAGCGAGGGATTAAACGATAACTATCGCCTGCGTAGCGGCATGAAAACTGAAAACGGCACCATCGTGCGCTACTTTGAGGCGATGAAAGACAAAGACGTCAAGCTGGTGGTGAACGGCGAAAAAGGCAGCGTCAGCCAGGTTGATGTCATGGATGAGGACATTAAAACCGCCGGCGGAGTGAAAATTGGCACGCCTTTCAGCGACCTTTATGACAAAGCGTTCGGGGCCTGCGAAAAGGGCACCGGCGACGATGCGGAAGGGGTTATTTGTAAGGCACCGAACAGCCAGCATATTAGCTATCTGTTTAAAGGCGAGTGGCACGGGCCTGAAGGGCTAATGCCGTCGGATGATACGCTGAAGAAATGGACGCTTAACAAAATTATCTGGCGTCGATAAAATCTGCGCCAGGTTTGCGCCGCCGCAAGTCGGCGTTAATGAATCAGGTTAAAATAGCCCGATAAATGCCACCTCCGGTGGCATCTTTTTTTCAGGAGGAATCATGTCTCGGGTTCAAAGCGGCATTCTGCCGGAACATTGTCGTGCCGCCGTTTGGCTGGAAGCTTCTGTCCAGGGCGACTTCAGCGCGCTGAGCGCAGGGTGCAAAACCTTTATTGATGCGCTGAACGCTTTCCAGGAAAAATTCCCTGACGCAATGCTCGGGGCCACCATCGGTTTCGGGCACGATCTGTGGCGTGACCTCAGCAAAGGCGAAGGTGCCGCAGAGCTGAAAAACTTTACGCCATTGGGCAAAGGCCTGGCGCCAGCCACCCAGCATGATGTGATGATCCACATTCTTTCTCTGCGCCATGACGTGAACTTCTCCGTGGCTCAGGCCGCGCTGGCCGCGTTCGGCGATGCGCTGAAAATTGAAGAAGAGATTCACGGCTTCCGCTGGGTGGAAGAGCGCGATCTCAGCGGCTTTGTGGACGGTACCGAAAACCCGCAGGGCGAAGAGAATCGCCGCCTGGTTGCCGTTATCAACGAAGGCGTGGATGCCGGCGGTAGCTACGTGCTGGTGCAGCGTTGGGAACATAACCTGAAGCAGCTTAACCGCCTGAGCGTGCACGACCAGGAGATGATCTTCGGCCGTACCAAGCAGGAAAACGAAGAGATTGACGGCGACGCACGTCCGGTGACTTCTCACCTGAGCCGTGTCGATCTGAAAGAAGACGGCAAAGGATTGAAGATTGTGCGCCAGAGCCTGCCTTACGGCACCGCCAGCGGCGTGCACGGCCTCTATTTCATCGCCTATTGCGCGCGTCTGCATAACATTGAGCAGCAGCTACTGAGCATGTTCGGCGATACCGACGGCAAGCGCGACGGTATGCTGCGCTTCACTAAACCGGTCACCGGCGGCTACTACTTCGCGCCATCGCTCGATAAATTACTGAGTCTGTGATCCCCTTCGGCGTAGCGTTTGCTACGCCGTTTTCTTATATCCCTTTCTTCTTGTAAATCGCCAAACGGTATATAAAAGCGTTACAGCTTTATCGCTCGTTATAAATACACTGAACGTCAGTTAATCATGACTATCATCACATTTATAAGGGCGAAGCATGGCAATCAGGTCAGTCAAAAAAGTATGGAACGCGCTCGCTGTCTCTTTGCTGCTGGCAGGCTCTGCCCATGCAACAGAGCTGCTGAATAGCTCTTATGATGTGTCCCGTGAGCTGTTTGCCGCGCTGAATCCACCGTTTGAAAAACAGTGGGCGCAGGAGAATAACGGCGACAAGCTGACGATAAAACAATCTCATGCCGGGTCATCAAAACAGGCGCTGGCCATTTTGCAGGGCTTAAAAGCTGACGTTGTAACTTATAACCAGGTGACCGATGTTCAGATCCTGCACGATAAAGGCAACCTGATCCCGGCGGACTGGCAGAGTCGTCTGGGGAACAACAGCTCGCCTTTCTACTCCACCATGGCTTTCCTGGTGCGTAAGGGCAACCCGAAGAACATCCACGACTGGAGCGACCTGGTACGCCCGGACGTAAAACTGATTTTCCCGAATCCTAAAACTTCCGGTAACGCCCGTTATACCTATCTGGCGGCCTGGGGGGCAGCAGACAAAGCTGACGGCGGCGACAAAGCCAAAACCGAGCAGTTCATGACCCAATTCCTGAAAAACGTCGAAGTGTTTGATACCGGCGGCCGCGGCGCGACGACGTCCTTCGTCGAGCGTGGGCTGGGCGACGTGCTGATCTCTTTTGAGTCAGAAGTGAATAACATTCGTAACCAGTACGCCAAAGACGGTTATGAGGTCGTAGTACCGAAGGTGAACATCCTGGCCGAATTCCCGGTCGCCTGGGTAGATAAAAACGTGAAGGCCAACGGCACGGAAAAAGCGGCGAAGGATTACCTGAACTATCTCTATAGCCCTCAGGCACAGACCATCATCACCGATTACTACTACCGCGTGAATAACCCGCAGGTAATGGACAAGCTGAAAGATAAATTCCCGCAGACCGAGCTGTTCCGCGTGGAAGATGCGTTCGGCGGCTGGCCTGAAGTGATGAAAACGCATTTTGCCACCGGCGGGGAGCTGGACAAGCTGTTAGCGGCGGGGCGTAGTTGATGTTTGCCAGTCGTTCAAAACGCGTGCTGCCGGGGTTTACGCTTAGCCTCGGCACCAGCCTGCTGTTCGTTTGCCTGATCCTGCTGCTGCCGCTGAGCGCGCTGGTGATGCAGCTGGCACAAATGTCTTTCTCCCAATACTGGGACGTTATCACCAATCCGCAGGTGGTCGCCGCCTATAAAGTCACGCTGCTTTCCGCCGCGCTGGCTTCGGTATTCAACGGCGTATTCGGCCTGTTAATGGCGTGGATCCTGACCCGCTACCAGTTTCCTGGCCGTAGCCTGCTTGATGCGCTGATGGATTTACCGTTTGCATTACCGACCGCAGTAGCAGGTTTAACCCTCGCGGGGCTGTTTTCCGTTAACGGCTGGTACGGCGAGTGGCTGGCGCAGTTCGGCATCAAAGTGACCTACACCTGGCTGGGGATTGCCGTCGCGATGGCGTTTACCAGCATTCCGTTCGTGGTGCGTACCGTTCAGCCCGTGCTGGAAGAGCTGGGGCCAGAATACGAAGAGGCCGCTGAAACACTCGGCGCGACCCGCTGGCAGAGCTTCCGCCGCGTGGTGCTGCCGGAGCTTTCTCCGGCGCTAATGGCGGGCGTGGCGCTCTCCTTTACCCGCAGTCTGGGTGAATTCGGCGCGGTTATTTTTATCGCGGGGAACATCGCCTGGAAGACCGAGGTGACCTCACTGATGATCTTCGTGCGCCTGCAGGAGTTTGATTACCCGGCAGCCAGCGCAATTGCGTCGGTTATTTTGGCCGCATCGCTGCTGCTGCTGTTCACCATTAATACGCTGCAGAGTCGCTTTGGTCGGCGCGTGGTAGGTCACTGATGACGGACGTAACCGCTTTGAAAAGCTATAACCGCTCCCGCATTAACTGGGAGAAATGGGCGCTTATCGCCATCGGCGTGCTGGTCTCTTTTTTGATTCTGGTGGTGCCGGTCGCGTCTATTTTTGTGGAGGCCTTTTCCAAAGGGCTGATGCCAGCGCTGCAAAATATCGCCAACCCGGACATGCTGCACGCCATCTGGCTGACGGTGATGATTGCCCTGATTACCGTGCCGGTAAACCTGGTGTTCGGCACGCTGCTTGCCTGGCTGGTGACGCGCTTTAACTTCCCTGGCCGCCAATTGTTGCTGACGCTGCTGGATATTCCGTTTGCTGTTTCCCCGGTGGTTGCGGGCCTGGTTTACCTGCTGTTTTACGGATCTAACGGCCCGCTGGCGGGCTTCCTTGATGCTCACAACCTGCAGATTATGTTTGCCTGGCCGGGAATGGTGCTGGTGACTATTTTCGTCACCTGTCCGTTTGTGGTGCGCGAGCTGGTGCCGGTGATGCTGAGCCAGGGCAGCCAGGAAGATGAAGCCGCGATTTTGTTGGGGGCTTCCGGCTGGCAGATGTTCCGCCGCGTGACGCTGCCCAATATCCGCTGGGCGTTGCTTTATGGCGTGGTGCTGACTAACGCTCGCGCTATCGGCGAGTTTGGCGCGGTGTCGGTGGTATCCGGCTCGATTCGCGGCGAGACGTTCTCGCTGCCGTTACAGATTGAACTGCTGCAGCAGGATTACAACACCGTCGGCTCGTTTACCGCCGCGGCGCTGTTAACCCTGATGGCGGTTTTGACGTTGTTCTTAAAGAGTGCAGTGCAGTGGCGCCTGAATAATCAGGAAAAACGCCTGAAGCAGGAGGAAAATCATGAGCATTGATATTGCCAATATTAAGAAGTCTTTTGGACGCACCCAGGTGCTGAACGATATCTCGCTGGATATCCCTTCTGGTCAGATGGTGGCGCTGCTTGGGCCGTCCGGCTCCGGTAAAACCACGCTGCTGCGTATTATTGCCGGGCTGGAGCATCAGAACAGCGGCCGCATTAGCTTTAACGGCACCGACGTGAGCCGCATGCACGCCCGCGACCGTAAAGTGGGCTTCGTGTTTCAGCACTATGCGCTGTTCCGCCATATGTCGGTGTTCGACAACATCGCCTTTGGCTTGACGGTTTTGCCGCGCCGCGAACGTCCTTCTGCGGCTGGTATCAAACAGAAAGTCACCAAACTGTTGGAGATGGTGCAGCTTTCCCATCTTGCAGACCGCTATCCGGCTCAGCTTTCCGGCGGGCAGAAGCAGCGCGTGGCTCTGGCGCGTGCGCTGGCGGTTGAGCCGCAGATTCTGCTGCTGGACGAGCCTTTTGGCGCGCTGGATGCTCAGGTCCGTAAAGAGCTGCGCCGCTGGCTGCGCGAGCTGCACGAAGAATTAAAGTTCACCAGCGTGTTTGTGACACACGACCAGGAAGAAGCGATGGAAGTTGCTGACCGCGTGGTGGTGATGAGCCAGGGGAATATCGAGCAGGTGGATACCCCTGAATCTGTCTGGCGCGAACCGGCAACCCGCTTCGTGCTGGAGTTCCTGGGCGAGGTTAATCGCCTGAAGGGCGTGATTCGCGGGAGCCAGTTCCACGTCGGCGCGCACCGCTGGCCGCTGGGCTTCACGCCGGCCTATCAGGGCGATGTCGATCTGTTCCTGCGCCCGTGGGAAGTGGACGTCAGCCGCCGCACGAATCTTGATTCGCCGCTGCCGGTGCAGGTGCTGGAAGTCAGCCCGCGCGGGCATTACATGCAGTTAGTCGTGCAGCCGCTCGGTTGGTACAACGAACCGCTCACGGTGGTTCTGAAAGAGCAGCAAATCCCACAGCGCGGCGAGCGCCTGTTTGTGGGATTACAAAACGCTCGTCTGTACGAAGGGGCCAACCGTATTCAGGGTGTAGACCTGGCGCAGTCTGCCTGATAATTTACCCCGACAGGACACGCACAGGCGGCCCAATGTGGCCGCTTTTTTCTTTTATTGCGGGCAGGCAAGTGATCACTTTAGAAAGCACAATTGGCAATACTCCTCTGGTTCGACTGCAGCGCAGCGGGCTGACCAACGGCAGCGAAATCTGGGTCAAGCTTGAGGGCAACAACCCTGCTGGCTCGGTAAAAGATCGCGCGGCGCTGTCGATGATTGTTCAGGCGGAAAAGCGTGGGGAAATTCAACCCGGCGATACGCTGATTGAGGCAACCAGCGGCAATACCGGCATTGCGCTGGCGATGATCGCCGCGCTCAAAGGCTACCGCATGAAGCTGCTGATGCCGGACAACATGAGCATGGAGCGTAAGGCGGCGATGCAGGCCTATGGCGCTGAGCTGATTTTGGTCAGCAAGGCCCAGGGCATGGAAGGCGCGCGCGAGCTGGCGCAGCAGATGGCCGATCGCGGCGAAGGTAAGATCCTCGACCAGTTTAATAACCCGGATAACCCGCTGGCGCATTACACCACTACCGGGCCAGAGATCTGGCGTCAGACCGAAGGGCGTATCACTCACTTTGTTTCCAGTATGGGCACGACGGGCACAATTACCGGCGTCAGCCGTTTTATGAGAGAGCAAAGCAAGCCGGTGACAATCGTCGGGCTGCAGCCGGAAGAAGGTAGCAGCATTCCGGGCATCCGGCGCTGGCCTGAAGAGTGGCTGCCGAAGATTTTCAACCCTACTCTGGTGGATGAAGTCATCGATATGGCGCAGACGGAAGCCGAGCAGACGATGCGCCGCCTGGCGATGGAAGAAGGGATTTTCTGCGGCGTGAGCTCCGGTGGGGCGGTGGCAGGTGCGCTGCGCGTAGCCAAAGCAAATCCGGGGGCCGTGGTGGTGGCTATTATTTGCGACAGAGGCGATCGCTATCTTTCTACCGGCGTGTTCGGGGAAGAGAGCTACGTTCAGGGCGCGGGCATCTGACGCGATAAGCCAGGAAAAGGTCGCCTGAGGCGATCTTTTCCTGAAAGCACCACGTTACTTCACAACCGGGTTTTTATGCAGGCTCAACGCCTTCATAAACGTTTCATCAAGCTGTAAATGCTGTTTCACCAGCTCAGGCGGCGTGCTGGCCAGCCACTGGTTGAGCGAAATATCCGCGTAATAGTCGCTTTTAAATAGTTCCAGGAAGCGCAGGGTCGTGGTGCCGGTATTCTCGATATAGTGCCCCATCGCAAAGGGGACGTAACCGACATCACCGGCGCGGTAATCAAATGTTCTGGCCTGGCCCGAAGAGGCGAAAACGCCCATTCTGCCTTCCCCTTCAAGATAGTACTGCCATTCATCGTTATTAGGGTGCCAGTGAAGTTCTCGCAGTCCACCGGGCTCTATTTCCACCAGCGCAGCGGCAATAGTTTTCGACACCGGGAAATTAGATGAATCAGTTATTCTGACGGTGCCGCCCGGGGCTTTGATGGGATCCTGCGCCAGCATATGGTGGGTGAAATTAATCTCCGATTTAGCGGCGCCATTAATACTGTCGGCGGCAAGGCTGCCAGGCACCGTACCCGCAAAAATATATTCATCGGCAGGCGAAGGCAGTTTGGAAAATGTGGAGACGGGAACCTGGAAGTTTTTTGCTAATATCTCCGGCGGAATATGTTTAAACCAGTCGGATAACAGGAACGTACTGTCTTCATCAAATCCGCCGTCGTCAAAGGCCAAAAGAAACTCACAGCCGTCCGGCCCGATACCCTGAATGGAATGAGGAATGCCCGGCGGGAAATACCATAAATCACCGACGCCGATATCATCCACAAACCAGCCGCCTTTTGCATCGAAGGCCGTTACCCGCGCATTGCCGTAGGTCATATAGGCCCATTCACCCTCTTTGTGCCAGTGGAGTTCCCGGATGCCTCCGGCATTAAGGCGCATATCCACCCCGGCGATGGTGGTCGAAATCCCCAGCTCGCGTTTTGTCACCTGCCTTGTCCAGCCGCCGGTGCCTTTTCTGACATGGGCATCGCTAAAGGAGTAGCGCAGGTTTGGCAATGTGCCGCTGTCGGTAGAAGGTGGATTAACTATGTCCGGGTTTTCAGCTTCCCGAATGGGGTCGTGCGGGCCGGGATCCCGTACGCTTGCCGGGTAGGATTTTACTTTGTCATCGTGGGCATGGGCCTGGCCCGTGGCTAATACGACGGTGCCGCCTGCGGCAAAGGCCATGAAGCTTCTTCTGGATATATCTTTCATATAATAGCTTCCTTATATTCATGCAGAGTGAGGTTTATTCTCCGGAGGGAACTTTGGTTATAGGTGAGGTGATGAATTTTGAGTGGATGAAATTGTAAAATTGACTGGAAGAGACAATGTAAATAAAAGGAGGTGAGAATATATTCTTGACGGGTAAGGGGGGAGTTGTTGATGGAGTGTTTAAGTTGGTTGTTATTAATAAATGGGTAACTCGCACTAATCGGTAATAATATTTTGTTCATCGTTCAGGTGGTGTATTTTCAAAAGTGTAACACCAGAAAGAAAATATTACTTTTGTCGTTGATTCGATAAATTTGAATGATGTCAGTCGTCTGTTTGTTATTGTCGGAATAAAGAGGATGCTCTTCTCGTGGTTGTGTCGCCCGGGTCTGGCTATAATGGCCGCTCAGCAATTCGGGCCTCGGCGGCCTGGCGGGCAAGGGGAAAAAATGAGTCAGGATAGCGATATACAGTCGGTATTGTTTCACGATGCAGGCAGGGCGCTACAAACAGATATTGTGGCGGTGCAGTCTCAGGTGGTTTACGGCAGCGTCGGGAACAGTATCGCGGTACCAGCGATTCAGCAGCATGGCTGGCGGGTGATGGCGGTGCCAACGGTGTTGTTCAGCAACACGCCACATTACGATACGTTTTATGGCGGTGTGATCCCGGCGGACTGGTTTAGCGGTTATCTACGAGCGCTCGAAGAACGAGATGCCTTACGCGAACTGAAGGCCGTGACGACAGGCTACATGGGCAGTGCGGAGCAAATCCATCTACTGGCGGAGTGGCTGCGTGAACGGCGCGAAAGTCATCCTGAACTGTTGATTCTTGTCGATCCGGTGCTGGGAGACACCGACAGCGGCATTTACGTCAAAGCGGGTATTCCCGAAGCTTATCGCACCGCGCTGCTGTCCCATGCTCAGGGGATCACGCCTAATCTCTTTGAACTGCATATTCTGACCGGGATGCCGTGCGACACGCTGGAACAGGCGGTTATCGCGGCCAGAAGCCTGCTGTCTGACACGCTGCGCTGGGTGGTGATTACCAGTGCGCCGGGGAATAGTGCTGATACGATTTCCGTGGTGACTGTGACCGCCGATGCGGTGGATGTGACCAGCCATGAGCGTGTGGTAACCGACCTGAAGGGAACCGGGGATTTGTTCTGTGCCGAATTGGTCAGCCGTATTCTGGAAGGGAAAAAGGTGGCGGTGGCGGCAGGGGAGGCGGCGCATCGGGTGTTTGAAGTGATGGCCTGGACTCAGGCGCAGCGCTCAGATGAGCTGATTCTACCGCGCTGAATCGCAGCCAATAAAAAAGGCACCTAAGGGTGCCTTTTTCTCTGCATGAATCTTACTTCTTGATGCGGATAACCGGGGTTTCGCCCACGGTTACGCTACCCGTCAGTTTGATCAGCTCTTTGATTTCGTCCATGTTGGAGATAACAACCGGCGTCAGGGTAGACTTGGCTTTCTCTTCCAGCAGCGGCAGATCGAACTCAATGACCACGTCGCCTTTCTTCACGCGCTGGCCTTCTTCAGCGATGCGCTTGAAGCCTTCGCCTTTCAGCTCAACGGTGTCGATACCAAAGTGAACGAACAACTCAATGCCGCTATCGGATTCGATAGAGAAGGCATGGTTGGTTTCGAAGATTTTACCGATGGTGCCGTCAACCGGAGCAACCATTTTGTTGCCGGTTGGTTTGATAGCGATCCCATCACCAACGATTTTTTCAGCAAACACGACGTCCGGCACGTCTTCAATGTTAACGATTTCGCCAGACAGTGGAGCAACGATCTCAATGGTTCCGGTGTCGCTATTGCCTTTGTCACCGAACAGTTTACTAAATAACCCCATTAGCCTTCTCTCCTAAGCAGTAATTTGGGCAGCATCTCGTGAATTAGCAGATTGTTTTTTCTTCAATGAACTTGTTAACCAGCGTCATTAACTCGTCCGTTGTCGGTTGAGCAAGAGCCTGCTCTGCTAACACTTTCGCATCTTCGAAGTTCGTGTTACGAATAATCTTCTTGATACGTGGGATAGAAATGGCGCTCATACTGAATTCGTCCAGGCCCATCCCAAGCAACAGAAGTGTAGCACGTTCGTCGCCCGCAAGCTCACCACACATACCGGTCCATTTACCTTCTGCGTGAGAAGCATCAATAACTTGCTTAATCAGAGTCAGTACGGACGGTGACATCGGCTGGTAAAGATGTGAAATCATATCATTACCGCGGTCAACTGCCAGGGTGTACTGAGTTAAATCGTTGGTGCCGATGCTGAAGAAGTCCACTTCTTTGGCCAGGTGACGAGCAATCGTCGCGGCCGCAGGGGTTTCAACCATCACGCCGATTTCGATGGTTTCATCGAATGCTTTACCTTCGTCACGCAGTTCCTGCTTGAAGATTTCAATCTCTTTTCTCAGTGCACGCACTTCTTCAACGGAGATGATCATCGGGAACATGATGCGCAGTTTGCCGAAAGCAGAGGCGCGCAGGATGGCACGAACCTGGTCACGCAGGATCTCTTTGCGATCCATGGCGATACGAATGGCACGCCAGCCCAGGAACGGGTTCTCTTCTTTAGGGAAGTTCATGTACGGCAGCTCTTTGTCGCCGCCGATGTCCATAGTACGGACGATAACCGCCTGAGAGCCACATGCTTCAGCCACGGCTTTATACGCGGCGAACTGCTCTTCTTCAGTTGGCAGCGAGTCACGGTCCATGAACAGGAATTCGGTACGATACAGACCCACACCTTCTGCGCCGTTACGCTCAGCACCGTCGATGTCACGCACGGTACCAATGTTGGCACACACTTCGACCTGGTGGCCGTCGAGGGTGATTGCTGGCAGGTCTTTCAGCTTAGCCAGCTCTGCTTTCTCAGAGGCAACCTGCTGTTGAACGGCGCGCAGCTCTTCGATCTGCTCGTTGGTCGGGTTAACGTAAACTTTGTTGTTAACCGCGTCGAGGATCAGATAGTCGTCGTTTTTCACGTCGGAGGTCACGCTACCGGTGCCCACAATCGCTGGCAGCTCAAGGGAGCGCGCCATGATGGAGGTGTGGGAGGTACGTCCGCCGATGTCGGTGATGAAACCCAGCACCTTTTTCAGGTTCAGCTGTGCGGTTTCAGACGGCGTCAGATCTTTAGCAACCAGGATAACTTCATCCTTAATTGCGCTTAAATCGATAATGTTCAGGCCGAGAATGTTCTGCAGCAGACGTTTACCGATGTCACGTACGTCAGCAGCACGTTCTTTCAGGTATTCGTCATCCAGCTCTTCCAGAGCCGTTGCCTGGCCTTCAATCACTTCGTACGCTGCGGCGTCCGCCGTGACCAGCTTGTCTTTGATAAGGGCTATGATTTCCTGCTCGAGCTCTTCGTCTTCCAGCAACATAATGTGGCCTTCGAAGATAGCTTCCTTTTCTTCACCGAAGGTCTCGCCAGCTTTAATTTTGATCGCTTCTAACTGCTCGGATGCTTTGGCGCGCCCGCTGAGGAAACGTTCAACTTCCTGCTCAACTTTGTCGGCAGAAATTTTCTTCCGGTCGATGACAATTTCATCTTCTTTCAGCAGAAGTGCTTTGCCGAAAGCGATACCCGGGGATGCTAAAATGCCTGAAATCATAACCCTACCTTACTTGTGACTGATATTTACGAAGAACCCAGAACTTACTCGAGTTCAGCCATCAGTTTTACTAAATGCTCAACGGCTTTCTGCTCATCTTCGCCTTCGGCGGAGAGCGTCACTACGGTGCCCTGAGTCAGGCCCAGCGTTTGCAGCTTGAACAGGCTCTTAGCGCTGGCGCTTTTGCCGTTGGAAGTCACGGTGATTTCGGAAGTGAAGCCTTTAGCTTCTTTAACAAACTGAGCAGCAGGGCGGGTATGCAGACCGTTCGGAGCGGTAATAGTTACTTCTTGCTGGAACATTGTATTTCCCCAACTTATAGGTTTAGTGTTGTGGAACTAAAGTCTAGCCTGGCGGCCACACTTTAGCCTGTATCGTTAGCGCCATCGTCGAAGGAGCGAGGCACTGGATGCATGGGAACCGTGAAAAAAACGCCAACAGCGTTTCACAGATTCATCATCATTATGCCGTGAAAAGCAGATAGGCACCAAATCGTTAAATCGATTCAGCAGGTGCATCTCACAGCTTGATTAATTTCGCGCATCAAAATAATTGCTGGTTAAATACCAGACCTGCGGGGGTAAGCGCAATGCCGATGAGGGTGAAAGTTTGATGTATGCCACAAAAAAGCACCCTCACGGGTGCTTTTTTAAGCATATATCAAATACTGGCATTACTGTTGCAGTTCTTTCTCAGTGAACAGATCGGCAAACAAAGCAGTACTCAAATAGCGCTCCCCGGAGGACGGAAGGATAACCACAATATTCTTATTGGTAAAGGCTTCGTCTTCCTGAAGTTTCAGCGCGGCGGCAACGGCAGCGCCGGAAGAGATACCGGCCAGAATACCCTCTTCGTCCATCAGGCGGCGAGCGGTAGAAATGGCATCGTCATTGCTGATGGTGACCACTTTGTCGATAAGCTTAAGATCGAGGTTGCCAGGGATAAAACCGGCCCCGATACCCTGAATTTTATGCGGGCCAGGCTTCAGCTCTTCACCCGCCAGCGCCTGAGTGATCACTGGGGAATCCGTTGGCTCTACCGCTACGCTAATCAGCGAGGTTTTGCCTTTGGTGTTTTTGATGTAGCGACTAACGCCTGTCAGCGTACCGCCGGTGCCGACGCCGGCGATAAACACATCCACTTCACCATCGGTGTCTTCCCAGATTTCCGGACCGGTGGTTTTTTCGTGAATTTCTGGGTTTGCCGGGTTGCTGAACTGTTGAAGCAGCAGGTATTTAGCCGGGTCGCTGGCGACGATCTCTTCGGCTTTCTGGATAGCGCCTTTCATGCCTTTAGCGCCTTCGGTCAGCACCAGGTTTGCACCCAGTGCTTTTAACAGCTTACGGCGTTCGATGCTCATGGTTTCCGGCATGGTCAGCGTCAGCTTGTAACCGCGCGCTGCCGCAACATAGGCCAGAGCGATACCGGTGTTGCCACTGGTAGGTTCGACTAACTCCACGCCAGGCTTCAGTACGCCGCGTTTTTCGGCATCCCAAATCATGTTGGCACCAATGCGGCATTTGACGCTGAAGCTTGGGTTACGGGACTCCACCTTAGCCAGAATGCGTCCGTTGCCGATACGGTTCAGGCGAACCAGCGGCGTGTGGCCGATTGTCAGGGAGTTGTCTTCATAAATTTTGCTCATGGCTCGTCCTTAACTGTCTGAATTTTGGGATACCGGTCCAGCATACCTGCTCAGGAAATATGCGGAAGTAAGGAAATAGCATATCTATAGGTGGAAGGGGAATAAGCCAATGCAACATGGAATAAGCAATGGCATAAGCGGCTTCCCCTTCCGCAGGGCGTTATTTCCACATGGCGTGTTTTGCCCGATAACAGTCCACCCACATGGCAGTCGCACCGCAGACGGCAACCGGCATGATAAACAGGTTCAGGACCGGGATCAGCGTGAACAGGCTCACCAGCGCGCCAAACTGCATGTTGACGACCTTTTTCTCGCGAAGCGCTATGCGCATCTGTTTGAACGGCACTTTATGGTTATCAAAAGGGTAGTCACAGTATTGAATAGCCAGCATCCAGGCGCTAAACAAGAACCACAAGACCGGAGCAACGGTTTGACCGATGCCTGGGATAAAGTAGAGCAGCAGCAGGACAATAGCGCGTGGCAGATACCAGGCCAGCTTTTGCCATTCTCGTTTCATGATGCGAGGTAAATCTTTCATTATGTCGAGCACGCCCGTATCCGGCGGCGTTGCGCCCGTAAGGCGAGCTTCAAGCTGCTCTGCCAACAGGCCGCTAAACGGCGCGGCAATCAGGTTGGCGATTGTCGAAAAGAAGTAACCAAACACCAATAACACCGAGAGCGTTACCAGTGGCCAAAGCACGTAACTTAGCCATTGTAGCCAGTCCGGCACGTGGCTCATCATCGACGGGATCCAGACATCAAGGCGGGTGAACAGCCACCAGAAAGCGCCGCCAAGCAAGATGATATTGACCAGCAGCGGCATCAGAACGAAGCGCTTAATGCCAGGTTCGCGGACCAGTTTCCAGCCCTGGGAAAAATAATACACGCCACTACGCGGCGGGGTTCCGGAAGATGAAACCATAATCTGAGCAGACTCCTTATCAGGTCAATGCAGTTAGCTGCTTTGCTATCATAACTGACAACATTCAGAAAAACTCGCCAGGAATTGGTCGAAAAATCAGCAAAAAGGTGCGCTTAGGCTATCTTTATGGTGAGAAAACCGTGCTCGCACTTGCACTTGAGCAGATGGGCAAATACTCTTAGTGAGTAAATGTTTGCCGCGGTGGCAAGGTGTTAGAACAACAGAGAATATAATGATGCAGGATTTGCGTCTGATATTAATCATTGTTGGCGCAATCGCCATAATAGCCTTACTGGTACACGGTCTGTGGACCAGTCGTAAGGAACGCTCGTCCGTGTTCCGCGATCGCCCTTTAAAACGTATGAAGTCGAAGCGCGACGAATACGAAGAAGAGGACGATGAGGAAGAGGAAGGCGTCGGTGAAGTGCGCGTACGTCGTACTGCTCCTGTGCCGGAGTCTGCTTCTCATGAAGCGAATGCCCCACGTCAGCCTCAGGCACCTCAGCACAATTATGAGCCGCCGTATGCGTCAGCAGAACCTCGTCCTGCGCCGCAGCCGCGCCAGCCTGAGCCGGTAACCCCGCGCCACGTTGAGCCCGCTCCTCAGCATGTTGAACCTGTGCGTCCTGTAGCACCTGCAGTGCCAGCCCCGGCGCCAGTGCCTGAGCCACAGCCGATTGCGCCAGTTCAGCCCGCACCACAGTTCACTGCTGAACCTGTGCCAAAGCCTGTTGCTGCCGAACCAGCACCGCAGCCTGCGCCGGTGAAGAAAGAGACGGTGATTGTGATGAACGTCGCCGCCCACGCGGGCACGATGCTGAACGGTGAACTGCTGCTAAACAGCATTCAGCAGGCCGGTTTCAAGTTTGGTGAAATGAATATTTTCCACCGCCATCTTAGCCCAGATGGCAGCGGTCCGGTTCTGTTTAGCCTTGCGAATATGGTTAAGCCAGGGTCCTTCGATCCTGAAAATATGGCCGATTTCGCCACGCCAGGCGTGACCATCTTTATGCAGGTGCCATCCTACGGCAATGCAGCGCAAAACTTTAAGCTGATGCTGCAGTCTGCACAGCACATCGCCGATGAAGTCGGCGGCGTGGTGATGGACGATCAGCGTCGCATGATGACTCCGCAGAAGCTGCGCGAGTACCAGGACAGGATCCGCGAGGTTCTCGAAGCCAACGCCTGAATCCTGGCCTGAATCTTCCCCATAAACCCCCGCCTGTCGGGGGTTTTTTATCATTGATGGTGCGATATGGACTCAATCGAACAACAACTTAACCACCTGCGAACCACGCTTCGCCATCATGAATATCTGTACCATGTGCAGGATAATCCTGAAATTCCTGATGCAGAATACGACAGGCTGATGCGCGAACTGCGTGCGCTTGAAGAAGCTCATCCGGAACTGATTACCCAGGATTCACCGACCCAGCGAGTTGGTGCTGCGCCGCTGAGTGAATTTACCCAGGTACGGCATGAAGTGCCGATGCTGTCGCTCGACAACGTTTTCGACGAAGCAAGCTATCTGGCGTTCAACAAGCGCGTGCTGGACAGGTTGAAAAGCAGCGATGCCCTGACGTTTTGCTGTGAGTTAAAACTGGATGGCCTGGCGGTAAGCCTGTTGTATGAGGACGGTGTTCTGGTGCGGGCCGCAACGCGGGGCGATGGTACAACGGGTGAAAACATCACCGCTAACGTTCGAACTATTCGCGCTATACCGCTCAAACTTCAAGGGGACAATATTCCACGTCGCCTTGAGGTGCGTGGTGAAGTCTTCTTACCGCAGGCAGGCTTCGAAAAAATCAACGAAGAAGCTCGCCGCACCGGCGGGAAAGTGTTTGCTAACCCGCGCAATGCCGCAGCCGGTTCATTGCGCCAGCTAGATCCGCGAATTACCGCTAAACGTCCGCTGACCTTCTTCTGCTACGGCGTGGGGCTGCTGGAAGGCGGTGAACTGCCGGCCAGCCACATGGCGCGTTTGCAACAGTTTAAGGCCTGGGGATTGCCGGTCAGCGACCGCATTCGCCTTTGCAGCACGCCGGAAGAGGTGCTCGCGTTTTATCATCAGGTAGAGATCGATCGCCCGACGTTGGGCTTTGATATTGACGGCGTGGTCATCAAAGTTGACTCGCTTGCGCTGCAGGAAACGCTGGGCTTTGTGGCGAGAGCGCCGCGCTGGGCCGTCGCGTTTAAATTCCCTGCGCAGGAACAGATGACCACCGTGCGCGACGTTGAGTTTCAGGTAGGGCGAACCGGCGCGATTACGCCCGTAGCTCGTCTGGAGCCTGTGCAGGTTGCCGGGGTGCTGGTGAGTAACGCAACATTGCACAACGCCGATGAAATTGAGCGTCTTGGCCTGCGCATTGGTGACAGAGTCGTTATCCGTCGCGCCGGGGATGTTATTCCACAGGTTGTTGGCGTGGTGGAGTCGGAACGCCCGGAAGATACTCAGGCAATCGTCTTCCCTACGCATTGCCCTGTTTGTGGCTCAGACGTTGAGCGAGTAGAAGGTGAAGCCGTCGCTCGCTGTACCGGTGGCCTGATCTGTGGTGCCCAGCGCAAAGAGGCGCTAAAGCACTTTGTGTCCCGCCGCGCGATGGACGTGGACGGCATGGGCGACAAAATCATCGACCAACTGGTGGAAAAAGAGTACGTCGATACCCCAGCCGATCTGTTTAAGCTGTCGGCGGGCAAGCTCACCGGGCTGGATCGTATGGGGCCAAAATCTGCACAAAACGTTGTTGATGCGTTGGAAAAGGCCAAAGAGACAACTTTTGCACGATTCCTGTATGCCCTGGGCATTCGTGAAGTCGGAGAAGCTACCGCCGCAGGGCTGGCAGCGCACTTTGGCACGCTGGATGCGCTTATCTCGGCCAGCATTGAGGATCTGCAGAAAGTGCCGGATGTTGGCATTGTTGTGGCGACGCATACCTTTAACTTCTTTGCCGAAGAGAGAAACCGGGATGTTATCCGCCAGCTTACCGAAGAAGCCGGTGTTCACTGGCCCGCGCCCGTGATCGTCAAAGCGGAAGAAATCGATAGCCCGTTTGCCGGTAAAACCGTGGTGCTCACCGGCTCGCTGAGTGTTCTTTCACGTGATGAAGCCAAAGACCGGCTGACGGCGCTGGGCGCAAAAGTGGCCGGCAGCGTGTCGAAAAAAACCGATCTGGTTATCGCCGGGGAAGCGGCCGGCTCTAAGCTTGTCAAGGCACAGGAGCTGGGCATTCAGGTTATCGACGAAGCGGAAATGATTCGTTTGCTGGGTGACTAAATGGATAAAGAGCAGCTTATTGAGATAGCCAATACGGCGATGCCGTTTGGCAAATACAAAGGCCGGATGCTGATTGATTTACCGGAAGAGTATTTGCTGTGGTTTTCCCGCAAAGGGGAGTTTCCGCAAGGCCATCTCGGTGAGCTGATGGCCCTGACGCTGCTGATTAAAGTGGAAGGGCTGGACAACCTGGTCCGGCCCCTCAAGCGGCACTAAGTTCTGACGGCTGCGGTCTGTTTCTCACTGCTGGCTGCAGCTGCTTTTCTTTGATAACGGCGGGCCATACCTGCGCACACCATCAGCTGGATTTGGTGGAAGATCATCAGCGGCAGCACCATCATCCCTACCGCAGCAACCGGGAACAAAATGTTGGCCATCGGAATGCCGTTGGCCAGGCTCTTTTTCGACCCACAGAAAACAATCGTAATTTCATCCGCTTTGCTAAAGCCAAAGCGACGCGCCACAAAGATATTCACCGTTATCACGATGGCCAGCAGCACGAGGCTGGATGCCACGATGAACAGCAACGAACCCGCCCCAACCTTATGCCAGATACCGTGGGTTACGGCTTCACTAAAGGCCGAATAGACCACCAGAAGAATAGACGTCTGGTCAGTTTTGCCGATCCATTTCTTATTCTTCGCCACCCATGCGCCAATCCACGGCCGCATCAGATGCCCGGCCACGAACGGCACCAGCAGCTGCAGCATAATGCTGCCTACCTGGTGCAGGCTGCCGCTTGCACCCTGAACGTGCATCACCAGGCCGACCAGCAACGGCGAGAGAAAAATCCCTAACAAGCTAGACGCAGAGGCGGAGCAAATAGCCGCCGCCACGTTGCCTCCAGCAATGGAGGTAAAGGCGATGGCCGACTGCACCGTGGCGGGCAAAATGCAGAGATAAAGGAAACCGCTGTAAAGCTCCGGGCTGACATTGACCGGCTTCCACCAGCTAAACAGCACGCCAAGTACCGGGAACAGGATGAACGTGCTGCACATCACCCACAGATGTAGCCGCCAGTGACTGCCGCCTGAGATCACCGCCTCTCGAGACAGTTTTGCGCCATGCATAAAGAACAACAGGGCGATGGCGGCGGTGGTCAGCCCCTCGAAGAAACCGACAAAACTCCCTTGTGCCGGAAAGAAAGAGGCCAGCAGGACGGTACAAACCAACGTTAAGGTAAAAGGGTCGACAATGCGGAGCAATTTCATAGCCATTCCTCAAAGGTGAAGGGCGCTATTGTGTTTCCGCTGGTTTCAGAAATAAAATTGATTTATTAAATGCATTGATGAAGAAAATAGATGAATTATTCCCTGCGTCAGCTTCGCGTGTTCGTCGCCGTAGCCCATGCCGGCAGTTTCAGTCGGGCAGGGGAAAGTATTGGGCTAAGCCAGTCGGCCGTTAGCCACAGCCTGAAGGAGCTGGAAGCCGAGTTGGGCGTTAAGCTGCTTGACCGTACTACGAGAGAAGTGGTGCTCACGCCTGCGGGAGAGCTACTGGCTCCTCGCCTGGAACGGCTGCTGGAGGAGTTGACCACAACGCTGCTGGATGCGCGCGTGGTGGGGCATCAGCTTAGCGGCACGGTTCGTGTGGCTGCCAGCCAGACGCTGTCTGCGCACCTCATGCCGCAATCTATCGCTGCCAGCGCAGAGGCTTATCCGAATATTCGATTTATGCTGCATGATGCGTCGCAGCAGTGGGTTTTGCAGAGCATCCGCCAGGGAGAAGTTGATTTTGGCGTGGTTATCGACCCGGTTCAGGCCAGCGACCTGGAGTGTGAAACCGTGCTGTCTGAGCCTTTTCTTCTGTTGTGCCGCAGCGATCATCCGTTTGCTAGCGCGGCGCAGATTGACTGGCAGGCACTACAGGGGCAAAAGCTGGTGCTGCAGGATTATGCCTCGGGCAGTCGGCCATTGATTGATGAGGCTTTTGCCCGGCAGGGGATTGAGGTGAACGTTGTCCAGCAGATTGGGCACCCCGCAACGCTGTATCCGATGGTAGAAGCAGGGATTGGTTTAAGCGTGTTGCCCGCGCTGGCGCTGCCTTTGCCTGAAGGGAGGCCGCTTATCGTCAAGCGGTTAACGCCGGTAATAAACCGACAGTTGATGCTGGTCAGGCGCAAGAACCGTTCGCTTTCACGTGCGGCGGAAGCTATCTGGCAGGAGGTTCGGGAGCAGGCCAGGCTGTTAACCCTGGCCCGTATTGGCGACCCGTTATTTATGGCCGGCTAGATATAAATATCAATCTGGTGGTCGTCGGAAGGCTTGTTCACCCCGGTCGCTTTTATTTGCTGCTGTTCTTGTTTCTGCTGGGCTTCTTCAGCCTGTTTGCGCTGAAGCTGGGCCAGCTGGGCCTGCAGCATTTTAATCTCGGCCTGGAGGATCTCGACTTGTTTTTTCTTCTCTGCGGCAGAGCGATCCGGCGTGCCGGAAACTTCTTTGAGTTTCTCGGTCAACTGAGTGATTTTTTTGCTGATTTGGGCAATCTGCGCGGCCGTACTGTTATCAGTGCTGCCGGAAGAGGAGCCTGTAGGCGTGCTGGTTGTCAGCTGAGAGCCCTGTAGAGCATTGCTGGATATTGTCGTCATCATAATTCCTTTGATGAAATGGTAAGGGAGTTATCGGCCTGACGGCGAGGAAGTTGATAATTTTTTGCGAAGGGGCTTAAACGGCAGA
>NZ_BCTL01000016.1 GCF_001571265.1 Cedecea neteri NBRC 105707 = ATCC 33855 | reverse complement strand
GGGCGCCGGGGGTTGTGAGGGGGAATGGCGTAATTCCCCCTCACACGTTCACCGTGCTCTGAACGAGCAGGGAAAACAGATCTATGGGTGAACGGAATAACGACTAAACTAAGGACCTCTCCAGGAAGACTTTGAAAGAATATGTATAAGACACACCTCTTAGAGAGAAGGTACCTACCGCTTAGAAACTATAATCCAGCGCCATAAAGTAGCGACGGCCGTCTTCGTTGTAGCTGTAGACATCACGATTCAGGTCCTTGTCGCCCAGGTTCAACACCCCCGCACGCACCTTCACGTTCTTCGTTGCCTTCCAGGCTCCCCCGGTGTTCCACACGATGTAGCCGCCCGGCGTTTTATCGGTGGCGGAGACTGCACGCTGCTTGCCGGTGTAGTTCGCCGAAACATAGAACGACCAGTCCTCCAGCGGTGCCCAGTCAACGGTGCCGTTAGCGGTATGGAACGACTGCTGCTGCAGCGGTTTATTGCCGCCGTTGCTCAGGTCACGCCCGTCGTTATAGGTGTAGTTCAGCGACAGCTTCCACTGGTCGTTAAACGGTATTTTCAGCTCGGTTTCCACGCCGCGAATACGCGCTTTGTTCACGTTGTAATAGCGGAAGATCGGGTTACCGCTCTTATCAAAACCAACAAAGTTCGAGTATGAAGGCGCCACGCTGCGGTTCGCGGTACGCTGGATATCAATCATATCCTCAACGTTATTCTGGAAAGCAGTCACGCTACCGCTCACGCCGTCCAGAATGCCTTCGTCCCCGGCGTAATACAGGCCCAGCTCAAAGCTTTCGCTGGTTTCCGGCTTCAGGTCAGGGCTGCCGACAATCTGGCAGGCACCACGGCAGGATTTACTGGTCCAGTCCGGGCTAAGCTGCAGCAGAGAAGGCGCTTTAAATGCTGTTGCCCACCCGCCTTTAACGGTGACGGTATCGGTCGCGTTATAAACGAGATAAGCACGCGGGCTCCAGTGATCGCCGTAGGTTTCATGGTCATCCATACGAATGCCGGTGGTCAGCGCCAGCGGCTCGAAGATGCGCCATTCGTCTTCAATAAACAGGGCGTACTGGCTGGCCGAGGTTTTAGAACTATTACCGCCGGTAATATTAACCGGATCGCTCAGCTTGTCGTGTCGCCACTCGCCGCCGAAGGTCAAGAACTGGTTGATGTCGCTGAGCGGCAACACCAGCTTGCCGTCGAGGCTATTGTTGCGCGAGGTGATGGCCGCGCTATTCCCTGGATTAAGGTTATCAATTTTGTCGCCGTAGAAACGCAGTTCGGTATTACCGAAGTCCCAGCGTCCGTTATGGCCGAGGGAGTAATCCTGACGCTCCATGCGGTTCTTATCCAGCGAGTCAGATTCCCTGTCCTGGCGGTCAAAGCCGTAGCCCACGGTGACATCCTGATTATCAGCAGGTGTCCAGGCAAACTCGGTGCTGGCATTGCGGGAAGTGAAGCCTTCAATCTGCGGCGTCAGGCCATTGGCGTTCGTTGTCGAAGTCTGCTGGCCGTCTTTCTGGCGCTTACCGAGGCTACCGTAGACTTTTACGCCCAGCATGTCGTCAATTAGCGGGCCGCTGGTGAAGAAGTTGCCGTTGTAGGTGTCGCCACGGTCGCGATGTTCCTGCACGGTGGAATCCAGGGTGAAGGTCCCGTGCCAGGCTTTGCCGACTTTACGGGTGATGATGTTCACCACGCCGCCGAGGGCATCGGAACCATACAGAGAGGACATCGGCCCGCGTACCACTTCGATGCGCTCGATGGCATCCGCCGGGATCCAGTTCAGGTCAAAGTCGTTATGGCGGAATACCGCATTGCGGGAGTTGACTCGCTTGCCGTCCACCAGAATCAGGGTGTAGCTGCTGTCCAGGCCACGCAGGCTGACGCCACGGCGGTTATCGCCTTCGTTGGTCAGCTGGACGCCAGGCACATTCTGCAGCACATCTTTCAGATTGTTGACGGGCCTTTTTTGCAGCTCGTCCTGGGTGATCACGCTGATACTGGCGGGCGCATCTTTGAGGTTTTGTTCGGTGGCTGACGCGGTGACAACGAGGGTTTCTTCGCGATCGTCGGCGATGACGGGGAAAGCCAGACCGAGCACGGACGCACAAAGTCCTCCCCGGACAATAGGATTCAACCTTAACATTTCTTTCTCTCCATGAGGTGAATTACAAACGAAACAACCGTTTAGCGCTCACATTGCACTATGCGCCAGCGGCTACATTGGCCGCCGGCTGCATACTGTGTTCCTTAGTATTCCTGAAATGCGTTGTTATACGGTGGGCGTTTCCACCAGGCCGTCGATCAGCACCTGGGCAACGCCCTGTGAGCAGCGTTCAATGCGCCCCTTCACGCCGTAAACCTGGGCCAGGCTGCGCGGAGTAATCACTTCCTCCGGCTCGCCGCTGGCAACCAGTTTGCCGTCGCGCAGCATGAGAACGTGCTCGCTATGGCGTAAAGCAATATTGATGTCGTGCACCACCACAACGGTGACGATATTGCGCTCGCGGGTTTCGCGGGCGACCAGGTCCATGACGTGGAACTGGTAATTCAAATCCAGCGCGCTCAGCGGCTCGTCAAGCAGCAGCAGTGACGGACGACGAATCAAAGACTGCGCCAGGCCCACCAGCTGTTTTTGCCCGCCGGAAAGCTGATCCAGGTAGCTCAAAGCCAGATGCGAGATCCCCAGCTGTTTCAGCAGCTGCATCACCTGTGCTTCGCTTTCAGCGCTGTGGCGGCCACCGGACGCGCGCTGGGCCACGATAATGGATTCCAGCACATGCAGATGTACGCCCTGCGGCAGCGACTGCGGCAGATAAACGACTTTTTCAGCGCGTTTGGCAAACGGCAAAGCCATCAGGTCTTCACCGTCCAGATACAGTTGCCCTTCCGCACGGTTCAGGCCCGCCAGCGAGCGCAGTAAAGTCGATTTACCGCAGCCGTTTGGCCCCAGCAGCACGGTGATTTTGCCGCGTGGCAGCGTCGGCACGCTGAGGTTTTCGATAATTTTACGCTTCGGGTAACCGGCGTTGAATGCATCAATCTGTAAACCCTGCATCACACGTTCCCCTTATGGCGAAGAATAATACTCAGGAAGAACGGCACGCCCACCAGCGAGGTGACGATCCCCACCGGAATGATGACGCCAGGGATAATGTTTTTAGAGGCAACCGACGCCAGCGACAGCACCAGCGCCCCGACCAGCACGCTGCCCGGCAGGTAGAAACGGTGATCTTCGCCAAACAGCATACGGGCGATGTGCGGCGCCACCAGGCCAATAAAGCCAATGGGGCCGACAAAAGCCACGGACAGCGCGGACAAAATACTGATGCGCAGCAAAGTGCCTAAACGCAGGCGCTTCACGTCGATGCCAAAGCTGACGGCACGATCTTCGCCTAAGCGCAGCGCGGTCAGCTTCCAGGAACTCAGCATGGAAATCGGCATGATGATGGCGAAGGCCAGCAGCAGCACGCCGAGCTTGTCCCAGGAGGCTCGCGCCAGGCTACCCATCGTCCAGAACACCAGCCCCTGCAGCGTGTCTTCGCTGGCGATAAACTGCAGCATCGACACCAGGGCGTTAAAGGTGAACACCAGCGCGATACCAAACAGCACCACGCCGGAACTCGCCACGCGCGTCCAGCGGGTAATGGCGTCCAGCATCAGCGCGGCAAACAGCGCAAAGACAAAGGCGTTGGCAGAAATAAACCACTGATCGGGCACCCCAGGAATACCGATGCCGAGAATAATTGCCAGCGCGGCACCAAAGGCCGCAGCGGAAGAAACGCCGAGCGTAAACGGGCTGGCCAGCGGGTTATTGAGGATGGTTTGCATCTCCGCCCCCGCCAGGCCCAGCGCCATGCCGACCAGCAGCGCCATCAGCGCATACGGCAGACGAATGTCCCACACGATCACCCGCGTACCGGCGTTAGCGCTGGCCGGGTCAATCAGGGTCTGCCACAGCGTATCCAGCGGCAGCCCGGAAGGGCCAAGGGTAAAGTCCAGCAGCAGCGAGGCTAAGATCGCAATGACCAGCGCCCCCATCAGCAAATAGCGGTGACGTAGCACCTGCTGGTAGCGTCCCATAATGGTGGCAGGCTGCGCCTCGTTTGGCATTGGATCGGTGGTGGCACTCATCAAGTCTTACCTTCGTTACTTCTTCAGATCGGTCCAGTACGTTCCCGTTGGCTCAACCGCCAGGAACTGTTTATAAAGTTGTTGCATCGTCTGCTCCGGATTTACCTCGGCAAACTGCTGCGGATGGAACCAGGTCGCCATCGCCTGAATCGCCAGAATGTTGTACGGCGAATTGTAGAAATTATGCCATACGCCATAGGCGCGCCCTTCTTTAACCGCCGTTAGCTGGTCAATGCCTTTACGCTCCAGCACGCTCTGCAGGCTGGCCTGCGCTTCAGCTTTGGTCGCCTGAGCGCCGAGCACTACGCCCGGAGAGGTTGAGCCTGGGGCTTTACCGCCGCTGGCAATATAAACCTGCGGATCAGCGGCAAGCACTTTTTCCAGGTTCACCGTGCCCAGCGCGCCCGGCAGCAGGTCTTTAGCAATGTTGGTGCCGCCCGCCAGGTCGATAAAATCGCCCATATTGCCTTTACCGGCGGACCCGCAGCACTCTTCCATCGCCGCAGCACGCAATTCGATAAACACCGAAGGTTTATCTTTTGCCGCCATCTTGCCGGTGACGTCGGTAATTTTTTTCAGGTTTGCTTCATAAAAGGCGATGTAATCATCGGCCTGTTTCTCGCGATGCAACACTTTGCCCAGCAGGCGCATGCTCGGCAAGGTATTTTTCAGCGGCGAGGTACGAAAATCGACGAAGACCACCGGCACGCCCGCTTTTTCAAGCTGAGAGACCAGCTCGCTGTGGCGGCCTGGGCCATGACCAGACAGGCCAAAAATCGCCACATCCGGGTGCAAAGTCAGCACTTTTTCCGGGCTGACGCTGTCGGCGGTGGTGCTGCCAATCAGCGGAATATCATCAATTTTCGGGAATTTCGCTTTATATTCCGCGTAAGTCTGCGTGTCCAGCTTACGGAAGTCTCCCTGCCAGCCCACAATACGGTCTATCGGCTTTTGCCCTTCCAGCAGAGCAAGGGCATAAAACAGGCGCCCTTCCCCCAGCAAAATGCGGTCAACCTTCTTCGGGATGGTGACTTCACGCCCGACAATATCAGTCACCGTCGCGGCGATGGCGGAGTGCAAACCGGCGGCGGTTAATGCCAGTGCCAGACAGATATTCTTGAATTTAATCATACGCTTCACGCTAACGCTCCTTCGTTCCTTAAAGAATGGCGTTAACGATAAAGCAAATGATAATGGTTATCAATTTAATTGTTGAATACTATAGCCCGTTGGCATTATTGATTGCCAGCAGAATAGAAAAAGGGCGTGATAATCACGCCCTTTAAAGAGTAACTTATTGTTACTTTGACTTATTTCTCACGAAATTTCGGGAATTCCATTTCGCTGTAGCGCACGAAGCGGCTGCCCTTCGTTACCTTGTAGCCAAACCAGATAGCCAGGAACAGCGGAATGCCGATATAGGTCGCCGCGACGCCGCCCCAGTCGATGGTGTCAGACAGGAAGGCTTCGTAGTTCTGGCCCAGAGTGATTATCAGACACAGCACGAAAGCGAAGATCGGCCCAATCGGGAAGAAGCCCGAACGGTATGGCAGATCGTTAATGTCGTTGCCCTGCAGCACGTAGCCGCGACGGAAGCGATAGTGACTGATGGCAATCCCCAACCAGGCGATAAACCCGGTCATCCCGGAGGTGTTCAGCAGCCACAGGTAAACGGTCTGGTTGCCGAACATAGAGGTCAGGAAGCACAACGCGGCAATAACGGTGGTCGCATACAGCGCGTTACGCGGCACGCCGCCTTTGGACAGCTTCGAGAAAATACGCGGCGCTTTACCGTCGCAGGCCAGGGTGTAAAGCATACGCGTGGAAGCGTACATCCCGGAGTTACCCGCCGACAGCACCGCCGTCAGAATAACGGCGTTCATGACCGCCGCCGCAGACAGCAGGCCCGCGTGCTGGAACACCAGGGTGAACGGGCTGACGCTGATGTCTTTCACGTCGTTGCGCAGCAGGCTTGGGTCAGTATAAGGAATAATCAGGCTGACAATCAGGATCGCGAACACATAGAACAGCAGGATTCGCCAGAACACCTGACGCACGGCGCGAGGAATGTTTTTCTCCGGGTCAGCGGATTCTCCGGCAGCAATCCCGATAAGCTCGGTGCCCTGGAAAGAGAAGCCGACGATCATCGCTACGCCGATCATTGCGGCAAAGCCCCCGGCAAACGGCGCGTCGCCGGTTGTCCAGTTGCTCCAGCCTACCGGCTGCGCCCCTTTGAAAATACCCACGATCATCATTACACCCACAATGATGAAGATGATGACGGTGGTCACTTTTATCAGCGAGAACCAGTATTCCGCTTCGCCAAAGCCTTTCACGGAGATCCAGTTAAGCAGGAACATGATGCCGAGGAATAGCGCACTCCAGATCCAGCCTGGGGTATCCGGGAACCAGTAATTCATCACCAGCTGTGCGGCCACAAGGTCAACGGCGATGGTCACCGCCCAGTTGTACCAATAGTTCCAGCCGAGCGCGAAGCCAAAGCCGTCTTCCACGTATTTCTGGCCGTAGGTCGCGAAAGAACCGGACACCGGCATAAACGCCGCCAGTTCGCCGAGGCTGGTCATCAGGAAGTACACCATCAGGCCAATCAGCATATAAGAGAGCAGCGCCCCGCCCGGCCCCGCCTGAGAAATTGTCGCCCCAGAGGCAACGAAAAGCCCCGTGCCGATGGAGCCGCCGATGGCGATCATCGTCAGGTGGCGCGCCTTTAATTCGCGGCGTAAGCCAGGCGCTTCTGTCGTTTTATCTTGTGAAACCATAGGAAATTGTTGCCTATCCAAAAAATGAGGCAAGATTGTAACAAAACGTCTTTGTTCAGATAGCAGAAATCCCGGGTTATAAGAGAGCTTCATGATCGCCCGGCGATTATTAGCAAGTCGCTAATCAGGCAGATAAGTTGAGGGGAATTAAAAACCGCCGGCGCATTCAGCTGGCCGGCGGTCAAAGATTAACCGAGCCCGCGCACGGAGGAGATAAACTGCTGCAGTTCCTGGGTGCGAGGACTGGCAAAGAACGACTTGCTCTCCCCCTGCTCCCAGACTTTGCCCTGGTGCATAAACACCACGCGGTCGCCGACTTCACGGGCAAAGTTCATTTCATGGGTCACCAGTATCAGCGTCATGCCTTCTGCCGCCAGCTGTTCCAGCACTTTAAGCACTTCGCCCACCAGCTCCGGATCGAGCGCCGAGGTGATTTCATCGCACAACAGTACTTTGGGGTTCATCGCCAGCGCCCGTGCAATGGCCACGCGCTGCTGCTGGCCGCCGGACAGATTAGCCGGATAGTAATCCACGCGTTCGCCCAGGCCGACTTTATTGAGCATCTCCAGCCCCAGCTCGCGGCATTCGGCGGCGCTCTTATTCAGAACCCGGCGCGGCGCCAGCATTACGTTTTCAAGCGCGGTCATGTGCGGGAACAGGTTAAAGCTCTGGAACACCATCCCCACGGAACGGCTGATTTCACGCGCCTGTGATTCCCTGTCGGTGATGGTCATCCCGCCCAGCTTGATGCTGCCGTCCTGGTAACCTTCAAGCCCGTTCATGCAGCGCAGCAACGTACTTTTACCGGAGCCGCTACGGCCGATGATCGACACCACTTCACCCATGTCGATATCAAGGCTGACGCCCTTCAGCACGTGGTTGTCGCCGTAATATTTTTGTACGTCATTAATGGTGATGAGCGGCATGGAATTTTTTCTCCAGATAGCGGCTGTAGCGCGACAGCGGATAGCAAAGTAAGAAATAGCCGAGCGCCACCAGGGCAAACACTTTAAACGGCTCAAATGTGACGTTATTCAGCATGGTGCCGGCTTTGGTCAGCTCGACAAAACCAATAATCGAGGCCAGCGCGGTGCCCTTAATCACCTGCACCGAAAACCCGACCGTCGGCGCAACGGCGATGCGCATTGCCTGCGGGGCTATTACCCGGAACAGCGTCTGCCCGAAGCTCAAACCGAGGCAACGACAGGCTTCCCATTGGCCTTTGGGCAACGCACGAATACTGCCGTACCAGATATCCAGCAGAAACGCGCTGGTAAATAGCGTCAGGGCAAGCGTGGCCGCCGTCCAGGGGCTGACGTCGATCCCGAACAGCGCAATCCCGAAGAAAGCCAGGAACAGCTGCATCAGCAGAGGCGTGCCCTGAAACAGCGCGACATAAGCGCTAATAAAGCGCTTTGGCCACGCCCAGCGGCTCATGCGCAGCAGCAGCAACGGCAAGGTCACCAGCGTGCCGCAGAAAAAGGCAATCAGCGACAGCAGCACCGTCCAGCGGGCCGCCAGCAGCAGGTTGCGCACAATATCCCAGTCGGTAAACGTCATCATCCGACATCACTCCCCAACCATTTTCGCCCCGCCGCCAGCAGCAGTTGACGCATAATTAACGACAGCACCAGATACATTAGGGTGGTCACCAGGTAGACCTCAAAGCTGAGGAAGGTACGCGACTGAATAAGACTGGCCGCAAAGGTCAGGTCTTCACAGGAAACCTGCGACACCACGGAAGAGCCCAGCATCACGATGATGCACTGGCTAACCAGCGACGGATAAATGCGCTTCAGCGACGGCGGCAACACTACGCGTAAAAACGTCTGGCTGCGGCATAACCCCAGCACGCGAGCCGCTTCCCACTGCCCTTTCGGCGTCACCTGGATTCCGGCACGAATAATTTCGGTGCTGTAAGCCCCGAGGTTAATCAGCATCGCGATAAGCGCCGCTTCCCCGGCGTTGAGCTTCAGCCCCAGCGCCGGTAGCCCAAAGACAATAAAGAACAGCTGCACCACGAACGGCGTGTTGCGGATGAGCTCCACGTAGCCGCCCCACGCCAGGCTTAACAGCCCCGGCTTTCCGCTGCGAATGGCTGCCCCGGTAATGCCGATGGCCACGCCACCGACCGTCGCCATAAAAGTGAGTCCCAGCGTCACCCACAGGCCGGAGAGTAGCTCCGGCCAGTAGGGCAGCAGACCGGCAAAATCAAGTTGCGTGGTCATCCCCCGATCCTCAGGCGCCGAGGTTGGCAGGCAGCGGCGCCTGCATCCATTTCTGCGACAGGGTGTTCAGGGTGTTGTCCTTCAGCGCGTCACCAATCAGCTCATCTACCTTCGCTTTCAGCGCAGGCTCGTTCTTTTTCAGCCCGATGTAGCAAGGCGAATCCTTGAGCATAAACTGGCTGACCGGGGCTTTGGTTGGGCTCTGGCGGGCAATGGCCGCCACGACCAGGTTGCCGGTGGCGATATACTGCACCTGGCCGGAAAGGTAAGCAGAAATCGTGGTGTTGTTGTCTTCGTAGCGCTTCACGTCGGCGTCTTTTGGTGCGAGGTCGGTTAATACCATGTCTTCTACTGCGCCACGGGTCACGCCGATGGTTTTCCCGCTCAGCGCTTTAGCATCTGTCACGACGCCGTCTTTCGGCCCGAACACACCGAGGAAGAACGGGGCGTAAGCGCGGCTAAAATCGATGACTTTTTCACGTTCAGCGTTCTTGCCGAGGCTTGAGATCACCAGGTCAACCTTGTCCGTTTGCAGGTACGGCACGCGGTTCGCGCTGGTGACCGGTACCAGCTGCAGTTTGACTTTCAGCCCCTTCGCCAGGTAGGCCGCCATATCGATATCGTAACCCTGCGGTTTCAGGTCAGCATTCACCGAACCAAACGGCGGGAAATCCTGCGGAACCGCCACGCGCAGCACGCCGCGTTTTTCAATATCCTGCAGCTGGTCGGCCATTACCGCCCCGGCCTGAGCCAGCAGAACCGTCGCGCCAACTAAAGAGAACAACCATTTTTTCATCGTCATGTGCAGCCTCGTCGCCTGATTGAAACAAAAGATTCTTTGAATTCAATTCTGCAACTAATGTGCCAACGCGGATGAAGTGCGAAGATCGCTGCCGCATCACGGTGAAAAAGAGGTTAACGGGAAGGACATTGCCTCGCAGCCACACCCCAATCAGGTGCAGCTGCAAGATTTTGGTGCATTATGCTTCGCAGTAGCGCAGAAAACGCAGCAGCGCGTTAGAAATATGCTTCTGGCGATGATGGATCCGGTACAGCGTCCGCACCAGACGGGGGAGAGGAATAGCAACTTCAATCAGTGAACCGCTTTCCAGCTGCTCGGCAATGACCCGGCGGGACAGGCAGCTAATACCCAGCCCATGGCGCACCGCATGTTTAATCGCCTCGGAATTACCCAACTCCATACCCAACTGAAACTCTGGCAAGTGTGAAAGCAATAAATAGTCGACGATTTCGCGGGTGCCTGAGCCGCGCTCACGCAGGATCCACGGCTGCTTTGCCAGGCTTTCCAGCGTGACCGGCTGGTGCACCAGCGGGTTGCCCGGTGAAGCAAAAACCACCAGCTCATCATCAAGCCACGGCTCTGTCACCAGCTCCGCCATGTGGCACGGGCCTTCAATCAGGCCAATATCCACACGAAAATCCGCCACCGCGTTAATCACGTCCTGGCTGTTGCCGACGCTAAGTTCCAGCGGCAGCTTCGGAAAGTCGCGCCGGTAGCGGGCAATCATCTCCGGCAGAATATAGTTGCCAATGGTGCTGCTGGCATAAACACGAATTGCGCCGTTATCTTCGCGGAACAGCTGCTCTATTTCACCCGCCTGCTCCAGCAGCCCAACGACTCGCGGGTAGAGCAGCCTGCCGTGTTCATTTACCACGAGGCGCTTCCCCACGCGGTCAAAAAGCTGAACCCCAAGCTGCCCTTCCAGGTCGGCCAGGGCGGCGCTTACCGCCGACTGGGACAGCGACAGCATCTGGGATGCCTGCGTGGTCGAGCCGCTTTTAAGGACTTCAGCAAACACTTCAAGTTGCCGCAGCGTGATATGCATAAGAGGGCTTCCTGTGGTGGCAGCGAGTTGCTTACCACTTATAAAGATTAATTATAAATATATAATCAATTTTATTTTTATGCCAGCCAGGCGTAACCTTTTTGCCATGACAGAGGAGAAGGTTATGACTGCACTCACCGTACAAGCTCACCGCCACACGCTGTGGCACTTTTTACCGGGGCTGGCGCTTTCCGCCGCCATTACCGGGCTGGCGTTATGGCTCGGCAATATCCCTGCGGTGGCCGGCGTCGGCCTTAGCGCCCTGACGCTCGCCATCCTTTGCGGCATGATCATCGGCAATACCGTTTACCCCAAAATCTGGCAGCAGTGCGACGGTGGCGTACTGTTCGCCAAGCAGCATCTACTGCGCCTCGGCATTATTCTTTATGGCTTCCGCCTGACGTTTTCGCAAATTGCCGACGTCGGCGTAAGTGGCCTGCTGATTGACGTGCTGACGCTGTGCAGTACCTTCGCCCTCGCCTGCTGGCTCGGACAGAAAGTGTTTGGTCTGGATAAGCAAACCAGCTGGCTGATTGGTGCGGGCAGCAGTATTTGCGGCGCGGCGGCGGTGCTTGCTACCGAACCCGTGGTGAAAGCCGAAGCCAGTAAAGTCACCGTGGCCGTGGCTACCGTGGTTATCTTCGGGACGCTGGCTATCTTTATTTACCCGATGATTTACCCATTCGTTAGCCACTGGTTTACGCCGGAGACCTTCGGGATCTACACCGGCTCGACGATGCATGAGGTTGCTCAGGTGGTGGCGGCGGGCCATGCGATTAGCCCGGAAACGGAAAATGCGGCGGTCATCGCCAAAATGCTCCGCGTGATGATGCTCGCCCCGTTCCTGATTTTCCTGGCCGCCCGCGTTAAATCTCTGGCACCGGCAGGCAGCGCGCAGACGGGTAAAATTACTATCCCGTGGTTTGCGATACTGTTTATCGTGGTGGCGATTTTCAACTCCTTCCACTTCCTGCCGCAGCCGCTGGTGAATGTGCTGGTCACGCTGGATACCTTCCTGCTGGCAGTGGCGATGGCGGCGCTGGGCCTGACGACACACGTTAGCGCCCTGAAAAAGGCCGGGGTTCGCCCGCTCCTGATGGCGCTGGTGCTGTTCATCTGGCTGATCGTCGGCGGCGCGGCCATTAACCTCGTGATTCACCACCTGATCGCATAATTCAATACGGAAAAAAGCCTCCTGACCCGCTATCATGACGGATTACCGATAGCGGGTTTTGCCCGTCAAGAAACAGGAGAAGAAAGATGAAGTTTATTGGAGCGCACGTTAGCGCCTCGGGCGGCCTGGAAAATGCCGCCATCCGCGCCCACGAACTGGAAGCCACCGCTTTTGCCCTGTTCACCAAGAATCAACGCCAGTGGCGCGCCGCGCCGCTGACCAGCGAAATTATCGACAACTTTAAGAGCGCCTGCGAAAAATACCATTACGGCCCCGGCCAAATCCTTCCGCATGACAGCTACCTGATCAATCTCGGCCATCCGGTTGAGGATGCGCTGGAAAAATCCCGCGAAGCGTTTATCGACGAAATGGTTCGCTGCCAGGACCTGGGGCTGACGCTGCTGAATTTCCATCCGGGCAGCCACCTGAAACAGATTCCAGAAGAGGAATGCCTGAAGCGCATCGCAGAATCGATTAACATTGCGCTGGAGAAGTCCGAAGGCGTGACCGCCGTGATTGAAAACACCGCTGGCCAGGGCAGCAATCTTGGTTTCCGCTTCGAACATCTCGCGGCGATTATTGACGGCGTGGAAGATAAATCCCGCGTTGGCGTCTGTATCGACACCTGTCACGCTTTTGCCGCCGGGTACGACCTGCGCACCGAAGCTGACTGCGAAAAAACCTTTAGCGAATTCGAGCGTATTGTCGGTTTCAAGTACCTGCGTGGGATGCACCTCAACGATGCCAAAAGTGAATTTGGCAGCCGCGTTGACCGCCACAACAGCCTGGGGCTGGGCAACATCGGCCACACCCCGTTCAGCTGGATCATGCGCGACGCACGTTTTGACGGTATCCCGTTAATTCTGGAAACCACTAATCCGGATATCTGGGCCGAAGAAATCGCCTGGCTTAAGGCACAGCAGCACGAAGAAGCCACGGCTTAAAAAGTAAAAACGCCCCGCATTAGCGAGGCGTTTTTATTTGAGTTGGAGATTAAGCCGCTTTCGCCGCCAGCTCCGTTTCGGGACGCTTGAGGAAGGCGTAGGACAGGCCAGCCACCAGCGTACCGGCAATAATCGCCAGCAGGTAACCCAGCACCGGCGTAATCGCGCCAGGGATCAACAACACAAACAGGCCACCGTGCGGTGCCATCAGCTTCGCACCAACCGCCATGGACAATGCACCCGTCAGCGCGCCGCCGATGATACAGCAAGGCAGAACGCGCATCGGGTCGCGAGCGGCAAACGGAATCGCCCCTTCGGTAATGAAGCACAGCCCCAGTACCAGCGCCGCTTTGCCCCCTTCCTGCTGCGCCTTATCGAACTTACGGCGAGCAACCAGCGTGGCCAGGCCCAGCGCCAGCGGTGGCACCATACCTGCGGCCATGATTGCCGCCATCGGTGCGTAGGTTTGGGTACTGAGTAAGCCGACGCCAAAAGCGTAAGCCGCTTTGTTCACCGGGCCACCCATGTCGGTACACATCATCCCGCCCAGAATGGCGCCCAGCAGGACCGCGTTTGCGGTGCCCATGGTTTGCAGCCAGTGGGTCAGGCCCGCAAGGATTTTAGCCACCGGCGTACCGATCAGGTAGATCATCGCCAGGCCAACAACCAGGCTTGAGAACAGCGGAATGATCAGGATCGGCTTCAGCGCCTCCATGCTTGGCGGCAGCTTCAGCTTCGAGCTAATCAACTTAGCGATATAGCCCGCAAGGAAACCGGCGATGATACCGCCGATAAAGCCTGAGCCGGTGCTTACCGCCAGCATGCCGCCGATTAGACCCGGCGTGAGGCCTGGACGGTCGGCAATCGAGAATGCAATATACCCCGCCAGAACAGGCACCATCAGCGCGAACGCAGAGCCACCGCCAATTTGCATCAGCGCCGCGGCAAGCGTACCCGGCTCTTTAAAGGCCTGGATACCGAAGGCAAAGGAAAGTGCAATACACAGGCCGCCCGCCACCACCATTGGCAGCATGTAAGACACGCCGGTCAACAGATGGCGATACGCCCCGGCACTTTCTTTTTTGCCGGATTCCTGCGCAGAACTTGCTTTACCTGCCGCTTCGTAAGGCTTGGCTTCAACCAGCGCCTTATCCAGCTCCTGAGCCGTTTTCTTCAGCGCCAGGCCGGTAGACGTGCGGTACATCGGCTTACCGGCAAATTTGGCCAGATCCACTTCAATATCGGCCGCGACAATTACCAGATCCGCCTCAGCCACTTCTTCAGGCGTAATCGCGTTCCCTGCCCCGACGGAACCACGGGTTTCAACCTTCACCCACCAGCCGCGTTTTTTCGCTTCGGTTTCGATGGCTTCCGCAGCCATAAAGGTGTGCGCCACGCCGGTTGGGCAGGCGGTGACGGCGACGATACGCTTCGGCCCTTTTGTAGCTGCGGGCGCAGCTACTACCGGTGCCGTGTACGTCTGTGCCTTACCTTTTGCTTCACTCAGGAACAGCTCAGGGTGCTGAACGGCTCTGTCGATATCGCCGAGGAACACCTTTTTGCCGTTCAGCGAGGTATCAGCCGGAATAGTGTTGCCAACGACAATCGCCAGTTCGGCATCGTTCGGGTTATCAATAATGTCGAGATGCGCTTTTGGCGCTGCGGCACCGAGCAGCGTCTTCGCGAGATACGCGCGCGCCTGCCCCAGTCCCGGCTCAATAATTAACAGCGTTTTCATTGCCTGTCTCCTGCTGTCAGTGGAAAGGTTTCAGGTCGACACGAGCCATCATGGCGGCCAGCTGTGTACGATCGGTAATGCCTACGTTGCTCTGGCTGACGGCCAGGGCCGCAACGGCGGTAGCAAGGCGCAGCGTGTGTTCGCTGGACTCGCGCATCAGCAGGCCATAAATCAGGCCGCCGACCATTGAATCTCCTGCACCAACGGTACTAACAACTTCACACGTCGGTGGTTTGGCAATCCATTCTCCTGAAGCGTTAACCCACAGCGCACCTTCAGCGCCGAGAGAAATCACCACATGCGCAATTCCCTGCTCACGCAAAGCATGCGCCGCCTCAATCACGTCTTTCAGTTCAGGCAGTTTGCGCCCAGCCCAAATTTCAAGCTCACGACGGTTCGGCTTGACCAGCCACGGCGCCGCTTTCAGGCCCGCAACCAGCGCTTCGCGGCTGCTGTCGAAAATGATGCACGGACACTGACTGCGCAGACGGGTCATCCAGTCGGTGAACGCTTCCGGGGAAACGCCCGCCGGCAGGCTGCCGCTGACACAAACCATGTCGAACTGGCCCAGCCAGCTCAGGGAGTCGGCCACAAAGCGCTCCCAGTCCGCGCCAGTGACTTCAAAGCCGGAGAAATTAAGATCGGTCACTTCGCCGTCTTTTTCGGTCAGCTTGACGTTGATGCGGGTGCGGCCCTGCACGACCTGGAAGCGGTTCGCTATGCCCAGCTCGCTGAACAACTGCTGGAAGCCGTCCTGGTTATCTTTGCCCAGGAAGCCGCCAACGGTGACGTCAATGCCAAGATCTTTCAGCACTTTAGCCACGTTAATGCCTTTGCCGGCGGCATGCAGGCCGGTGGTGCGCACCAGGTTGACTTCACCGCGCTCGATTTCCGGGCAGAAGCCCACTAAGTCATAGGCCGGGTTGAGGGTGATCGTCGCTACACGTCTGGTCATTACGCGCCCTCCCCCAGTCCTTCAGAGATAGCTTCGCCAATCGCTTTCAGCGCCAGTTCAGCATCTTCACCCTGTGCGGTGAAGCGCAGGCGATGGCCTTTTTTCACACCCAACGCCACAACTTTCATCAGGCTACGTCCATTTGCCGGCTTGCCGGTTCCATCAAGGTTTGTCACGGTAATTTCGCTATTGAATTGTTTTATGGTATTGACCAGCGCCGTTCCCGGACGGGCGTGCAGGCCGTGTTCATTGCGCACGGTAAATTCAGCGCTCAGTGCCTCTTCTGCCGGAGCATCGTCGCTGGTCAGCAGCGTCAGCAATGCCGGTGCATCCGCACTTAACAGTTTGTCGGCACGGTTGCCAATCAGCATGTCGCTCAGGCGATTCAGCACCTGCAGCGGCTGCTCATCGACAACGGCGACGGTCATCAGCAAATTCACCGGGTTTCCGTTTACCTCAAAACCTGCGGCCGGACGGCTAACTGCGATAGCGCTCGCAAGGTTGCCTGTCGCGCTATCGTTCAGCCAGATGCCCTGACCGAGATAAAGCGGGTTGCCGGTAACCACATTGCTGACGAAAGCCGCATCAACCGCGCCCGCCTGTTTCAGACGCCCGGCGTTTAGCGCCTGGAGCGTCATCAGATCGCTGGCGTCGACGTTCAGCGCCAGCAGGCTGTTGTCCAGCAACAGGGCGGTGCTTTGCTTTTCGCCCATCAGTAACGCACGGAGTTCTTCCGCGCTGCTGACGGATTTCAGCTGTTCAGCCACGTCGTCGTCGCTCAGCACATGCGTCAACTGGCGCAGCAGCCCGAGATGTTCGTCTGAGCTGGCGGCGATACCAATCGCCACGTAAGCAGTCTGCCCTTCGCCCCACTCCACGCCCTGCGGGAACTGGAAAACCTGAACGCCGATTTTCAGCACCAGATCGCGCGTGTCCGTGGTGCCGTGCGGAATAGCAATCCCGTTGCCTAAATAGGTTGTGGTTTGCTGTTCACGCGCCAGCATACCGTTGACGTAGCCTTCGCCGACGTTGCCTGCCTCTACAAGGGCGGCGGCAACCTGGCGGATAGCGTCTTCTTTGTTCCCGGCAGCTTCGCCCGGGTGAATATCCTGCACAGATAACTGGAACATAGATCGCCTCTCTCGCTGAATTGAAACGATTCAGCTTACTTGAGAAAAAATGCGCCATCTCGAGCTGCGGGATGCAAAAAGATGACGCTGAAACGTTTCAAGGAGTGTTGCGCTAATGCTGCATTTGACGCAACATTTCTCGCGTTTCTGTTTGCGAAATTTAGAGCTTCAGCACATTTTCAGTTTAGCAGACGGTAAGTTCAGCGCCCGGGCAGGCGATTTCTGACCAGCATCAGCAAACTTCAGCTATGGCCACACAGCAGCTGACGGGGTTTTACTCGACGGTGGAAATTGATGGCTGGAACATACAAAGAAACCACGTCGGTGAATGTTGTACCGACGTGGAGCGGCCTCAGGCGAGCTGACGAGTTGGCCTGAAGACGATTTCGTTCACGTCCATTTCATCGGGCTGTTCAAGGGCGAAGGTAATCGCACGGGCAAAGGAATCGGCCGGAATAGCCGTTGTCTGATAAAACCCCTGCATGCCACGAGCAACATCTTCTTCGGTGATACTGTTCGGCAATTCAGAATCTACGGCCCCGGGCGAAAGAATTGTCGTGCGGATATTCCAGGGTTTTACCTCCTGTCTCAGGCCTTCCGTCAACGCACGTACGGCAAATTTCGTCGCAGAGTAGACCGTTCCGCCAGGCATGATTTTATGCCCGGCCACCGACGCGACATTGACAAAGTGTCCAGACATTTGGCGCTGCATATGCGGCAAGGCCGCCGCAATACCATAGAGTACGCCCTTGATATTCACATCGATAGTTCGCTCCCAATCCTCAACTTTCAGCCGTTCAAGCGCCGAGATCGGCATTAAGCCTGCATTATTGACCATCACATCAACCCGACCGAAGGCCTGAACCGCCCTCCCGACGAGCCGCTGCACATCGCCGAGCACAGTCACGTCGGTCTCAACGGCGAGAGCCTGCCGCCCCCCGCTTGTTAACTCATCAGACAACTGCCGTAAGCGCTCAATCCGACGAGCCCCCAGCACGACATGGGCTCCTCGTTCACTCAGCAGGCGGGCAGCGGCCAGACCTAGACCGCTGCTGGCTCCGGTTATCACAATGACTTTATCTTTAATATTGTTCATTACACGCTCCAGGTAGGGGTTTCAACGCAGATGTTATGCAAAAGAATATCAACCCACTAGCGAGCTATTTATTGACGGAATAGAAAGTACAGATTGATAATTGAAAACAAATTGACGCGAGGAACATTTATGGCAGTCAGCGATCTTCGGGCCATCGAAATCTTCATCAACGCGATAGAGCTGGGCAGCATTCGTCGGGCGGCTGCCATGCAAGGCATTAGCCCGCAGGCGGCGAGTCAGGCACTTTCCGCTCTGGAACAGCGTTTAGGCGTGCGGCTGCTTCATCGCACTACGCGGCGACTGGCACTGACGACGGAAGGACAGCAATTTCTGGAAGAGGCTAAACCCGCGCTGGCGTCCCTGGCGCGAGCAGGAGATCGTATCCGTAATGTCAAAGATGCTATTGCAGGCCCCTTGCGCATCATTGCCCCAAAATATGCATTTTTGCCTCTACTATGGCCTCTGATTGATGAGTTTTGTACCCGCTATCCAGAGATCGAACCTGACGTAAAACTTGATGACCGCATCGGAAGCTGGGTGGAGGAACGAACCGACGTTGGTTTTCGTATCGGTCACCCACCCGAGGAAGGACTTTTTGTACGTCGGCTCTTTGCTATGCAGCTGATTATTTGTGCCTCGCCGGATTACCTTACGGCCCGTGGCGCCCCGGCATCCATAGCCCAATTGTCTGAACACAAATGCAGCACATTTCGTCACCCCGGCTCAGGCCGAGTGCTCCCCTGGCTACTCAAGGTCGACGGTGAAGTCACGTCCGTTAATGTACGCCCGGCGTTATCAACCAATGATGCCCACCTGGAAACGCAGGCGGTGTTGTCAGGCCACGTCATAGGCTTGCTTTCCGGCTTATCCGCTGCGCCCCTGATTCGCGCAGGCAAGCTGGTCCCGCTGCTAACCCGACATGTTACGGACCACATGAGCGTGCACATCTACTACGGCAGCCGACCGGCGCAGCCCGCTCGAGTCCGATCTTTTATCGATTTGACCGTCGAGCGTTTGCTCGATTCACCCGACTACGTGCTGGATTCTAATGAGCTGGCGCAGGCTGAAGCTGAGGGGCGAAACGCCTGAACCGTAAACAGGATAATTTGTGCTAGCGGTCTCGCAGAGCGGGCGGGTAAATCTGTTTATTTGAAGGTAACGGGCGTAAACTCCGCGCATTCTTTTTCCTGTCACCGATTAGCATGCAAAACGCTCCCGTTACCGCCGCCCGCAAGCCTCTGGATTTCACCTCAACCGCGTTTCTGATTGTGGCCTTTTTGACCGGCATTGCCGGGGCGCTACAAACCCCAACGCTAAGTCTGTTCTTAACCGATGAAGTCCACGTTCGCCCTGCGCTGGTCGGTTTTTTCTTCACCGGCAGCGCGGTAATCGGCATTCTGGTGAGCCAGTTTTTAGCCGGGCGCTCCGACCGCAAAGGCGACCGAAAAACGCTGATTTTTGCCTGCTGCCTGCTCGGCGCGATGGGTTGCGTGCTGTTCGCCTGGAACCGTAACTACTTTATTTTGCTGTTCGTCGGGGTGTTTCTCAGCAGCTTCGGCTCCACCGCCAACCCGCAAATGTTTGCTCTGGCCCGGGAGCATGCCGATAGCACCGGGCGAGAAGCGGTGATGTTCAGCTCTATTCTGCGCGCGCAGGTGTCTCTTGCCTGGGTGATTGGGCCGCCAATTGCCTATGCGCTGGCGATGGGGTTTGGCTTCAAAGCGATGTACCTTTGCGCCGCGTTCGCCTTTGTCATTTGTGGGGCAATGGTCTGGCTCTTTTTGCCGTCCATGCGCAAAGAGCCTGCGGTAAAAACGACGGCCACGCTCGAGTCTCCGCGCCGTAACCGCCGCGACGCCCTGCTCCTGTTCGCCGCCTGTACCATGATGTGGGGCTGTAACAGCCTCTATATCATCAATATGCCGCTTTACATCATCAATGAGTTACACCTTCCGGAGAAGCTCGCCGGGGTGATGATGGGCACCGCCGCCGGGCTGGAAATCCCGACCATGCTGATTGCGGGCTACTACGCCAAACGCTTCGGTAAACGCTTCCTGATGCGCTTTGCCGTCGCTGCCGGGTTGCTGTTCTATGTCGGGATGGTGACGCTGACCAATGAATATATGCTGCTGGGGTTGCAGCTGTTAAACGCCATCTTTATCGGGATTCTGGCCGGGATCGGCATGATCTATTTTCAGGATCTTATGCCTGGCCAGGCTGGAGCTGCTACGACGCTGTATACCAATACCACGCGAGTGGGCTGGATCATTGCGGGTTCGCTTGCCGGGGTTGTCGCGGAAATCTGGAACTATCACAGCGTCTTTTTCATTGCGCTGGGGATGATAGCCATCAGCGTTTATTGCATGGCTCGCATCAAAGACATTTAAGGCGCCGTAGCGGCCTCAAGGTGAATCAGATAGGTCATCGCCTGCTGGCGTGAGGTGCCGCACATCTCTCTTGCCGGCTGGAGGCCACCGCAAACTTTAGGCCGTAAAGGCGAGCCAAACAGCTTGCAGCGCAGGCGTTCGTCCAGCTGAACGCAGGGCGTGTTGGCGGGCTTTCCCTCCGGCATACCAGGGATCGGCGTTAATATTGAAGGCGCGGTACAGCATGCGCCGCAGTCAGGACGACAATCCATTTGTGTTTCCACCATCGTTAAAGGGTGCGTGACAATAACAGACCCTTTGTCTGCGTCAATCTAACAATTCATTTAACATCATTCCTTCTTTCAGGATACACTTGCGCCACAACGACTACGGATCGGTAACGTTTTGTCACGGCGCAATCACTTCCACCGAACAGCCTGCTGGCTGGCGCTGCTTGCCGTTGCCATGCTGTTTATTGCACCGGTTATTTCAAAATCGCTGATGCACCATTCAGCCTGCGAGCACAGCAGCATGATGATGACAATGGACATGTCTGACATGGACCATCACATGCCTATGCCCGATCCTTGCCCTCAGGTCTCAATGCCGCACAACATGCTGATGTCCGGCCCGGGTATGTCGCCGGGAGAGGAAATCGCCTGCGGCTATTGCCAGTTACTGATCCATCTGCCTTTTATTCAGTTCTGCCTCACCGTTTTACTGCTGTTATTGTTGACTGGCGTGCGCCGGACACCGGTGGCCGCACTTTGCTGCGCGGCGATTTCACGCCCGTGGTCACCTCACCCGGCTCGCGCCCCGCCCCCTGCTGCCTGTTACTTCGCATAAAACACCAATAATTAACTGCGTAACGCTGCAGGCAACGTTGCAACGCTGTCTCGGGCTGTTCTTTTCACGAAGAACGGCGACGTTACGCCTGAAGGACAGTAAGGCAATGATGAAAACGCATTTAAAACCGCTGGTATCTTTGATACTGCTGGCGATAACTTCCCCTGCAACCCTCGCGGCGGGAACGCATGACACGATGACTATGCCGGACGATGCCGTGATGATCGTCACCTCTCCGGCGTCATCACCGCTGGAGGTTGTGACGTCCCCTAAAACGCCACGTCAGCCCGTTCCGGCCAGCGACGGAGCTGATTACCTGAAAACCATCCCCGGTTTCTCGCAAATCCGCAACGGCGGCACCAATGGCGATCCGGTATTTCGCGGCATGTTCGGCTCTCGCCTGCGTATTCTCACCAACAATGGTGAAATGCCGGGGGCCTGCCCGGCCAGAATGGACGCCCCAAGTTCTTATATTTCTCCGGAAAGCTTTGACCTACTGACGTTGATTAAGGGGCCAGAAAGCGTGCTCTGGGGGCCGGGTAACTCGGCGGGAACGGTGCGCTTCGACAGGGAACCGCCGCGCTTTGAAAAAGCGGGTATTCAGGGCACGGCAAGCCTGCTTACCGCCTCTAATCAGCGCTGGGACAGCAATGCGGACGTCAGCCTCGGCAATGAAGACGGTTATCTACGGCTTCTCGGCAATAAATCCCATTCCGGCGATTACGAGGACGGCAACGGTAACCGGGTGGCCTCAAGGTGGGATAAATGGAACACCGACGTTGCCCTGGGCTGGACGCCCAACAAAGACACCTTGCTGGAGCTGACCGCAGGTAAAGGCAACGGCGAAGCCCGCTATGCCGGGCGCAGCATGGACGGCTCGCAGTTCAGGCGAGACAGCCTGGGGGGACGCTTTGAAATGTCGAACATCGGCGAGGTGTTCAACAAGTTTGAAAGCAGCGTCTACTACAACTATGCCAATCATATTATGGACAACTATTCGCTGCGGTCACCGGGCACAATGTCCAGCGGCATGTCTGGTGGCGGACACATGACCTCATCGATGGGCATGGATATGGGTTCGTCCATGAGCATGAATATGCCGATGGCGATGCAGCTCGATCGCCGCACGATTGGCGGACGTATGATGGGGACCTGGCTCTGGTCTGACTACGAACTGCGCAGTGGTATCGACGGCCAGCAAAGCACCCATCGCAGTAAACAGGGCGCTGACTGGAAGCAGGATGCCCGTTTCCAGGACGCAGGTCTTTTTAGCGAGCTGACCTGGAACGCCACCGACAGCAGCAAAATTATCGGCGGCGCGCGCCTCGACCGGACTCGCGTCAATAATGATACGGACGTAGGGGCCAGCGTGCGCAGCAAAACGTTACCGGCAGGTTTTGTGCGCTACGAACAAACGCTGAGTGATGTGCCCGTCATGCTGTATGCCGGCGTTGGTTATACCGAACGTTTCCCGGATTATTGGGAACTGTTTTCCCCCACCTACGGGCCTGACGGCACTAAAAATATCTTCGATAACCTGAAAACGGAAAAAACCACGCAGTTAGATATTGGCGCCCAGTACAGCGGCGAGCGCTTCAATAGCTGGGTTTCTGCGTACCTTGGCCGGGTGAATGATTTTATTCTCTTCCGCTATGACCCCAACAACGCCCGCGTCAGTCAGGCAGATAACGTTGACGCCACGATTATGGGCGGCGAAATGGGCATGAGCTACGCGCTGACCGAAGCATGGAAAGCGGACGCAAGCCTGGCGTATGCCTGGGGGCAAAACACCAGCGACCATCAACCGTTGCCGCAAATAGCCCCGCTGGAAACCCGCTTCGGCCTGACCTGGGAACAGGGAGACTGGAGCAGTACCGGCCTACTGCGCGTAGTCAGTAGCCAGCAGCGGGTTGCGCTGAACGAAGGCAACGTGGTTGGGAAAGACTTCGACAAAAGCAGCGGCTTTGCGATTTTTTCCGCCAACGCCGCTTACCGTCTCAGCAAAGCCATCAAGCTCAGCGCTGGCATCGATAACCTGTTTAACAAAACCTACAGCGAGCACCTGAACCTGGCGGGCAACAGCAGCTTTGGCTATTCCTCCAATACCCCGGTGAATGAACCCGGCCGGACGGTTTGGGGCAAAGTGAACGTCACATTTTAATCATCCTGGCCCCGACTACCGGGGCCATTACGCTTAATCATTTCCCAGCCAGGAGGCTGATATGTTTGCAAAACTTCGTACCCCAGAAGGTAAAAAATTCCTTATCGCGGTTGTTATCGTCTTCACCATCGTGGTGTCGCTGATTTCAAAAGTCATCTTTGAAGGCGTGGAAGAGCAGTACAACTGGCCAATGGAACAGTGGACGCTGGACATGTTTATCATGCAGGGTGCGTGGGTTGCCATCTACACGATTATGTTCACTATTCTGTGTTCGCTGCCGTTTGCTTTCTATTTCCTGGCGCCTAAGGATGGCCGCGGCTAAGGCGCTTTCCGCGTCAGGCGTGTCGGCAAAGCAGGATGTGCCGCCACGCCCTGGCGTAACCCCCTTACTTTTATGCTTCTTTATCAAATCCACTTGCCTGAAACGCGCCTCACGAGTACTTTGACGCAATATTTTCGCATCTCAATTTTTGACAGGAAACACCGATGGCAAGAGCTAACGAAATCAAAAAAGGCATGGTTCTCAATTACAATGGCAAACTGCTGATTGTTAAAGATATTGACATCCAGGCTCCCAGCGCTCGCGGCGCAGCAACCCTGTACAAGATGCGTTTCTCTGACGTTCGTACCGGGCAGAAAGTGGAAGAGCGCTTCAAGGGTGACGATATCGTTGACACCATTACCCTGACCCGCCGCTTCGTTGACTTCTCCTATATCGACGGCAACGAATACGTGTTCATGGATAAAGAAGATTACACGCCGTACATCTTCACCAAAGACCAGATCGAAGAAGAGCTGCAGTTCATTCCTGAAGGCGGTATGCCGGATATGCAGGTGCTGACCTGGGACGGCCAGCTGCTGGCGCTGGAGCTGCCGCAAACCGTGGATCTGGAAATCATCGAAACCGCACCGGGCATCAAAGGCGCTTCTGCCAGCTCCCGCACCAAACCAGCCACCCTGTCCACCGGCCTGGTGATTCAGGTACCGGAATACATGGTTGCCGGCGAGAAAATCCGTATTCATATTGCAGAAAAACGCTCTATGGGCCGCGCAGACTGATGATTAATGACGCTCCTTCGGGAGCGTTTTTTCTTTCTTTCCACCAAAGTTATTATACCAATTAACCATCCCCATCTCATTATCAGACCTGAATCACACAAAAACGATTAAATTAATAGACCAATTTTATTTCCTGTCATACAGATTTACACTGCATGGATTCCCACTTCCCCCTCACAGGATGCGACTCTATGGACACCCTTGCCACTGCTTCACTTCCGGATACCGTTCAACGGCCAAACTACGACCGCCGCGCGCTTAAGACGCGTATCGTGCATTTTGGGTTTGGCGCTTTCCATCGTGCGCACCAGGCCTTGCTTACCGATCGGGTTCTTAACAAGCTGGGCGGCGACTGGGGGATCTGCGAGATCAGCCTGTTTAACGGCGATAAATTGATGCGAGATCTTCGGCAACAGGATCATCTTTTTACGGTGCTGGAAAAAGGGGCAACGGGAAACCAGGCGCGGGTCATTGGCGCCGTAAAAGAGTGCCTGAATGCGAAGCTGGACGGCATGGAGGCCATCATAGAGAAGTTTTGTGAACCGCAGGTCGCCATTGTTTCCCTGACAGTGACTGAAAAAGGTTACTGCATCGATCCCGCCAGCGGAAAACTCGATACCACCAATGAGCGGATTATTCACGATCTGGCGTCACCTCAGGCTCCGCATTCCGTACCAGGAATACTTGTTGAGGCGCTCGGCCGCCGCCGCGAACGTGGATTAGGCCCTTTTACGGTCTTATCCTGCGATAACATTCCTGATAACGGGCATCTGGTTCGCCAGGCCGTGTTGGGTATGGCCGCGAGCCGCAGCACCGGGCTGGCAGAATGGATTGCCAAAGAGGTCACTTTCCCGAGCACTATGGTTGACCGCATTGTCCCGGCGGCCACGGAGGAATCGCTGCAGGAAATTGCGGAAATACTGGGCGTACAAGATCCCTGTGCCATTGCCGCCGAGCCGTTTATTCAGTGGGTAGTTGAAGATAATTTCGTGGCTGGTCGCCCTGAATGGGAAGCCGTCGGTGTGGAAATGGTTGACGATGTTGTGCCCTACGAACAGATGAAGCTGCGGATGCTTAACGGCAGCCACTCATTTCTTGCTTATCTCGGCTACCTTGCCGGTTACCAGCACATTAATGATTGCATGGCCGACGAACACTTTGCCCGTGCCGCACGGCGCCTGATGCTGCAGGAGCAGGCCGTGACGCTGAATATTCGCGGCGTCGATCTGAATCAGTACGCCACCAGCCTGCTAGAGCGGTTCACAAACCCGGCCCTGAAGCACCGTACCTGGCAAATCGCCATGGACGGCAGTCAGAAACTCCCCCAACGCTGGCTGGAAGGCGTACGCTGGCATCTGGAAAACGAGAGCAGCTGGTCATGCCTTGCGCTCGGGATTGCCGGCTGGATGCGCTACGTCAGCGGCATCGATGAACAGGGCCACGCGATTGACGTTCGCGATCCGCTGCAAGGCAAAATCCAGATGTTGGTGAGTGACAGCAGCGAAAACGAACGCGTCAGCGCCCTCCTCAGCCTGAGCGAGATTTTTGGTGATGACCTGCCGAAAAACGGAAAGTTTGTCGAAAACGTTCAGCAAGCCTGGCAACAACTCATTCGCCTGGGCGCACGCGGTGTGGTTGAAAACTTGAACCGAAGTTAACAATCAATGCGCTTAACGTGGTCTTACCGTGCGGTAAGCCGCGTTAAGGCTTCTCTTTTCACCGGGTTGTCGTCAGGATAGTCAGCGTAAATAATGAATAATCACTGATAGATTGACGTGGTTTACAGGCAGTAAACCCCCCGGAGTCACCGTGACAAAAACGAATTTAATTACCGGCTTTCTGGGCAGCGGTAAAACCACCACTATTTTGCATTTACTGGCCAATAAGCCCGCTGATGAAAAGTGGGCGGTGTTGGTCAATGAATTTGGCGAAGTGGGCATTGATGGCGCACTGCTGGCAGACAGCGGCGCGCTGCTGAAGGAGATCCCTGGCGGCTGTATGTGCTGCGTTAACGGCCTGCCGATGCAGGTTGGCCTCAATACGCTGCTGCGCCAGGGCAAGCCCGACCGCTTGCTGATTGAACCTACCGGCCTCGGCCACCCGAAACAAATCCTGGATATGCTCACAGCCGACGTATATCAGCCGTGGATTGATCTGCGGGCCACACTTTGCCTGCTGGACGCCCGCCAGCTTCTGGACGAAAAAGCCCTGAATAATGACAACTTCCGCGACCAGCTTGCTGCGGCGGACGTCATTGTGGCAAATAAACAAGATCGCGCCACGGCGGAAAGCCAAACGGCTTTGGAGCGCTGGTATCAACATAATGGCGATAACCGCGAACGGGTGCATGCGGAAAAAGGGGCCGTCGACATTGCGCTTCTCGACAGACCAAGACTGAATCAGCGTGAGCTGCCACACAGCCCTGAGCACCAGCATGCCCAATCGGTCCCTCATGGCCTTGCCGCACTGAGCCTTCCGGGGCACCAGCGCTGGCGTCGGAGCGTGAACAGCGGGCAGGGTTATTACGCCTGTGGCTGGATTTTCGATGAAGAAACCGTTTTCGACACCATTGGCCTGCTGGAGTGGGCGCGTCTTGCCCCGGTCGAACGAGTTAAAGGCGTGCTGCGTATTCCCGAAGGCCTGGTGCGTATCAATCGCCAGGGCAACGACCTGCATATTGAAACGCAATCCGCGCCGCCGCTGGATAGCCGCATCGAATTGATACACCCGGCTCAGCCCGACTGGAACGCCCTGCAATCCAGCCTGTTGAGCTTACGTTTAAGTTGACACGTCTACCTTTCCGCCCCCGTAATGAGATTTAGAAGCTGTATCATGATTAATCGCCTCCCTCTCATCCTGCTGCTGAACGCTCTGGGCTTTGCCCTGTTCTTTAGCTGGTACCTGCCCGAGAACCATGGATTTTGGTTCAATATTGATGCCTCGCTGTTCCATTTCTTTAATAATGAACTGGTCAAGAGCCATACCTTTTTAACGCTGATTGCCATCACCAATAACCGGGCCTTCGACGGTATTTCGCTGCTGGCAATGGGCGCGTTGTTCTCGTGGTTCTGGCTGCATGAAGACGGCGCAGGTCGCCGCCATCTGGTACTGATGGGCGTGGTGATGCTGCTGTGCGCCGTGGTGATTAATCAACTCGGCCACCTTATTCCGGTGGCACACGCCAGCCCGACGCTGTTCTTCCCCGACATTCATCGCGTCAGCGAACTGCTGCACTTCCCGACGAAAGATGCCTCTAGCGACAGCTTCCCAGGCGATCACGGCCTGATGCTGCTCATCTTCACCGGTTTTATGCTGCGTTATTTCGGCCTACGCGCGTTTCTTATTGCCGTCGCGATCTTCTTTATCTTCTCTTCGCCAAGAATCATGATCGGCGCGCACTGGTTTACCGATGTCTATGTCGGGTCAGTCTCTATTGCCCTGGTTGGCCTGCCCTGGGTACTATTAACCCCAATTAGCGATCGGTTAATTTCTGTACTGAATCACACAGTACCAGGAAAATATAAAATCCCTCGCTAACGATGAATAAGTGATAAAGATAGTCAACAGGCGGGAGCCAGCAGAGGCTCTTGCTTGTTTTTTCATCATTATGACAACCAGATGAATATTTACTCACACAAAATCCACTTCAATTTGAATGACCTGGCGATAAAACCAGCGGCATCGCCGATCATTTGTTCGAAATAACCTTTCGCGACGAATCATCACAATTTCTTATAAAAATAAGAATAAAAACGCTCGCATAGCCCGGTTTTATCGGGTAGTCTCGGGAAAGTTTGCTCTGCGGCTGATCTATTTGTGCTGTGAATAAAAGTGTGCGATGTTCCACATTTTTGTGCATGAATAATTGTCTCGTGGCTTTTAGGTAATTAGTCTCGTCACGTTGGTATTTTTGTATAACGAATTATTCGTTAAGGACATCAAGGGAAAACAAACAAAATGGTCAAATCTCAGCCTATTTTGAGATACATCTTGCGGGCAATCCCCGCGATTGCGGTAGCAGTTATGCTTTCCGCCTGTAGTTCGACTAACACAGCAAATATGCATTCTGAGACGCATGCAGTCGGTGAAAAAGATAGTTTTTTACTGCAAGCCTCTCAGGATGAATTCGAAGAGATGGTTCGTAATGTTGACGTGAAGTCGCGCATTATGGATCAGTACGCGAGCTGGAAAGGGGTACGCTACCGTCTTGGCGGCAGCAGCAGAGCAGGTATCGATTGTTCTGCCTTCGTGCAACGCACGTTCCAGGAGCAGTTTGGTTTGACCCTGCCTCGTTCAACGTCTGAGCAGCAGGAGTCCGGTAAATCTGTTTCGCGTAATAAATTACGCACCGGCGATTTAGTGCTGTTCCGTGCCGGTTCAACCGGGCGCCATGTGGGCATCTACATTGGGAATAACCAATTTGTACATGCTTCCACCAGCAGCGGGGTGGTGATTTCCAGCATGGATGAACCTTACTGGAAGAAGCGTTACAACGAAGCACGCAGAGTGCTAAGCCGCAGCTAACGCCGCCGCAAGATATGTTTTGTTGAGAGTTATTCCCTTGGCTACTCAGCAAAGTACCAACGTTAAAAACGCTGCCAACGCAGCGTTTTTTTATGCCTGTAATTCAGCTGGTTACTCTTTCCTCTGAAAAACGAAACATCGAATAGTTACCCTATGAAACAAATTAAACAATTTCCTGGTTATGGGTTATAGTCAGAAAAAAGCATAAAACAAACGATGATTCGCTTGCCCCTGCGGGACTCATACATCCATGTCTTATAAGAATATTTTTTCGCGCTACTTCAGCACCCCAAAACAGATAGTCGCGTTTAGCCTTCTGATGGGCTTATTTGCCGCATTATTCATCGGCGGGATAACCAGCCTGGCGCTCCACTCAAAGCGTGAGTCCGCCTATAATCTCCTCTCTCGCGACATCAGCAACTACCTTGATACCTTCTTTAAAGATCTTCACGCCACCGCCGACGGTATTCAGCCTTTAACCATGAATGAATGTGAGAGAGTCAGCGGCGAGCTCACTTCCCGCGCGGCTTTTAATCCCAACGTACGAGCCTTTTTGCTGGTGCGTAACGGCATCGCCTACTGCTCTTCCGCCACCGGCAGCATGGAAATGTCGATGGATGCGCTGGAGCCCGAACTGAACATCAATAAAGCCGTCGATCTGGCTATTATGAACGGCACGCCGATGATGCCGGGCAAGCCGGTAATTGCCGCCTGGTTTCTCAACCCGCTGGCTTCGGGACGTGGCGTTTTCACCACGCTAAACGTCAATCTCACGCCTTATCTGGTTTTCACCTCCCGCCAGCAAGACATCAGTTCTATGGCGCTGGTGGTGGGTAACAAAGCGCTCACCTCCTATTCACCGGACGTGATAAATATCGATGAACTTCCCCCCTCGCCCACCAGAATTTCTGTCCTTAGCGGTTACCCAATTAAACTCTACATTTATGGCACTCCGTGGCCGCTTGAGGACATTCAACTGGCCATTCTGGCTGGGTTATTATCCGGTCTGCTGAGCGCCGCGCTGTGCGGTTACTTTCTCTCGGTGAAAGTACGTGCCGGAAAAGAAATTCTTACCGGCATCAAGCGGGGGCAATTTTTTGTTGTTTACCAGCCCGTGGTCGACTCACAGGCTCTGCAGATGCGTGGTATAGAGGTGCTGATGCGCTGGGAGCACCCAACGGCGGGCATGATCCCCCCGGATGCGTTTATTGGCTTTGCCGAAGCTCAGCAGTTGATTGTGCCACTCACGCGCCATTTGTTTGAATTGATTGCCCAGGATGCACCCACGCTGCAAAAAGTTCTGCCCGCCGGGGCCAAGCTGGGGGTGAATCTGGCCCCAAGCCATCTTCACTCCCCGACGTTTAAGCAAGATATTCAGACCTTCGCCGCTTCACTGCCGCCACACCATTTCCAGTTAGTGTTTGAGATAACCGAACGAGACATGCTGAAAGAAAAAGAGGCGATGGGCATTTTCGCGTGGCTGCACGAACAGGGGTTTGAAATCGCAGTTGATGACTTCGGCACCGGCCACAGCGCGCTGATTTACCTGGAGCGTTTTACGCTGGATTACCTGAAAATCGACCGTGGCTTCGTCAACTCTATCGGCATGGAAACGGTGACCGCGCCGGTGCTGGACGCCGTGCTGACGCTTGCCCAACGCCTGAACATGAACACGGTAGCAGAAGGGGTTGAAACGCCGGAGCAGGCGAAATGGCTTATCGAACGCGGCTGTAATTTCCTGCAGGGCTATTACTTCAGCCGCCCGCTTACCCTGAGCCAGCTCGTTAGCTGGAACCCCTCCCACACGCTTTATGACGAATTGAAAGACTGACAGGCATTGCGCATTCTTCACCGGCTAACTTATGATTAACCATCATGGGCTTACCGGGCGCAGCCGCGTGTCGCCTGCGCTTTCCCATCCACCGGGCAAGGAATGAAGATGACAAAAGCTGTACGTGCACTGATGCTGCTTTGCCTGAGCACCCTTTCCCTCACGCTACGCGCCGCAGAGATAAACGAAAGCTACTCCTTTGCCGTACTGGGCGATCCTAAGTACGCCGTCAACTTCACGCAGTTTGATTACGTCAATCCCGCCGCCCCCAAGGGCGGCAATATCACGCTCTCGGCCATTGGCACTTTTGATAATTTCAACCGTTATGCCATGCGGGGGAATCCGGGCGTTCGCACTGACACGCTGTACGACACGCTGTTCACCACTTCCGATGACGAACCCGGCAGCTATTATCCTTTGATTGCCGAGATGGCCCGCTACCCGTCCAACTTTGCCTGGGCCGAAGTGTCCATTAACCCGCGCGCGCGCTTTCAGGACGGCAGCCCGATTACCGCCGAAGACGTCGCCTTCACCTTCAATAAATTCATGACGGAAGGCGTGCCGCAATTCCGTCTGATTTACAAGGGAGCGACGGTACGCGCCATTGCGCCGCTCACCGTGCGTATTGAGCTTGCCACGCCGAGTAAAGACCGAATGCTGGGCCTGTTTTCGCTCCCGGTGTTCCCGGAAAAGTTCTGGAAAGACCACAAGCTGAGCGACCCGCTCTCTTCCCCGCCGCTTTCCAGCGGGCCTTACAAAATCACCGACTGGAAAATGGGGCAATACATCATCTATTCTCGAGTCCGTGACTATTGGGCAGCAAATCTGCCCGTAAACCGCGGGCGCTGGAACTTTAATACCATCCGCTACGACTATTATCTCGATGATGACGTGGCTTTTGAGGCGTTCAAGGCCGGGGCATTTGATTATCGCACTGAAGTCTCAGCCAAAAACTGGGCCACGCGCTACATCGGGAAAAACTTCAGCAACCATTACATCGTCAAGGATGAGCAAAAAAACGAATCCGCCCAGGACACCCGCTGGCTGGCGTTCAACATCCAGCGCCCCATTTTCAGCGACCGCCGGGTAAGGGAAGCCATCGGCCTGGCCTTTGATTTTGAGTGGATGAACAAGGCGCTGTTTTATGGCGCTTACAGCCGGGCCAACAGCTATTTTCAGAATACAGAATACGCTGCTCGCGGCTACCCGGATGCCGACGAACTGATGCTGCTGGCGCCGATGAAAAAAGATCTCCCGTCGGAGGTTTTCACTTCTATTTATAACCCGCCTAAATCCGACGGACGCGGGTTTGACCGGGAGAACCTGCTCAAGGCGCTCAGCCTGCTCAAAGAAGCGGGTTGGGAATTAAAAGACCAGAAGCTGGTAAACGTCAGCACCGGCCAGCCGTTTGTGTTCGAACTGCTGACCGGCACGACCGGCAACACGCAATGGATCCTCCCGTTCCAGCGCAATTTGCAGCGCCTGGGCATCATCATGAATATCCGCCAGGTTGATAACTCGCAGCTTTCAAGCCGCCTGCGCAGCCGTGATTACGACATGATGCCAAGTTTATACAGCGCCATGCCTTACCCAAGCCCGAGTTTGCAAATTATTTGGGCATCGGAGTACATCAATTCCAGCTATAACGCGCCAGGGGTGCAAAGCCCGGTGGTCGACAAGCTTATTGAGATGATTATCGCCAACCAGGGCGACAAGAAAAAACTGCTGCCGCTGGGCCGTGCCCTTGACCGCGTGCTGACCTGGAACAACTATATGCTGCCAATGTGGTATATGTCGGCCGACCGCCTGGCCTGGTGGAATAAGTTCTCCCGCCCCGCCATTCACCCGCTCTACAGCACGGGTTTTGATAACTGGTGGTATGACGTAAACAAAGCGGCGAAGCTGCCCGCCGACCGGCGTCAGGGGGACTAACGTGGGCGCCTATATCCTGCGGCGTTTGCTGCTTATCATTCCCACGCTGTGGGCGATAATCACTATTAACTTTTTCATCGTGCAGATTGCCCCCGGTGGGCCGGTGGATCAGGCCATTGCCGCAATACAAATGGGCCACACAACCGGCATGCCCGGCGTGAGCAACAACGCCATGGGCAGCGGTCATGCCCGAACGGGCGTGGGTGACGCTACCAGCAGCCAGTATCGCGGGGGGCGAGGCCTTGACCCGGAAGTCATAGCCGATATTGTGCACCGCTACGGGTTCGACAAACCGCTGCACGAACGTTATTTCACTATGCTCGGCGACTATTTACGTTTCGACTTCGGCAATAGCCTGTTCCGTAGCTCCTCGGTGATTAAGCTGATCAAAGACAGTCTCCCCGTCTCCATTTCCATCGGGCTGTGGAGCACGCTGATTATCTATATGGTGTCGATTCCGTTGGGGATCCGTAAGGCGGTGAGCAACGGCAGTAGCTTTGATATCTGGAGCAGCATTTTCATTATTATTGGCTACGCCATTCCGGCATTTTTGTTTGCCATCCTGCTGATTGTACTGTTTGCCGGCGGGACTTATCTCGACTGGTTCCCGCTACGGGGACTAACGTCAGCCAATTTTGACGCCCTACCCTGGTACAGCAAAATTACCGACTACCTGTGGCATATCACGCTGCCGGTGCTGGCGACGGTCATCGGCGGCTTTGCCACGTTAACCATGCTGACGAAAAACTCCTTTCTCGATGAGATTCGCAAGCAGTATGTGGTGACGGCGCGAGCCAAAGGCCTGGATGAGAAAAAAATTCTTTATCGCCACGTCTTTCGTAACGCGATGCTGCTGGTGATTGCCGGTTTCCCGGCGACGTTTATCAGCATGTTCTTCACTGGCTCGCTGCTGATTGAGGTGATGTTCTCGCTTAACGGGCTGGGCCTGCTGGGCTATGAAGCCACTATTTCGCGCGACTACCCGGTGATTTTCGGCACCCTTTATATTTTTAGTTTGATTGGCCTGCTGACCAACATCATCAGCGATGTCACCTACACGCTGGTCGATCCCCGTATTGATTTTGAGGGACGAGGATGAGCCGATTAAGTCCGGTAAACCAGGCGCGCTGGGCGCGTTTTCGCCAGAACCGTCGCGGCTACTGGTCGCTGTGGATCTTTGCGCTGATTTTTGTCCTGAGCATGGGGGCAGAGCTGGTCGCCAACGAGCGCCCACTGGTGGTGAGCTACGAAGGCAAGCTCTGGTTCCCGGCGCTGAAAAACTACAGCGAAAGTGATTTTGGCGGCCCACTCTCGACTCCCGCGGACTACCAGGATCCGTGGCTAACGGAACGCCTGAATGAAAAAGGCTGGATCCTCTGGGCGCCGATCCGCTTTAGCAGCAACACCATCAACTACGCCAGCAACGTGCCTTTTCCTTCGCCGCCCAGCGCACAAAACTGGCTTGGCACCGACGCCAACGGCAGCGATGTGCTGGCGAGGATCCTCTACGGGACGCGTATTTCCGTGCTCTTCGGCCTGCTGCTGACCTTTTTCTCCAGCATTATTGGTGTTCTGGCCGGGGCGGTACAGGGCTATTACGGCGGACGCATCGACCTGTGGGGGCAGAGGCTGATTGAAGTCTGGTCCGGCATGCCGACGCTGTTTTTGATAATCATGCTCTCCAGCGTGGTGCAGCCCAATTTTTGGTGGCTGCTGGGCATTACCGTTTTATTTGGCTGGATGGGGCTGGTGGGCGTTGTGCGGGCAGAGTTTTTGCGCACCCGCAACTTCGACTATATTCGCGCGGCGCGGGCGATGGGCGTCGGCGACTGGTCAATCATGACCCGCCATATGCTGCCTAACGCCATGGTGGCCACCCTGACCTTCCTGCCCTTTATTCTGTGCGCATCGATAACGACCCTGACCTCACTGGATTTCCTCGGCTTTGGCCTGCCGCTGGGGTCGCCGTCGCTGGGGGAGCTAGTGCTACAGGGCAAAAACAACCTTCAGGCGCCGTGGCTGGGTATCTCCGCCTTCTTATCTCTGGCCATTTTGCTCTCCCTGTTAATTTTTATTGGCGAAGCGGTTCGTGACGCCTTTGATCCGGCTAAGGCGCGCTGACTATGACGACTCCGCTACTCGCTATCAACGATCTTTCTATTGCTTTTCAGCAAGGTAAAACGCTGCGCCAGGTGGTGGACTCGGTATCGCTTCAGGTGGAAGCGGGTGAAACGCTCGCGCTGGTCGGCGAGTCTGGCTCAGGCAAAAGCGTGACGGCGCTTTCCGTGCTGCGCCTGCTGCCGTCTCCGCCTGTGGTTTATCCCTCCGGGGAAATTTTGTTTCACGGCAACGACCTGTTAAACGCCCCGGAAAAGGCGCTGCGTGGCGTGCGCGGCAACAAAATCGCAATGATCTTTCAGGAACCGATGGTGTCGCTCAATCCCTTGCACACCCTCGAAAAGCAACTGTATGAGGTGCTCTCTCTGCACCGGGGAATGCGGCCTGAAGCTGCCCGTGCGGAGATCCTTACCTGCCTCGATCGCGTGGGGATCCGCAACCCCGCGACCCGGCTTCAGGACTACCCTCACCTGCTGTCCGGTGGCGAACGCCAGCGCGTTATGATTGCGATGGCGCTGCTAACCCGCCCTGAATTGCTGATTGCCGATGAGCCGACAACCGCGCTGGATGTTTCGGTCCAGGCGCAAATCCTGCAGTTGCTGCAAGAGTTGAAGCAGGAGCTGAACATGGGCCTGCTGTTTATCACCCACAACCTGAGTATCGTGAAAAAGCTGGCGGACAATGTGGCGGTTATGCGTCACGGCAAATGCGTGGAGCAACAACCCACCACCGATCTGTTCACTCATCCCCGGCATCCTTATACCCAACAGCTGTTGAATGCAGAACCGTCAGGCGACCCCGTCCCCCTTGCTGCGGGCGTTAACCCCCTGCTCAAAGTTGAGGATCTGCAGGTCGCGTTTCCCATTCGCCGGGGCCTGCTGAAAAGAACGGTGGGCCATCACTACGGGCTGAAAAATCTCAGTTTTGAGCTGCGCCCTGGAGAGAGCCTGGGGCTGGTTGGAGAGTCAGGATCGGGCAAAAGCACCACCGGCCTGGCGCTACTGCGATTAATTCATTCTACCGGCGCAGTCTGGTTCGACGGTCAGCCGCTCCACCAGCTCAACCGCAAACAGCTGCTGCCGCTGCGCCGTCGGGTGCAGGTCGTGTTCCAGGATCCTAATTCGGCACTGAATCCACGCCTGGATGTGCTGCAAATTGTAGAGGAAGGCCTGCGGGTACATCATCCGGCGTTAAACGCCGCAGAACGTCAGACCAAAGTGATTCAGGCGCTGGAAGAGGTCGGGCTGCAGGCAGACATGTTGCACCGCTACCCGGCTGAGTTTTCCGGCGGCCAGCGTCAGCGCATCGCTATTGCCAGAGCGTTGATTTTACAGCCGCAGCTTATCGTCCTGGATGAACCCACCTCTTCGCTCGACCGGTCAGTTCAGGCCCAAATTCTGACGCTGCTAAAATCTTTGCAGGAAAAACACCGCCTGGCTTATATCTTCATCAGCCATGATTTGCAGGTGGTGAAAGCGCTTTGCCATCAGATGGTGGTACTGCGTCAGGGAGAAGTTGTCGAACAGGGAGACTGCAGGCAGATATTTAGCGCCCCACAAAGCGACTACACGCGTCAGCTGCTGGCGCTCGCCTGAAATTCAGAAAGGGTTATGGCTGGAAAAAGATTCGGCGATGGCGACGCCCACGTTTTTCAGGCGACAGGTCGCGGCCAGCTCGTCCTGCAGGTTAACAAACAGGCACGGCTCACCTTCACACTCCACGACCGAGCTGTCCACTTCTATGTCGCTTAACGCCTGGCTGAGCGTATCCATGATCGGCCACGCTTTTTCCCCATCCGGGCTAAGCAGCTTAAGGCCAATCAGGCAATCGTCGTCATGCTGTGCATTTTGCGGAATCGGTTCAACTCTGGAGCCTGCAAAACCCGTCAACCAGCGATAGCTCTGCGGCAAACGATGCACGATGGACAGTTGTATGGTGTTCAATTTCATTTCCCCGGAAGTTCCAATCGGCAATTTATCTCAAACTCTTTACACAAAGGTTAACACAATGTTGATAAATTGCGTTTAAACGAGCATAAAAACGGCTCACATCCAATGTATAGATTTCAAAACTAACGCTTTATTTTTGTGCTATGGCACGCGTTTCGGCGCTATATGTATCGCTTTCTGAGATCTAACTCAACCTTTTTAACTACAAAGTTGTGACTTTTTACAGTTGAGCCTTTTACATATGCGAAACATATATCCTGTACTTGCACATACGTTGTGGGAATTATCAGGGAGGAAACGGGCGTTTTTGAACAAAACGCCCGTCGATTTTCAGGCTTTCGTGTGGCGGGTTTTACTGGCGTAAAAGTAGAACAGCACGGAGGCTGTCGCACAAATGGCAATGGACCAGATCATCGGCCAGGCCGTGTTGAAGGTCGCCACCGAGAGAAGCGCCCCGGTTAACGCCCCGATGCCAAAGCGGAATGTCCCGGCCAGTGAAGATGCCGTCCCCGCCATATGCGGGAACTCATCCAAAATGACCGCCATCGCATTGGATGACACCAGCGACACGCAGCTGATAAACACCGCCACGCCAAGCACCATCGCCCAGAAACCGAAGTCCAGCTGGCTGCTGACCACTAGCCACACCGCCATCGCAAACTGAATGTACAGCCCGGCCCTGAACATGTTGATGGCCCCAACCCGGCGCACAAAGCGGCTGTTGATCATGGTCATGAAGAACAGGAACACGACGTTCAGCGCAAAGTAGTAACCAAAGTGCTGCGGCGAAACATGGTTTAATTCGATGTAAACGAACGGCCCGGCGCTGAGGAATGAGAACATCCCGGCAAAGCTGAAGCCACTGGCCAGCATATAACTCAGCACCCGCTTATGGCGGAACAGCGTGGCGAAATTACCGGCCGTGGTGCGCAAGTTAAATTTCTGACGCATTTCAGGCGCAAGGGTTTCGTGAATAAAGAAGAAAATCATTGCAGATGCGAGCAGCGCAGCGGCGGCCAGAATCCAGAAGATCGTGTGCCAGCTATACCACACCAACACTGCCCCACCGATCATTGGCGCCACCAGCGGCGCAATGGTCGTTATCAACATCACGAAAGACATCATCCGGGAGAACTCTTCTTTCGGGTAGATATCACGCATCAGGGCGTTGATCACTACGCTCGCCGCAGCCGCCGCAAGGCCGTGCAGAAAACGCATCCAAATGAGCTGTTCGATGGTCTGGGAAAACGCACAGGCGATTGCTGCCAGCGCGAACACCAGCGTGCCGCCAAGCACCACCGGCTTACGTCCCAGGCTATCGGCCATCGGCCCGTAGAAGATCTGCCCGATGGCAAAACCCAAAATATAGGTACTGAGGGTCATTTGTGCGCTGCCCGCCGGGACATTAAAGCCCTGGGCAATCATCGGCAGCGCCGGTAAGTACATATCGATGGACAGCGGCATAAGCATCGCCAGCAGGCCAAGGATAACGATAATACCGACAGAAGAGTTCTGTTTACGGCTCAAAAGTGACTCCGGTGATTAGGGCATGCCAACGCTGGCAATTTCCTGTTCGGTTAACGGGCGGTACTCTCCTGGCGCCAGTTCAGGATCCAGGGCGATGTCACCAATGCGCTCACGGTGCAGGCCAACCACATGATTACCCACTGCGGCAAACATGCGTTTTACCTGATGATAGCGGCCTTCGCTGATGGTCAGACGCACTTCCGTCGGCGTAATCACCTCCAGCACGGCAGGTTTGGTGAGATCTTTCTCATTATGCAGTTGAACGCCTTTGGCGAAGTGCTCCGCCGTGCCCTCTTCAACCGGTGATTCCAGCGTAACCAGATAGGTTTTTTCGCAATGATGGCGTGGAGAGGTTATGCGGTGCGACCACTGGCCGTCGTCCGTCATCAGCACCAGGCCGGTAGTGTCGATATCAAGGCGTCCCGCTGCGTGCAGCTTGTGCGCCACCGGCTCATCGAGGAAGTAAAGCACCGTCGGATGATCGGGATCGTCGGTAGAACAGACGTACCCCTGCGGCTTGTTCAGCATGAAGTAGCGAGGGCCATGCTGCTGAGCCAGAGGATTATCGTCAAACGCAACCTGATGTTCCGGCAGCAGTTTAAAAGAGGCGTCACGCACAACTTCACCGTCAATGGTGACGCGGTTAGCGCGGATTTCACGGCCAGAAATAGCGCGGCTGATACCGAGCTGCTGAGAGATAAATTTGTCGAGTCGCATTAGTGTATTGCCTGTTTCATGAAGGTGCCGACAAGCGAGCGTGCGGCAGGGGCTGAAGCCCACATTCAGGTGGAAATTGGTTTGCCTGATAATTAGTTTGCCAGTATAGCGACATCAAAAACTCTCTCAAGGTAAAACCGTGCTTTATGGCATAATCGTTGCAGTCATTTGATAACAAGGTTGAAAAACCGCCCGGCCATGTCTTTTACTCTTCGTCCTTACCAGCAAGAAGCGGTGGATGCCACCCTCAACTACTTCCGCAAGCACTCTGAACCTGCCGTCATCGTGTTGCCCACCGGCGCGGGCAAAAGCCTGGTGATTGCGGAGCTTGCAAAAGTGGCGCGCGGGCGCGTGTTGGTGCTGGCCCATGTGAAAGAGCTTGTGGCGCAAAATCATGCGAAATATGTCTCTCTCGGGCTGGAAGCGGATATTTTCGCCGCGGGCCTGCAGCGCAAGGAAAGCCAGGGCAAAGTAGTATTTGGCAGCGTTCAATCCGTTGCCCGCAATCTCGAGCATTTTCACGGGGAATTTTCCCTGCTGATTGTCGATGAGTGCCACCGCATCGGCGACAGCGACGAAAGTCAGTATCAGCAAATTCTGGCGCATCTGCGCGGCAACAATCCCAGGCTACGGCTATTGGGGCTGACCGCCACCCCCTTCCGCCTCGGTAAAGGCTGGATTTATCAGTTTCATTATCACGGCATGGTTCGCGGCGATGAAAAAGCGCTGTTTCGCGACTGCATTTACGAGCTCCCGCTGCGCTATATGATTAAGCATGGTTATCTGACGCCGCCGGAAAGGCTGGATATGCCGGTGGTACAGTACGATTTTAGCCGCCTGCAGGCACAGTCTAACGGGCTGTTTAGCGAAGCGGATCTGAACCGCGAGCTGAAACAACAAAAACGCATTACGCCGCATATCATCAGCCAGATCGTTGAATTTACCGCAGACCGGCGCGGCGTGATGATCTTTGCCGCCACGGTAGAACACGCGAAAGAGATAACGGCCCTCCTGCCCGTAAACGACGCGGCTCTGATTACGGCCGACACGCCAGGCCCCGCCCGCGATACGCTCATCGAGGCTTTTAAAAATCAACAATTCCGCTTTTTGGTGAACGTGGCGGTACTGACCACCGGCTTCGACGCGCCGCACGTTGACCTGATAGCCATTCTGCGCCCTACCGAGTCCGTGAGCCTTTATCAACAAATTGTTGGCCGCGGCCTGCGCCTCTCTCCGGGGAAAAAAGACTGCTTGATTCTCGACTATGCCGGAAATCCGCACGACTTATTCACGCCGGAAGTGGGTAGCACCAAAGGGAAGAGCGACAACGTGCCGGTGCAGGTCTTTTGCCCTTCATGCGGTTTTGCCAATACTTTCTGGGGGAAAACAACGGCGGACGGCAAGGTGATTGAACACTTTGGCCGCCGCTGCCAGGGCTGGTTTGAAGACGATGACGGCCTGCGCGAGCAGTGCGACTATCGCTTCCGCTTCAAAAATTGCCCTAACTGCAATGCTGAAAACGATATCGCCGCCCGCCGCTGCCATCAGTGCGATCACATTCTGGTGGACCCGGACGATATGCTTAAAGCGGCGCTGAAGCTGAAAGATGCCCTGGTGCTGCGCTGCAGCGGCATGACGCTACAGTCCGGCGGAGACGCTAAAGGCGATTGGCTAAAAATCACCTATTACGACGAAGATGGCGCAGACGTTAGCGAGCGTTTCCGCCTCCATACGCCGGCCCAGCGTATGGCATTCGAACAGCTGTTTATCCGCCCACACTCGCGGGCGCCCGGCGTGCCGTTACGCTGGATTACCGTTGCAGATGTTGTGGCTCAACAGCCGCTGCTGCGCCATCCAGATTTTGTGGTAGCCCGTAAAAATGGCCAGTTCTGGAACGTGCGTGAAAAGGTTTTCGACTACCAGGGACGCTTCCGCCGGGCCAACGAATTACGCGGCTAACCGGTACTTTTCATTGCCGACTGAGTCAGATATGGCTATAATGCCGCCCGCTTTTGCATCCGCAAAGCAGAAAACTTTACCTGCTGCTGGGTCGCCTGTAGCAGGCTTATTTAAAGAGAAACATTCAATGTTTACTATCAATGCAGTAGAACGTAAAGAGCAGGGCAAGGGTGCGAGCCGCCGCCTGCGTGCAGCAAACAAATTCCCAGCTATCGTTTATGGTGGCGCGGAAGCTCCTGTTTCCATCGAACTGGATCACGACTCCGTAATGAACCAGCAGGCTAAACCTGGTTTCTACGAAGAAGTTCTGACCCTGTCTATCGACGGTAAAGAAGTAAAAGTGAAAGTTCAGGCTGTTCAGCGTCACCCGTTCAAGCCAAAACTGACTCACATCGACTTCGTTCGCGCTTAATCGCGAGTTTAGTTCGAAAAAAACCCCGCTTCGGCGGGGTTTTTTGTTATATAAGCATTTCCGACGCCACGCCTGGCTAAAAGAGACAAATTCCATGGTTGAAAAAATCCCTGCGGGTGCATCGCTGGTGCCCGCCGTAGAGAAGGATATCCAGGCTATCAGGACGATACAAAGCTACCACGCCCATATCTATTTCGAGACGCCTGAACAAAGGCTAATTGCGGAGCGGATCCGGGCGGAGATAGCGCTGCGTTTTTCAGTGCTGCTGGGGCGCTGGCACGATGTGCCCGTTGGCCCTCATGCGCTGCCGATGTACCAGGTCGCTTTTATGCCGGAGGAGTATGCGCGATTTGCGCCGTGGCTGATGCTGAACCGCTGCGGGTTAACCGTGCTGCTGCATCCCAACACTGGGCAGCCCAGGGCCGATCATACCGATCACGCCGTCTGGATGGGGCAAAAACTTGAGATCCGCCATTTGCAGCGCCTGCCCGAAAGCGAAGGGCCGGAGCCAGAATACATCCCGAATACTGCCCCTACGGTGTCGCCGTAATCGTTAGCGTTTTGATACGGCCCGGCTGAAAACCCGGGCCGTGTTGGTTGGTTATTTGCCTGAGGTTCGGCGCTGGAGCTGGTCGCGCAGGTTCGGCGGCGTCCCTTTAATGGTTAAGGTGTCGGTTGCCGGATCCCAGAAAATACGCTCTCCCAGCAGCATGGCATCGAAGTTAATCGTCAGCCCGCCGCCGCTACCGGCGTATTTCGTCAGCTGGCGTAGCGTACCGCGATCGGCCGGGAAGCTCTCTTCCAGTTCATAGCCTTTCTCGGCGGTGAACTGCTGGAAGTTCTTATCGTCTACCGCCCACGGCAGCTCATCGGCCAGAGAAGAAAGTTCAATCTCCTCACCCGCCTGAAGCTGCTCATTGCAGTAAGCGTAAACCTGCTGGCGCGCGGCCTGGCGTTCGTTTTTGTCCAACTGAGCTTCGTTAGTGAAGTCGTCCAGCGCCTGCAGCAGACCTTTGTTCTGCGCTTTGGCGTTCAACCCTTCGCTGGCGCCCAGGAAGTCCATAAAGAAATCGGCCACTTTGCGTCCCACTCTGCCCTTCAGGAAGGTCAGGTAACGGGTAGATTCCGGATTGGTTTCCCATTCGGTCAAATCAATACGCGCCACAATATCCGCATGATTAATATCGAGATAGTGGGTCGCGCTGATATCCAGCTCTTCGTTAACGCGCATGCTGCTAAGATTGTTCAACACCGCCACCAGCAGATATTCTACCGCCAGGTAACGATAGTGGCAGAACAGCACGATACCGCCGTCGGCAAACGGGTATTTTGCCAGCTCATCGCGAAGACGACCGGTCGCCGCACGGGTAAAGGCAAGAAAATCTTCGTCGCCATTGCGCTGCAGACGCAACGCTTCGGCCAGTTCGCTCTCTTCGCTGAACAGGCCGTAAGCTTTATTTTTAGCGCTATATACGCGATGCAGTTCCGCCATCATCTCTTCGACGGCGCCGTCAGTTGCCAGCAGCGAGTCGCGCAGCACGACGTCCAGCGTCTGCTCATCGCGCTTAATCAATTGATGCAGGGCAATCTGGTTGATATCCAGACTCATGTTAAACTCTCCTTTAAGACCGGGCGGTATTCAACCACTGCCGCTACCGGGACGCAAGTCGTGATAAAAAAGCGGAAAAATCGTCCCTGCTACGGTAAGATAATGCCCTTTCCCGAATACGAATGATTTTGAATTTATGCCACAAACATCCCGCTACAGTGACGAACAAGTTGAAGCGATGCTGACCGAACTGGCAGCCGTGCTGGAAAAACACCACGCGCCTACCGATCTTTCCCTGATGGTATTGGGAAACATGGTCACCAATCTGATAAACACCGACGTGGCGTCCGCTCAGCGTCGTCCTTTGGCTCGCTCCTTTGCTGAGGCGCTTCAAGCTTCGGTGAGCGAAGATAAAGCCCACTAAGGAACTATCGTAACAAGTTATGGTGACTAACCGTCAGCGCTACCGCGAAAAAGTTTCCCAAATGGTCAGTTGGGGGCACTGGTTCGCCCTGTTTAATATCCTGCTGGCCATGCTGCTGGGTAGCCGCTATCTGTTTATCGCCGACTGGCCAACGACGCTGACGGGCAGGATTTATTCCTGGCTGAGCGTCGTTGGGCACTTCAGCTTTTTGGTATTTTCTGCCTATTTACTGCTTATATTTCCGCTGACATTTATCCTCATGTCGCAGCGCCTGCTGCGCTTCATCAGTGCGGCCTTAGCGACGGCGGGCATGACGCTGCTGCTGATAGACAGCGAAGTTTTTACGCGTTTCCACCTCCACCTTAATCCCACCGTCTGGGAACTGGTGATTAACCCCGATCAGGGGGAGATGGCCCGCGACTGGCAGCTAATGTTTATTAGTGTGCCGGTGATTTTGCTTATTGAGATGCTGTTTGCGACGTGGAGCTGGCAAAAACTGCGAAGCCTCGGGCGTCGTCGCCAATATGCGCGCCCTTTGGTGATTCTGTTCTTTATCTCTTTCTTTAGCAGCCACCTGATGTACATCTGGGCGGATGCTAACTTCTATCGCCCTATTACTATGCAGCGAGCGAATCTGCCGCTCTCATACCCAATGACTGCGCGTCGCTTCCTTGAAAAACACGGTCTGCTGGATGCCCAGGAATACCAGCGCAGGCTGGTTGAGCAAGGTAGCCCGGAAGCGCTGTCGGTCCAGTATCCGCTGAGTAATCTGCAATTCCGCGATATGGGTCTCGGAAACAATGTGCTGCTGATTACCGTTGACGGGCTGAATGCAGGAACCGTGAGTAAAGATATGCCGGCGCTGAAGGCATTTGCCCGCGACAATATTCGCTTTACTCAACATATGAGCTCCGGGAATAACACCGACAGCGGCATCTTCGGCCTGTTCTACGGCATCTCCCCGGCTTATATGGACGGCGTGCTTTCAAGCCGCACGCCTGCCGCACTGATTACCGGTCTTAATCAGCAGGGATACCAGCTTGGCCTGTTTGCGTCCGACGGCTTTAACTCGGCGATGTACCGCCAGGCTCTGCTTTCTGATTTCTCACTGCGCCCGGCCAAAAACCAGAACGACAGCCAGACGGCGGCACAGTGGATTAGCTGGCTTAACCAGTATGCTTCCGAGGACAATCGCTGGTTCTCCTGGGTCGCCTTTAACGGCACCAGCCTCGACGACAACGGTAATCAACAGGGCTTTGAACAACGCTATTCACGCGCAGCCGGTAACGTTGATGAGCAGATTAAACGCGTTCTTGATGCGCTGGAAGCGGCAGGTAAACTACAAAACACAGTGGTGATTATCACCGCAGGCCACGGTATTCCGCTCGGTAACCAGCGGGACTCTTTTGCCTGGTCACGCGCGCGCATCCAGGTTCCGCTAGTGATTCACTGGCCCGGAACGCCGGCGCAGACCATCACCAAACTCACCGATCATCAGGATGTGATGACCACCCTGATGCAGCGTTTGCTGCACGTTAAAACGGCGGCCAATGAGTATTCCCAGGGTGAGGATTTATTTGCCGCGACGCGTCGTAATAATTGGGTCATTGGGGCAGACAATCAAACCCTGGCCGTGACAACGCCTGAGATGACGCTGGTGCTCAATAACAACGGCAACTATCGAATGTACGATCTGCAGGGTAAACGGATCAATGAGACCAAGCCGCAGCTTGATTTACTGCTGCAGGTGCTGACCGACGAGAAGCGCTTTATCGCCAACTAATTGTTTACTTATAAGACAGTTAGCCTCGGGTTCCCTTGCAATCAACGCGGAAAAATGTACTATTATTCCTCTGCGTCGGCACGTAGCGCAGCCTGGTAGCGCACCGTCATGGGGTGTCGGGGGTCGGAGGTTCAAATCCTCTCGTGCCGACCAAATAAACATTGAAAACCAGCCTTTTATGGCTGGTTTTTTTGTGTCTGGAATTTACCTGGAAAGACGATAGAAAAGCCGCCTGAGCGGGCGGCTTTGTGGGAGCTCTTACAACAGGAACAGCGTAGCCAGCCCAAGGAAGATAAAAAATCCGCCGGTATCGGTTATCGCGGTGATCATCACGCTTGAGCCAACGGCAGGATCTTTACCCAGTTTGGTCATCGTCATCGGAATGACTACGCCCATCAGCGCCGCGACCAGAAGATTCAGGATCATCGCCAGCGTCATTACCCCGCCCATCGCCGCGTCGTTATACAGCAGCCAGGTGATCCCCCCCATCACTCCGCCCCAGACCAGTCCGTTGATCAACGCCACGCCAAGCTCACGCAGCATCAGGAAGGAGATGTTACCCGCCTGAATATGCTGCAGCGCCAGCGCACGCACAATCATGGTGATCGTCTGGTTACCGGTGTTACCGCCGATGCCCGCCACTATCGGCATCAGCGATGCCAGAGCCACCAGTTGCGAAATCGTATGTTCAAATAATCCAATAACGCGCGAGGCCACAAACGCCGTACAAAGGTTAATGGCAAGCCATGCCCAGCGGGTGCGCACGGCCTTACTGACCGGTGCGAATACGTCCTCTTCGGTGCTCAGGCCGCCCATGCGGCGCAGATCGTTGTCGGTTTCCTCATACACCACGTCAACGATCTCATCGACCGTTAAGCGCCCCATCAGCTTACCGCTACTGTCAATCACTGCGGCACTGATCAAGTCATCACGTTCAAAGGTACGCGCAGCTTGTTCATCATGATCTTCCGGTGCGAAGCAGGTGGGGTTATCGTCCATCACTTTAAACACCGGCGTTTGCGGCGCATGCAGCAAAATCGCGGTGAGATCCAGCTCGCCCAAAAGCGTTTTATCCCGGCTGGTAACAAACAGTTTATCGGTGTTCTGCGGCACTTTGCCGCGAAGTCGAAGATAGCGCTGCACCACGGCAAGGGTGACATCAGGGCGCACGGTGATCACTTCAAAATCCATGATCGCGCCGACGCTGTGCTTGTCGTAATGCAGGATCTGACGAACTTGCGTACGCTCGTTCTGCGGCAGCGTGGCCAGCAAACGCCCGACCAGATCGCGAGGAAGATATTGTGCCAGGTAGATCTGATCGTCTATATCCAGCGGACGCAGCGCGTTGAGCAGTGCTTTATCGCTCATATCTTCAATCAGGTCATCCCAGACCGTTTCTGAAGCCTCAACCAAAACACTACCGCGTCGATCCTCGGTGACGAGGCTCCATAGCGCTAAACGCTCTTCCGTGGGCAAGGCCTCCAGGACATCCGCGAGATCCGGCGCGGGTAGTCGTCCTACCAGCGTCACTATCTCGGCGATATCCTGCTCGGCGCTTTGTGTTTCAGCGAAAGGTTCTTTGGCCAGAATACCGCTGGCAACGGCTTTGTTGGTCAACAGAATTTGCAGAATACGTGCCCGGTCCTGGTCACGCTCTTTGGTGCTGTACTTCTGAATGGCGGTCATAAATAAGCTGTTCCGTGGAAATGACGAGTTAGTTTATAGCGCGGCAGGATGAAGAAAACAAAAAACCAGCCTTAATTGGCTGGTTTTTTTTAACTTTGTTTAGGCGGCACTGACTTAATGACCCGTTCTTGCCACGGCATCACGTGAAGCTTGTGCCCGCTCGTCGCCGGTCAACTCGCTGAGCTGGCCCTGGCGCATTTCCAAAAGCCGATCGGCGTGGATGAAGTAGTGGTCGTCATGGCTGATGGCAAAGACCGTTTTCCCCATTTGCTGCATTAACGGCAGCAAAACCTGGTAGAACTCGCGGCGGAAATGGGGGTCCTGATCGGCGGCCCATTCGTCCAGCAGAATAATATCGCGCTCTTCCGCTATTGCCAGCAGCAACGCCACGCGCTTGCGCTGCCCCTTCGATAGCTTGAGATTAAGAATGGTGCCGTTGTCCAGCTCCAGCTTACTGCTCATTTTCAGGCGCTCGAGCCAGCTATTGATCAGCTCAGGATTAGCCGGTTTGCCCTGTGGCCCTAACAGACGATCGAACAGCCAGACATCGGTGAATACCGCTGAAAACAGCTTACGATAGTCATCCTGCACCTGCGTCTCGACGCGTTGACCATCAAGATAAATCGCTCCGCTGACAGGCTGATAGAGCCCCGTTAGCAGCATGGCCAGAGTGGATTTTCCGCTGCCGTTACCGCCAATCAGAAACAGCAGTTCCCCGCGCTTGATGGTGAGGTTCAGCGGGCCAACGCTGAAGCTATTATCCCCGTACTGAAACACCACATCGCGCATTTCAAGCTGCTGCCAGTTTCCCGCAGCCTTCGAACGGGGGAAAGCAGCATCGTACGGCGCAAGCTGGAACTTGTTCAGCTTATTGAACGCAACCTGGGCGCTTAGCAGCGTGGGTAACGCCCCGACGGCCGAAAGGAGCGGCGTACGCAAGAATAGCAACGTTAAAGAAAAAGTTGCCGCCACGTTGGTATCGGACCAGCCCAGGCTGTTAGCCATATAGAACACCAGGCCAATAGCGCCCAGCATCATAATATTGGACCAGTTTACCGCGCTTAGATGGTAAGTATCTGCGCGGATAATATTGTTTCGATAGTCGGCGGCATGGGGCGTATAGGTGTCTTCGTAAATTCGCTCAGCACGCTCGCGGTTCAGAGCAAGTTCCTTGCGCCCTTCGATAACGGTTTGATAATCGTGATAGAGCTTGTCTTCGATTTCACGAAGTTGAGCCATATGCTTGTATACCCGCGCCACCAGCAAATACCCCCCCACAATGGTAATCACCAGCCATACGGTGGTCACACCTAGCATTTTGGGCGACAGCCAGGCGAGGTAAGCCGCGGAGCCAATAGCCAGAATAATTCCCTGCACCAGCTCCGGCAGACGCACAAAGGCAATCGTAATATTGCGCACGTCGCTGGTTAACCCCGCCAGCAGTGCCGCGCTGCCCAGTTGCTCTACGCGTTCAACATCGGTATCCATCAGGCGCTTAATAAACTCGCTGCGCAGGCGAAAAACAAAATGGTGGCCGAGAGTGGTGAGTGCCAGCTGCGAGCCAAGCGTCACCGCCATCAACAACAAGAGTAACCCCAGAAACTCTGGCAAAACCGCCAGGGTAATATCGGGGGTTTCAATCAGACGCTGGTTAATGAACGCGATCAGGCCAATGCCCAGCGCCGCACTTGCCAGGCTTAACGCCATGACCATTAAGAAAGGCCAGCGATACTGGCGATAAACCACACGAAGTAGCTCCATTATTCCCTACCTGCCAAATAAAACAGCGAGCAGTTTAAACGGCTCGCCGCCCACAGCAAGAATAATTCTTATTTTTATTTACCTTACGAAGCACGGCGAAATGTCAGGTTGTAGCGGAATTGTTCGGTGAGAGGATGGAAACCGGGTTTGAGCGGCAGAATACCGTGATAAAAAAGCCTTGAGGCGCCTCCCCAGACCACAACGTCACCATGCTCCAGCATGACACGCTGCAAAGGATCTCCGCGCTGCAGGCCACCAAACTGAAAAATGGCCGGCAAACCCAGCGAGACAGAAACAATGGGCTGGCACAGATTAGGCTCGTCTTTATCCTGGTGAAGAGAGAGCTTTGTGCCAGCGGCATAGCGGTTGATCAGGCAGGCATCGGGTGCAAAATCCAGGTAACCCGCCGCCGTTGAGGCTTGATGGCAAATAGTCTGAAAGACTTCCGGAATTAACGGCCAGCGCTGTCGGGTCAACGGATCCTGAGGTGAATAGAGATAACCATGCTGATTGGTGCTCCAGCCTAGCGCGCCGCAGTTAGTCATTGCCACCGACATGGTGTGCCCGCCAGGCGTCACCATATGGCGAAAAGGTGCCTGCTGAGAGACCTGCAGAACACCGGCCATCAGTGCATTGGCACCTTCCCGCGCAAAGCGCCGCAGGATAGTCGCCCCCTCGGCAAGCGGCTCTTCCCACGGAGCATCATCAGCAAACAAATCCAGCATTATTCTTTCTGCCTTCTCGTTTCGTTTTCCAACAGTTGGCGTTTGCGCTCCACGCCCCAGCGATAACCGGAGAGTCCTCCGTCACTGCGGATGACTCGGTGGCACGGAATGGCAACCGCAAGGGTGTTGGCCGCGCAGGCTCCGGCGACGGCACGCACGGCGGCGGGCTTACCTATACGTTCTGCCAGTTCGCTATAGCTAACGGTAGATCCCGGCGGAACGGCTCGTAGCGCCTGCCATACCTGCTGCTGAAATGCCGTGCCGCGAATATCCAGCGGCAGCGAAAATTCAGCCGTGGGGGATTCGATAAAGCTAATGACCTGCGCCACGCGAGAAGCAAATGCCTCATCACCGGGCGTAAGATGCGAAGAAGGAAACTCAGTTTCCAGCTCCACAATGAGCGTTTCGGCGTTCTCACCCAGCAAAATCGCGCAAATGCCGCGCTCGCTTTCCGCCACCAAAAACTCGCCCAGTTGACAGGTGCCGACCACAAACTGCACGTGCGTACGAGCCCCGCCCTTTCGGTACTGGCTCGCCGTCATGCCCAAAGCAGCATCCGCCTGATGGTAGAACGCGCTGCCGGACTGAAATCCAGCATCAAAAATGGCCTTTGTTACCTCTGTTCCCTGCGCGAGGGCGCCACGCAGCCGACGAGCGCGATGTGCTTTTTGCCATTCATTCGGCGTTAGGCCGGTGACGCTTTTGAACAGCCGATGGAAATGAAAGCTACTCATAGCAACCTGCCCTGCCAGCTCATCAAGCGTGAGAGGCGAATCGCTGGCTTCAATAATACGACAGGCTTGTTCGATACGCGCGACTCGCTGGAGCTCAGGGGCAAGCTTGTCCGGCTGGCAGCGTTTGCAGGCACGGAAACCGGCCTCAAGCGCCGCTTCGGGCGAAGCGTAGAACCCCGTATTTTCACGCAGTGGACGGCGGGCGCTGCAGGAGGGCCGGCAGAAAATACCGGTTGTTTTGACGGCAAAAACGAATTGCCCGTCAGCCCCTGCATCGCGCTGTTCCACCGCCTGCCAGCGCTGCTGATCTGTGATATAGCCGTTTGTCTGTTTCATCATCGCGACCTCATGCTTAACTTAACGATACCATCATGGCAGCACGGGCCGGATGAAAAACTCGGCTTCTTGCTTTTTAATTTTTTTCGTCAAGCAGGAAGGTTTTGAACTGCGGCGACATCCAGCTTCGGAATCCGTCCCCTTCTTTGCTGATGAGGTAAACGGCCAGGCCTTCTTTCTCCGCAACCTGTTTGGCTTTTTCTTCCCCCAGGACCATCAGCCCGGTGTCCCAACCATCCGCTTCCATCGCCGTTGGCGCAATGACTGTGGCGGAAACTAATTTGTGCTCGATAGGTCGCCCGGTCTGAGGGTTAATAATGTGGGAAATACGCTTGCCGTCCAGCTCGTAATAGTTGCGATAGCTGCCTGAAGTACTGATGCCGTGGCCGTTGATATCCACCATCGCCTGCACGGCATTTTCCCGGTCAGTAGGTTTCTGAATGGCCACTCGCCAGGCTTTCCCCGCCGGATTTGTCCCTCGAGTGCTCACCGCCCCACCGACAGAAACGAGATAGCGGCTAATGCCATTTTGCTCCATCAGACGGGCAAGATGATCGGCGGCGTAACCTTCCCCGATAGTCGACAGATCAACATACAACCCGGGCAGATCCTTTTGTAGCCACTGCTTACCGGCAGCATTCACCACCTTCAGATGCTGCAAACCGGTTAAGGCTTTGGCCGCATCAATTTGTGCCTGGTTTGGCGTGTGCAGAGGCTGCTTATCGGGCCCGAAGCCCCACAGATTGACCAAAGGCCCAACCGTAATGTCCATCGCCCCGTCGGTTTTCGCGCCAATGCGCAACGACATCGTGACGATATCACTCATCGCCTCGCTCACCGGATACGGCTCAGTGCTGGTGGACTGGTTAAAAAGGGAAAGCGCCGAGTCTTTTTTCCAGGTCGACATGAGTCGATCGTCGGCATCCAACTGATCCTGAATTTTTTTCTGCAGCGAGGCTTTCTGAGCATCATCGACATCCGCCAGGCTAACGCGCCAGTAAGTCCCCATGGTTTTACCTTCGAGCACCAGGGCCTTTGTGGCATCAGACTGAGCGTTATCGCAACCTGACAGAGCGAAAAAAGCGACGGCAAGCCAGCCGTGGCGAATAATGCGTAAATCCATGGTGTCATTCTCCAGTTTTGGGGGAGTAAGGGTACAGCAAAAGCTATCTGGAGCGGGAGTAAGCGGCGAGTCATTGAGGTTTGAGACATAAAAAAGGCGCCTTGCGGCGCCTTTGTCAGCTTAAGCTGAATTAGAACTGGTAAACCAGACCTACACCCACAACGTCATCGGTACCGATGCCGGTTGCCTGAGTGAAGTCATTTTTGTCCAGCAGGTTGATTTTGTAGTCAACATAGGTGGACATGTTTTTGTTGAAGTAGTAAGTCGCGCCAACATCAACGTATTTCAGGATATCCTGGCTGCCGTAACCTTCGATGTTTTTACCTTTAGACTGCAGGTAAGCGATGGATGGACGCAGGCCGAAATCGAACTGGTACTGAGCAACCACTTCAAAGTTCTGCGCTTTGTTAGCAAAGCCAGATTTGTTGATGGCGGTAGCGTTATAGCTCTGGGTGTACTGCGTTGCCAGATAGATGTTGTTTGCGTCGTATTTCAGACCACCGGTGTAGGTGGTTGCATCGTCACCGTGACCCAGCACGCCGGCAGCATTCTGATCTGCGGTACGTTTAGAGCTGGAAATCGCAGAACCAACGCTGAAGCCTTCGCCCAGTGCATAGGTCAGGGAGCCGCCGAAGCCGTCACCGTTTTGGTTAACAATGCCACGACCGCCTTCGGATTTAGCTTCGCCAGACTGGCTACCGTTTTTACCCTGGTACTGCAGAGCAAAGTTCAGGCCATCAACCAGACCGAAGAAGTCGGTGTTACGGTAGGTTGCAACGCCGTTAGCACGAGACTGCAGGAAGTTATCTGCACCGTAAGTATCGCCACCAAATTCTGGCAGAACGTCAGTCCAGGAAGTCACGTCGTAAACTACGCCGTAGTTACGACCGTAGTCGAAGGAGCCGCCCTGACCGAATTTCAGACCAGCGAATGCCAGACGAGTCCATGCCTGATCGCTTGCGCCTTCGTCTTTGTTTGCCTGAACGTTGTATTCCCACTGGCCGTAACCGGTCAGCTGGTCGTTGATCTGAGTTTCACCTTTGAAGCCGAAGCGAACATAGGTTTTGTCGCCGTCATTACCTTTATCGTTGGAGAAATAGTGCAGACCATCAACTTTACCGTACAGGTCTAATTTATTGCCGTCTTTGTTGTAAATTTCGGCTGCATTTGCAGCGCCTGCTACCAGCAGAGCCGGTACCAGAAGGGATAGTGCTTTAACTTTCATCTTATTAACCCTCTGTTATATGCCTTATTTTATTTACCACTGCTTACTGATTAACCCTCTAATCAGTCGGCAAATTCATTGTCCAAAACAAATACAGAATAATCCAACAAGAATATGATACGAAAACTATATAGATGTTTCATTTGTCATTATAGATGTATCAAAATGTAAATATGAGGGAACTTTTTTTAGCACAAATAGCTAAAAATATAAGCACCAATAATCAAAAAATAATAACAATTAAATAAAATCAATGAATTACACAATAAATAAAAAAGTAGCACTGAATGATAATTTTTTTCTTAACTTAGGCGATAGAATCATTATCGCTATCATCATTAACTTTATTTATTACCGTCATTCGAATCTGAATGTCCGTTTACCCCTATTAATACCGGATGCATGCATCCGGTTTTTTTTTACCCTTCTTTACACAACTTTAATATTCTTGTGCTAACGATGAAATTTGTAACGTCTGTTAATTAATCGATCTGCTTTTTTTCTTCATATTTCATATCGAATGCGGATTTTTCTTAAAAAAATATATCCCCCTGACCCAACATTCCAGCCTTCAATATTTGTACAAATCTTCTTCAGCTGTACAAATTGCCTACAAGACTTAACGCAAATCCTTATTTAAGGATTTTTCCTAATAATCAGTCACCTGAAAAAAATCTGAGAACCCCCTATACTGCGTCAGATTGCTGACGGCACCGTCATATAAAGGTATTCTTAGCCGCTGCAAGCGCTAAAATGCTAAGGCAAAACGGCTCACTCACACAGTTGGGCTATCTATCATCCAGGATTGGCGAGGCTTCGCCGGGTTGCGTACATACAATGAGCCAGTCTGAAAATACGTCGCTAAATAAATTCTCACTGTTCCCCGGCAACATTACTCGCTTCTTTCTGCTGCTGATCGTTGTCCTGCTTGTCTCGATGGGCGTGCTGGTACAAAGCGCCGTCAATGCCTGGCTAAAGGATAAAAGCTACCAGATTGTCGACATCACCCACGCTCTGCATAAGCGGGTAGAAACCTATCGCTATGCTACGTGGCAAATCTACGACAACATTGCTACCGCGCCGGCGTCCTCCGGGGAAAACCTGCAGGAAACTCGTCTGCGCCAGGATGTCTATTACCTCGACAAACCGCGCAGCAAAACCGAGGCGCTGATTTTTGGCTCCCATGACAGCTCTACGCTGGAAATGACGCAGCGGATATCCGGCTATCTGGACACGCTATGGGGTGCCGAAAGCAGCCCGTGGTCGATGTACTACCTGAACGGCCAGGACAACAGCATGATCCTGGTCTCTACCCTGCCGCTAAAAGATCTCTCTTCCGGCTTCAAAGACTCCGGCGTCGGCACCATCGTAGACTCACGCCGGGCGGAGATGCTGCAGCAGGCGAATGCCCTGGACGAGCGCGAAAGTTTCTCGTCGCTGCGCAAGCTAAACTGGCAAAACGGCCATTACTTCACGCTTCGAACCACCTTTAATCAGCCCGGGCATCTGGCCACCGTGGTCGCATTTGATTTGCCGATTAACGATCTTATTCCACCGACAATGTCGCTGGACAGCTTCCAGCTCGATCCAGATGAGCGTCAGCGGGCCGCCGCCACGGCAACCGATAAAGACGATCCGGACAGCGTGAGCATTAATTTTAATAGCGCCCGGATTGAAATCACCGCGCCGGTGGCCACGACTCAGCTCCAGCTAGTGTGGAAAGTACCGTTTGGTACGCTGATGATGGATACGCTGCAAAACATTCTTCTGCCTTTACTGCTGAACATTGCGCTGCTCGGGTTAGCCGTTTTTGGCTTCGCAACCTTCCGCCAGCAGCCCCAGCGCCAGGCAGAAAGCAATCCGGGTAACGGTGAGCTACAAATCCTGCGGGCGCTAAACGAAGAGATCGTGGCCATCCTGCCGCTTGGCCTGCTGGTCCACGATCTCGATGCCAATCGCACGGTAATAAGCAACAAAATTGCCGACCATTTGCTGCCCCATCTGAATTTGCAAAACATCATTTCGATGGCGGATCAGCACCAGGGCGTTATTCAGGCCACGGTCAACAACGAGCTGTATGAGATTCGCCAGTTCCGCAGCCAGATAGCGCCGCGCACGCAGATTTTTGTTATCCGGGACCAGGATCGTGAAATTCTGGTGAACAAGAAGCTCAAGCAGGCACAGCGCCTGTATGAGAAAAATCAGCAGGGCCGGGCCGCTTTCATGCAGCATATTGGTGAAGCCCTACAGCTTCCGGTTAAGCAACTGGCGGAACATGCAGCAGAAATTAACGACAGTAAACATCTGCAGCTGGCGAACGATGCCCAGACCATTGTCCGCCTGGTCGATGAGATCCAGCTCCTTAACATGCTGGAAGCCGACAGCTGGAAAACCAGTCCAGGCGAGTTCTCCATTCAGTCGCTTGTCGATGAAGTCGCGCTGTCGATGCTGCCGATTATCAAGCGTAAAGGGCTACAGCTACTGATCAACAACAACCTGCCGGCCGATGAAAAACGCCACGGCGACAAAGACGTGCTGCGCAAAATCCTCGAGCTACTGCTGCACTATTCCGTGACCACAACGCAGATTGGCAAAATCACGCTTGAAATCTGCGAAGAGGAAGCCGGGCCGGATCGCCTGCTGTTCCGTGTACTGGATACCGGCAACGGGATCGGCAACGGAGAAGTGGATAATCTGCACTTCCCGTTCCTAAACGAAACCAGCGAAGACCGTTACGGCCAGGCCAATGGTCTCGCGTTTTATCTCTGCGATCGCCTTGCGCGCAAGCTCGGCGGCCACCTGAACATCAAAACGCGCCCGGACATCGGCACGCGCTATAATTTACACATCAGAATGGCCGCTGAACCCCAGGCGGAAGTACAGGAAGAAAAACTGCTGGATGATGTCGTGGCAATGCTGGATATCACCTCCAATGAGGTGCGTACCATTGTGACCAGAATGCTGGAAAACTGGGGCGCAAACTGTATTTCCCCGGACGAAAGGCTCGCGAGTCAAGACTTTGATATCTTCCTCACTGATAATCCGTCTAATCTTACTGCTTCGGGCTTGCTTTTAAGCGATGATGAAAACGGAATGCGGAAGATTGCACCTGGCCAGTTCCGGGTAAACTTTAATATCAGCAATGCGATGCAGGACGCCGTTCTGCAGCTGATTGAAAACCAACTGGCGGAAGAAGACACACCGGATTCGCCTCTGGGCGGCGACGAAAACGCTCAGCTGCACGCCAGCGGTTATTACGCGCTGTTTGTCGACACGGTACCGGAAGATGTTACCAGGCTGTATACTGAATCTGCAGCGGGCGACTTTGCCGCTCTGGCTCAGACTGCGCACCGCCTGAAGGGCGTGTTTGCGATGCTGAATCTGGTGCCCGGCAAACAGTTATGTGAAACGTTGGAGCACCACATTCGTGAAAGTGATGCTTCAAACATACAAAAATATATCAGCGACATTGATGCTTACGTCAAAAGTCTGCTGTAGCAAGGTAGCCTATTACATGAACAACATGAACGTAATTATTGCTGACGACCATCCAATTGTTCTGTTCGGCATTCGCAAATCTCTTGAGCAGATCGAATGGGTGAATGTTGTCGGTGAATTCGAAGACTCCACGGCACTTATCAATAACTTACCAAAGCTTGAAGCCAACGTTCTGATAACCGATCTGTCCATGCCAGGCGACAAATACGGTGATGGCATCACGCTGATTAAATACATCAAGCGTCACTTCCCGGACCTGTCGATCATCGTGCTGACCATGAACAACAACCCGGCTATCCTTAGCGCGGTATTGGATCTGGATATTGAAGGGATTGTACTGAAACAGGGTGCGCCGACCGATCTGCCTAAAGCCCTCGCCGCGTTGCAGAAAGGCAAGAAATTCACCCCTGAGAGCGTTTCCCGCCTGCTGGAAAAAATCAGCGCAGGTGGCTATGGCGATAAGCGCCTGTCGCCGAAGGAAAGTGAAGTCCTCCGCCTGTTTGCAGAAGGTTTCCTGGTGACCGAGATCGCCCGCAAGCTGAACCGCAGCATCAAAACAATCAGCAGCCAGAAGAAATCAGCCATGATGAAACTGGGTGTGGAAAACGATATTGCCCTGCTGAATTACCTTTCCTCCGTGAGCCTGACGCCGGCGGACAAAGAGTAATCTCTGCAACACGCTGAAAAAAAAGCCCCGCATTTTACTGCGGGGCTTTTTTATGAGCTTAATTTACGAGGCATCGCGTGTACTTCGCACTCGGGCAGCATAAACCGCCAGCGTCTGTTTAATCACATCAAGCGTTACCGGTTTAGATAAACAGCTGTCCATACCGGATTCCAGACAGCGCTGCTTCTCTTCCGCCAGCGCGTTTGCCGTCACGCCAATGACCGGCAGCGTCAGCCCCAGCTGGCGAATACGCTGCGTCAGACGATATCCGTCCATGTTCGGCATGTTGACGTCGCTGAGTACGATATCAATATGATTTTTGCTGAGCACGTTCAACGCATCAATCCCGTCATTCGCCGTTTTGCACTGATACCCGAGCGAGCCAAGCTGATCGGCCAGCAAACGACGGTTGATCGGATGGTCATCCACCACCAGAATCATCATGTCATCGTTCTGCTCGCTTATCTCACTCGCCGCCGCCAGTGCCGGTGAACTGCCTGGCACATCCACGGTAATGCTGTAAATCCGCCCCAACAGCGGCAGCAGTTCGTGCGGTGCCGCGACGCTGTGTACCCAGCAGCCAGGTTCGAATTCTACGGGAATACCAATATGACGGCGGCAGAAAACAATCGCCGCCCGACCGCCCCAAGGCGTCGCCAGATTATCATCGGTAATCAGAATATCGTCGCTTCCCGGCATTTCACCCGACCATGATTGCGCCTGTAGCCCATTTTTAATCAGCAGGGATTCCAGGTAACTGCTGAGGTAGTCATTGCGAACAGCCAGCCAGCAGCGCTTTTCCGCCAGCCCTTCGACATTATTCTTCGGTGCAAACTGCGCTTTATACAGCGGGATGCGAACCGTGAACTGACTGCCCATTCCCGATTCGGTATCCACCGAAATATCGCCGTCCATCATGCTGATAAGCTTTTCGCAAATCGCCAGCCCCAGCCCGGTTCCCTGGAAATTGCGCTGCACGCCGGTGCCAACCTGGAAGAACGGATCGAACAGCCGGGTGACTTCTTTGGTCGGGATCCCCACCCCGGTATCGCGAACCCGGAAGCTCAGGTAATCCCCACTGATCGAAACATGCAGGATAATACAGCCAATATCGGTGAACTTAATCGCATTACTCAGCAGGTTGGAGATAACCTGCTGCAACCGCATGGGATCGCCCTGCAGGGTGAGCGGCACATCGTCATCGATAAAGCAGTACAGCCCCAGCTGCTTGCGAACCACCAGCGGCAAATAGTTGGCGGTGATGTGGCTCATCACCTCACGCGGTGAAAACTCACGTGGCTCAATTTTCAGCTGCTCTGATTCGATTTTCGAGAAGTCGAGAATATCGCTGATGATTTTCAGCAACAGGCTGGACGAGTTATTCATCGCCGTGACCAGCCTGTCCACGCCCTTAGGCAGCTCTTTGGTCTGCAGGAGATCCAGGTTACCGATAATACCGTACAGCGGCGTACGCAGTTCGTGACTGACGGTGGCGAGGAACATGGATTTCGACTGGCTCGCCTGCTCCGAGGCCTGAGCCATCTCCTGCAAAGATTCTTCCATCTTCACGCGGGCGCTAACGTCAACCAGCACGCAAATCGCCACGTTTTCATTACGGTAGCGCGAATGCACGAAGCTAATCTGCAGATTGGTGTGATTACTGGTCATCACATCGACAAAATTGACCTGTTGACCACAGATAATCTGCGTTAGCCGCTGCCTGTCCTCATGCGTCAGCATATTGAGGTAATTGTGCGCCAGTTCGTTACTCAGAATATTGGTACCGTCCTGCGTGCGCAGAATACAAATGCCAACAGGCGCAGACGCGACAATCTTCCGGTTGAACTGCTCGTGCTCCTCCAGCCGCTGAGCATCGCTTTCAGCCGGAATAAAGATCCTGCGCTCATACATGCGCGCAAGGGTAAACAGCACAATGCCCACCAGCACGTTGAGTAGCACCGCATTGAGGATCAGCATCCTGATGCTTTCCAGCACCAGATCGACAGGCACAGAGTAAATCACGCTTAGCGAGGACGGCGGCAGATTTTTCTTCAATACCAGCGCTTTAAAGCCCGAAGTGTAGCCAAACCAGGCGCGATCCTGAATCCAGCGGCTTTCCGGCTCAATGCGCGATTCCGGGCCGGTCAGCGAAATCAGCGGGTGCCCGTTTTCATCCAGAATCGTGACGCCAATAGGCAGCGTGCCCGGCGTCAGGAAGTTCTCCATACGTACCGTTTGCTCAATCCCCAGCAGTGCCTGAAGACGGTTCGCCAGATAGACCGGCGTCAGCGTATAGAAGTAACCAATGCCAGGGCGCGGCCCCTGCCCAATCCAGTAAATGCTGTTAGCTCGTTCATCCTGCGGCGCGGTGCGGTACTTCATGATGCGTTCATGCAGCGTTTTTAGCGCATTTTCCCGCTCCAGCGGCATATCACGCAGCCCAAAATCTGCCATGCAAAGATTATCACCGCCAATCAGGAACACCCGGTTCAGATCGTAAGCAGCGGAGAAATTATCGCGCCAATAGCGCAGGAACCAGGACAGCGACTGCAGCGAGCTTCGCCAGGTAACGCTCACCGCCGAACAGTCAGAGTCCGGGAACAGCGGCATAAACGTGGGCGCATCGGTTTTATCCGCGCTTTGGTCAAGAGGGGGAAGCACGCCATTGGGCGCGGTGAGGCGATTTTCAGCAATGTACTTCAGCTCTTTCACTACGTCCGAAGTGCGCTGGATGTAGCGCTGGGCCTGGTCAAAGCTGATGTTAAATTCCTGGCGAATCTCCGACTCTTTATCGTGCAGCGCGTTGACGATGTAAAACACGGAAAACAGCGCGATAAGCAGCCAGAGCAGCAGCGCCAGCGCCCTGAACAGGTAGCGCGAAATTTTAAGGGTGCTGCGAAAAGAGACGAAGTATTTCAAATTGGGCCTGAAAGTACGCGACGAGTGAACGGAGATGCGCTTAAGGTAGCCGCAAAACCCTTGTCCCGCAACGGCAAACAAAAAAGGCCGCAAAAGCGGCCTTCCAGATACAGAACTGAGCTTAGATAAGCATCGTTCTTCCAGAGAGCATTTGCAAATAAACCAGGGAAATCAATTCATTGATTTCCTTCAGATAACCACAGTAAAGGAATAACCACGCTTATTCCTTTACTGTCAGAACGTTAAAGGGCCGCCAAAGCGACCCTTTATTTACAGACTATTCTGGATTATTCGTCCGCTTCGTCAGCAACATCATCATCGGTATCCGCTTCAGGCGCGATATCATCGTCCCCTTCCGCAACGCTACCGTCGATACTGTCCAGCTCTTCGTCATCCACAGGCTCAGCGACGCGCTGCAGACCCACAACGTTTTCGTCTTCCGCAGTACGGATGAGGATTACGCCCTGGGTGTTACGCCCGACCACGCTGACTTCAGACACGCGGGTACGCACCAGCGTGCCAGCATCGGTAATCATCATGATCTGGTCGGTATCTTCCACCTGCACGGCCCCAACGACGCTGCCGTTGCGCTCGGTCACTTTAATGGAGATAACGCCCTGCGTTGCACGAGACTTGGTCGGGTATTCTGCCGCAGCGGTACGTTTACCGTAGCCATTCTGGGTCACGGTCAGAATCGCACCTTCACCGCGTGGGATGATCAGAGAAACGACTTTATCATCGCCGGCAAGCTTGATCCCGCGAACGCCCGTTGCGGTACGGCCCATAGTACGAACCGCGTCTTCTTTGAAGCGCACCACTTTACCCGCGGCCGAGAACAGCATGGCTTCATCGCTGCCGTTGGTTAAATCAACGCCAATCAGCTCATCACCCTCGTTGAGGTTAACGGCGATAATGCCCGCAGAACGTGGGCGGCTGAAGTCGGTCAGCGCGGTTTTCTTCACGGTGCCGCTTGCGGTCGCCATGAACACGTTGATGCCTTCTGCGTACTCGCGCACCGGCAGAATCGCGGTAATGCGCTCGTCCTGCTCCAGCGGCAGCAGGTTCACAATTGGGCGGCCACGTGCGCCACGGCTCGCTTCCGGCAACTGATAAACCTTCATCCAGTACAGGCGACCACGGCTGGAGAACAGCAGGATCGTGTCGTGGGTGTTAGCCACCAGCAGGCGGTCAATAAAGTCTTCTTCTTTAATGCGGGCGGCTGACTTGCCTTTGCCACCACGGCGCTGCGCTTCATAATCGGTCAGCGGCTGATACTTCACATAGCCCTGGTGAGACAGGGTGACCACCACGTCTTCCTGGTTGATCAGGTCTTCAATGTTGATATCCGCGGTGTTAGCGGTGATTTCGGTGCGGCGGTTGTCGCCGAACTGATCGCGCATTGCTTCGAGTTCTTCACGGATAACTTCCATCAGACGCTCTGCGCTGCCCAGGATATGCAGCAGTTCTGCGATCTGCTCCAGCAGCTCTTTATACTCGTCGAGCAGTTTTTCGTGCTCAAGGCCGGTCAGTTTCTGCAGACGCAGATCCAGAATCGCCTGAGCCTGCTGCTCGGTGAGGAAGTATTGGCCGTCGCGGATACCAAACTCGGGCTCCAGCCACTCAGGACGCGCGGCGTCGTCACCGGCACGTTCCAGCATCGCAGCAACGTTACCCAGATCCCACGAACGGGCAATCAGGCCAGCTTTTGCCTCTGCGGCATTTGGCGAGTGACGAATCAACTCAATGATCGGGTCGATGTTCGCCAACGCGATCGCCAAACCTTCGAGGATATGGGCGCGATCGCGAGCTTTGCGCAGCTCAAAGATAGTACGGCGGGTCACCACTTCACGGCGGTGGCGCACGAACGCAGACAGGATATCTTTCAGGTTCATGATCTTCGGCTGACCATGGTGCAGTGCCACCATGTTGATACCGAAGGAAACCTGCAGCTGAGTCTGCGAGTAAAGATTATTGAGCACCACTTCGCCAACGGCGTCGCGCTTAATCTCAATAACAATACGCATACCGTCTTTGTCAGATTCATCGCGCAGGGCGCTGATGCCTTCCACGCGTTTGTCTTTCACCAGCTCGGCGATTTTCTCGATCAAGCGAGCTTTGTTCACCTGATAAGGAATTTCGTGAACGATGATGGTTTCGCGGCCAGTTTTCGCGTCCGCTTCTACTTCAGCACGGGCGCGAATATAAATTTTACCGCGACCGGTACGATACGCTTCTTCAATACCGCGACGGCCGTTAATGATAGCGGCAGTCGGGAAATCAGGACCAGGGATGTGCTCCATCAGGCCTTCAACGCTTATGTTCTCGTCTTCGATATACGCGAGGCAGCCGTTGATGACTTCGGTAATGTTGTGCGGCGGAATGTTAGTCGCCATCCCGACTGCGATACCGGATGAACCGTTTACCAGCAGGTTAGGAATTTTGGTTGGCATGACGTCCGGAATTTTTTCGGTGCCGTCGTAGTTATCGACGAAATCAACCGTCTCTTTTTCCAGGTCTGCCATCAGCTCGTGGGCGATTTTCGACATACGGATTTCCGTATAACGCATCGCTGCGGCGGAGTCGCCGTCTACGGAACCGAAGTTACCCTGGCCGTCGACCAGCATGTAACGCAGGGAAAATGGCTGTGCCATACGGACGATGGTGTCATAAACCGCGGTATCACCATGAGGGTGATATTTACCGATAACGTCACCAACAACACGGGCGGATTTTTTGTATGCTTTGTTCCAGTCATTGCCCAATACGTTCATCGCGTAAAGCACGCGACGGTGTACCGGCTTAAGTCCATCGCGGACATCTGGCAGTGCGCGGCCGACAATAACCGACATCGCATAATCCAGATACGAGCTCTTTAGCTCTTCCTCAATGTTGACCGGCGTAATTTCTCTGGCAAGGTCGCTCATGTAACCGCTATCCCTCTACTGTTTTCCCGGATTCAAAGGTCGCAAATTATAACACATCCGGCCCTGTGTGGGGAAACCTCAACGCAATTGTCGGCGCTTTATTCACGCCGTTAGCCTGATATACTGCCAGCCTTAACATCTGCAAGGAGTCACCGCTGTAATGAATGCTGAAAACCAACCGGTTACGCAGAACGTCGACCACGAGGAAATCGCCAAATTTGAAGCTGTCGCTTCCCGCTGGTGGGATCTGGAAGGTGAATTTAAGCCACTGCACCGCATCAACCCGCTGCGTTTAGGCTATATCAACCAGCGCGCCGGCGGGCTGTTCGGCAAAACCGTGCTCGATGTTGGCTGCGGCGGCGGCATTCTTGCGGAGAGCATGGCGCGTGAAGGGGCCAACGTCACCGGCCTGGACATGGGCTTTGAACCATTGCAGGTTGCCCGTCTGCACGCGCTGGAAAGCGGCGTTAAGGTTAATTATGTCCAGGAAACGGTCGAAGAACACGCGAGCAAACACGCCGGGCAGTACGACGTGGTGACGTGTATGGAAATGCTGGAGCACGTCCCCGACCCGCAGTCGGTCGTTCACGCCTGCGCTCGCCTGGTGAAACCCGGCGGCCACGTTTTCTTCTCTACCATCAACCGCAACGGTAAAGCCTGGCTGATGGCCGTCGTCGGCGCTGAGTATGTGATGCGCATGGTGCCAAAAGGCACGCACGATGTTAAAAAGTTCATCAAGCCCGCCGAGCTTTTACGCTGGGTGGATGAAACCCCGCTGCGCGAGCGCCATATGACCGGATTACATTTCAACCCAATCACTGACTCATTCAAGCTGGGTCCTGGGGTAGATGTTAATTATATGCTGCATACTGAAGCATAAATCGGCATATCGTATAAGGATTGATTATCGATAATTGCGCCAGAACGGTTGCGCAATTATCGATGAAGTTTAAGAAATCAGCACCCGATCAAAATTTTCATTTTTTTTGCATCCCATTGACAATTCCCTCAAGCCTTACGTGACGTGGACTTACGAAAAAAGCGCCCTGGGGAACCTCATTTTATTGATGAAATCAATACTTGTACTGAACGGATTCCTTACTAGAATACTCACCATCTAGTGACCATTTTGTCACCCACCCCCTATATATAGTATTTATCCACAGAGTTAGTCACAGGCTAACGGATGTGCATAAATCAGGGGAAAACTCATCTCACGGACAGGTAAAACTCACATGAATCAGAGTCTGCTGGTTACAAAACGCGATGGCAGCAAAGAGCGCATCAATCTGGATAAAATTCATCGAGTACTCGACTGGGCCGCTGAAGGGCTGAATAACGTCTCTGTTTCCCAGGTTGAACTGCGCTCCCATATCCAGTTTTACGACGGCATCAAGACCTCTGACATTCATGAAACCATCATCAAGGCTGCAGCCGATCTGATCTCCCGTGACGCACCGGATTATCAGTACCTCGCCGCTCGCCTGGCGATTTTCCACCTGCGTAAAAAAGCCTACGGCCAGTTTGAGCCGCCAAAGCTTTACGATCAGGTCGTGAAAATGGTTGAGATGGGTAAATACGATCGTCACCTGCTGGAAGACTACACGGAAGAAGAGTTCGAGCAGATGAACGATTTTATCGATCACTGGCGTGACATGAACTTCTCCTACGCGGCCGTTAAACAGCTCGAAGGTAAATACCTTGTGCAGAACCGCGTCTCTGGCGAAATCTACGAGAGCGCGCAGTTCCTGTATATTCTGGTCGCCGCCTGCCTGTTCTCCGGCTACCCGCGTGAAACGCGTCTCAGCTACGTAAAACGTTTCTATGACGCGGTTTCCACCTTCAAAATTTCTCTGCCTACGCCAATCATGTCCGGCGTGCGCACCCCGACTCGTCAGTTCAGCTCCTGCGTACTGATCGAGTGCGGCGACAGCCTGGATTCAATCAACGCCACCTCCAGCGCGATCGTGAAATACGTTTCCCAGCGCGCAGGCATCGGCATCAACGCCGGCCGTATTCGTGCGCTGGGCAGCCCGATTCGCGGCGGTGAAGCGTTCCACACCGGCTGTATTCCGTTCTACAAACACTTCCAGACCGCGGTGAAGTCCTGCTCCCAGGGCGGCGTGCGCGGCGGGGCTGCAACGCTGTTCTACCCAATGTGGCATCTGGAAGTGGAAAGCCTGTTGGTGCTGAAAAACAACCGTGGCGTAGAAGGCAACCGCGTGCGCCACATGGACTACGGCGTACAGATCAACAAGCTGATGTACACCCGTCTGCTGAAGGGCGAAGAAATCACTCTGTTCAGCCCGTCTGACGTACCGGGGCTGTATGACGCCTTCTTCGCCGATCAGGATGAATTTGAGCGCCTGTACACCAAATATGAGAAAGACGACAGCATCCGCAAACAGCGCGTGAAAGCGGTCGAACTGTTCTCCCTGATGATGCAGGAACGCGCCTCGACCGGCCGTATCTACATCCAGAACGTTGACCACTGCAACACCCACAGCCCGTTCGACCCGGCGATTGCACCAGTTCGCCAGTCCAACCTGTGCCTGGAAATCGCCCTGCCGACCAAACCGCTGGACGACGTCAACGACGAAAACGGCGAAATCGCCCTGTGTACGCTCTCCGCGTTCAACCTTGGCGTGATTGAAAGCCTGGACGATCTGGAAGAGATGGCGGTGTTGGCCGTTCGCGCGCTCGACGCCCTGCTCGACTACCAGGATTACCCAATTCTGGCGGCCAAACGCGGCGCAATGGGTCGTCGTACTCTGGGTATCGGCGTGATTAACTTTGCCTACTATCTGGCGAAGCACGGCGTGCGTTACTCCGACGGCAGCGCAAACAACCTGACGCACAAGACTTTCGAAGCCATTCAGTACTACCTGCTGAAAGCCTCAAATGAACTGGCGAAAGAGCAAGGCGCCTGCCCGTGGTTCAACGAGACTACCTATGCAAAAGGCATTCTGCCGATCGACACCTATAAGAAAGACCTGGATGCTATCAGCAACGAACCGCTGCATCTGGACTGGGAAGGCCTGCGTGAGTCCATCAAAACTCACGGCCTGCGCAACTCCACGCTTTCTGCCCTGATGCCGTCCGAGACCTCCTCGCAGATCTCTAACGCCACCAACGGCATTGAGCCGCCGCGCGGCCACATCAGCATTAAAGCGTCGAAAGACGGGATCCTGCGCCAGGTCGTTCCGGATTATGAAGCGCTGAAAAACAACTACGAGCTGCTGTGGGAAATGCCGAGCAACGACGGCTACCTGCAACTGGTTGGCCTGATGCAGAAGTTTATCGACCAGTCGATCTCTGCCAACACCAACTACGATCCAACGCGCTTCCCGTCAGGCAAAGTGCCGATGCAGCAGTTGCTTAAAGATCTGCTCACCGCCTATAAATTCGGCGTGAAGACTCTGTACTATCAAAACACCCGCGACGGTGCGGAAGATACTCAGGATGACCTGGCACCTTCCATCCAGGACGATGGCTGCGAAAGCGGTGCATGTAAGATTTAACGCTTAATCCCCTCTTACGAGGGGATTTTTCAGACGTATTACAGGATTTAACCTCATGGCTTACACTACTTTTTCACAGACGAAAAACGATCAGCTCGCCGAGCCTATGTTCTTTGGCCAGTCGGTTAACGTGGCGCGCTACGATCAGCAGAAATATGACATCTTCGAAAAGCTGATTGAAAAGCAGCTCTCCTTCTTCTGGCGCCCGGAAGAAGTGGACGTCTCCCGCGATCGCATCGACTTCCAGGCACTGCCGGAGCATGAGAAACACATCTTCATCAGCAACCTGAAGTACCAGACGCTGCTGGACTCCATCCAGGGCCGCAGCCCGAACGTCGCGCTGCTGCCGCTGATCTCTATTCCTGAACTGGAAACCTGGGTCGAAACCTGGGCGTTTAGCGAGACCATTCACTCTCGCTCCTACACCCACATCATCCGTAACATCGTGAACGATCCGGCGATTGTCTTCGACGATATTGTGACCAACCAGGAAATCCTCAAGCGCGCCAAAGACATCTCTGGCTACTACGATGACCTGATTGAGATGACCAGCTACTGGCATCTGCTGGGCGAAGGCACGCACAACGTGAACGGCAAAACCGTCACCGTTAACCTGCGCGCGCTGAAGCGACAGCTGTATCTCTGCCTGATGAGCGTTAACGCCCTGGAAGCGATTCGTTTCTACGTAAGCTTCGCCTGCTCCTTCGCCTTCGCCGAGCGCGAACTGATGGAAGGTAACGCCAAAATCATCAAGCTAATCGCCCGTGATGAAGCCCTGCACCTGACCGGCACTCAGCATATGCTGAACCTGCTGCGCAGCGGAGAAGACGATCCTGAAATGGCGGAAATCGCCGTTGAATGTCGTCAGGAATGCTACGACCTGTTCGTGCTGGCCGCCCAGCAGGAAAAAGAGTGGGCCGAGTACCTGTTCCGCGACGGCTCCATGATTGGGATGAACAAAGACATCCTCTGCCAGTATGTGGAGTACATCACCAACATCCGCATGCAGGCCGTGGGCCTCGATCTGCCGTTCCAGACACGTTCTAACCCGATTCCGTGGATCAACGCGTGGCTGGTGTCCGATAACGTGCAGGTTGCCCCGCAGGAAGTTGAAGTCAGCTCCTATCTGGTGGGCCAGATTGACTCGGAAGTCGATACCGACGATCTGAGCAACTTCCAGCTGTAAGCAATGAGCCGTATCACGCTCAGCATTACCGGCGCCCAGCTGATGAGCGAAGAGGAACACCCTTCGCTGCTGGCGGCGCTGGAGTCACACAAAGTCTGCGTAGAGTATCAGTGCCGGGAAGGCTATTGCGGCTCTTGCCGCACCCGGCTGCTGGCGGGTGAAGTGCAGTGGCTGACCGAGCCGCTGGCGTTTATCCAGCCCGGTGAAATTCTCCCCTGTTGCTGCAAAGCCCGGGGCGATATAGAAATCGAGATGTAGTTGTTAAAAAGGCCGCGAATGCGGCCTTTTTCATTAGCGATTACGGCTTATTGAGAAACCGCACAGCTTTGTCCGGGAAGTCGGTAAACAACCCGTCCACGCCGGCTTTGTTGTACAGCACGTCGTACAGCTGATTCACGTCGCTCACATAGTCCGGCAGCGCGTCCGCCCTTACCGTGTAAGGATGAACGGTCAGCTTGCTGGCATGTGCTTCGGTCACCATATCGGTGAGCTTCACGTTGCCTTTGGTCGATGCCTTCTCCACCAGCATGTGATAGTCCGGGCCGATGCCGTCGGCATACTCGGCTATCTGCTTCATCGCGCCGGGCTTAAACATCCAGTCGTAGCTGTAGTTCACCCACTTACCGCCCGGCTGCTTTTCCTGAGTCTCATTCCAGTCGGTATAGGCGATAAGCTGCACCAGATTAAGGTTCATGCCCATTTTCGGCTCAAGTTCGTTTTTAATACGCTTAAGCTCGGCGGCGTCAAAGCACTGAAGATAAACCTTATCCTGCTTGCCGGTGTAGCCGTATCGCTTGAGTACCTCGAGGGTTTTCGCCGCGATATCCTTCCCTTCCTGATGGTGGAACCACGGCGCTTTTATCTCAGGATAAATACCGATGTTCTTACCGGTGGAATGGTTCAGCCCCTGTACAAACTCGATTTCTTCTTCAAAGGTGTGCACCCGGAAGTCGGATTTGCCCATCGGGAAGCGTCCCGGATAGGTCTGCACCTGCTTGCCGTCAACGATATCAAAGCCTTCGGTGAACTTGAGGGACTTGATTTCCGCCAGCGTAAAGTCGATAGCATAGTAGCGCCCATCTTTACGCGCACGGTCCGGGAAGCGTTTCGCGACGTCAGTCACCCTGTCCAGATAGTGGTCGTGCAGCACCACCAGCCTGTCGTCTTTGGTCATCACCAGATCTTGCTCAAGGTAGTCCGCGCCCTGAGCATAGGCCATCGCTTTTGCTGGCAGCGTATGTTCAGGCAGGTAGCCGCTGGCGCCGCGATGGGCAATCACGATTTTGTCCGTGGTCTGGGCGAATACGCTGCTGGTCGCCACCAGCACCACGCCCGCCAGTAATGATTTTGCCATCAGTTTCATTCTGTTCCCCTTAGCCGTTCTTCAACATTTTTTCATCGTGATGCTTACGCTCGCCAATCATCACCACAATCAGCAGCAGTACGGCCAAAACACTGCCGCCAATCATCACGATAAAGCCGCCGTCCCAGCCGAAGAAGTCCACGGTATAGCCAACAATCGCGCTGGCCGCGACCGAGCCTCCCAGGTAACCAAACAGGCCGGTAAAGCCCGCTGCCGTCCCTGCCGCCTTCTTAGGGGCAAGCTCAAGCGCATGCAGGCCAATCAACATCACCGGGCCATAAATCAGGAAACCGATAACAATCATACAGGCCATATCCACGCCCGGATTGCCCGGCGGGTTGAGCCAGTAAACCACGGTGGCAATCGTCACCAACACCATGAAGAACACGCCGGTTGCGCCACGGTTACCTTTAAACACCTTGTCCGACATCCAGCCACATAGCAGCGTGCCAGGAATACCCGCGTACTCATAAAGGAAGTAGGCCCACGAGGATTTATCCAGCGCGAAGTGCTTCACTTCTTTCAGGTAAGTTGGCGACCAGTCCAGGATGCCGTAACGCAGCAGATAGACAAACACGTTGGCAATGGCGATGTACCACAGCAGGCGGTTAGGGAAGACGTACTTCATGAAGATCTGCTTCGCCGTCAGCTCTTCTTCCGCTTTCTCGCTGTAATCGTCCGGGTAGTCTTTTTTGTACTCTTCAATCGGCGGCAGGCCACAGGATTGCGGCGTGTCACGCATCCAACCGAAAGCGATAATCGCCACAGTAATCGCCGCAAAAGCAGGCATATACAGCGCCGCATGCCAGTCGTTAAACCACGCCATCCCCAGCAGGAACAGCAGCGGAGGAATACCGCCGCCCACGTTATGGGCGCAGTTCCAGACGGAAACAATGCCCCCACGCTCTTTCTGCGACCACCAGTGCACCATGGTACGCCCGCACGGCGGCCATCCCATGCCCTGGAACCAGCCACAGGCAAACAGCAGCACAAACATCACGGCGATGCTCGACGTTGCCCAGGGCACAAAGCCCATAAATAACATCACGGCGGCGGCGAGAATCAGCCCGGCTGGCAGGAAAACGCGCGGATTCGAGCGGTCAGAAACCGATCCCATGATGAATTTCGAAAACCCGTAGGCGATCGAAATCCCGGAAAGTGCAAAACCGAGGTCACCTCGGGAGAAGCCCTGCTCCACCAGATACGGCATCGCAAGGGTGAAGTTTTTCCTTACCAGATAGTAAGCCGCGTAACCGAAGAAGATACCCATGAAAATTTGCCAGCGCAGGCGGCGATAGGTCGGATCTATCTGCTCCTCTGGCAAACGCGTCTTATGCGCGGCGGGTTTGAAGATACTTAACATACGAGCCTCCGTGGCGTTGATGTTCAGCGAGAGCAAGCGGCTCCGGCCAAATGTTCTTTTGCGAGCGCATGGTAGTTATCTATGCGCGTATTTACTGTGAAACATCGCACACAATGTTACATTTTTATTACAAAGAGGCGAAATGGTGCATATTTTTATTAATAATTTTCGTTTATTGCTCGAATTTGCTCGCAATCAAACATTCCACACTTTCTTTGTGGCTGAATAACAATAAATAAAAAGGGGACAAAGGAGCGCTATGTGAGCAGAGAAACGGACGTGATTATCATCGGTGGCGGAGCGACCGGCGCCGGGATAGCGCGAGACTGCGCCCGCCGTGGGTTAAAAGTACTGCTGCTTGAGCGTCACGATATCGCGACGGGCGCCACCGGCCGCAATCACGGTCTGCTTCATAGCGGCGCACGCTACGCGGTCACCGACGGGGAATCAGCCAAAGAGTGCATCGAAGAAAACCGCATTCTACGGCGCATCGCGCGGCATTGTATCGAGCCCACGGACGGCTTGTTTATCACTCTGCCGGAAGATGACCTGGCGTTTCAAAGCGGGTTTATCACCGCCTGCCGTCGGGCCGGTATCGATGCACAAGCGCTGGATCCCAAAGAGGCGCTGCGGCTGGAGCCGTCCGCAAACCCAACGTTAATTGGCGCCGTTCGTGTGCCGGATGGCACGGTCGATCCGTTTCGCCTGACCGCCGCCAATATGCTCGATGCGAAGGAACACGGGGCTGAAGTTCTGACGGGCTGCGAAATTACCGGCCTGATTCGCGAAGGATCCAGGGTCTGCGGCGTACGCGTATACAATCATCTCACCCGACAGGCAGGAGAGTTCAGAGCGCAAATGGTGGTGAATGCCGCAGGGATCTGGGGGCAACGCATCGCAGAATACGCAGATCTCAGCGTAAAAATGTTCCCGGCAAAAGGGGCATTACTGATCCTCGGGCATCGCATCAATAACATGGTCATCAACCGCTGCCGTAAACCGGCAGACGCCGATATACTTGTCCCCGGTGACACTATCTCGCTTATTGGCACCACCTCCACGCATATCGACTACGACCAGATCGACAAGATGTGCGTCACGCCGGATGAGGTGGATATTCTGATCCGCGAAGGTGAAAAACTGGCTCCTGTACTGGGCAGAACCCGTATTCTTCGGGCCTACGCTGGCGTCAGGCCCCTGGTTGCCAGCGACGACGATCCTACCGGGCGCAGCGTCAGCCGTGGGATTGTGCTGCTGGACCACGCGAAACGCGACGGTATGGACGGCTTTATCACCATTACCGGAGGCAAACTCATGACCTACCGCCTGATGGCGGAATGGGCAACGGACCTGGTTTGCAAGCGGCTGGGGAACACGACGCCCTGCTCTACCGCCTCGACGTCGCTGCCGGGATCCGAACACACGGCGGAGCAAACGCTGGGCAAAGTTATCTCCTTACCGCCTACGATTCGCGGCTCCGCCGTCTGGCGACATGGTGACCGTGCGACACGACTGCTCAATAACAACCGCCTCAGCAACAGCCTGGTTTGCGAATGCGAAGCCGTCACCTCCGGCGAGGTTCGCTATGCCATCGATGCCCTTGGCGTAAAAAGCCTGGGCGATTTACGCCGCAGAACGCGCGTGGGTATGGGCACCTGCCAGGGCGAGCTGTGCGCCTGCCGGGCTGCCGGTCTCCTGCAGCGTTTTCAGCTCACTACGCCCGCGCAATCGCTGGAACAGCTTTCTCACTTCCTGAACGAACGCTGGAAGGGCGTTCGCCCTGTCGCCTGGGGAAATGCGCTGCGGGAAAGTGAATTTACCGCCTGGGTCTACCAGGGATTGTGCGGCCTGGATAACGGAGAACAGGGATGAAATTCGACACCATCATTATCGGCGGCGGCCTGGCCGGGCTGACCGCTGGCATAAAGCTGGCGGAAAACGGTCAGCGCTGCGCCATCGTCAGTCGCGGACAAAGCGCGCTGCACTTCTCTTCTGGTTCGCTGGATTTACTTTCGGCGCTGCCGGACGGTACTCCAGTTCATGAACCAGAGGCCGCGCTGAAAAGCCTGGCGGAACAAGCCCCCCGGCATCCTTACAGTCTGATGGGCAAAGAAAGCGTGCTGGCGCTCGCCGCAGAAAGTGAACGATTGTTGGCCAGAGCAGGCATTCCTCTGACGGGTCATTACCGCCAGAACCATCTCAGAATCACGCCGCTGGGCAAGCAAAGAGCCAGCTGGCTCAGCCCGCCGGAAGTCCCGCAGGCTCCGCTGCCCTGGCAAAAAGTGACGGTGATTAATATCGCAGGCTTTCTGGACTTTCAGGCAGAGCTGGTGGCCGGTTCGCTTTCGTCCTCGGGCTGTGTCACACACGTCGCCGAACTCACCTTGCCCGTGCTTGACGTGTTGCGTAATAACCCAAGCGAGTTTCGTGCCGTAAACATCGCCCGGGTGCTGGATCTGCCGGAAAACCTCCCGGCGCTGGTGGATGAACTAAGGCTAATGCTGGGCAGCGGCGAGGCCATGATTCTGCCCGCCTGCCTCGGTCTCGAAGGTCGAACTGTTGAGGCCGTTGAACAGGCACTCAATGTGCCGGTAAAACTGCTGCCAACGCTGCCACCTTCGGTACCTGGAATGCAGCTCCACAATGCGCTCCGCCGCCATTTTCAGGCCCTGGGCGGGCTTATCATGCCGGGTGATACCGTCACGGGCGCTCAGCTTGAACAAGGCTGCATCAACGCCCTGTTCACCAAAAATCACCGTGAAGTACCGCTGCGTACCCGCCATGTCATTCTGGCCAGCGGGAGCTTTTTCAGCGGCGGACTGGCAGCAAGCCGACATCAGGTCAGCGAGCCCATCTTCGGGCTGGACGTTGAGGTGCCGGAGGATCGCGCCTCATGGAGTAAGGCAGATTTCTTTACGCCACAGCCGTGGCTGCAGTTTGGGCTTACCGTGAATAACCACTTCCAGCCGTTCCACCACGGTGAATACACAAAAAATCTCTACGCCATCGGTTCCGTGCTGGGCGGCTTTGACCCTATTCAGCAGGGATGTGGTGGAGGTGTTTCAATGCTCACAGCGCTCTGTGTGGCCGATCAAATCCTTGTTGCCGCGGAGGCTTGCCATGAACCTGCTTGATGAAACCAGCTTTGAAAGCTGTATTAAGTGCACGGTCTGCACCACGGCCTGCCCGGTAAGCCGCGTACGCCCGGAATATCCGGGTCCCAAACAGGCCGGGCCCGACGGGGAAAGGCTGCGCCTGAAAGATCCTTCGCTGTATGACGACGCGCTAAAGTACTGCACCAACTGCAAGCGCTGCGAAGTCTCCTGCCCGTCTGAGGTCAACATTGGCGACATTATCCAGCGGGCGCGGGCTAAATACGGCGAGCATAAACCTTCCCTGCGCGACGCGATTCTCAGCCATACCGATTTAATGGGCACGCTCTCCACGCCCTTCGCTCCGCTGGTCAACGCCGCTACCGGCATGAAGCCCGTACGTAAGCTGCTGGACAAAGCGCTAAACATTGATTCCCATCGTGAGTTGCCTAAATACTCCTTTGGCACTTTCCGTCAGTGGTATCGACGCCAGGCTGCGCACCAGGCCAGCTTCCCGCAGCAGGTCGCTTTCTTCCACGGCTGCTTTGTGAATTACAACCATCCGCAGCTTGGCAAAGACATGGTTAAAGTGCTTAACGCGATGGGCATCGGCGTCCAGTTGCTGAAAAGAGAAAAGTGCTGCGGCGTGCCGCTCATCGCCAATGGCTTTATCGAAAAGGCAAAAAAACAGGCGAAGGTGAACGCCAGCTCGCTGGAAGAAGCGGTTATCCAGCGCGGGCTGCCGGTTTTGGCGACCTCTTCGACCTGCACTTTCACCCTGCGCGATGAATATCCGCATATTCTCGGCGTGGATACCACCCCGGTTCGCGATCGCATTGAGCTCGCCACGCGTTATATCTGGAAACTGCTGGAAGAAGATGGCAGAAGGCTGGCGCTAAAAAACACGCCGCTACGCATTGTTTACCATACACCTTGCCACATGGAGAAAATGGGCTGGACGCTTTATTCCGTTGAGCTGCTGCGTCGAATTCCCGGCGTGGAGCTGGTGATGCTGGACTCCCAATGCTGCGGCATCGCCGGCACCTATGGGTTTAAAAAAGAAAACTATCCGACCTCTCAGCGCATCGGCGCGCCGCTGTTCCAGCAGATAGAAGAGAGCGGCGTTGACCTGGTGGTTACCGACTGTGAAACCTGTAAATGGCAAATAGAGATGTCGACCAGCAAACGCTGCGAGCACCCGATTACGCTGCTGGCACGGGCGCTCGCCTGAAGCCTAAAGGCTGGCTGACTCTACGACCTTAATCCAGCCGTGCTCGGTTTCCAGCGGCTGGCCGTTGAGCCAGCGGCGCAGCACGTTAAGCGCCATCATGGCGCAGACTTCCTGGCGTATTGCCAACGCGTGGCGGCTGGTGCCAAACTTCACGCCAAGACCAAAGGTGCCGGCTGGTGTGGAAAGCGCAAAATTAATCTGCTGTGCTTCCTCACCGGCAATCACCAGGGCCACATCGCTCTGCTGGTTCATACGCAGGTCTGAGCTGGACTGCAGCGCATCAGTCAGCATGCCAGCCTCCTGCGGCAGAACATGACTTGCTTTCAGCGCAGCCTGTGCCCGCGTCAACTGCAGCGCCAGCAGACCGCCGGTAAACTGTTCACTCACGGCGATGGTCAGTGAACGCTCGACGAGGCGGCGTGCTATTTGCGCAGGCAGCCCTTCGGTCCCTTCAAAAATCAGGCTATCACCGGCGACACGGCGCACCTCTGGCCATACCGCTTCCATCGCCTCACGCTGGCTGGCCGGGCCGGTGAGCTTAAGCTCGATAATCGGCATGGATGAGCGATAGCCCATCACCACATCATCCGGCAACGTCAGCGGATCAAGGCATTGCGCCAGCTCGCTTTCAGAACGCCCAAAGGTGGTTAAACGCAGGCATACTGGAGGTTCAGGGAGCGTAAAACGCGCGCGTAGCCGGGGCATAATTTCTTTATCTACCATCGCCTTAAATTCTGATGGCACGCCGGGGGTGAAGAACATCAGGCAGCGGTTTAGTTTCAATGCAAAACCACAGGCGGTGCCAACGGGGTTGTCGATCATTTCGCTGTTGGCCGGAATTTGTGCCTGCTTGCGGTTGCTCGGGGCCATCACTCGCCCACGCTCGGCGAAGAACTGCTCCATCCAGGCTAACCATTCGGCATGCTCAACCAACTCAACGCCCGCAGCGGTAGCCGCCGCCAGCGCGCTTAAATCATCGCTGGTTGGCCCCAGACCACCGTTAACAATCAGCACATCAGCTTCATGGCTACGCTCTTTCAGCACGGCAACCAGGTCTGGCAGGCTGTCGCCCACCGTATTGCGGCGCGACATCGGTAAACCCTGGTTAAAGAAATAGTCGGCAAGCCAGGCTGCATTGGTATCGGTAATTTGCCCGTACAGCACTTCGTCGCCGGTTGACAGCATTTCTACTTTTAACATCTTTTACTCCGCAGCAAGGGAACGCCCCACTATAGCGCAGGCTCCGGGGAACGGCAGGCACAAAAAACGCGGCTAAAAGCCGCGCTTAGACTACTGACCAATCTCTGGTGATAGAAAAAACTCCAAAGGATTCGTCAAAAAACTGGAAAATCAATTCATTGATTTTCGGCTGATAACCACAAAGAGGAAAAAACCACGATTTTTTCCTCTTTGTCAGCAACTTCAACGCGGCTAAAAGCCGCGTTGAAGGATTAGAAGCTGGCGCTGACGCCCACATACGGACCGTCGGCAACGGTATCAGTCCGGTCACCGTCTTTGCCGCCGAGGCTAATGTAGCGATATCCCACCTGGGCCGAGAACGGACGCATAAAGTTCCAGCTTGCGCCGGCGCTTGCTTCTTTATAGTCCTTCACGCCGCTGGACAGAGAGTCCGGGGAATAATAGTAATCACCAAATACGGCAATATCAGGCGTGATCGGCCATTTCAGACCGCCACCGGCCGCAATCGCATAGCCTTCTTTGCGATCTTTTGGATGTAGGTAAACGCCACGACCGCCTACGGTAGCCATCATCGGCCCCAGAGGAATATTAAAGCCGAGGCCAAGACCCACGGCGTCGCCGTTGTCGTCGTTATGCGCATAGTTACCGGTTACCGCAATGCCGCTGCTTTCGGTGCCAAAACCCACGCCGAGATTAGTGTATTCCTTGCCGACTTCAGCACTCACGCCAATCGCGCTGGCACCTGCAGAAACCAGCAGCAAACCCGCGCCGCCGGCTAAAAGTAATTTATTCATTCCTTGGTTCCTGAAAAAGAAAAAGGGCTGCCCTTGAAAACGCCATCGGATGGCGTGGCGCATTATCTTATTAACGCGTTAGGAAATGCCAATATTTCCTTGAGTGTAAGGAAATGAAAAGACCGCATTTCCGGGGATAAGATCAATGAACCACGACGGTGGAAAGTGCAAAAGTGTTCCGGCAATGAATGTAGCCACATTATAAATATGGTCTATATTTAACATTTTTCTGTAACTACTTGACCCAGGTCTTAGGGAGGCATTGATGAGCAAGAAAGGATTAACCACCGCCGCAGGCGCACCCGTTGCCGATAACAACAACGTCGCTACCGCAGGCCCGCGTGGCCCTATGCTGCTTCAGGACGTCTGGTTTCTTGAAAAGTTAGCGCATTTTGACCGGGAGGTTATTCCCGAGCGCCGTATGCACGCCAAAGGTTCTGGTGCTTTCGGCCATTTTACCGTTACTCACGACATCACCCGCTACACCCGAGCAAAACTCTTTTCGGAAGTCGGCAAAAAAACAGAAATGTTTATGCGTTTCTCCACCGTTGCCGGTGAACGTGGCGCCGCCGACGCCGAGCGAGATATCCGCGGTTTTTCCATGAAATTCTATACCGAGGAAGGCAACTGGGACCTGGTGGGCAACAACACGCCGGTGTTCTATCTCCGTGACCCGCTCAAGTTCCCGGACCTGAACCACGTCGTAAAACGCGACCCACGCACCAACCTGCGTAACCCGACGTATAAATGGGATTTCTTCTCACATCTGCCGGAAGCGCTTCACCAACTGACCATTGATTTCAGCGACCGAGGCTTACCGCGCTCTTATCGTCACATTCACGGCTTTGGCAGCCATACTTTTAGTTTTATCAATAAAGACAATGAGCGTTTCTGGGTGAAATTCCACTTTAAAACCCAACAGGGCATTGAGAACCTGATGGACGAAGAAGCGGGAAAAATCATCGCTGAAGACCGCGAAAGCTCGCAGCGCGATCTGTACGAAGCCATTGAGGCCGGTGACTTCCCACGCTGGAAGCTGTTCATTCAGGTTATGCCGGAAGCCGAAGCGTCAAAAACACCGTACAACCCGTTTGATCTGACCAAGATCTGGCCGCACGGCGACTACCCTCTGATTGAGGTCGGGTATATCGAACTGAATCGCAACCCTGAAAATTACTTCTCGGATGTCGAACAGGCGGCGATGTCTCCGGCAAACGTCGTGCCGGGTATTGGCTTCTCCCCGGATAAAATGCTGCAGGGGCGCCTGTTCTCCTACGGCGATGCGCACCGCTATCGCCTTGGCGTGAACCATCATCAGATCCCGGTGAATGCGCCAAAATGTCCGTTCCATAACTATCACCGCGATGGTGCGATGCGCGTGGACGGCAACAGCGGCAACGGCGCAACCTACGAGCCAAACAGCTTCAACGTTTTCCAGGAGCAGCCAGATTTCAGCGAGCCGCCGCTAAGCCTTGAAGGCGCGGCCGACCACTGGAACCATCGCGAAGATGCCGACTATTTCAGTCAGCCACGGGCGCTGTACAACCTGCTGAGCGATGAGGAGCATCAGCGCATGTTTGCGCGTATCGCCGGGGAGATGAAAGACGTGCCGGAAAGTATTCAGGCGCGACAGATTTGTCTGTTCAGCCAGGTCCATCCTGAATACGGCGCGGGAGTGGCTAACGCACTCAAAGCGCTTAAGAACGATAAGTAATAGATTGCAGGGGTTATGCCCCTGCTGCCCATTCCATTAGCCTATGGCGGGAGATTTTAATCCCGCCTTGTTTTAACTCCTGCGGCAGCGCTATCCAACGCACTGGCCGCTGAAAACGAGGCAACTTGCCGTCAAGCCAGGCGGCAATCTCGTTAAAATCACATTCCGCATTAGTCTCAACAACGGCAACCGGCCGCTGTCCAAACTCAGCGTCATCAACGGGCACCACAAACACCTGCTGTACCGCAGGATGTGTCGCAATGACCCGCTCCACCTCTTCCGGCTGAATGCCTTCCCCGCCGCTGAAGAACTGGTTGTCAAGGCGTCCCATTATCGTCAGGCGTCCCGCCTGCAAAACGCCTCTATCACGGGTAGTAAACCAGCCTTGTTCATTTGCCAGAGGAACAAGCTGGCCATCACGCCAGTAGCCGCTGGCCAGGCTGTCCGCGCGGATCCACACCTCTTCATCGACGATTTTCACCTCCCGCCCCGGCAGAGGTTCGCCAACGTCAGACTGCCCATCGGCGCGCTTCGCACAGACCGTCGAAGCCAGCTCGGTTAAGCCATAGCCGCACCAGCATCGGACGCCGCGCGCTTCAGCCTGCTGCGTCAGTTCAACAGGGATGGCTGCCCCGCCAAGAAGCACTTCACGCAGCGCCGACGGCTGTTGCTGCTCCAGCAGCCGCCACAGCTGAGTCGGCACCAGCGAGGCATGACTGCACTCCCGTAAAGCTTCGCTTATCGACTGAGCAGAAGAAACCTTCAGTTGGCCACCGGCATACAGCCAGCGCCAGAGGATCCCTTGCCCGGAAACGTGAAACAGCGGCAGTGACAAAAGCCAACTATCTTCGGCGCCGTAATCCATCATCGACAGCACACCCGCCGCGCTGGCAAGGTGGGCCGAGCATGTATGTACGGCCGCTTTAGGTAACCCGGTTGAACCAGAGGTCAGCGTCATAGAGGCGAAACGCGATGGCCGCCAGCTTTCGCACCTGGGCGCGGCATCCACCAGCCGCAGCGGCGTCAAGCCAGGCAGCGGACAAACGTCGGTTAAGGTGATGCCGTAGCTCAGCGTCATCGACGGCAAGAGCTCAGCAAGAAGGCTTTCAGGAAGCTGTGGATTTAGTGGAAGAACCCGCGCGCCGCACTGCAATAGCGCCAGCCAGGCAAGCAGCGTTTGCGGGCCATTTTTCGCTTTAAGCGCAACGCCATCACCTTCTTTTACGCCCTGCTGGCAAAAGCCTCCCGCCAGCGCATCGATGCGCTGACACAGGGTTGACCAGGTTAAGCGTTCATCATCGAGGCGGAGCGCGACATTTGCGCCCCGGACGTTTGCCCAGTGACGCCACGGCCAGTCGGGAAAGATCATCGAATACGCTCAAGCTGATTGGCGCTTATGCAAGGCAGCGAGCTACCCGGCCAGCTGCGCTCAAGCTGAGACTGCATCAGGGACAACGTATCCAGCCCGGGCAGGGTTCCCGGCGTGAGCCAGGCGGCGATGCGAGCCAGCTGGGTCAGCCCCAGGCTCGACTCAATGGAGGAGCTGATCACCGCTTTTAACCCTAATTTGTGCGCGGAGGTGACCTGCTCACGCACTTTATCCAGGCTTCCGGTCAGCGTCGGTTTGATAACCATTGCCGAAACGCCCGGCTCTGCGGCGAAAACGAAATCACTCTCTCGCACGCTCTCGTCCCAGGCAATCGCAATCCCCGTTTCCCGACTGAACTCGCGAGACTGCTCGCGGGTTTTACACGGTTCTTCGACAAAATCGATGCGCGAGCGGTGATCCGGCTTAACGTATTTAGCGAACTGCTGTGCCTTGAGCGGCGTCCAGCTGCGGTTAGCATCAAGACGCAAATGCAGTTCAGGCAAGGCCTCAAGCAGCAGATTGACCACCATGCCGTCCCGCACGGCTTCGTACAGGCCGACTTTGACCTTTGCCACCTTTTCGCCTGGCATCGCCGCCAGCGCAAGAATCAGCTCGTCAGGATCGCCGGTACACAGCGGAGCCGCGCGGTAATCCGCAGCCTGAGGCAGCGTGCCGCTTGCTTCAGCCAGCGCACAGCTCAGGCCGAACGCGACGGACGGCAGTTCGGGCAACGGGGCCGATTCATCGGCTACCCATTGATCAAGCCAGCGCTCGGCGCGCGCCTGAGCTTCCGCGAGGCTTTCAAGGCTAAAGCCAGGTAGAGGCGAAATCTCCCCCCATCCGGAGCTCTCGCCCAGCGTCAGCCGCACCAGCAGGCCCTCTCTGAACCTGAGGCGCTGGTCGCGGAGCACAACACCTGCTTCCATCGGGATTTGAAAGCGCCATAGCGCCGCGCGGCGCATTACGGATTCCGTTTAAATTTGCTGAAGTCCGGCTGGCGTTTCTGGTTGAACGCGTTGCGGCCTTCCTGACCTTCTTCGGTCATATAGAACAGCATGGTGGCGTTACCCGCCAGTTCCTGCAGCCCGGCCTGCCCGTCACAGTCGGCATTCAGCGCCGCTTTCAGGCAGCGCAGCGCCATCGGGCTGTTCTGCAGCATTTCACGGCACCAGCGCACGGTCTCTTTTTCCAGGTCAGCAATCGGCACAACGGTATTCACAAGGCCCATGTCCAAAGCTTCTTTCGCGTCATACTGGCGGCACAGGAACCAAATCTCGCGAGCCTTTTTCTGGCCAACGATGCGGGCCATGTAGGAAGCCCCCCAGCCACCGTCGAAAGAACCTACTTTCGGGCCAGTCTGGCCGAAGACGGCGTTTTCCGCCGCAATGGTCAGGTCACACATCATGTGCAGCACATGGCCGCCGCCGATGGAAAAGCCCGCCACCATCGCCACCACCGGTTTAGGGCAGGTACGAATTTGACGCTGGAAGTCGAGCACGTTCAGGTGATGCACACCGCTTGCGTCCTGATAGCCGCCGTAGTCGCCTCGCACTTTCTGGTCACCGCCCGCACAAAAGGCTTTTTCCCCTTCGCCGGTCAGAATAATGGTGCCGATGTTGTCGTCATAGCGCGCGTCGGCCAGGGCATTGATCATCTCTTTGACGGTCAGCGGACGAAACGCATTACGCACTTCCGGGCGGTTGATGGTGATTTTGGCGATACCGTCGCTGGATTTGTGGTAGCGAATATCGGTGTAGCCTTCAGAGCAATCCAGCCATTCAACCGGGGCGTAAAGCATTTGTTCATCAGGATAAATCATGAGAGATCCTTACAGGTCATAGTGACGAAAGAGGGTTAGGAGCGTGGAACTAAACGCAGCGGGAGCTTCCCGATGTGCGTTATGCCCGGCGCCAGAAATCAGTGCCAGAGAGCAACCAAGCTCTGCGGCAACGGCGCGAAACTTTTCGTCTCGCTCACCGCACAAATAATGAAAAGGAACGGCCAACTGGCTTAGCGGCTCACGCAAATCAGGCTGGGAGGCAAGCGAAGTCGCCTCAAGCATTCGGGCCAACGCCTGCGGATTGTTTTGCACACGCAGGGCGACTAGTTCGGCACGCTGTTCGCCGCTTAACGAACGGAAGACCGGCTGCTGGTACCAGTCGTCAAGCACGGTCTGAAAGTTTTCATGCGTCAGGCGCTGCGCCCAATGGGCATCACTCAGCGCCCTCGCCTCGCGTTCTGCTTCGCCGTTTAGACCGGGATGGCCGCCTTCAACGACTAGCCCACGCAGACCTTTCGGTTCTGGCTGGCAGGCGTGATACATCGCGACTCGCCCACCGAGGGAGTAGCCGACTAGCCAATAATTATCGATGCCGTGATGTTTGAGGGTATTTCGTAGCGCGCTATCGACCTCGGCAAAGTTCTGCACGGGGACGTCGGCGGAACCGCCGTGGCCGGGCAAATCTATTCTGAGCTGCGGCCAGTCGGGAAAATGAGGCTCAAACGCTTCCCATTCCTGACGGCTGCCAAGAAAACCGTGCAGCCAGACAATCCACGGCAGAGTTGAACGGCGGCCCAAATGCGGGACGGCATGAAGGATCATGCCTGGCTAACCTGGGCCAGCAGGTGCTGCAGCGTTTGGGCCCCGGCGGTTTCCGGGACGGTGATTTCAATCACCGTGGCACCAGGGCGAAGCCAGGCCCGGCGAACGGCTTCTTCAAGCGCCTGCCAGTTTTCTGGGTTCTGATAACCCAGCCCAAACATGGCCGCAGCGTGGGAGAAGTTCACGTTTTGCGGCATACAGTAAAAACGCTCACGTTCTTCGGCAGGCGTCGGCAAAAGTGAGAAGATCTGCCCCCCGTTATTGTTGACCACCAGCAGCACAAACGGCGCCGAGGCGTGGCGCAGCAACGCCAGCGCGTTGAGATCGTAAAGGGCAGAAATATCGCCGACTATCGCGAGCGTGGAGCGTGCCGTTGCCCGCTGAACGCCCGCGGCGGTGGACAGCAGGCCGTCAATGCCGCTCGCGCCCCGGTTGCTGTAAACCGGATACCCAACGGGAAGCTGGGCGAAAGCGTCAATCAAGCGAACAATTAAGCTGTTGCCAACAAACAGCTGACCGCCTTCAGGCAGCAGCAGCGGCAGGCGCTGAGCAACCTGTGCCTCACCAAATTCGCTTGTGCCTTGCTCAACCTTTTCCAGCGTCTGCCAGGCAAGAGACGTTAATGTCTCGGCCCAGGGCAGGCGTTTTTCTGCCGGATGTTTTTCCAGCCAGGCTTCAACGCTGGCAACCAGACGGCGGCCACGGTGGTTGGCAGGATCAAGACGCCCGGGCTGCACATCGACCAGCCAGTATTCTTCTGGTCGGCAGGCGGCCTGCCACTGAAGAACGCGTTTTCCTGTCAGGCTGCCGCCAAACTGAATGACTATTTGCGCCTGCTCCAGGCAGGCAACGGCCTGGCTATTACTCAGCCACAGATCCGCGCACGGCAGCGGCTGCCCGGTCTGTGAAAGCACATCGCCGATGAGCGGCCAGCCGAGCATTTGCGCCCAGGCCGCGACCTGTTCACCTTCGCTGGCGGAAAGTCGCCCGGCCACCACCACGCCGCGCTTTTGCCGCCAGAAAAACCAGTCCCTTTGCTTCGGCACGGTATTTTCGTGGACCTCACGCAGCCAGGGCGCGTTGCCTTCCCACCAGCCTTCCAGCTGGTTCTGCCAGTCAAGGCCAGTGTCATCCGGCGCGCCGTAAAGCGGCTCGGCAAACGGGCAGTTGATGTGCAGTGCGCCACCGCTTAGCTGGCCGACGGCGCTGTCGACCGCAGACACCAGCCAGTTGGCGGGAATATCGTGCGTCGGGCGAGGCAGGTTAAGCACAGCGGAAGGATGGGAGCTGAACAGCCCCGACTGGCGAATCGCCTGGTTTGCGCCGCAGTCGATAAGCTCCGGCGGGCGGTCGGCCGTCAGCAAAATCAGTTTTTCGCCGGTCAAACCGGCTTCTATCACGGCAGGATAAAGATTGGCCACGGCGGTGCCAGAGGTGACGATGATTGCCACCGGCTCGCCGCTGGCCTTTGCCAGTCCAAGCGCCAGATGGCCCAGGCCGCGTTCATCAAAATGGGTGTGACAAATGAAACTGCGGTTATCCGCCGCGCTGAGGGTCAGCGGCGTGGAGCGGGATCCGGGCGCGATACACACGTGCCGCACCCCATGTCGGGTCAACGCTTCGAGTATGACGCCCGCCCAGCGGCGGTTAAATGAGCTTATCGACATAATATTGTCCGCAGTCAATTTCGACTATTGATTATAAATACTATGGAAAGAGTTAAATTGATTTGCGTCGTGAATAGATTATTCAGTTGCCGCCGCCAACCAGCAGCGTCTTCAATCCAGCCGCTTTGTTTTCAATTTCCTGCCACTCTTCTGCGGCCACCGAGCCGGCGACGATGCCCGCCCCAGCATAAAGACGAACGCCGGTGTGGCTTACTTTCGCCGAGCGCAACGCCACGCAGAACTCCGTTTGATGGTGGGACAGGTAGCCTGCGGAGCCTGCATACCATTCACGCTCAAAAGGCTCGTTCGCGGCAATAAATGCGCGGGCAAGTTCGCGCGGCAGGCCTGCCACCGCCGCGGTTGGCTGTAGCTGATGGAGGCAAAGCGCATCATCCTGACGCTTGAGCTGCGTCCAGATGCAGCGGCGAAGATGCTGAACTTTGCGCAGCCGCATCACCTGCGGGGGCAGCACGTCCAGCGCGCCAACCGCGGCCTGCAAGCGCTGGCAGATGTCTTCTACCACCAGCATATTTTCGCGCTGGTTTTTGTCATCTTTCAGCAGCCACTGCCCTAATTTAGCGGCCTGGGCATCGTCGGGATGGTTTGCCACCGTTCCGGCCAGGGCCTCAGTTCGCAGCGCGTCGTCGATTCTTCGCCACAGACGCTCCGGGCTGGAGCCAAGAAAGGCGTTTTTCGCATCAAACGCCATCAGGAAATGGTAGCAGTTCAGGTTAATCCGGCGGCTGGCGGCCATAAACCCTGCGGCAGAAACCGGGGATGAAAACGCCAGGTCGGTGGCCCGGGCCAGCACAACTTTATCCAGTTCATGCTGGCTAATAGCGCTCACAACCTGGTCTACCAGGCGGTGCCATTCAGGCTGTTCCGGGAGATGGGTTTCGCCGAGGCATTTGAGGTTTAGCTGCGGGAGAAGTTTTGCCGGCAAAAGCTGCTCAATAAATGCGGCGGCTGCTATCGCGTCCTGCTTTAGTGACGTTTCACTGTACAGATGCAGCCAAAGAAACGCCTCCCCGCCTACGCGCCGCCATTCCACGCGCGAGAGAAACAGGAAACCGTTAGCCGGGTCGAAAGCATTTAACCCCCAGACGCGCAAAAAAGGCTGTTCCGGGTGGGACTGTAAAAATGTCTGAGCTTCTTCCAGGGCAGAAAAACTCAGCAACGCGCCCAGCGCGGCAACTTCTTCGTTACCGCTGCGCTGCTGCCAGTAAAATTGAGGATAGAGCGATTGGGCAGTTAGCCAGGCGAGAGGATCGGAGGCATCACTCAGCGTGACCGGCACACACAGGCGCTGAAGGCCCGGCGCATCCGCAAATTCTCCTGCTAATTCCTGCTGCATTTGCTGCAGCGCTACGGCTACTGAATTCACGTTTACCTCACGCTCCGTAAAAACCCCTGATTATACGTGGTCGTTACCACAAAAAAAAATCCTACCCAGGGGGTAAGATTCTTTATTTGCCGTTTGCAGGCGTGGTCAAGATTATCGGCGGAGCAAAAGCCCAATCACCAGCCCGACTGCAGCCCCGATGCCAATGCCCTGCCAGGGCTTTTCGTGCACGTAATCATCGGCGCGGTATACCGCTTTTTTGGTGCGGTAATAGTAAGTGTCGGAAGCGTTGCTGATGCGTGCTTTGACGTCATTCAGCGCCTGTTCGGCCTTTTCCTTTAGCTCAATATACTTCTGGTCAGCCGGATCGCCGGAGGCGCGAAGCACTTCTTCCAGCGTGTCGCTTAAAAGTGCGAGGTCATCATCAAGACGAGATTCATACGGTTGCATCACTGTTCTCCGTGTTAAAAAATTTCTCGTCCGCTAACTATAGACAACATCAACAGGTTTCGCCCGCCAGGCTGTTCGCCATCCCGATATGCGGGATACCATCTTCGTCATAGACTTCGGTTACCGGGTGGAAGCCAAACTGAGCATAAAAGGCCTGTAAATGCGCCTGTGCACCCAGGTAAATCGCGCGTTCAGGCCACTGACGCTGACAGGCGGCAAGCGCCTGAGTCATTAGCTGTTGCCCAAGCTTTTCGCCACGTACGGATGCATCGACAATAACCCGGCCAATGACCACCGGCTCCAGATCGTTATCGCTCTTAAGAATGCGGGCGTAGGCAATTAATTTGCCGTCCCGCCAGCCGAGAATATGGCGGTTTTCTCCCACCAGATCCTCACCATCAACATCCAGATAAGCGCAGCGCTGCTCAACAATAAAGACTTCACAGCGCAGGGCCAAAAGGGCATAGAGGTCGGTGGCGCTCAGTTCAGAATGGTGTAAATCCTGCCAGTTAAGCATTGAAAAACTCCTGTTGATTCAGGCGCCACCTGATGGGTTAGTGATGACGCTCAAGCAACTGTTTTAGCACAGTTTCCAGAGGTGTGGCAGCTTTCACCGTTTCCCCGGCGAAATCGATCCAGCCTTCGTTGAAGCCGTCCAGCATTTTCATACGCGGGAGCGGATTTTTCATGCCTTGAGCAAGGAAATCTGCTTCCCAGTTTTCACGCGGAACGGCCTTTACCGTTACCGGTTGCCCCAGAACCTGAGAGAACGCTTCAGCTGCCAGCTGCGGGCTGTAACGTTGCGGCCCTTCCAGCTCGACAATACGAGTTCCTGATTCCGGCTGAACCAGCAATTCGGCGGCAAGCTGGCCGATATCCACCGTAGCAATCATCGGGATGGCTCGCGCCAGCGGCTGCAGGTGGCTGTAGATAATCCCGGTCTCTTTGGCACTTTCCACATCCCAGAGGAAGTTCTCCATAAACCAGCCCGCGCGAAGGAACACGACGGAATCACAAACATCCGTGAGCTCTTTTTCCATCAATCCCAGCGCATTCAGCAGGTTTGGCTGCGTCGCCTGCGCCCCGATAGTGGAAAGACAGACCACGTGTTGCGGGCGAGCAGCGAGCAATGCGTGCCTGATGGCCGCGATATGAGCTCTTGGTTCAGCCATATTCCCTGAAGGATCGAACACCGGCGGCAGCAGGATAAAGACCGCTTCAGCCCCGTTGAAGGCTTTGGCCAGCGCTTCACCCTCGTGCATTTCTGCCAGCGCAATGTCAGCGCCCTGCTGTGCCCAGGGCTGCCCTTTAGCTTCAGAGCGGACGACAGCCCGAATCTCATGTCCTTGAGCAAGCAATGCTTCTGCCAGTGCGCCGCCAACTTGCCCGGTAATACCTGTAATTGCGAACATAATGTTTCTCCAGTTTGAGATCCCACCACAGGGTGTGGACGGCATTATGCGGATCCGGCTATGTTGTATCGATAGCACCATAGGCAATTCACTGATGACTTTGAGGCACTAATATGATTTTCAACGATCGGACATTTGACGGCCTGTCCGTGTTTACCGCCGTGGTAGAAAGCGGCACTTTTGCCGCCGCCGCGGAGGTGATCAATATGTCGCCACCGGGGGTGAGCCGGGCGATTGCCAGGCTGGAGAAACGCCTCGGTATCCGACTCTTTGATCGCACCACCCGCGCGGTGGCATTGACGGTAGAAGGCAAAGAATTTTACCGCCAGATCCTGCCGCTTCTAGTCGCGCTGGAAGACGTGACCAGCACCGCGTCTCTCTCCACAAAGGCGGTTACCGGCAGGCTCAGGGTGAATATCGATCCGTTCTTTTCCAGCCTGATTTTGGGGCCTCAGCTGGAAACGTTTATGTCCCGCTATCCCGAACTCGAACTGGATCTGGTGACCAGCGATCGGCTGGGAGATATGATTGGCGACGGTTTCGATCTCGCGATTCGCTTTGGCGTACCGCGCAATAGCACGCTGGTGGCAAGAAAGCTGCTGGAAACACGCATCATGACGGTCGCCACCCCCGCCTATCTGGCGCGACATGGCAGGCCTGAAACACCGCAGGCGCTACTGGCGCACACCTGCATTCATTTTCGAGATCCGGAAACAGGCCGGCCGTTTGAGTGGGAGTTTCATCGTAAGGGAGAGGTGATTAAAGTCCCTGTCAGCGGACGCCTGACGCTGAACGACGCCCGTACTTTGCATGAAGCCTGTCTGAGCGGGCACGCTATTGCCCAGATGATGACGTTTGGCTCCGGCGAGTTGGTGAAAAAGGGGCAACTGGTGGATTTATTTCCCGACTGGCCTGACGAGCGCTTCCCGCTTTATGCTTACTACCCTTCACGTATCAATCCCGCCGCACGCACCCGCTGTTTTCTGGATTTTATTCTTGAGTTGGCCAAAGGCTGAGCCCATAAAAAAACCGCCAACAAGTGGCGGTTTTTGAACGGTTTCGTAAACCCGATTACATCAGCGGCTGTGCTAACTGCACCAGGCTGATAAGCGGCTGCGGATAAACCCCCAGCAGCAGCACCAGCAGGGCGGAAATCAGCACCACCACGCCGCCCGCGGTCAACGCCCAGTTAGATGGGGTATCACGGTTAAGCTGCTGAGGTGCGCTCAGATACAGGCTCACGGTCACGCGCAGATAGTAGTAAAGGCCGATGGCGCTGCCCAGAACCACGGCACCGGTCAGCCACCACAGATGGGCCTGAACGCCGACTGCGATGATGTAGAACTTGCCGATGAAGCCCAGGGTCATTGGAATACCCGCCAGGGAAAGCATCATCACGGTCATTACCGCAGAAAGCACCGGCTTGTGCCAGAACAGACCACGATAGGAGAACAGTGAGTCGGCATCCGGGCCACGGTACGGGCTGGACATCAGGCTAACCACGCCGAACGCACCCAGGCTGCTGAACAGGTAAGCGGCCAGATAAACCCCTACCGCTTCCATCGACATATTGCCAGTCTGCAGCGCAATCAGCGCCACCAGCAGGTAACCAAGGTGAGCGATGGACGAATAGCCCAGCAGACGCTTGATGTTGGACTGGTTCAGCGCCATCAGGTTACCGAAGAGGATGGAGGCGAAGGCGATAATGCCCAGCACCACACGAACCGCTTCGCTGTTGCCCACCGGCGCGTAGAGGAACAGACGCATCACCACGCCAAAAATGGCGATTTTGCTGGCGGTTGCCAGGAAGGTGGAGACCGGGGCAGGTGCGCCCTGGTAAACGTCTGGGGTCCACAGATGGAACGGCACCAGAGACAGCTTGAAGCCAAGACCGACAATCATCAGGCCCAGACCCGCCAGCAGCAGAGGTTCGTGCAGCATGTTGTCCGCCAGGCTCTTACCGAGGCTAACAAACGACAGGCTACCGGACTCAGCGTAAACCAGCGCCATACCGAACAGCAGGAAGGACGATGCCGCCGCTGACAAAATGGTGTACTTGATGCTGGCTTCCAGAGAACGCTTCTGGCGGAAGGCATAGCCGACCAGGCCGAACAGCGGCAGAGAGATCAGCTCAATGCCGAGGAACAGTGCCGCGAGGTGGTTCGCGTTAGCCAGCAGAATACCGCCGAGGGCGGCAATCAGTACCAGCAGGTAGAACTCTTCGCGGTTGTCGGTGTAGCCCTGAAGCCACGGGTAAGCAAAGGTACAGGTCGCCAGGCTCGCCAGCAGCACCAGCCCGGTGTAAAGCATGGCGTAGCCGTCAACGCGCATCAGCGGGGTGACGTCCATCGCCCCTGCCTGACCCACAAACCACAGTGAAATCAGCGCGGCGTTAAGGCCGATAACCGACAGCGTAGCATTCAGAAAATGGTCGCGTCGCCACGCAATGGAGAGCATCACAACCACCACCGTCAATCCGACGATCAACAGCGGTAGCAGCGCGATCAAGTGTTGAGGAGTTATTGTCATGGCGAATTACGGCCTTGTAGTAGAAAGTGAACTGGTAAACCACTGCTGAATATTGCTCATCGCAGAATGCGAGGTATCCAGAATCGGCTGCGGGAAGAAGCCCAGCAGAACTAACAGCACCACCAGCAACAGAATGATAAAGAACTCGCGCATGGACATGCCAGGCAGCTGTTTATCGCTGATTTCGCTCTTAGCTTTCCCGAAGTAAGCACGGTGCAGCATCGCCAGGGAGTAAACAGAAGCGAAGACCAGACCGAAGGTTGAAATCACGGTAATGACCGGCACAACGTGGAAGCTGCCGAACAGGATCATAAATTCACCGACGAAGTTACCGGTCCCAGGCATACCCAGGGTGGCAACAGCGAAGAACATCGACAGGCCCGGCAGCCATTTAATTTTATTCCACAGGCCGCCCATCATGCGCATGTCACGGGTGTGCAGACGCTCATAAAGCTGACCGCAGATGATGAACATACCCGCTGCGGACAGACCGTGGGCAATCATCTGAATCACCGCGCCCTGGTAAGCCAGCTGGTTGCCGGTGTAGATAGCAATCAGCACGAAGCCCATGTGGGAAACGGAGGTATAAGCAATCAGGCGTTTAATATCAGTCTGAGCAAAGGCCATCCACGCGCCGTAGAAGATGCCGATGACACCCAGCCACATGGCGATCGGCGCGAACTCCGCAGACGCTTCAGGGAACAGCGGCAGAGAGAAGCGCAGCAGGCCGTAGGCCGCGGTTTTCAGCAAGATACCCGCCAGGTCAACGGAACCCGCCGTCGGTGCCTGAGAGTGCGCATCCGGCAGCCAGCCGTGAAGAGGAACCACCGGCATTTTTACCGCGAAGGCAATAAAGAAGCCCAGCATCAGCAGCCACTGCACGCCGTGGGACATCGGCGTTTTCAGCAGCAGTTCATAGTTGAAGGTCCAGACGCCGGTTGCGTTGTAGTGCACAAACACCAGACCCAGGATGGCAATCAACATCACCAGACCACTCGCCTGGGTATAGATGAAGAACTTGGTTGCAGCGGTAATACGCGTCTTCCCGTCGGAGGCTTTGTGGCCCCACAGCGCAATCAGGAAGTACATCGGCACCAGCATCATTTCCCAGAAGAAGAAGAACAGGAACATATCGATGGCAAGGAACACGCCGATAACGCCACCGAGGATCCACATCAGGTTGAGGTGGAAGAAGCCCTGATATTTTTCGATTTCATTCCAGGAACAAAGTACCGCCAGCACGCCGAGCAGGCCGGTCAGTACCACCATCAGCAGCGACAGACCGTCGAGCGCCAGGTGAATTTCGATGCCAAAACGTGGGATCCACGGCAGAACAAATTCAGACTGCCACTGCGGTAAACCCGCCGCCTGCGTCAGTGAGTAGCCACCCTGCAACCACAATTGCAGAGAGAGAGCCAGTGTCAGCCCCATGGTAATCAGCGCTATCCAGCGAGGCACTTTCACGCCGAAGCGTTCGGTCTGCCAGCAGAAGAAGCCGCCGATAAAGGGGATTAGTATTAGCCAGGGTAATAGCATGGCGTTTGAGTCCCTAAGTCAAAATAATTCTTAAACATCGCTCACTTCCCAGCGCCAGAGGAGGTATTAAGCCCCACTCCGACCCTCTCTCATCAGAGAGAGGGGGATGGAAGAAATCCTGTTAACGCAGAACCAGCAGCAGGCCGAGCACCACAACGGCCCCGATGCTCATAGACGCAACATACCAGCGCAGATAACCGTTCTCGCTCACCAGCAGGCCGCGGCCAGCGAAGCGGGAGAGAACTGCCGGAATGTTCATCAAAGCATTCAGCGGGTCACGGCGCAGCAGCCACGCAATACCGAGGAACGGCTTGACGAAAATCATGTCGTACAGCCAGTCGAAGCCCCAGGCATTGAACCACCAGGTACCGAAGAAACGCCCAGGTGCGCTGTTCGCAAGCGACGTCACCAGAGTACGTTTACCCAGCCACAGGAAGGCGGCAATCAGGATACCGGCAATGGCGACGACGCCGGAGATAATCTCCAGGGTCAGCACGCTGCCGTGCGCAAGTTCAGTGGTTTCCGGCAGTACGCCGCGCAGCGGTGGCACAATCATTGCGCCAACGAAGGTGGACAGCACCAGCAGAACAACCAGCGGCAGGTGGTGGGTAATCCCCTTCCCTGCGTGAGCGTGAATTTTTTCTTCACCGTGGAACGTAATGAAAATCATGCGGAAGGTGTAGAGCGAAGTCATGAACGCCCCGACCAGGCCCGCAACCATCAGGTTGATGTGGCCGTTCGCCATCGCACCGGCAAGAATTTCATCTTTACTGAAGAAGCCTGCGGTAATCAGCGGCAGAGCGGACAGCGCCGCGCCCCCAACCAGGAAGCAGACATACACCAGCGGAATGGACTTACGCAGGCCACCCATCTTGAAGATGTTTTGTTCGTGATGGCACGCCAGAATCACCGAGCCGGATGACAGGAACAGCAACGCTTTAAAGAACGCGTGGGTCATCAAGTGGAAGATTGCCGCATCCCACGCCTGCACGCCCAGCGCCAGGAACATGTAGCCAATCTGGCTCATGGTGGAGTAAGCGAGTACGCGTTTGATGTCTGTCTGTACCAGCGCGGCAAAGCCTGCCAGCACCAGCGTAACGGCACCAACGATACCCACCAGATGCAGAATTTCCGGAGTCATCAGGAACAGACCGTGGGTACGGGCAATCAGATAGACGCCTGCGGTAACCATGGTGGCCGCGTGAATCAGTGCAGAGACAGGGGTTGGACCCGCCATCGCATCCGCCAGCCATGTTTGCAGCGGAAGCTGTGCAGATTTACCAACCGCACCGCCCAGCAGCATCAGGGTTGCCCAGGTCAGCATCTGGTTACCGGCAGCAAAGTGCTGCGGCGCCAGTTCAACCATTTCGCGGAAGTTCAGCGTACCCAGTTCGTTGTAGAGAATGAACAGGCCAAAGGCCAGGAACACGTCGCCCACGCGGGTCACCACGAACGCTTTCATTGCCGCCGCGTTGTTCTTCGGATCGGTGTAGTAGAAACCAATCAGCAGGTAAGAACAGAGGCCCACGCCTTCCCAGCCGAGGTACATCAGCAGCAGGTTATCGGCAAGAACCAGAACCACCATGCTGGCGATGAACAGGTTGGTGTAGGCGAAGAAGCGGGAGTAACCCTCTTCGCCGCGCATGTACCAGGACGCGAACATGTGGATCAGGAAGCCGACGCCAGTAACCACAGAAAGCATGGTCAGGGACAGGCCGTCCAGCACCAGGTTGAAGCCGATGTTAAAGTCACCGACCGCCATCCAGGTCCACAGCGGCTGAGTAAACGCCTGCTGCCCGTTGTTAAAGAAATCAACCCCGGCAATAGCGGTGACAACCGCCGCCAGACCTACTGAGCCCATCCCGATGGTTGCGGACAGGTTTTCTGACCAGCGGCCGCGGGAGAATGCCAACAGTAAAAAGCCAATCAATGGCAGAACAATGGTTAACCAGAGAAGGTTCATCCACGCATCTCACTTACTGAATCGATATTCAGATTCTGGCGACGACGATGGAGCTGCAGTAACAGCGCGAGGCCAATACTGGCTTCGGCAGCAGCTAAGCTAATCGCGAGTATATACATCACCTGACCGTCAGCCTGGCCCCAGTAGCTGCCGGCAACCACGAAGGCCAGCGCGGCGGCGTTAATCATCACTTCCAGGCTGATCAGCATGAACAGCAGGTTGCGGCGAATGACCAGACCGGTCAGACCCAGCACGAACAAAATGGCGGCGAGGATCAGTCCATGTTGCAGCGGGATCATACGTTCTCCTCCGTTTTTCTTCTCACGGCCATGTCAGCAGGGCGATTGCTCAGCACCTCGCCGACACGGTCTTCACGACCCAGGTGGAACGCAACGACCAGACCTGCGAGCAGCAGCATGGAGGCCAGCTCCACCGCCAGAACGTAAGGCCCGAACAGCGCGATACCGACCTGTTTCGCATCGATAGACGTGCCGTCGATGCCCTGGTCGTTAACGGTGCGGATTGCGTAAATCAGAACCACCAACAGGACTGCAGACAGGATACCAGGCCCGATCCACAGCTGCGGCTTCAGCCACTCGCGTTCCTGCTGCTGAACCGCGTTACCGAGGTTGAGCATCATCACCACGAAGACGAACAGCACCATGATAGCCCCGGCGTAGACGATGATCTCCAGCGCACCGGCGAAGTAAGCCCCGAGGGAGAAAAATACCCCGGAGATCGCCAGCAGCGAGATGATCAGGTACAGCAGCGCATGCACCGGATTGGTGTGAGTAATCGTCCGAAGGGTCGTCAGGACGGCCACAATGGCGCAGATATAAAAAGCGAATTCCATTCCTGACTCCTTAAGGTAACAGGCCTTTGACGTCGATAGGCTTGGCTTCGTTTTCCGCTTCGCCCTTATCTTTGCCGTCGATTGCCATACCTGCCATCCGGTAGAAGTTATATTCCGGGTATTTGCCCGGACCGGAGATCAGCAGATCCTCTTTCTCATACACCAGATCCTGGCGCTTGTACTCACCCAGCTCGAAGTCCGGGGTAAGCTGAATCGCGGTGGTCGGGCAGGCTTCTTCACACAGGCCGCAGAAGATGCAGCGAGAGAAGTTGATGCGGAAGAACTCCGGATACCAACGACCGTCTTTCATCTCGGCTTTCTGCAGGGAGATACACCCTACCGGGCAGGCTACCGCACACAGGTTACAGGCTACGCAGCGCTCTTCACCGTCCGGGTCGCGCGTCAGCACGATACGGCCACGGTAGCGCGGCGGCAGATACACTGGTTCTTCCGGATACATGCGGGTTTCGCGCTTGGCGAAAGCGTGCATGCCGATCATCCAGATACTGCGTACCTGGGTGCCGAAACCAACCACTAACTCTTTCAATGTCATGGTTTTTTCACCCCTTATGGTGCCTGGTAAAGAATGACCGCGGCGGTCACCAGCAAGTTGATAAGCGTCAGCGGCAGGCAAACTTTCCAGCCGAAGGACATCACCTGGTCATAACGCGGACGAGGCAGTGCGGCGCGAATCAAAATGAACATCATCATGAAGAACGCGGTTTTCAGCGCGAACCAGATGAACGGCGGTAACCACGGGCCATGCCAGCCACCAAAGAACAGCGTCACGATCAGTGCAGACACGGTGACGATGCCGATGTATTCCCCGACGAAGAACAGACCGAACTTCATACCGGAATATTCGATGTGATAACCATCAGCCAGTTCCTGCTCGGCTTCCGGTTGGTCAAACGGGTGACGGTGGCAAACCGCAACGCCGGCAATCGCGAAGGTCACGAAGCCGAAGAACTGCGGGATAACGTTCCACAGATTCGCCTGGTTGTTGACGATGTCGGCCATATTAAATGAACCGGCCTGCGCCACCACGCCCATCAGGGAAAGTCCCAGGAACACTTCATAGCTCAGGGTCTGCGCGGAAGCACGCATCGCACCAAGCAGGGAGTATTTGTTGTTACTGGACCAGCCAGCGAACAGCACGGCATAAACCGCCAGGCCCGCCAGCATCAGGAAGAACAGGATCCCGATGTTCAAGTCCGCAACCACCCAGCTTGGGCTGACCGGCACAATGGCAAAGGCCAGCAGCAGCGAGGTGAACGCGATCATCGGCGCAAGAGTAAAGATCACGCGGTCAGAGAACTTAGGGATCCAGTCCTCTTTAAAGAACATCTTGATCATGTCCGCAACCAGCTGGAGTGAACCACCCCAGCCTACGCGGTTTGGTCCATAGCGGTTCTGGAACAGACCGAGCAGACGGCGCTCGCCGAAGCTCATGAATGCGCCACAGGTCACCACGACCAGCAGAATGACAACCGCTTTGAGGATGCTCAGCAGAATGTCGATAACTTCCGGTGTCAGCCAGCTCATTGCGCAGCCTCCTGCAGATTTTCAAGACGAGCACCGGCAAGCACTGGCGCAATTCCCGGCATCCCCATCGGCAAGCCAACCTGCCCTGCAACCAAACCTTCGGACAGCTGCAGCGGTAGACTCAGCGTCTGGCCTTCGTAGCTGAAGGAGATCAGGCTCCCGGCGTTAACGCCAAGTTTCGCGGCATCGGCCGGGTTCAGCTTGATGTAAGGCTCAACCATACGCTTCTGGAACACCGGAGAACGCTGGGACATCTCGTCGCTACCAAACAGGTGGTAGTACGGCGCGATACGCCATTTTCCCTCTTCCGCATGGAAGGTATCCGGCACGGAAGTGAAGTAATCCAGACCCGTTTCAGAGGCTTCAATCAGGCGCACGCCCGGATCGCCGTGGCGCAGATGACCGCCCACTTCAGCCTGGAATTTGTTCCATGCCTGTGGGGAGTTCCAGCCTGGAGCCCAGGCAAATGGAATCTGCTGACGGTCGGCCAGCGGGCTGTTGTTCCCTTCCATAGAGAAGGCGAACATCGTGTCTTTATCCTGCGGCTGACGCGGTTCGTGCACGCTGATGTTGGCGCGCATTGCGGTGCGTCCGCTCGAACGGATAGGAGAACGGGACAGCTTCTGACCTTTAATGCGGAAGGAAGCATCCGGCGCGGCTTCTTTAATACCGGCCATCTGAGGCAATGCCTTCACGCAGGCATCAATCACGTGGTCAAGCTGCGTCCAGTCAACGTCGCGGCTCTGCACGGTGCTGTGCAGCGAGTGCAGCCAGCGCCAGCTTTCGAACATCGTCACGCTGGTGTCGTAGTAAGCCGGGTCATAAACCTGGAAGAAGCGCTGGGCGCGACCTTCGTTGTTAATGACCGTACCGTCACTTTCTGCAAAGCTTGCCGCGGACAGAACCAGATGGGCTTTGTCCATGATGTCCGTACGCTGATGGTCGATAACCATCACCAGAGGGGCTTTGCTCAGCGCAGCGTCTACGCGAGCGGCAGAAGCGTGGCGATGCAGATCGTTTTCAAGTACCACTACCGCATCGGCAGCGCCGCTTTCCAGCTCGCTCAGGGCGTCTTCCAGAGAACCGCCGCCGATCATGCCGAGGCCAACGCTGTTAACCGCACGGGCAATCATGGTGACGCCGACGTCCGCACCGCGACCTTTCAGCGCTTTAGCCACGTTGGCCGCAGCCTGAATCACCGCTTCGCTACCGGCGTTAGTTCCAGAAACAATCAGCGGCTTCTTCGCGCCGGCCAAGGCCTGCACGATCACGTCGACTTTATTCTTCAGATCACGATCCAGCTCAACGGCCGGAGAGTTGCTGTCCAGCGCATTGGCAATCGCAAAGCCAAGACGAGCCTGATCTTCAACCGGCGCGCGGTAAGTCCATGCGGCGATATCATCCAGGCGGGTGCTGTCTACGTTGGTCACGAACAGCGGGTGCTTAGCGTTCTGACCGATGTTCAGGATTGCGGCAATCTGCCAGTCAGCAACTTTCTGTGCCGCTGCCATTTCACGAGCCTTCCCTTTCACCGCCTGGCGAATAGCCAGTGCAGCGCGAGCGCCGGTCTGGGTAACGTCTTCGCCCAGAATCAGCACCGCATCGTAAGATTCGATTTCACGCAGAGCAGGGGTATGAATGCCGCTTTCACGCAGCACTTTCAGCATCAGCTGCAGACGAGCCTGCTCACCGGCCGCAATGCCCGTGTAGAAATTGTCGGCCCCAACCAGCTCACGCAGAGCAAAGTTGCTTTCCACGCTCGCACGCGGAGAACCGATGCCGATCACTTTCTTCGACTGACGCAGGATATCCGCAGCGCCCTGCATCGCCTGCTCGGCGTTCAGGGTAATGAGGTCATCGCCACGGCGCTGAATAGGCTGACGCGGACGGTCTTTCAGGTTGACGTAACCGTAACCGAAACGGCCACGGTCACACAGGAAGTAGTGGTTCACGGTGCCGTTGTAGCGGTTTTCGATACGACGCAGCTCACCGTAACGTTCACCCGGACTGGTGTTACAGCCCAGCGAGCACTGCTGGCAGATGCTCGGTGCGAACTGCATATCCCATTTACGGTTGTAACGCTCGGAGTGCGTTTTGTCGGTGAATACGCCGGTCGGGCAAATCTCTACCAGGTTACCGGAGAACTCGCTTTCCAGCGTGCCGTCTTCCGGGCGACCGAAGTAGACGTTATCGTGCGCGCCGTAAACGCCCAGATCTTTACCGTCTGCGTAGTCTTTGTAGTAACGCACGCAGCGGTAACAGGCGATACAGCGGTTCATTTCGTGAGAGATGAACGGACCGAGATCCTGATTGCGGTGAGTACGCTTGGTAAAGCGATAGCGACGGAAGCTATGACCGGTCATGACGGTCATATCCTGCAGGTGGCAGTTACCGCCCTCTTCACAGACCGGACAGTCATGCGGGTGGTTAGTCATCAACCACTCCACAACGCTTTCACGGAACTGTTTCGCTTCGCCATCATCAATAGAGATGAAGGTCCCGTCGGAGGCCGGTGTCATACAGGACATCACCAGGCGCCCACGGGTGTCTTCCGCGTTCTGATATTGCTTCACCGCACACTGGCGGCAAGCACCGACGCTGCCCAGCGCCGGATGCCAGCAAAAATAAGGAATATCAAGGCCGAGGGAGAGACAAGCTTCTAGCAAGTTGTCTGCTCCATTGACCTCGTATTCTTTGCCGTCTACATGAATCGTAGCCATAGTCAGCATGCTTCCAGTTGGCCTGAATAACTTCAGGCGTTAATCAAAAATTCTTGTGCAATGCACCCTCACCCGTTTTCGCTTTCTCCCTCGCCCCTTAGGGGAGAGGGCCGGGGTGAGGGGCGATATCACCAGCGCGTTTTTAACAGGTTCGGCTGAATGCCATTAATGGCACGCAGATTTCCGTAATCCTGTTTGGCAATGCCTGCTTCGAATTCGTCGCGGAAATATTTAATCGCACTCTGCAATGGCTCAACGGCACCCGGCGCGTGGGCACAGAAGGTTTTACCCGGTCCCAGGTGGCGGCACAGCTGCTCGAGGGTTTCGATATCCCCCGGCTGCCCTTCGCCACGCTCAAGCGCGCGCAGGATTTTTACGCTCCACGGCAGACCATCGCGACACGGTGTACACCAGCCGCAGGATTCACGGGCAAAGAACTCTTCCAGGTTACGCACCAGCGGCACCATACCGATTTCATGGTCTACCGCCATTGCCAGCGCCGTACCGAGACGGCTGCCTGCTTTACCAATACTTTCAAATTCCATCGGCAGATCGAGGTGCGCTTCCGTCAGGAAGTCGGTCCCCGCCCCGCCCGGCTGCCAGGCTTTAAACTTCAGGCCATCACGCATGCCGCCGGCGTATTCTTCCAGGATCTCACGTGCTGTGGTCCCGAAAGGTAATTCCCAGACGCCAGGGTTTTTCACGCGGCCAGAGAAGCCCATCAGCTTGGTGCCGGCATCTTTACTCATGCCGCCGCCAATGCCCTGGTACCACTCAACGCCGTTCGCCAGAATCGCAGGCACGTTGCACAGGGTTTCGACGTTGTTTACACAGGTCGGTTTACCCCATACGCCGCTGGAGGCCGGGAACGGTGGCTTGGAGCGAGGGTTCGCACGGCGACCTTCCAGGGAGTTAATCAGCGCGGTTTCTTCACCGCAGATATAACGCCCTGCCCCGGTGTGCACGATAAGCTCGAAGTCGAACCCGGAACCCAGAATGTTTTTGCCAAGCAGGCCTGCTTCAGTGGCTTCAGCGATTGCGCGGCGCAAATGAACAGCCGCTTCAATGTACTCACCGCGCAGGAAGATGTAGCCACGGTAAGCCTTAAGCGCAAAGGCGGAGATCAGCATGCCTTCCACCAGCAGGTGTGGCAGTTGCTCCATCAGCAGGCGGTCTTTATAGGTGCCCGGCTCCATTTCATCGGCGTTACACAGCAGGTAACGGATGTTCATGGACTCGTCTTTTGGCATCAGGCTCCACTTCAAACCGGTGGAAAAGCCCGCGCCGCCGCGCCCCTTCAGACCGGCGTCTTTTACCGCATTAACGATTTCATCTGGGGCCATGCCGGTCAGCGCCTTACGCGCGCCTTCATAGCCGTTTTTGCTGCGGTATTCGTCGAGCCAGACAGGCTGTTTGTCATCACGCAGACGCCAGGTCAGCGGATGCGTTTCGGCAGTACGAATAATCGTCTTCATTTATACTGCTCCAGCAAGTCAGGGATGGCTTCCGGCGTCAGATGGCTGTGAGTGTCCTCATCAATCATCATGGTCGGCCCCTTGTCGCAGTTACCCAGACAGCAGGTTGGCAGCAGGGTGAAACGACCATCAAACGTGGTCTGGCCCGGTTTGATGTTCAGTTTGGCTTCGATAGCCGACTGAATGCCCTGGTAGCCGGTGATATGGCAAACCACGCTGTCGCAGTAGCGAATCACGTGACGGCCTACCGGCTGGCGGAAGATTTGGCTATAGAACGTGGCCACGCCCTCTACGTCGCTGGCCGGGATACCCAGCACATCAGCGATAGCGTAGATAGCGCCATCCGGTACCCAGCCGCGCTGTTTCTGAACGATTTTCAGCGCTTCGATAGAGGCCGCACGGGCATCTTCGTAATGGTGTTTCTCGTGCTCAATCGCCTCACGCTCTGCCGCACTCAGCTCAAAAGCCTCAGCCTGGTTTTGTTGGTTATCGTGCATAGTTAGCGATCCACATCAGACATTACAAAATCGATACTACCCAGATAGACAATCAGGTCTGAAACCAGGCTGCCGCGGATCGCCGCCGGAATTTGCTGCAGGTGCGCAAAGCTCGGGGTACGAATACGGGTACGGTAGCTCATGGTGCTAGCGTCACTGGTCAGGTAGTAACTGTTAATCCCTTTCGTTGCCTCAATCATCTGGAAGGATTCGTTGGCCGGCATAACCGGGCCCCAGGAAACCTGCAGGAAGTGAGTGATCAGGGTTTCGATATGCTGCAGCGTGCGCTCTTTCGGCGGCGGCGTGGTCAGCGGGTGATCCGCTTTGAACGGGCCGGCTGGCATATTTTTCAGGCACTGCTCAAGGATGCGCAGGCTCTGGCGAAGCTCTTCAACTTTCAGCATGACGCGGGTGTAGCAGTCGCTGATGCCACCGCCAACCGGTACTTCGAAGTCGAAGTTCTGGTAGCCAGAGTAAGGGCGGGCCTTACGCACGTCGAAGTCGATACCGGTAGCGCGCAGACCAGCACCGGTGGTGCCCCACTCCAGCGCTTCTTTCGCGGTATAGGCCGCAACGCCCTGAGAACGGCCTTTCAGAATGGTGTTGCGCAGCGCGGCTTTCTCATAGGAATCCAGGCGCTTCGGCATCCACTCGAGGAACTCTTTCAGCAGACGCTCCCAGCCCTTCGGCAGGTCGTGTGCAACGCCGCCGATACGGAACCAGGCCGGGTGCATACGGAAGCCGGTGATCGCTTCCACCAGATCGTAGATTTTCTGACGATCGGTAAAGGCGAAGAACACCGGGGTCATGGCGCCCACGTCCTGGATAAAGGTGGAGATGTACAGCAGGTGGCTGTTGATACGGAATAGCTCGGAAAGCATAACGCGGATAACTTCAACGCGCTCCGGCACAACAATGCCGGCCAGCTTTTCAACCGCCAGCACGTAAGGCATTTCGTTGACGCAGCCGCCGAGGTATTCGATACGGTCGGTATACGGAATGTAGCTGTGCCAGGACTGGCGCTCACCCATTTTCTCTGCGCCGCGGTGGTGGTAGCCGATATCCGGCACGCAGTCGACGATCTCTTCGCCGTCCAGCTGCAGGATGATACGGAAAGCACCGTGTGCGGAAGGGTGGTTTGGCCCCAGGTTCAGGAACATGAAGTCTTCATGCTCGCTGCTGCGCTTCATGCCCCACTCTTCAGGCTTGAAGGTCAGCGCTTCCATTTCCAGATCTTCTTTCTGTTTAGTCAGGATAAACGGATCGAATTCTGTGGCGCGCGCCGGGTAGTCTTTACGCAGCGGGTGGCCTTCCCAGGTCGGCGGCATCATGATGCGCGTCAGGTGCGGGTGGCCATTAAAGGTGATGCCAAACATCTCCCATGTTTCACGCTCGTACCAGTTGGCGTTCGGGAAGATTTTCGTCAGCGTCGGCAGGTTGAGATCGTTTTCAGACAACGCCACCTTGAGCATGATATCGCGATTGCGTTCAATGGAAATCAGGTGGTAGAAAACGGAAAAATCCGCAGCCGGTAATCCGTTGCGGTGTGTGCGTAAACGCTCATCCATGCCATGCAGGTCGAACAGCATAACGTAGGGTTTTGGTGATTTCTTAAGGAAATCGACCACTTCCAGTAACTGTTCGCGCTTAACCCAAACTACGGGCACCCCGGTGCGGGTTGGCTGAACGGTAAAGGCATCCGGCCCAAAACGGTTACGCAATTCGCCAATGACCGGATCATCCAGGTGATCCCTTGTCTGCCAGGCTGGCATAGCGGCGTCTTGCGCGGTTAAATCGGTCATAGTTCTCACCATTGCAAATGGTTCTGTGGTGACTGCGCTCAGTGCCTTTGCTTTTATAGTATTGATATACAAAGACGCTTACTGACCGCAGGCGCTAATTAAATCTCGTCCGGCGTCCGCAGGTTGGTTACCGCGATACGCTCGCCGCGCTTACGCTCGCGCTCGGACTGCATATTGGCGCGGTAAACGCCCTGATCGCCAACAACCCACGACAGCGGGCGACGCTCTTTGCCGATAGACTCCTGCAGCAGCATCAGCGCCTGCATGTAAGCCTCCGGACGCGGTGGGCAACCAGGGATATAAACATCAACCGGGATAAACTTATCGACGCCCTGCACAACGGAATAGATGTCGTACATGCCGCCAGAGTTAGCGCAGGCCCCCATGGAAATCACCCATTTAGGTTCCAGCATCTGATCGTAAAGGCGCTGAATTACCGGAGCCATTTTGGTGAAGCAGGTACCGGCCACTACCATCAGGTCAGCCTGACGAGGAGAAGCACGTAAAACTTCTGCACCGAAACGCGCCACGTCATGCACAGCGGTAAACGAGGTCACCATCTCTACATAGCAGCAGGAAAGGCCAAAGTTGTATGGCCAGATTGAATTTTTGCGACCCCAGTTCACCACATCGTGCATGGCATGCTCAAGCTTGCCCATGTAAACGCTGCGGTTAATCTCTTGTTCGAGGGGATCGGTTACGATCTCCTGCTTTTGCAGGGGGTAACGGTCATTCTCACCGTTGGGGTCTATGCGGGTGAGCGTATAGTCCATCTTATTGCCTCGCTATTACTGCGTATGACGGTTAGTGAGACTGTCTGTTTCCGGGTTGATTTTCTCACGACGCGAACGCGCAGGAGTCCAATCCAGAGCGCCAATACGCACCAGATAAACCAGACCAGCCAGTAGCACTAAAATGAAAATTGCGGCCTCGACGAAGCCAATCCAGCCGCTTTCACGGATAGAAGTTGACCACGCGTAGAGATACAAGGCTTCCACGTCAAAGATAACGAAGAACATGGCGACCAGGTAAAACTTGGCGGAGAGACGTAGACGCGCCGTACCAACGGAGTCGATGCCCGACTCGAAGGGGGTATTTTTGTGCCGTGCCTTAGCTCTTCCGCCAAGGAACCAGCCCCCGACAAGCATCAGACAGCACAGGCCAACGGCGACAATAAGAAAGACAGCGAACGCCCAGTGATGAGCGATAACTTCAGTGGATGTTGACATACTCATTGCTTACTCATCAAAAGTGGCGCCAAAGTCTCTGCTCTTGTTGGCAGATGAACGCCACATCGATTCATGGGGAGGAACAATCAACCGTACAATAACTACCGGAAATAATGCGTAGGCAGCCAATTGATGGGGTTTTTTACTCCTTTCTATAACCTTTTGTCAACTTTAACAAAAGTATCCACACATTAATTTACACCGACAGCAATTCATTAACATTTAATGCGTTAAAACTCATCAACACTCGCGTAAAGACCAGATTTAGATGAGGGTGAATCGTGTCCGTTCCGTGTGAAAAAATAAACAGCCCCTATATTTTGGCAGGAAATCTCAACTATTCCTCCCCCCAAGAGGGAGTATTTTCTTGATCTGAGACACGCTTTTGTTAATCCACTTCAAAAAGAAGCAACATTGTTATGCGTTTTTTAACATTACCTGGCCTTTGCGCGAAGTTTTCGCTCACAAAACGAACAAAAATAAACGCATAACCAATACATTGAATTTGTTAGGAAAGATGAAAGCCCACGCGGTTTAATGAAAATCAGGTATAAAAAATGGGCCGTTGGTGTAATAAAAACCACCAACGGCCCATTTTTTATCTTTAATATTTTGTTACTAACTAGTCAGCCTGCTGCTACTCAAAATCTCCCTCAACCAGCAGCGTGTCGTCCCCTTCACTTCCCGCCGTGTTATAGCGGTAAGGATTCTCTGGCGTCGCCAGCGCACTGAAGATCGCCTGCGCCAACTCATTACCGCTTTCAGGGTTTTTACACAGCAGATATCGGGTTTCAGGGAGAACTGGCAGCCCTTCTGACGCCCCCAGGACACGAAGTTCCGGACTCATCATTTCAACCGGCCGGGCCGTCACGCCTAAGCCCGCTTTTACCGCAGCCCTAACGGCGGCAAGCGTAGAGGCAACATAAGAAATACGCCATGGCGTCTGGCTGGCATCGAGATGCTCGAGCATCATATCGCGGTACGGGCTTGGATCATCGAGCATGACCAGCGGCAGCGCTTCCCCACTCTGAAAGACATAATCAGCGGCACAGTACCAGAGCGTGGGCGAAGTTCGCAGGACAAGGGCATCAAAGTTAGAAGGGTTTGAGGTTGTCACCACCAGATCGACCTCATGCTGATTAAGCATTTCAATCATGAATGGGTTGCGTTTGACCCTGACGTCCAGCGCCAGCTTGGGGTACACCGAACTGATACGGTTTAACAGGAACGGCAAGATGGTATCGGCCGTTTCATCAGAGGCGCCAAGGGTAAGCGACCCTTGCAGGTTGTTAAACATCAGTGAAGAGCAAGCTTCATCATTGAAGCGAAGGATTTTACGCGCATAGCCCAGCAGTTGAATGCCGTGCTCGGTGAGCAGTTTATTGCGGCCATGTCGGGCAAAAAGCTCTTTCCCGACTAATTGCTCAAGTCGCTGCATCTGTTGGCTTACAGCGGATTGAGTACGGCACACTGCCGCTGCAGCGGCCGCAAAGGTATTGAGATCGGCGACCGCAACGAAGGTCCTCAGCAGATCGAGGTCGAGGTTCAGTATCGGACGATTTGCGTTAATCATAATTTATTCACTAATAGGTTGCTCTTTCGAGTCTGCCCTGGTTGTATTGCTATGATTTATCAAAGAGATAAAGCAATTCCTTTTACCGAATGTCTCCGGTAGTCTTGGCCGCATACGTTAGCGACGCTTCTGTTTGTTATTTTTGTATTCCCCGGCATGTCACAATTATCTGAAACACGCCCTAACGGGATATTAGGCAGGCCCGGATAAGAAAAAACTCACCCACTCATCCTACCAGTCAGCTATTTTAAAACTGAGTAATAAAGGTAAATCAGCTCCGAAAAACGACTTTTAATAAGCTTTTATATGATTATTTAACGGGCTGGAGTATAGCGGCAGGCTTAAACCGGCCAAAACACACAACCAGTTGAATAATAATAGAAATATTTTAAGACACCGACTAAAGCACGCGTTTAACGCAGCCATTGGCATCCAAAACCTACCATTTTTCGTAGCCCATCTTACAGTAAAACATGATGTTTTATAACACTTATTACGAATTATCTGATCTTATTCTCTTTTTGTGGTTTCCACCTTGTTGATTATTTACAACGTTTTTTGAAGTCAGCCGCAAACTATAATAAAAGACACTTAATTATTGCCGAGGTATTTATCTATTACATTAACCAATCTTTTGATATACATCTCTTTAACTACCTTTTCATTAATCCCTTAATGTTCCAGGCATGAATATTAATTTTTCCTTATGTTTAGCGACAACGCATTTACATCCACAGAACCTCTCGCTTAGTACTGAGCACGAAGCAGCGAATAACATTACACCAAAACAATATTGCAGATTATTAATCTGCAATAAAATAAATAATAAGATTATTTAACTATCAATGTTTTTAAGATCGCATTGCGACTTATACATTGTGCTGCAAAGATAAATTGCGTTTCTTAAAGCCTCATCCTTCAAATCTTGCTGCAGCAGGAGTACATTGTGGCGGTGCGCTTCCACGGCAGGACGCGAAATTAACAACAAAGGTCGAAGCTTCATGTCCCCCATCGAAAAATCCAGCAAACTTGATAATGTCTGTTATGACATCCGTGGCCCGGTACTCAAAGAGGCAAAACGCCTTGAAGAAGAAGGCAACAAAGTGCTTAAACTCAACATCGGTAACCCCGCGCCGTTCGGTTTCGAAGCGCCGGATGAGATCCTTGTTGATGTGATCCGTAATCTTCCGACAGCCCAGGGATATTGCGACTCCAAAGGGCTCTTTTCTGCCCGTAAAGCCATCATGCAGCACTATCAGGCTCGCGGGATGCGGGATGTCACCACGGAAGATATCTACATCGGTAACGGTGTTTCCGAATTGATCGTTCAGTCTATGCAGGCTCTGCTAAACAGCGGGGATGAAATGCTGGTTCCCGCGCCGGACTATCCGCTTTGGACAGCGGCCGTTTCCCTCTCCAGCGGTAAAGCGGTGCATTACCTGTGTGACGAGAGTTCAGACTGGTTCCCGGATCTCGACGATATTCGGGCTAAAATCACTCCACGCACGCGCGGCATTGTGATTATCAATCCGAACAACCCTACCGGCGCCGTTTACTCCAAAGAGCTGCTGTTAGAGATTGTCGAAATTGCGCGCCAGCATAATCTGATCATCTTTGCCGATGAGATCTACGACAAAATTCTCTATGACGATGCCGAACATCACTCCATTGCCGCGCTGGCACCGGATCTGCTGACGATTACCTTTAACGGCCTGTCAAAAACCTACCGCGTTGCCGGTTTCCGTCAGGGCTGGATGGTGCTTAACGGGCCGAAGAAGCATGCTAAAGGCTATATAGAAGGCCTGGAAATGCTGGCCTCCATGCGCCTGTGCGCCAACGTTCCGGCGCAACATGCGATTCAAACCGCGCTGGGAGGCTACCAGAGCATCAGCGAATTTATCGTGCCCGGCGGCCGCCTGTACGAACAGCGTAACCGGGCATGGGAACTGATCAACGAAATTCCCGGCGTCTCCTGCGTCAAGCCTCGCGGCGCGCTGTACATGTTCCCGAAAATTGACGCGAAGCGCTTCAATATCCATGACGACCAGAAAATGGTGCTGGACTTCCTGCTGCAGGAAAAAGTTCTGCTGGTTCAGGGTACGGCATTTAACTGGCCGTGGCCGGATCATGTGCGTATTGTGACTCTGCCGCGCATTGATGACCTGGAAATGTCTATAGCCAAGCTGGGCCGTTTCCTCGGCCATTACCACCAGTAAGCCGTTCGGGGGGCATTTGCAATGTCCCCCTTCTCCCCCCACAATGGCGTCACCAAGTTGTAACCGCGAGAACGTCATGAATCAGAGCCATTTTTTTGCCCACCTCTCCCGCCTGAAACTGATCAACCGCTGGCCGCTGATGCGCAACGTCCGCACCGAGAATGTGTCCGAACACAGCCTGCAGGTCGCCATGGTTGCCCACGCGCTCGCCGCCATCAAGAATCGCAAGTTTAACGGCAACGTTAACGCTGAGAGAATTGCGCTTCTGGCGATGTACCACGACGCCAGCGAAGTGCTGACCGGGGATTTACCCACGCCGGTAAAATACTTCAATTCGCAAATCGCGCACGAATACAAAGCTATTGAAAAGATTGCGCAGCAGAAGCTGATTGACATGGTGCCGGAAGAGCTGCGCGATATCTGGGCGCCGCTGATTGATGAGCATAGCTACAGTGAAGAAGAGAAAGCGCTGGTAAAACAGGCGGATGCGCTCTGTGCTTATCTGAAATGCCTGGAGGAACTGTCGGCGGGGAACAACGAGTTTCTGCTGGCTAAAAGTCGCCTGGAAAAAACGCTGGCCGACCGCCATAGCCCGGAGATGGATTATTTTATGCAGGTCTTTGTGCCAAGCTTCCAGCTTTCACTGGATGAGATAAGCCAGGATTCACCGCTTTAAACACTTTCCCTCTGCCGAAGCGAAATCAGGATAATGTTCTCCCCTTCTCCCTTACAGGGAGAAGGCCGGGATGAGGGTAAATATCAGAACGGGAATAACATTGGCACCATCACTACGCTCACGATCATCACAATGACGGTAAACGGCACGCCGAGCTTCACGAAGTCGCTAAATTTATAGTTCCCCGGCCCCAGCACCAGCGTGTTGACCGGCGATGATACCGGCGTCATAAACGCCGCAGAGGCCGCCATCGCCACAATCATCGCGAACGGGTAAGGCGAAACGCCCATTGATTTAGCGGCGGCCAGCGCGATAGGCGCCATCAGTACCGCCGTCGCGGTATTAGAGATAAACAGCCCGATGGTTGCGCACATCACAAAGAGGCACACCAGCATGATGTAAGGCCCATATCCACCGCCAAACTCCATCAGCCCATGAACGATTAAATCCACCCCGCCGGTTTTTTGCAACGCCAGCGCAAAAGGCATCATCCCGACAATCAGAATAATGCTCGGCCAGTGAATCGCCTTATAGGCGCTTTCCATATCAATACAGCGGAACTTGCCCATCAGCAGGCAGGCGATGATCGCGGCAATAGGGTTGGGTATCTCGTCGGTTAGCATTAGGGCGACCATTAGCGCCAGACAGAAAATTGCGTGCGGCGCCTGGCTGTGTGCCGGGGAAGCATCCCGCTCTTCCACCGGCAGATTGAGCACCAGGAAATCACGGTTTTGCTGTGAAAGTTGGTTAATCAGCTTCCAGTCGCCGACCACCAGAATAATATCCCCCAGCTGAATGGGCTCATCCACCAGTAGCCCTTCCATTGCCTTACCGTCTCGCCGCAGGCCAACAACGTTAAGACCGTAGCGGGTTCGGAAGGCGATTTCTCGCAAAGTCTGCCCGGTCAGTTCTGATTCAGGCAAAAGCGACACTTCTGCCATACCCACATCCAACGCTTGATCCGAGAAATACTCGCCGCGCAGCACCATCGGCTCCAGCATTTGCTCGCTGCAAAACTCACGTAAATCAACGTCCGAGGCGGACATATCGATCAGCAGAACGTCACGCGCACGGAACTCGGTCACGCCGGTCACATTGACGATAACGCGGCGGAACTTGCGCCACCGTTCAAGACCGATAACGTTAGCCCCGTAGCGCTCGCGCAGCTTCAAATCATCCAGCCGGTGGCCGACCATCGGCGAACCGGGACGAATAGCCAGCCGTCGCGCCCGCCCGGTCAGGCGATATTCTTTAATCAAATCGCGGAAAGAACGGCGCTTCCAGCTCTCTTTTCCCGCCTCATCGCCCTGCCCTTTAAGCGCAAAACGCACCACCAGCATATAAAGGATGCCAAGCACCAATACCGCCAGGCCAATCGGCGTTACGCTAAAGAACTGGAAGCCTTCCAGCCCTTCACGCAGCAACTCACTATTAATAACCAGATTGGGGGGCGTGGCAACGAGGGTCATCATGCCGCTGATAAGCCCGGCAAAGCTGAGCGGCATCATCAATCTGGAGGGGGAAATTTTCATGCGCATTGAAACGCTGATAACCACCGGAATAAAAATGGCCACCACGCCGGTAGAACTCATGAATGCACCCAGCCCGGCTACCGTCACCATCAGCAGGATCAGCATTTTGGTTTCGCTGCTGCCCGCCACGTCCACCAGCCAACTGCCCATTTTGGTTGCTACGCCGGTACGCACCAGCCCGTCACCAATAATGAATAATGCAGCAATCAGGATAACGTTGGGATCGCTGAACCCGGAAAAGGCTTCGCTCAGGCTTAACGTACCGCTGAGGACAAAAGCGACAATCACCAACAGCGCCACCGCGTCCATACGCATCTTCCCGGTAGCGAACAGCAGGACGGCAATCCCCAGCAACGACAACACCCAAATGAGTTCCGAATTCAAAACGAGTCCCTGAATGGCTGAATATTGGTGAATTGAATGTAGACAAGAATGCCATAAAAAAACCCCGCAAATGCGGGGTTAAATCATGGGATTAGTGTTTTCTTAACACTTCGACCGTGCCGTCCGGCGATTTCTGGACCAGCAGCTCGGTAAGGGAGGTGAGGACATAATCCACGTGTTCAAGCCGTGGCGTATCCGCCGGGGCGTTAACCGCAATCACGTGGCAGCCGGCAGCCAGCCCTGAAAGTACGCCCGCTGGCGCATCTTCAACGACTACGCACTCTTCCGGCTCTAGCCCAAGCAGCTGAGCGCCAAGCAAATAGGCGTCAGGTTCAGGTTTCCCGCGCGCCACTCGCTCAGCCGTCACAAACACTTCCGGCTCGGGTAGGCCACCGGCCAGGCGACGAGCGGATGCTACCGGCACGGAACCTGAAGTGACGATAGCCCACGGAATACCGGCTTCGTTAAGGTGAGCCAAAAGCTCCGCGGCCCCAGGCAGGGCAACGATACCGTCGGTATCTTCAGACTCCAGCTTCTCGAGGCGCAGGAACTCCTGCTGAATTTCTTCCTCGGAGGCACCGGCCATAAAGTGGCGCAGTGAGGTAATCGCCTGCTTGCCGTGGATGAAGCCCAAGACCTCTTCCGGGGAAATATTAAAACGCTTTGCCCAGTTTACCCACGCGCGCTCGACGGCAGGAAGGGAGTCAACCAGCGTACCATCCAAATCAAACAAGAAACCTTTACACTTCACTACGCGTCTCTCCTCAGGCGTTAATAATCTGCGCAATCTCGTTGGCGCTTAAGTGATACTGACGCGGGCAGGCATGCCACACCTTCAGCATTCGTTGATATTTGTCCCACATTGGGGTTTGGGCGTTGAAACCGTGGGTGCCGGCATCGAAATGGGTATAGCGGCCCTCAATATTCACCATAAAGCGAACATAGCCGAGGAAGCGAGCTTCGGTGGCGGCATCAAAGCCCATAAAGGTGACGCGGCGCTCATCGATTTCTTTGCTGTCTTTCAGGTTGGTCCAGGAAACATGCATCGCGTGATACATTTCCATGATGTCGATGACGATGCGGCATGTTTCCTCTTTTAGCTCGCCAAACTCGCGGTCCAGCTCGCGCATTTGCAGGCCATAGCCGCGTTCGATGATGGTCTGCAGACGACGATAGCGCTCGGCGTTATCCGGATCCATCATCGTCATCATCTTATACTGGTTCGATAAAATCAGACGTTGCGCGTGGGTCATTTCCATTTCCTGGCTCCTTTGGTACATGGAAAAATACAGGTTACGGCTAGGATAACCTGTAAGAAAGTGTGCCTTCCTTTATATGCGCAACCGCAGGGTAATTACAAATCATCCAGGAAAGTTTTATCCAGCTGTTTGAACGCGCGCTTCAGCACGTCCGCCAGTGCCTGGTAGTCCGGCTTGCCTTCAACCGGGGCCAAAGCCTGGCCAGCTTCCTGCAGTTTCATACGAACTTCATAAAACCACTGTAAGGTTGAAGGCGGTAATGGCGTGACCGAGCGCTTGCCGAGCCACCACAGTCCTTGCATCGGCAGGCTACAGGCAAAAAGTGCCGTGGCCACAGCGGGGCCAAGCTGACCGCCCAATGCGATTTGCCACGTTAGGGTAAACACCGCCAGCGGCGGCATAAAACGTATGGCGTACCGAGTGGCACGAATCACACGATTTTCGATAAATACCGGTGACAGCCGCTTATCCAGCGGCCAGGTCTTTGAGTAGTGCTGCCCACGTCCGAACAGGCTAAACCAGCTAACATGGCTATTCTGGGGTGTCGACATGGCTCATACCTCAACTCTACATATAAAAAATAAAATAATATTGCAACTCAACAACTCTAAATGACATCGTTCAAAAAATTTTGTCTTTCCGAGCCGCTATCTGCTACCCTGTGCCGGCCTTTGATGGCCGTAGTTGGGAAACCACACGCTGTCAAACATTCTTTTACATCGCCGTGACCTGCAGCTTCAGGAATATGGCGTAAACTCTGAGTAATTTTATTCGCCATGCCGAAAAACGCTTTTGGCATGACGTTAATCATAAATGTCCGCGTCATCATGCGCTACGCTGATAGACTCACTGACGTTTTTTTAGCCACGTATCAAAAATAGGTACTTCCATGTCGAGTAAGCTAGTACTGGTTCTGAACTGCGGTAGCTCATCACTGAAATTCGCAATTATCGATGCTGTAAACGGTGAAGAGTACCTTTCTGGTTTAGCAGAGTGTTTCCACCTTCCTGAAGCCCGTATCAAATGGAAGCTGGACGGCGCTAAACAAGAAGCGGCTCTGGGTGCAGGTGCCGCTCACAGCGAAGCTCTTAACTTCATCGTTAATAAAATTCTGGCAGAAAAACCAGAATTGTCCGCTCAGTTGACCGCAATTGGTCACCGTATCGTACACGGCGGTGAAAAATACACCAGCTCCGTTGTTATCGATGATTCCGTTATTCAGGGTATCAAAGATTCTGCCTCTTTTGCACCGCTGCATAACCCGGCTCACCTGATCGGTATCGCTGAAGCCCTGAAATCCTTCCCTAACCTGGCTGATAAAAACGTTGCCGTGTTCGACACCGCGTTCCATCAGACCATGCCGGAAGAATCTTTCCTCTACGCTCTGCCGTACAAACTGTACAAAGAGCACGGCGTTCGTCGCTATGGCGCACACGGCACCAGCCACTTCTATGTGACTCAGGAAGCCGCAAAAATGCTGAACAAGCCGGTTGATGAACTGAACATCATCACCTGCCACCTGGGCAACGGCGGTTCCGTTTCTGCAATCCGTAACGGCAAATGCGTTGATACTTCCATGGGTCTGACCCCGCTGGAAGGTCTGGTCATGGGTACCCGCTCCGGCGACATCGACCCGGCTATCATCTTCCACCTGCACGATGCCCTGGGCATGAGCGTGGAAGACATCAACAAGATGCTGACCAAAGAGTCTGGCCTGCTGGGTCTGACCGAAGTCACCAGCGACTGCCGCTATGTTGAAGACAACTACGCGACTAAAGAAGACGCTAAACGTGCGATGGACGTTTACTGCCACCGTCTGGCGAAATACATCGGTTCTTACACCGCGCTGATGGATGGCCGTCTGGACGCCGTTGTCTTCACCGGCGGTATCGGTGAAAACGCCGCGATGGTGCGCGAACTGTCCCTGGGCAAACTGGGCGTACTGGGCTTCGACGTTGATCACGAGCGCAACCTGGCTGCACGTTTCGGCAAGTCTGGCTTCATCAACAAGGAAGGCACCCGCCCGGCGGTGGTTATCACCACCAACGAAGAGCTGGTCATCGCTCAGGATGCATCCCGCCTGACCGCCTGATTCCCTCACCGCCAGCCTTAGCTGGCGGTGTTGTTTTCTGAGTCGAGTGAGCATCCCTGCTCGCGAAAACGAAAGAGGTTATACCGTGTCCCGTACTATTATGCTGATCCCTACCGGAACCAGCGTCGGCCTTACTAGCGTAAGCCTTGGCGTTATCCGTGCTATGGAACAAAAAGGCGTTCGTCTGAGCGTCTTCAAACCTATCGCCCAGCCGCGTACCGGTGGCGATAGCCCGGACCAGACCACCAGCATCATTCGTGCTAACTCCACCATCCCGGCCGCCGAGCCGCTGAACATGGGCCACGTAGAGTCCCTGCTGTCCAGCAATCAGCAGGACGTGTTGATGGAAGAGATTATCGCCAACTACCATGCCACCAGCAAAGATGCTGAAGTCGTGCTGGTTGAAGGCCTGGTGCCGACCCGCAAACACCAGTTTGCTCAGGCGCTGAACTACGAAATCGCCAAAACCCTGAACGCGGAAATCGTCTTCGTAATGTCTCTGGGCAATGACTCTCCGGAGCAGCTGAAAGAGCGTATCGAACTGACCCGCAGCAGCTTCGGCGGCAGCAAAAACACCAACATCACCGGCGTTATCATTAACAAATTGAACGCACCGGTTGATGAGCAAGGCCGCACCCGCCCTGACCTGTCCGAGATCTTCGACGACTCCAGCAAAGCGAGCATCGCGAACATCGATCCTAAGCAGCTGTTTGCCGACAGCCCGCTGCCGGTTCTGGGCTGTGTGCCGTGGAGCTTCGAACTGATTGCTACCCGCGCTATCGACATGGCTCGCCACCTGAACGCGACCGTCATTAACGAAGGTGACATCAATACTCGCCGCGTGAAGTCCGTGACCTTCTGTGCGCGCAGCATTCCGCACATGCTGGAACACTTCCGCCCTGGTTCTCTGCTGGTCACCTCCGCAGATCGCCCGGACGTGCTGGTAGCCGCCTGCCTGGCCGCCATGAACGGCGTTGAAATCGGCGCAATCCTGCTGACCGGCGGTTACGAAATGGACCCACGCATCAGCAAGCTGTGCGAACGTGCTTTCGCCACCGGCCTGCCGCTGTTCATGGTTGATACCAACACCTGGCAGACCTCTCTGAGCCTGCAGAGCTTCAACCTGGAAGTCCCAACCGACGACCATCAGCGTATCGAAAAAGTGCAGGAATATGTGGCCAGCCACATCGATGCTAACTGGATCGAATCCCTGACCGCGACCTCCGAGCGCAGCCGTCGTCTGTCTCCTCCAGCGTTCCGCTACCAGCTGACCGAACTGGCTCGTAAAGCCGGTAAACGTGTTGTGCTGCCGGAAGGCGACGAACCGCGTACCGTTAAAGCAGCAGCTATCTGTGCTGAACGTGGTATCGCGACCTGTGTGCTGCTTGGTAACCCGGATGAAATCACCCGTGTTGCTGCGGCGCAGGGCGTTGAGCTGGGCGCAGGCATCGAAATCGTCGATCCAGAAGTGGTTCGCGAAAGCTACGTTGCCCGTCTGGTTGAACTGCGTAAGAGCAAAGGCATGACCGAAGCCGTTGCTCGCGAGCAGCTGGAAGACAACGTTGTGCTGGGCACCCTGATGCTTGAGCAGGACGAAGTTGACGGCCTGGTTTCCGGCGCAGTTCACACCACCGCCAACACCATCCGTCCACCGCTGCAGCTGATCAAAACCGCACCAGGCAGTTCTCTGGTGTCTTCCGTGTTCTTCATGCTGCTGCCTGAACAGGTTTACGTTTACGGCGACTGTGCGATCAACCCGGATCCAACCGCAGAACAGCTGGCAGAGATCGCGATTCAGTCCGCTGACTCCGCTGCCGCTTTCGGTATCGACCCGCGCGTTGCAATGCTCTCCTACTCCACCGGTAACTCCGGCGCAGGTAGCGACGTTGAGAAAGTGCGTGAAGCGACCCGTATCGCTCAGGAAAAACGCCCTGACCTGGTCATCGACGGCCCACTGCAGTATGACGCTGCGGTAATGGCTGACGTGGCTAAGTCTAAGGCACCAAACTCTCCTGTTGCGGGCCGTGCGACCGTGTTCATCTTCCCTGACCTGAACACCGGTAACACCACCTATAAAGCGGTACAGCGTTCTGCAGACCTGATCTCTATCGGGCCAATGCTGCAGGGTATGCGCAAGCCGGTTAACGACCTGTCCCGTGGCGCGCTGGTTGACGATATCGTCTACACCATCGCTCTGACCGCGATTCAGTCCGCTCAGCAGGCGTAAGCAAGCCGAGACGCAAAAAGGCAGCCAGGTGGCTGCCTTTTTTATTGCTATAACCCGCTACAGTAGCTCTTTCGCCGCTTTCACGATATCTACCGCCGTAAGGCCATACTCCTGCTGCAGGAACGCCTGGGTCCCGACCTGGCCGTAACGTTCCTTCACGCCCACTCTGCGCATCGGCACCGGGCAAGTTTCAACCAGAACTTCCGCCACCGCCGACCCCAGCCCGTTGTGAATACTGTGGTTTTCGCAGGTCACAATCCGGCCAGTTTTTTCGGCATAGTTCTTCACCAGCATGCGGTCGATAGGCTTGAGGGTGAACATGTCGATCACCGCCGCGCTGCCCCCCTCCTGCTCCAGCTGTTGAGCCGCTTTTAGCGCTTCTGCAACCATAATCCCGTTGGCTATCAGCGTAATGTCCGTGCCTTCACGCAGCACGTTGCCTTTGCCGATGGTGAAGGTCGAGCCTTCCTCATAAACGGTAGCCGCCTGCTTGCGAATAGTCCTCACCCAGTAGAAACCTTCCAGCTCGATAAGCTGACGCAAAATATCTTTAAACATCACCGCGTCGGTCACCTCCAGCACAATGGAGTTTGCCAGCCCACGAACAATACCCATATCTTCGAACGACATATGGGTCCCGCCGTTATGGCAGGCCGTTACCCCGGCGTCAGAAGCGATGACCTTGACGTTATTGCGCTGGTAATCCAGCGACATAAACAGCTGGTCAAAACAACGGCGGCTGGCAAAGGCGGTAAAGGTATGCACGAACGGCTTACGCCCGGTCAGCGACAGGCCTGCCGCCACGCCAATCACGTTGGCCTCCATGATGCCGCAGTTAATCACATGCTGCGGGTTATCTCGCTGTACGCCGTCCATCGCCATCGAACTCATCAGGTCGGCTTCCAGCGCGATGATCCCGCTGTCTTCGCTAATCTGCTGCTGAACAAACCCGGCATAGATTTTCCGCATTTCAACGGCGTCCTGGCCGCCCGTCTGGTTTACCTTAATCATGTGCCGCCTCCAGTTGCGCGATGGCCTGCTCCAGCGCCTGTTTTGACTGCTCCGTCAGGCGAAGATGATGAGAATTACCCAGCTGTTCAAGATACGGCACGCCTTGCCCCTTCACGCTGTCGAGAACCACCAGCAGAGGACGCTGCTCGCCGCTGCGCACAGGCTTCACCGCCGCCAGCAAGCCGGCGATGTCATCCCCTTTCACCTGCACGACGTCAAAACCGAAGGCGCTAAACTTCTCTGCCAGATCGAAAGCGCAGATGATTTCGTCCAGCTCGCCGTCCAGCTGCTGCTTGTTCCAGTCCACGAAGACCGTCAGGTTATTGAGGCGGTGATGAGCAATAAACTGGAAAGCCTCCCAGCACTGCCCCTCGTTCAGCTCGCCGTCGCCGACGATGCTGAATACCCGGTTACGGCGTTGCGCCAGCTTGTGGGACAGCGCAATACCTGCGGCAATCGAAATCCCCTGCCCCAGCGAACCTGTAGTGGCGTCCACGCCGCGAGTTTTCAGGCGATCGGGGTGGCTCGGCAGGCTGGTCCCATTCTCATTCAGAGTGGCCAACTGCTCGACCGGGAAATATCCCTTAAGCGCCAGCGTGCTGTACAGCGCCGGGCCAGCATGCCCTTTCGACAGCACAAAGTAATCGCGTTCAGACCAGTCGGGATCGCCCGGATCGATATTCATCACCTCGCCGTACAGCACTGCCAGCGTCTCAACCACCGACATGCTGCCGCCGTAATGGCCAAACCCCAGTTGGGTGAGCGCCTTCAGCGTCTCGACCCGGATGTCGCGCGCAAACCGCGTGACGTCTGCCAGTTCATTCATTATTTAGCCCCCGTATTGTCTTCAGTGTGTACGGCAGGAGTGCCTTTTCCTTTGCCCAGATAGTTGAACCCGACCAGTACCGCAAACACGGCGACCACTACTGCGGTAATCGCCGCAGGTGACAGGAAGCGTGCCAGGTTGCCGAGGATAATCCCCACTACGCCGAAATCAGCGTCGGAGAAGGTAGTGTTGGCGAAGCCCAGCGCCCCCAGCACAGGCAGCAGCAAGACAGGCAGGAAGGTAATCAGCAGTCCGTTGGCAAAAGCCCCCACCATTGCCCCGCGACGACCGCCGGTAGCGTTACCAAACACGCCAGCGGTAGCCCCGGTAAAGAAGTGAGGCACTACGCCCGGCAAAATCAGCACCAGCTTCATCTGCCCCAGCAGGAACAGGCCGACCAGGCCACCGAGGAAACTGAACAGGAAGCCCACCAGCACGGCATTCGGCGCGTAAGGGTAAACCACCGGGCAGTCAAGCGCCGGGCGAGCATTAGGCACCAGCTTCTCGGAGAAACCGGTAAACGCCGGGACGATTTCTGCCAGAATCAAACGCACACCCTGCAGGATGATGAACACCCCGGCCGCAAAGGTAATCGCCTGAATAATGGAGTAAACCAGGAAGTTCTGGCCGCCGCTGAGCTTCTCTTCTACATAAGCCTGACCCGCACAAATCGCGAGGATCATGTAGATGATTATCATGGTCAGGGAGATAGAGATTGAGCTGTCGCGCAGGAAGCTGAGGTTCTTCGGCAGGTTCATCTCTTCCGTTGAACGCGAGCCTTTCCCGCACTTGCTGCCGATCCAGCCGGACAGGACGTAGCCCAGCGTGCCGAAGTGACCAAAGCCGATATCATCGGTACCGGTGATACGACGCATGTAGCGCTGAGCAATCGCCGGGAAGAACGCCATAATCAGGCCAAGGATCAGCGACCCGGTAAACACCAGCGCCACGCCTTCAAAGCCTGCCACGGTCAGGATGACGCTTATCATGCACGCCATGTAGAACGTGTGGTGCCCGGTCAGGAAGATGTACTTCAGGCGGGTAAAGCGAGCCACAATGATGTTCGCCACCATCCCGAAGGCCATAATCAGCGCCGTGGATGCCCCGTATTTTTCCAGCGCGATGGAAACAATCGCTTCATTATTCGGAATAATGCCCTGGATATTAAAGGCGTGCTCAAACATACCGCCCAGTGGATTCAAAGACCCCACTAATACGGTGGCGCCGCCGCCCAGAACAATAAAACCTAATACGGTTTTAATTGAGCCTTTGACCACATCAGAAAATGATTTCTTTTGTGCCACCAGGCCAATTAATGCTATCAACCCGACGAGAATGGCCGGGACCTTTAGAATATCAACAATAAAATTCAGCGTGCCAAGGATAAACATATCCGCCTCCGCTTATATCCGTCATACTTCGAGCCGCAGGCGCGTTGACTGCGCTCACGCCTACCAGTCATTTACTTGATGTAAACTCCTGGAATGCCTGAGCTTGCCGCCTTCCTGCAATTCGAATTATTTTGGCTATATTATTATGATTAACGACCAGCAAAATAAGCGCTCAGCTTATTTTCCAGCTCATTGATATCGATGATGTTGTTGATAACCACCAGCTGACTGTCGGGCAGGCTTGCGCTGGCGGCAATGTCTTTCGCCATCACAAATACATCAGCCGCCCCCGGCGTGGCGGAGGATAAATCAGAGTGCTCAACTTCCGCTTCAATATTGAGTTTTTTAAGCACCTTTTTAATATTCATTTCGACCATAAAACTACTGCCCAGGCCGGAACCGCAGATTGCCATTATCTTCATCGTGTTTACCTTATATTTTTAGTAGAGTACAAGCGCATCGCATTTTTCAATGCAACGTAAAAAACCATGGTGTTAAATTAAAAACTAGAATCGATTAATTATTTTTTGTATTTCCTCCAGGTTATTGGCCTGATGCAGTAGTGCCATATCTTCGTCGCTGGAAAATAGCTCGGCGAGCGCGGAAATCATTTCAATGTGGCTATGGCTGTCCGGCGCCGCCAGCATAATAATAACGTCTACCGGATCGTTGCCTTCGGAATGAAAACTGACGCCCTGCCTCAGCTTTAACAGCGACAGCCCAAGCCCGGTCGCGCCTTCTTCTGGCCGCGCATGCGGCATCGCCAGGCCCGGCGCCAGCACATAATAAGGCCCTAGCTTTTGATGCTGTTGCATGATGGCCGTCAGGTAATGCGGAGAAATAATTCCCGCACTCAGCAGCGGCTGGGCGCTAATTTCCAGCGCCTGCTGCCAGCTAGTGGCGTTGTCGTGAAGCTGAATAGTCCCCTGATGCAGCCATTGATTAAGCACGATACCCTCTCGAAATCGACGTTGATGATGGGCAAACTTTATTCAACGACCTCGGGTTTAACCGTGATTGATATCACAAAGATAGCGCTACCAATAACTATCACTCGATTTTGTGATAGCGCTATCAAATTGCAATCATTGTGTTAAATCGCATTAAGACACACGATTTCAGGCGTATACTTGAGCGATATTTCCCCTTCTTTTTCAGGGGCCAACGTCAGCCTGGCGTTTTTCAGGCCGAGAATCAGGAATCATAATGTCCATAACCCGAAAGCGGCGAAGTACCGGTAAGGTGACGCTTGCAGATGTGGCTCAGCTCGCCGGAGTCGGTACGATGACCGTTTCGCGAGCGCTAAGAACCCCGGAGCAGGTTTCCGACAAATTACGCGAAAAAATCGAAGCGGCGGTTTCCGAACTGGGTTACATGCCCAACCTGGCGGCCAGCGCATTGGCCTCCGCTTCCTCGTACACCATTGCGATGGTGGTACCAAGCCTGGCGGAATCCGGCTGCAGCGAAATGTTTGCCGGCCTGCAACAGGTGCTTCAGCCAGCGGGGTATCAGATAGTCCTTGCGGAGTCCCAGCACCGGCTGGAGCAGGAAGAAAAGCTGCTGGAAACGCTGCTGACGTCCAATATCGCTGCGGCGATTTTACTCAGCGTTGAGCACAGCGACACGGTGCGGGGTTGGCTGAAGCATGCCAGTATTCCCGTGCTGGAAATAGGCGCCACCCGCGCCGACCCGCTGGACATGAACATCGGTATTGATAACGTCGCGGCGATGTTTGAACTGACGGAAATGCTCATCCACCGCGGGTATCAGAACATCGGTTTGCTGTGCGCCAACCAGGAGCAGTGGATTTTCCAGCAGCACCTTCAGGGCTGGTACAAAGCGATGCTGCGCCACCATATGTCGCCCAACAGGGTGATCAACGCTGCCGCACCGCCGAATTTCTCCACCGGGGCAGCACAGTTACCCGAATTTTTGCTGGCCTGGCCGGAGCTGGACGCGCTGGTCTGCGTGTCAGATGAGCTGGCCTGCGGCGCACTGTACGAATGCCAGCGCAGGCGCATCAAAGTCCCTGACGACTTAGCCATCGTCGGTTTTGGCGACAGCGACGTAAGCCGCGTGTGTCAACCCGCGCTGACGACCATTGCGGTACCACATCGTAAGATTGGGATTGAAGCAGGAAGAGCGTTGCTGGCAAGAATTAACGAAGAAGAATGGGATCGGAGCCCGACTATCGCGTCCTCGCTGTGTATGCGGGACAGTTGCTGATTTTCCCTCACCCTGGTCCCCTCCTTGCAGGAAGAGGATCGGGGTGAGGGTAAAAATTACTCGCTCTCTTCGCTTTGTGTTTGTGACTCATTTTTGGCGTTGCGGGTCATCCACAGCGCCAGCGCCTTCAGCGAATCGGGGGTAAATTCGTCGCAGCGCGCAGTGATCTCTTCCGGCGACATCCAGCTCACTTCGCTGACTTCTTCTTCCTGCAGCGCGAAAGGCCCGTGGGAAACGCAGCTAAAAAGCCCACCCCAAACGCGGCAGCTATCATCTTCGAAGTAGAACTGACCGTGTTCCGCGAACGGTACGCCGGCAATGCCAAGTTCCTCTTCCGCCTCGCGGCGAGCCGACTCGAGCATCTGTTCATCCGCCTGCACTACGCCGCCTGCGGTGGCATCCAGCATGCCCGGCATGAAGTCTTTAATTTCGGTGCGACGCTGCACCAGAATTTTGCCCATACCATCGTGAACAACAATATAAGTCGCGCGATGACGCAGCCGCTGCGCACGCATTTGCTCGCGGCTTGCCTGTGCGATGACCTCATTGTCCTCATTAACAATATCTACCCATTCCGTGCCGACAAAATGACTCTGTTCCACCATCAGGGAAACCTTATTCAGGGGCGCTCTTACGGCGCGTTATTGGATTAACCTGTCAACGTTACGGGGTAATACGCACCTGCGCAATAACCCCATCACTCTCCAGCGTGCGAACGGTCAGAACGCCATCATCCAGCATCCCGTAACTGGCCTCAAAACCGCCCTTCGGTATGCTGACAGAGCCTGGATTAAACAAATAGATCTGTTCGTGCTTTTCTGCAACCGGAAGATGCGTATGGCCGAAAATCAGAACATCGCCAGCGGACAGCGGCGGCAGGTTATCCGGATGATAGAGATGCCCGTGGGTCAGAAAAAGCCGCTGATGTGCCAGCAAAACCTGCTGCCAGGGCGCGGTGATGGGAAACTGAAGCAGCATTTGATCCACTTCGCTGTCGCAGTTTCCACGCACCGCAATAATTTTATCGGCGACGCTATTCAGGCTCTGCGCTACCGCTGAAGGATTGTAGCCTTCAGGTAGCGCATTTCGCGGGCCGTGATTCAGTAAATCGCCCAGAATGACCAGCCATTTCGCGCCGCTGTGCGCAAAGCGTTCCAGCACTTTTTCCGTGGCGGGTAGCGAACCGTGAAGGTCCGAGGCAAACATCAGCTTCATTTATCCCTGGCTCCAGTAATGACAATCAACCAATGATAACGAATTCCCCGCCCGCTATCAGCCTGCGTTTTTGGCCGACTGTGCCAGCCAAAGCTGCACCGACGCGCGCTGCCACTGGAAGCTGGCATACTCTTTCAGCCGCTCAGGCACTTCATCCCCGTTCATAATCAGGCGGTTGAGCATCAGCGCCAGATCGGTGTCGGCAATAGACCATTCACCAAATAAATTTTGCTGCCCTTCTGGGAGCATGCGTTCTGCGGTGGCGATTAACTTCTCTGCGGCCTGTTGGCCTGCGGGGCTTAGCGCGGGTTTCTTCTCGCCGGCAAAGACAACGGCCGTGGAGCGCTCTTCACGGATGGGCATTAAGTCACTGCGCAGCCACGCCTGCACCTGCCGCGCCCGGGCACGTTTTTCAATGTTATGAGGATAAATGCGTTCCCACGTCGGCGGCGCAAAACGCTCTTCCAAATATTCATCAATGGCGGAGGATTCGCTGAGCACAAAATCCCCGACGGCCAGCACCGGCACGCGGCGAGTCAGATCAAAACCTTTCCAGCCCGGCTTTAAATTCTGGCCACTGGAAAGGTCGATGGTTTGCAAAGAAAAGGCGAGCCCTTTTTCTTTCAGCGCAACAAAAACGGAAAGCACATAGGGGCTGAAACACTGGCTATCGGTCCACAACGTAATGGCAGGCTGGCTCATCATATCCTCACTAATTCGCGCGACAGGTTATTGAACATAGAGCGAAAAAAATATTTTGTCATCCGCTTAAAACGCACCATTCCGGTGCAGAAATAGCAAAAACTTCTATACTCGAAACATTTGCCAAAATGGACTAACCCCTGGAGTGACCATGATCGAACTTTATTATGCGCCTACCCCAAACGGCCATAAAATCACCCTGTTTCTCGAAGAAGCTGGCCTGGATTACAAAATCCACCGGGTCGATATCGGCAAAGGTGAACAGTTTCGCCCGGATTTTCTGGCTATTTCACCGAATAACAAAATCCCAGCCATCGTCGATAACAAACCGGCCGACGGTGGGGAGCCTTTAAGCCTCTTTGAGTCCGGCGAAATTTTGCTTTATCTGGCTGATAAAACCGGGTCACTTCTCAGCAAAGAACTGCGCGCCCGCCACGCTACGCTGCAGTGGCTGTTTTGGCAGGTCGGCGGCTTTGGGCCGATGTTGGGTCAGAACCACCATTTCAACCACTTTGCTCCGCAGCCTGTCCCTTATGCTATTGAGCGCTATCAGGTCGAAACCCAACGCCTTTACGGCGTACTTAATAAACAGCTTGAGAAAGCCCCGTGGCTTGGCGGCCACGATTACAGCATTGCGGATATCGCGACTTATCCCTGGGTGGTGTCCCATGAGCGCCAGCGCGTTGACCTGGCCAATTTCCCAGCGGTACGAAACTGGTTTGAACGGATCCGCACCCGACCTGCTACCGTGAAGGCTTATCAGCAGGCAGAGAAGACGTAATCCCCGGTTCAGGTTTTTTCCCGCGCTGGTGTATCCTGTGGCGGGAAAAGACTAATAAGGAACCTGCAATGTCATCCATGCAACCAGACGCCATTATTCGCATTAAAAACCTGCGCCTGCGGACTTTTATTGGTATCAAAGAAGAAGAGATCGCCAACCGGCAGGACATCGTGATTAACGTCGCCCTCCACTACCCTGCGGGCAAAGCAAGGGAGAGTGAGGACATCAACGACGCGCTGAACTACCGCACCGTCACTAAAGAGATCATCCAGTTGGTCGAGAATAACCGCTTCTCGCTGCTGGAAAAATTAACTCAGGATGTGCTGAATATCGCATGTACTCATCCCTGGGTGACATATGCTGAAGTGGAGATCGATAAACTTCACGCGCTCCGCTACGCCGACTCGGTATCCATGACCCTGAGCTGGCGGCGATAAGCGCTTCCTGGTGGGAGGAAAGTATGGAGATCCTGATTACCGGCGGCAGCGGATTAATTGGCCGCCACCTGACAGCTCGCCTGCTTGAGCTGGGCCATACTGTTTCGGTTGTCACACGTTCGCCGGAAAAGGCCCGCAAGCGGCTGGATAATCGCGTCGCGCTGCTCAAAGGGCTCGACGGCTTACAGAATCTCGACGCCTTCGACGCGGTTATTAACCTGGCCGGGGAGCCGATTGCCGATAAACGCTGGAGCGAGGAGCAAAAGCAGCGCCTGTGCCAGAGTCGCTGGCAAATCACCGAGCGGCTGGTCGAACTGTTTAAGGCCAGCCAGCAGCCTCCCAAAGCGTTTATTTCCGGCTCAGCCACCGGCTACTATGGCGACCTTGGCGAAGTGGTCGTCACCGAAGATGAACCGCCCCACAACGAATTTACCCACAAGCTTTGTGCCCGCTGGGAGCAAATTGCCTGCGGCGCGCAAAGCGAAAAGACGCGAGTTTGCCTGTTACGCACCGGCGTTGTTTTAGCTCCCAAAGGCGGGATTCTGGCCAAAATGCTGCCGCTGTTCCGGCTCGGGCTGGGCGGCCCCATCGGCAATGGCCGCCAGTATCTGGCGTGGATCCACATCGACGATATGGTGAACGGCATTCTCTGGCTGCTGGATAACGACCTGCGCGGTCCGTTTAATATGGTTTCCCCTTACCCGGTGCGCAACGAACAGTTTTCTCACGCCCTGGGCCACGCGCTCAAACGCCCGGCGATACTTCGCGCTCCGGCCACGGCAATTCGTCTGCTGATGGGGGAATCTTCTGTCCTGGTGCTCGGCGGGCAGCGGGCGCTGCCTAAACGCCTGGAAGAATCCGGCTTTGGCTTCCGCTGGTTCGACTTAGACGAAGCGCTGGCTGATGTAATTCGCTAACAGCAAAAAGCCGGGCTCATCCCCGGCTTTTCATTTTACTGCTCCACGGGGCTCATTTCCCCTGAGCTGGTTTTGTTCTTTTCTCGCTTCGGCTGCGGGACTTTGATAATAAACGTCAGTATGCCCGCAAACAGATACAGCCCGGTATACGCCCAGACCACGCCCACAATATCGAAGAACGGCAGGATCAGCGAGGCGATAGCCGGCGCCACAAAGTTGCTCATCCCCGCTGAAAGGTTATAGATGGAGATGGCCGCTCCGCGATGATGCGGCTCCAGCGTTGGAAACACCGCCGTCATCGGCACAAACGCCGCGACAAAAGTGCCGAGCATGACAGCCGGGATCAGCGCGACCCAGAAGTTATGCCCCACCCACACCGGCAGGTAATAAAACGTCAGGCTGGAAATCGCCATGCCTAAACAGCCGAACCAGCGCACCTGGCGGATCCAACCGATGTACTCCCCCATAATCCCCCAAAAGATATTGGTGAAAATGGTGACAAAGAAGAACACCGCCCAAATCTGCAGCCATTCAGAAATCGTGAAGCCGAGACGGTCAACAAACAGCAGCGGCATCACTATCGCGAAGCCAAACAGAGACAGCGTGTTGATAATGCGGATCAGACAGGCATAAAACACGTCACGGTTGCTGAACAGGATGGTCACCGCCCGCGACATCTCCGTAATCTTCTCGCGCAGCGGCAGATTAACCCGCGAGCGGTCAACCGGCACATTACGCAGGCTGAAGAAGGCAATCAGCCCGCCGCCCGTTACCCAGGCAATGGCCATCCATAGCGTGCCCGTTTCGCCAAATGCCGGGATAGTCAGGCTTGGCAGATAGCTCCCCACCACGCCGATACCGATAGAGTACATAGCCCAGAACCAGCCGGTCGCCGCCGCCAGCCTCTCACGCGGTACCACCTGCACCAGCATCAACATGAAGGAGTAGATAAACAGCGGATAGGCCAGGCCGCGAATGCCGTAGAACAGCAGCATCAGTGGGTAGTTACGCATCCCCAGGCCGAGCGTCATAAACAATGCGTGCATCACTACCCAGGTCACAAAACCAATCAGCATCGCTTTTTGCGGGGTGATAAGCTCAGCCACTACGCCGGAAGCCCAGGCCGCCAGGCCTGCCGCAAGACCATACATGGTAAACACCATCGCCGATTGCGCGGGCGTAAAGCCCATGTCGGTAATGTGCTTAGACAAAAACGCCATCTCGAAACCATCGCCGCTCATAAAAATAGCGATGGCGATAAATCCCCACAGCAGATGTTTAGGTAAACCAAACCAGTAGTGTTTAGATTGCATAACACTCTTCCTCGTTCTCGGGTACAGGGTTCCCGGCAGCGGAAAGGCCGCCGGGAGGGCAGTCAGGGCAGCAGCTTACGAGCGGCTTTTTGTTGTTGGTAAAGCAGGTGGAACACGGACAAACGCTGCTGCAGCACGTTCTGCAATGCTTTGCGCGGCGTGAAGCGCTGCTGGACGGGAGGCTTGCGGCAAACCACTTCTTCAACCCCGCCGTCGGCCAGCCAGCCAAGACGAGCTGCGCCGAGCGCGCCGGAAGAGCTGGCCGGATGCGTCACAATCGGCACATCCAGCACGTCGGCAATCAGCTGCGCCCAGATGGCGCTGCGCGCTCCTCCGCCGGTCAGGCTGCATTGGGTAATCTGACTGCGGGACGTCTCCAGCACCGCCATGCCGTCCGCCAGGCCAAAGGTCACGCCCTCAATCACCGAATACCCCAGCGAGGCACGGCTGGTTTCATGGTTTAGCGCAAAGAAACTCCCCATGGCGTGAGCATCGTTGTGCGGCGTGCGCTCCCCTGACAGATAAGGCAGGAAAACAGGCGCATGCTTTTTCTGCTCGTCGCTCAGCCCGGCCATCTCCTCCATGAGCTGGCTTTCAGTGACCGACAGCAAATTGCACACCCAGCGCAGACAGCTGGCGGCGCTGAGCATCACGCTCATCTGGTGCCAGCGCTGAGGTAACGCGTGGCAAAAGGCATGCACGCCGGATTCAGGCCGGGTTTGCAGCTCGTCGTTAACCACGAAGATAACGCCGGACGTGCCGAGCGAAATAAACGAGTCGCCGTTATTCACCGCGCCAACGCCTACTGCCGAGGTAGCGTTATCGCCCCCGCCGCCGGCGATTTTGACGCCGGAGCTAAGTCCCCACTCGGTCGCCAGAGCTGAACGTAAAACAGCGCTGACTTCGCTGCCCTCCACCAGCCGCGGCATCTGGCTGCGGGTTAGCCCGGTAGCCGCCAGCAATTTGTCTGACCAGTCGCGCTTTGCCACGTCCAGCCACAGCGTTCCAGCGGCGTCTGACGGGTCAGAGACAAACTCACCGCTCAGCCGCCAGCGCAGGTAATCTTTCGGCAGCAGTACCTTATCCACGCGGGAAAAGATCTCCGGTTCATGCTCCGCCACCCAGCGTAGCTTCGGGGCGGTAAAGCCGGGCATCACCAGATTGCCGCTAATGGTCAGAAACTCCGGATGTTCTTCGGTGAGTCGAGCGCATTCTTCGGCGCTACGCGTGTCGTTCCACAGAATGCAGGGGCGCAGCACTTCTCCTTGGCCATCCAGCAGCACCGCGCCGTGCATCTGCCCGGACAGGCCAATAGCGCGGATCTGCGCCCAGGCATCAGGTATTTGCTGGCGCAGAGTAGAAACCACCTGCTGCGTCGCCTGCCACCAGGCCTCAGGATCCTGTTCAGCCCAGTGCTGATGCGGGCGCTGAACGGTAAGTGCCGCGTGAGCAGAGCCCAGGATTTCACCCTGCCCGTCGATGAGCAAAGCCTTTAGTTCAGACGTGCCGATATCGATTCCAAGATACATAGCGCCCCCTTAAGCTGTCGCCAGCGGCTGCTGCACAGAGGCGATCCACGCTTCCAGCCGAGCGACCGTCCGCGCCATCAGCTCATGGAAAGCTGAGGAATGGGCGAGTTCGGCAAACAAGGTTTCATCGCTTACAAAGGCCTTAAGCGGCTCAGAAGAAGCGAACAGCGCCCGAATAGCGTCGCCCTGCATGACGCCGTCCTGGTACTGGTAAGGCAGTTGGCCCTGTGCCCAACGCTGCAGGAACAGGAAGAACAGGGCGGGCAGAACCGCCGTTGCCGCAGGTTCCTCACCTCGCTGGTAGCACTCAATCAACGTTGGCGTGATAAAACCGGGGATCTTGGACAAGCCGTCGGCCGCCACGCGCTGGTTGGTATCTTTGATATACGGATTGCTAAAGCGGGCCAGCACAACGTCACGATACCCGGCCAGGTCCAGCGGGCTGGGCGACAGCGAAGGAATGACATCCTCCGTGACGTAGTCCCACGCCATCTGCTTAATCGGCTGCTGCACGGTGCTTTCATCAATGTAGCTCAGGCCGGTAAGCGTCCCCGCCCAGGCAATGCAGCTGTGGCTGGCGTTCAGAATGCGGATTTTTGCTTCTTCATACGGCAGCACGGATTTCACCATTTCGACACCAACGTTCTCTAACGCCGGACGGCCGTTAATAAAATCATCCTCAATAACCCACTGGATAAAGGACTCTCCCATCACCGGCACTTTGTCGTCGAACCCGGTAGCCGCTTTCACCCGCGGGGCAATATCCGCCGTAGGGCGCGGCGTAATGCGGTCAACCATGGTGTTAGGCGAAACGGTATGGTTGGTCACCCAGTCGAACAAAGCGCGATCGCCCTTCATCTTCAGGAACGACAGGAAACCGTGGCGGAAGCGTTCGCCGTTGTGGCGCAGGTTATCGCAGTTAAGCAACGTTACCGGCTCACCGCCGCTGATCATACGCTGATGCAAAATACGGCTCAGCGCGCCGTACAGCGTAGTAATGCCTCCGGCCAGGTCGGCTTTGACGTCCGCCTGATTAACGTCGAGCTCATGCTGAGGAGTAAGGTAATACCCGGCTTCAGTCACGGTGAAGGCAATCACGCGGGTCGACGCTTTGGCTCCCTCTTCAACCAGGGCAGTAATCTCTTTATCCCACGGCAGTACTTTGCGGATAGAAGAGATCTTTTCGTAGGCACGCTCGCCTTCCGGGGTAACGGTTTCAAGCACGTATTCGCCGTGCTGCGCCGCCAGCTGGCTCAGCAACTCGCTGGCATCATTACGGATGTTGCCCAGTGAAATACTCCAGCCGTCATCGCCCTGCTTGATCAGCTGATTGAGATACCACGCCTGATGAGCACGGTGAAAAGAACCTGCGCCAATATGCATCCATACCGATTTCGTCGTCATGATTCACCTCAGAATTAAGCATTTGTCATTTTTAAGGGCATTTGCCCGTTTGTTATAGTCTAGTTGCGGCCAGCCCCGACTTTCTGAGATCAAACTCACATCGACAACATTTGCCCATAAAAATGACTTTTGCCCAATGACCAACGAAGCACGCACGGGGTAGAATGCGTCTCAAAGAGCCATAAGGTGCCGCCATGAGCAGAGAAGAGAAAAAACAAGAACAAGCCGCGCGCGTCGCCTGGATGTATTACGTGGCGGGCATGACGCAGCAGGATATCGCCCGTGAGCTGGGGATTTCTCGTCAGGTCGCCCAGCGGCTGGTTTCTTCCGCCCGCGAGCAGGGTATGGTGACGGTGAAAATCGCCCATCCGGTTGCCCGCTGCCTGAAGCTGGCGCAGCAGGTCCGGGAACGTTTCGGGCTGGAAATCTGCCGCGTGGTGCCCTCGGAAGGGCTGGACGATGAGGCCATCCAGCAGATGCTGGCGGTGGAAGGCGCCGAAGTGATGTCGCAGTTTATCGCCGACGAGCAGCCGCAGGTCTTCGGCATTGGCTCCGGCAAAACGCTGCGCTCAATCATCGACGTGCTGCCGTGGGTCGAACGCCCTCAGCACCACTGCGTATCGATGATTGGGGCAATTGCGCGTGATGACTCGGGGACGCGCTATGACATGCCGCTAAAAATGGCTGAGAAAATGCAGGGTAAATACTTTTTCATCCCCGCCCCGCTGTATGCCGATAGCGAAGAAGACCGCGACATGTGGTGCCGCCACAAAGTGTACCAGCGCGTGGCCGACCGGGCGCTGGCGGCCAACGTCGCGTTTCTCGGCGTTGGCGAAGTGGACATCGGCTGCCCGCTAAATGCCGAAGGATTTATTACCGACGAGCAGGTCAACATGCTGCACGGCCAGGGCGTTGCCGGTGAAATGCTGGGACATTTCTTTAACCACGACGGCCAGCGCGTCTACAGCGAGCTTGATGCCCTGCTGACCAGCGTGCCGCTGCAAAGCGACAACCCGCGTAAGATCATCGCCTTTTCCGGCGGAGAGCGTAAGTTTGCTGCTATCAAAGCGGCATTGACCGGCCGCTGGATGTCAGGCCTGGTGACGGATGAGAGTACGGCGGTGAGGTTGTTGGGCGAGGAGTGATGCATTCTTCACCCTCACTCCGGCCCTCTCCCTTTGGGAGAGGGTTAGGGTGAGGGATTACTTCAGCGATCCGGAAAGGAACTGCTGCAGGCGAGCGCTTTTCGGGCTGCCGAACAGCTCGGCCGGCGGGCCTTCTTCTTCAATACGGCCCTGATGCAGGAAGATAACGTGGCTGGACACGTGACGGGCAAAGTCCATCTCGTGTGTCACAACGACCATCGTTTTCCCCTCTTCCGCCAGCTTCTGCATAATGCGCAGGACTTCTCCCACCAGCTCCGGGTCGAGCGCCGAGGTTGGTTCATCAAACAGCAGCACTTCCGGCTCCATCGCCAGCGCACGGGCGATGGAAACACGCTGTTGCTGGCCACCGGACAGATGCACCGGGTATTTAACGTACTGGCGTTCGTCGATGCCGACTTTTGCCAGGTACTTAATCGCCCGCTCTTTCGATTCCTGCTTGCTCAGCCCCAGTACCTGAATAGGCGCTTCCATCACGTTTTCCAGCACCGTCATGTGACTCCACAGGTTAAAGTGCTGGAACACCATCGTCAGCCGGGTGCGCAGCAGGCGCAGCTGGTTTTTATCGGCCACTTTGAGCTGGCCGTCTTTGTCGCGTACCAGATTGATGTTCTGGTTGCTGACCACAATCGTGCCTTCGCTCGGTTTTTCGAGGAAGTTAATGCAGCGCAAAAAGGTACTTTTGCCCGAGCCAGACGAACCGATAATGCTGATCACATCCCCGGCGTTAGCCTTCAGAGACACCCCTTTGAGCACTTCATGTTCGCCGTAGCGTTTGTGCAGATCCGTTACGTTTAATTTAATTTCAGCCATCAGAAGTCACTCAGTGCGAAGCGGGTTTAACGTGCTGCAGCCAGCGTTTTTCCGCTTTGCGGAACAGGCTTATCAGCACATAAGAGATAATCAAATACAGCACGGCCGCGATGCCAAACGCGGTAAACGGCTGGTAAGTTGCGGAGTTAATATCACGGGCAATCTTGAGCAGATCCGGCACCGTGGCGGTAAACGCCAGCGCCGTGGAGTGCAGCATCAGGATCACCTCGTTGCTGTAGGCTGGCAGCGCAATACGCAGTGCGGAAGGCAGAATAATGCAGCGGTACATTTTTACTTTTGAGAAGCCGTAAGCGCGCGCCGCTTCAATGTCACCATGCGGAACAGAGCGAATAGCACCGGCGAAAATCTCCGTGGTGTAGGCGCAGGTGTTCAGCGTCAGCGCCAGCACGGTACAGTTAAGGCCGCTGCGGAAGAACGCATTCAGCAGTTCAGTGCCTTTAACTATCTCCAGCGTGTACATCCCGGAGTAGAAAACCAGCAGCTGTACGTAGAGCGGCGTGCCGCGAAAAATGTAGGTAAAGAGCCAGATTGGGAACGAGATAAACTTGTTGCTGGACACGCGCCCGATGGCAAGGAACAGCGCCAGAATCCCGCCCATCACCACTGACAAAATCAGCAGCCATAGCGTGATCGCCACGCCCGTATAGCGGTAACCGTCGGTCCACAGCAGGGACTGCCAGTAGTCGTGAATAATATCGATCATAGCTCGGCCCTCTTCACGCCAACGGAATAGCGGCGTTCAAGCCAGAGCAGCACTCCGTTTGAAACCGTGGTAAAGACCAGGTAGATAATCCCGGCGACGATGGCGAAGTAGAACGGCTGCCAGGTGCTTTTCCCGGCGAGCTGCGTGGCCTTCACCACATCTTCGAGACCAAGCAAAGAAACCAGCGCGGTTGCTTTCAGGATAACCTGCCAGTTATTACCGATCCCCGGCAGCGCGTAACGCATCATAGCCGGGAACAGAATACGGCGGAAAGTTTGAGAGCCGGTAAAGCCAAAGGCGGTGGCCGCCTCAATATGGCCTTTTGGCACCGCCAGAAATGCGCCACGGAAGGTTTCGGTAAAATAAGCGCCGTAAATAAAACCGAGGGTGATAATACCCGCCACCATCGGATCAATATCAAACTGCGCCATACCCAACGCGTCGGTAATACTGTTGAGCAGCATCTGCAGCCCGTAGAAGATTAACAGCATCAGCACCAGGTCCGGCACGCCGCGAATCAGCGTGGTGTAGCCTTCAAACAGCAAAGCGAGCGGGCGATTTTTGGATAGTTTTGCGCCTGCACCGGCAAGCCCAATCAGTACGGAAAGGACAACCGAGGCGAGCGCCAGCTCAAGCGTAACCAGAGCCCCTTTAAAAATTACTTCGGAAAAGCCATACAACATGGTGCGTATCCTGTCGTCAGTGTTTGCTGCTACTTATTGGGCCCCGTCTGACGCGGGGCCTTTGTCACCGGTAAGGCTTATTCACCATACACATTAAAATCAAAGTACGGCTTCGCTAACTTCTCATACGTGCCGTCTTTGCGCATCTCAGCAAAGGCCCTGTTCAGCGCTTCACGCAGCTCGTTATCTTCTTTACGCAGACCCATGCCGGTGCCGACGCCAAACAGCTTGTCGTCTTTGATGGACGGGCCGCCGAACTGATAGTTTTTGCCCACAGGCTGTTTCAGGAAGCCTTCGCTGGCGGCCACTTCATCCTGGAATGCGGCGTCGATACGCCCGGCAGCCAGGTCGGCGTAGATCGAATCCTGCCCCTGATAGGAGACAATTTCGATGCCTTTAGGCGCCCAATGTTCATTGCCGTAGGTTTCCTGCGTGGTACCCTGCAGCACGCCGACGCGTTTGCCTTTCAGCGACTCAATGGTCGGCTGAATAGTAGAACCTTTGGCTACCACCAGGCGAGAATCTGCCGCGTACAGCTTGTCGGTAAACGCGATTTCCTGCTGGCGCTTCTCGGTGATGGACAGAGAAGACATGATGGCGTCGATCTTCTTCGCCTTCAGCGATGGGATCAGCGCATCCAATGGGTTTTCAACAAAAGTACATTGGGTGTTAATGCGCTTACAGAGCTCTTTAGCCAAATCGATATCAAAACCGATCAGCTGGCCCTGAGCATTTTTGGATTCAAATGGCGCATAGGTTGGGTCCGTGCCAATCCGCAGGTTTTTTGGAATGGCAGCGAATGCTGTGGTCACGCTGGAAAACGCCAGCACCAGAGAAAGAGACAAAACCAGCTTTTTCATAATTATCCTCAATAGACTGTCCGTTACTTAAGGCTCACACCCACTACAAACAGGGAAAACTTACGCAACACGTTGCGAACAAACTGCTTTCGCACCATAAGGGTGCAGCCGGAACGGGGCTACACCACTGCATAGTTATCCTGCCCGGTTAAGAATATATTCAAAACCGGGCTACAGACTAAGGGATAAACTTATTCGCCGTAAACATTAAAGTCGAAGTACTTTTTCGCTAATTTGTCGTAAGTGCCGTCTTTGCGCATTTCGCCCAACGCTTTGTCGAATGCGGCCTTCAGCTCGGTATCATCTTTACGCAGACCGATGCCTGTGCCGTCACCAAAGTACTTCTTGTCCTTCACCGATGGGCCGGCAAAGGCATAGTCTTTCCCGGCAGGCTGTTTCAGGAAGCCTTCGCTCCCGGCCACTTCGTCCTGGAATGCCGCATCCAGACGCCCTGCGGCCAGGTCAGAGTAAATCAAATCCTGGTTGGCGTAGGCCACCACATCAACGCCTTTCGGGCGCCATTCTGCGTTGCCATAGGTTTCCTGGATAGAACCCTGCAGCACCCCAACATGCTTGCCTTTCAGCGATTCGAGCGTCGGCTGAATCGGAGAGCCTTTGGCCGCAATCAGGCGAGAGTCAGCCGCGTACAGCTTGTCTGAGAAGAGGATTTCCTGCTGGCGTTTTTCGGTGATCGACAGCGACGAGATAATGGCGTCAATTTTCTTCGCCTTAAGCGATGGGATCAGGGAGTCAAAGTCGCTGCCAACCCACGTACATTTAGTCTGAATACGTTTGCAAAGTTCGTTACCCAAATCGATATCAAACCCAACAAAATCCCCTTTCGCGTCTTTCGAAGAGAATGGCGCATAGGTCGCGTCGGTACCAATGCGGACGTTTTGCGGAATCGCTGCAAACACGCTGGCTGCGCTGGACAGGCCGAGCAGTAAAGACAGTGCAAGAACCGACTTCTTCATACGATACCCTCAAGTTTGGCTTTCTTATTTGTGATGTCTTGTTGTGTGGTAATGCCTTTGCATACGGAGAGTTGCAGTTCTCATGCCACTTTTCCCTGCGTGGAAAAAAGCCGCTGATTTATGTTAATAAAACGTTGCAACTTCGCGTTAGTTTGAAAGATAGCAGTTCTGGGAAGCGGGACTAGAGGTGAACGCGGTTTTCGTGGATTAAATCTTCTAAAAGCGATCGGCGTTGCAGAATTGCCCCATTATGAGGCAACCACTTTGTGATGCACCGCGCCAGTGCATTACTTGTGCTCGCCCCAGCGGACGAACAGGTCTTCAGGCAGCTCAAGGTCAAACTGATCCAGCACCCGGTTGACCGTCTGGTCCACGATATCCTGCAGCGTTTGCGGCCGATGATAAAACGCCGGCACCGGCGGCATAATCACCGCGCCCAGCTCGGCGGCCTGGGTCATCAGGCGCAGGTGCCCGAGGTGCAGCGGCGTTTCACGAATGCACAACACCAGCGGGCGGCGCTCTTTCAGCACCACATCCGCCGCACGGGTCAACAGCCCATCCGTATAGCTGTGTACGATGCCGGACAGCGTTTTAATCGAGCACGGCAGCACCGCCATGCCCAGGGTCTTAAATGAGCCGGAGGAGATGCTGGCGGCAATATCACGAGCGTCATGCACGACGTCCGCCAGCGCCTGAACGTCGCGCAGCGAGTAATCGGTTTCCAGCGCCAGCGTCTGGCGAGCCGCGTTGCTCATTACCAGGTGGCTTTCTACCTCAGGCAACTGCTGCAGGATTTGCAGTAAACGCACCCCGTAAATGGCGCCGCTGGCCCCGGAAATACCGACGATCAGTCGTTTCATTGAATTTGCCCCTAAGAATACCTGGGCTGACTTTGCCGCAAGATGAGATGGGATGCAAGGCTGGCGGAACCGGGAGGGGAAGAACGAGCCTCTCCCCTTTGCAGGAGAGAGGCAAAGGCCGATTAGCCTTCGTTGTGCATCTCTAAGTTTTCCACTTCGTTCTGACGCGCCAGTGCCTGGGAGTCGTCGTTACGCAGGGACTCGAGATACTGCAGGTATTTGTGATCAACGTCTTTAGTCACGTAGATGCCGTTAAAGACGGAGCATTCGAACTGAGTGATGTCCGGGTTTTCCACGCGTACCGCTTCGATCAGGTCGTCCAGATCCTGGAAAATCAGGCCGTCGGCGCCGATGATCTGGCGAATTTCATCCACTTCACGGCCGTGAGCAATCAGCTCGTTGGCGCTTGGCATGTCGATGCCGTAAACGTTAGGGAAGCGAATTTCCGGTGCGGCAGAAGCCAGGTAAACCTTTTTGGCTCCGGCTTCACGCGCCATCTCGATAATCTGCTCGGACGTAGTCCCACGCACGATAGAGTCATCCACCAGCAGCACGTTTTTATCACGGAACTCGGCACGGTTGGCGTTCAGCTTGCGGCGCACGGACTTACGACGCAGCTGTTGGCCCGGCATGATAAACGTGCGGCCCACGTAGCGGTTTTTCACAAACCCCTGGCGATACGGTTTATCCAGAATACGGGCAATTTCCAGCGCGATGTCACAGGAAGTTTCAGGAATTGGAATGACCACGTCGATATCCAGGTCTTCCCATTCGCGGGCAATCTTCTCGCCAAGCTTTTTCCCCATCTCAACGCGCGCGCTGTAAACGGAGATCTTGTCGATAAATGAGTCCGGACGAGCAAAATAAACGTACTCGAACAGGCACGGATTGCTGACCGGGTTATCGGCGCATTGACGAGTAAACAGCTGGCCTTTCTCGGTGATGTAGACCGCTTCGCCCGGCGCGATATCACGCAGGAACTCAAAGCCCAGGGTGTCCAGCGCCACGCTCTCGGAGGCCACCATGTATTCGGTACGGCCGTCGCCCAGGTCACGCTTGCCGATAACCAGCGGGCGGATGCCGTTCGGATCGCGGAAGGCAACCATGCCGTGACCGATAATCATCGCTACGCAGGCATAAGCACCGCGAATCTGGCGGTTAGTGGCGGCGATGGCGGCAAAAATGTTGTCTGCTTCCAGCGGATAATGGCGGAAGTTATCCAGCTCGCTGGCAAAAACATTCAGCAGGATTTCAGAATCAGAGGTGGTGTTGATGTGGCGGCGTTTTTCTTCAAACAGCTTTTTACGCAGCTCGTGGGCATTGGTCAGGTTACCGTTATGCGCCAGGGTTATCCCGTAAGGAGAGTTAACGTAGAAAGGCTGAGCTTCAGAAGCGCTGGAACTGCCTGCGGTTGGGTAACGCACGTGGCCGATGCCCATATTCCCCTGCAGACGCTGCATGTGGCGGGCTTCAAACACATCGCTCACCAGGCCATTCGCTTTACGCAGACGGAAGCAATTTAAAGCGTCGATGGTGACGATGCCTGCGGCATCCTGGCCACGGTGCTGAAGCACCGTTAACGCATCATAAATCGACTGGTTTACCGGCATGAAACCGGCGATACCGACAATACCGCACATGTTGTCTTTTCCTCATTAAGCCACACCCCCCGCTACGATTAGCGGGGCAAGAAACTTGACGAGCTTTGCAGATAGTCAAAGAACCATCTGATGATGAAACTGAATTGCGGGATAAGCTGCGACTTTTGCCAGTCATCGCTTTTTGAAAAACCGGTAAAGGTATCCAGGAAGAACAGAATGGCGGAGACGATCAGCACGCCACGTAAGGCGCCAAAGCAGATCCCCAACACCCTGTCTGTACCCGACAGGCCGGTTTTTTGCACCAGCGCGCTAATCACATAATTGACTATCGCACCGACAATCAGCGTCGCGATAAACAGCACCGCGATAGCTATCCCATTACGTACCAGTTCGTCTTCAAAGCCAGTGAACCAGACTGACAGATAAGTGTAGTAATGACTGGCGACAAAGAAAGCACATCCCCAGGTCACAAGCGATAACGCTTCCTTCACAAACCCACGTATTACGCTTACCAGACAAGAAAAACCGATAACCGCAATGATGGCGTAATCTATCCAGACCATGAAAAAATCTCGTGATAAATTGCCCTGACGTCCAGTTCGGGGCGAATTCTAACAGAAAAAGAAAACGTTTGCGTAGGGATTTCCTTCCCCCGCGTAAATAAATAATGGCGTTGAAAAAAGCATCAACGCCATTAAAAAAGTGCCTGTTTTGCCCTCACCTTTTAGAGGCGAAGTGGCGGTATGGCGTCGTTTTTCCCCTCACCCTAACCCTCTCCCCAAAGGGGCGAGGGAATCGTTAGGAGTGATGACTTTCCCCCTCTCCCTTCCAGGGAGAGGGCCGGGGTGAGGGTCACAAACCGCTACCGCGGCGAGTAGTTCATCACCACGCCGTTCAGGCCAGACAGAGAATTCAGCTCGCCCAGCGAGGACTTCAGCTTATCTTTCGAGGCATCAGGCCCAACCAGAATACGGGTGATTTTCCCCTGCACAGGCGTTGTCGGTGAGGTGTAAACCTTGAATCCGGCCCCGCGCAGTTTACCAACAATTTCATTCACTTTGTCCGCATTTTTCAATGCGCCAAGCTGCACCACATACGCTTGCCCGGTCGGTGCTTTGTCGGCTGGTTTTTCCGTCTTCGCTGGCTGCTCGGCCTGGTTATCAACCACAGGTTTAGGCTGCGGTTTCTCCACGGGCTTCGGCTTTGGTTTTTCCTGCACCGGCTGTGGCTTAGGCTGTTCACGTGCCGCAGGTACTTCGTCAGCACCCGCAGTTCCTTCGTCCGGAATGGCGCCGTTATTCAGCCCCGGCGGCACTGCGGCCCCGGCTCTCACCTCTTCTGCGGCCCCTTCCGGTGGCTGCGAAGGCAGCGCCTGGGTGGCCGAAGGCAGCATATCAGGCTCGTCGCTGTCCCCTGGTTTTGGCACCAAAGGAATGGCGGCGAACTCGTCCTGATAATGTTTTTTCTGCCCGTCCAGCAAACCTGGCAGCACAATAACGCCCAGTGCGACCAGAATAATGGTTCCGACTAATCGGTTTTGAAACTTACTCGCCACCTGCTCTCCCCGCGTCCAGTACTTCCATTACATGGGCCACCGTGTGGAACGAACCACACACCAACACGGTATCTTCAGCCGTCGCTTCTGCCATCGCCGCGTGCCAGGCGTCCGCTACGCTTGCAAACGTCCTGCCGTGACCAAGATGGGCGATCAGCTGCTCAGCGCTTGCGCCTCGCGGCCCCTCCAGCGGAGCACAATACCAGCTATCGACCTGAGGCGACAAACAGGCAAGCGTTCCGGCAATGTCTTTATCGTGAAGCATGCCAATCACCGCCAGCACTCGCCCCTGTTTCGGTAACGCCGCCAGGCGACCGGCAAGGTAAGCCGCCGCATGTGGATTATGGGCCACGTCAAGAATAACGCGAGGTGCCTGAGAAACTATCTGGAAGCGCCCGGGCAGCGTGGCATGCTCAATGCCATAGCGTATCGCGTTTTCACTCACGTTCAGTTTACTTGCGCGCAAAGCGGCGAGCGCCGTGGCGGCATTTGGCTGTGGAACCAGCGGCAACAGCAGATCGCGCAGCTCGCCGTTAGCATCCCGGAACATCCAGCCCGTGGCGTTCACCTCATAATCCCAGTCAACTCCGCGACGCAGCAGCAGCGCGCCTTTCTCCTGAGCAACATCGGCAATCGTATGCGGCATATCCGGCTCGCCCACAATCGCCGGGTTATCTCTGCGGAAGACACCGGCTTTTTCACGGCCAATGCTCTCACGATCCGGGCCAAGCCAGTCGGTGTGATCGAGCGCGATGCTGGTCACCACGGCCACATCGGAATCCACAATATTGGTGGCATCCAGACGCCCGCCAAGGCCCACTTCAAGAATCACCACGTCTACTGCCTGCTGCTTAAACAATAGCAAGGCCGAGAGCGTTCCGTATTCAAAATAGGTTAAGGAAATATCTCCGCGCGCGGCCTCTATTTCGGCAAACGAGGCGGTATGCAGGGCTTCGGGTAATTCTTCACCCTGAATCCGCACTCGCTCGGTGTAACGCACCAGGTGCGGCGAGCTGTAAACCCCTACGCGATAGCCGTCCGCCATCAACACGGTTTCAAGCGTACGGCATGTGGTGCCCTTCCCGTTGGTGCCGGCTACGGTAAACACCGTTGGCGCAGGTTTCAGTACATCGAGCTTGCGCGCAACGTTGCTGATGCGCTCAAGGCCCATATCGATGGTGGAGGAGTGAAGGTTTTCAAGATAGCAAAGCCACGTGGCCAGGGGCGACGTGGCTTGAGGAATAAGGTCTTTGTCCATGATGCCCACTTAACATGCACATAAAGAAAAAGGGCAGAACCTGCCGGCCTGCCCTTAGTTGCGAATCAGGCCTCTTGACCCTGTTCCGGTGCTGGCGGAACCACGATGGGCTCACGCGGGGCTTCCGGGTTTGGCGCCGGCAGATTCATAAACTTCGCCAGGATGCTCGCCAGTTTCAGGCGCATTTCCGGGCGACGAACGATCATGTCGATAGCGCCTTTTTCGATCAGGAACTCACTGCGCTGGAAGCCCGGCGGCAGTTTTTCACGAACGGTTTGCTCGATAACGCGTGGACCGGCAAAGCCGATCAGCGCCTTCGGCTCGGCGATATTCAGGTCACCCAGCATCGCGAAGCTTGCAGAAACGCCGCCCATGGTTGGGTCAGTCAGCACGGAGATGTACGGCAGACCGCGTTCCTGCATTTTTGCCAGCGCAGCGCTGGTTTTCGCCATCTGCATCAGCGACATCAGCGCTTCCTGCATACGCGCCCCGCCGGAGGCGGAGAAGCACACCATCGGGCAGTTGTCTTCCAGCGCCTGCTCAACGGCACGAACAAAACGCGCGCCGACCACAGAACCCATTGAGCCGCCCATAAAGGAGAACTCGAAGGCCGCCGCAACAACAGGCATACCGTGCAGGGTACCTTTCATTACTACCAGCGCGTCTTTCTCGCCGGTCTCTTTCTGCGCGCTAACCAGACGATCTTTGTACTTCTTGGAGTCACGGAACTTCAGCAAATCTTTTGGCTCAAGCTCGCTCCCCAATTCCACCATTGTGCCTTCATCTAACAGGCTATGCAGGCGATCGCGGGCCGACATACGCATGTGGTGATCGCACTTAGGGCAGACGCCAAGATTGCGTTCCAGCTCGGCGCGGTACAGGACCTGGCCGCAGCTATCGCACTTGGTCCACACCCCTTCAGGGATGCTCGCCTTACGGGTGGGAGTGATATTGCTCTTATTGAGAATTCGTTCAATCCAGCTCATTGATGACCTTTCTGCTTGAACCTGGTCGATACCAGCTTTTCTGTGGCAGTTTTCCCTGCCCCAGACCATAAATGGTGCTCATTAAAACACAACGGCCCGCGACTTTGGATAAAAAAGTGGTCGAACCGCTGCCGCGTATTATTTTGACTGCCGCGACGCCGCGCGTTTGTGGCGGATAACTTCCACCACGCCGGGCAGTATCGAAACCACGATAATTGCCACAATCAGCAGCTTCAGGTTTTCCTGTACCACCGGCAGGTTACCGAACAGGTAGCCCGCGTAGGTGAACAGCAAGACCCACAGCAGTGCGCCGACGACGTTATAGATCGCAAAATGGCGATAGGACATATGCCCCATCCCGGCGACAAACGGTGCGAAGGTTCGCACAATCGGCACGAAGCGCGCGAGGATAATCGTTTTTCCGCCGTGACGCTCGTAAAAAGCATGAGTTTTATCAAGATAACTGCGGCGGAAGATTTTTGAATTCGGATTACTGAACAACTTCTCGCCAAACAGCCGCCCGATAGTGTAGTTCACCGCATCGCCGATGATGGCGGCAATCACCATCAAAATGACCATGTAATGCACGTTCAGGTCGTTAGTTTCCAGCGAAGCCAGCGCGCCCGCCACAAACAGCAGCGAATCACCCGGTAAAAACGGCGTCACTACCAGCCCGGTTTCGCAGAACAAAATCAGGAACAAAATAGCGTAAACCCAGACGCCGTATTGTGCCACCAGCTCGGCCAGATGCACGTCGATATGCAAAATGAAGTCGATGATAAAACGGATGAAATCCATCAAAGTTTCCTTTCTTAAGCAGCAATCAATCGGCTAAAAAAAGCGGCCCCATCGGGAGACGCGGCAGTGCAAAATGGTCAGGGTAATCCACCGACACCAGGTACAGCCCTTCTGCTTTCGCGGTGGCCGCGGCCTTGGTGCGGTCCTTCATTGCCAGCAGGTCAGCCATCCAGGTTTCAGCCTGGTTACCGCAGCCGACTTCCATCAGGCTGCCGACGATATTGCGCACCATATGGTGAACAAACGCGTTGGCCTTAATGTCCACCACAATGTAAGCGCCGTAGCGGTTTACCGTAATGTGCATCATATTGCGCCACGGAGTGCGGGACTGGCACTGCACCGCACGGAACGAGGTAAAGTCATTCTCCCCCAACAGGCTCTGGGCGGCACGGTGCATTATGTCCGCATCCAGAGGCAGGTGAAAATGGGTTACTCCCTGCTGTAAAACGGCCGGACGCAGGCGATGATTATAAATCACGTAGCGATAACGTCGGGCCGTGGCGCTAAACCGGGCATGAAACTCAGACGGCACATCTTTCACCCAACGAACGGCGATGTCGCCAGGTAAATTCGTATTTACGCCCATTGTCCAGGCTGCATCTTTGCGCACGGCGCTGGTTTCAAAATGCACCACCTGACCTGTGGCGTGAACGCCAGCATCGGTACGCCCCGCGCAAAACACGTTAATCGGCTCATTAGCCACCTGAGACAGCGCTTTTTCCAGCTTTTCCTGCACGCTGCGCACTTCGTTCTGGCGCTGCCAGCCGTAATATTTACTGCCGTCGTACTCAATGCCGAGCGCGATTTTATGAAGCGGAATTTCGCTTAGCACTTCGGACATCAGTACATATACTCCTGCACCAGTTTCTCAGCGGTTTTTATCGCCATCAGCGCGCCGCCAAAGCGAACGTTATCGGCCACCGACCAGAACTGAATTTGCTCCGGCATGCCGTAATCGTTGTGCACACAACCGATAGAAAGATGGCCGCTGCCGGACGCATCCGCAACCTGAGTCGGGAATTCTCCCTCTTCAGACAGCTCGATATCTTCCGCCTGGGTAAACGCATCGCGGGCTTCCTCTGCCGCCAGCGGGCGCAGAGCTTCAAAGTTAACGATTTGGGCGTGGCCGTAGAACACCGGCGACTGCACGAGGCTGGCGGAGATCATCAGGCCGTCATCCTGCAGCACTTTACGCACTTCATTCACCAGGCGACGCTCTTCCCGCACGCTACCTTCGGCGTCCGGCACCAGCGGCAACATGTTGAACGCCAATTGGCGGCCAAACAGATCTTCTTCATCAATAGGAATGCCGTTCAGCAGGCGGGCGCTTTGCCCGGCCAGCGCGTCTACGGCCACTTTGCCGCGCGCAGAAGCAGACAGCAGGCTGGTCACCTGAATACGCGACAGGCCGCCCTGCTCAATCAGCGGTTTTAACGCGCTCAGCAGTTGGCTGGTCAGGCTATCCGCCACGGCAACCAGATTACGGTTGCGATAATCGCTCAGCACAAACGGATTCACGTCCGGCACCACCAGCGGCACGTCCGGCTCCATAGCAAACAGGCCGCTGGAGTCGATAACCAGGCAGCCAGAGTTGGTTGCTTCTTCCACATATTGAGCAGACGCTTCCACGCCCCCGACGAAGAATGCAAGCTGGGCCTGAGTCCAGTCGAACTCTGCCGCGTCCTGCACCATGATGGTTTTGCCTTCATAACGCAGGTTTTCACCGGCGCTCTCGCTCCGCGCCAGGGCATACAATTCACCAACCGGGAACTGACGTTCAGCAAGCAGTTCAAACAAAGCTGAGCCCACGGCACCGGTGGCGCCTAAAACGGCAATATTCCAGCCTTCAGACATGTTGGTTTACTCCAGAAAATAAAACAGATGCTCCCTGAGACAGCGCCTCAGGGAGCCAGAAGATAAAACTTAGTTCAGCGGATGATGAATTGCGCTAAAACCAAGCATTTGCAGCATGTTCGCTGCCGTCGCGTCATCGCACTGCACGTAAAGCGATGACCACTCGCGGCGCTCCAGGTAGTTCTTACGCAGCTTGTCGAATTCGCCAGGCTGACCGGCTACCTTCCGCAGCGGCGCGTCGTCGCGGCGCACATCATACACCAGATGCACTAGTCTTTTGAGCGTGGGCTGATCGAGCGGACCGGCCAGCGTGATGCGGCCAAACTCCGGTGCAGGTAGCAGTGAATCCAGCGCGACCTGCTGAGACTGGCCGATAAAATCACTAAAGGCTTCAAAGACCTGCGTCGTACCGCGAGCCTTACCTTCAAGCGTATAGCCCGCAATGTGCGCGGTGCCAATGTCTACCTTGTCCAGCAGCTCAACGTTGAGATCCGGCTCCGGCTCCCAGACGTCCAGCACAACGCTGAGATTCTGCCCTGCTTTTAAGCATTTCAGCAACGCGTTGTTGTCCACAACCGGGCCACGACAGGCATTAATCAGAATAGCGCCAGGCTTCAGGCGGCTAATCAGCGCCTCGTCCGCCAGATGCAGCGTTTTGTACTCACCGGATTTAAACAGCGGCGTATGGAAAGTGATGATGTCAGCTTCCTGCACCAGCGTTTCCAGCGAAACGAAATCGCCTTCGTCACCGCGATCGGCACGCGGCGGATCGCACAGCAAAGTGCGTACACCCCAAGCCTCAAGGCGAGCCTGAAGACGGGAACCGACGTTACCCACGCCGACGATGCCGACGGTGCGATCTTTCAGCGCAAAACCATCGCGCTCGGCCAACATCAGTAAAGAGGAGAACACATACTCAACCACGGCAATCGCGTTGCAGCCAGGGGCCGCAGAGAAAGCCACCCCGGCACTTTGCAAATACGCTTCATCAACGTGGTCGGTTCCGGCCGTGGCCGTCCCGACAAATTTAATCCCTTTACCGGCCAGCAGTTCAGCATTCACTTTGGTGACCGAACGGACCATCAGCGCGTCAGCATCCGTTAACGCATCCACCGGAATCGGACGCCCCGGCACGGCAGTTACCTCGCCCAGGCGGCTGAAAAGTTCGCGGGCGTAGGGCATATTTTCATCAACGAGGATTTTCACCTGAGTACCTGTCTGTTAATCGTCGAGATAAGGCCGGATAGTGTGCCATAATCTGACGTCCGGGCATAACGAACTACTTGCGAATGTTTTGTCGTACTTAAGGATCATTTAATAATGCAACCCATTCAGGGCGCCACGCCGCGTCCTCCGGGGGAACCAGCCTCCACACCTTCTGCCGCGGGCGAACAGCCGCTTTCCACCCAGCAACGTACCGTGCTGGAGCGTTTGATCACCCGGATCATTGCGCTTAGCCAACAGCAGAGCGCTGAAGTGTGGGCGGGGCTTAAGCACGATCTGGGACTCAAAAGCGAGACGCCGCTGCTGTCTCGCCATTTCCCGGCCGCAGAACAAAACCTGAATCAACGCCTGACCAGCGCGCAAACCACGCTGGCAACGCGCCAGATCATTCAGCAGTTGAGCGATTTACTGCCACAGGGTAACAACCGCCAGGCGGTGAGCGACTTTATCCGCCAGCAGTTTGGCCAGACGGCGCTAAGCCAGCTCACGCCGGACCAGCTCAAGACCGTGCTGACGCTGCTGCAAAACAACCAGCTCGCGATTCCTCAGCCGCAGCAGCGCCCGGCAACCGACCGCCCGCTTCTGCCGGCCGAGCACAACAGCCTGAACCAGCTTGTCACCAAACTCGCCGCGGCAACGGGCGAGTCAGGGAAACAAATCTGGCAGTCGATGCTTGAGCTTTCCGGCGTGAAAACCGGCGAGCTCATTCCGGCGAAACACTTTGCTTCGCTGACGACCTGGCTCCAGGCAAGGCAAACGCTGAGCCAGCAGTCCGCCCCTACTTTGCACAGCGTGCAGGCCGCACTGAAGCAGCCACTTGAGCCGCAGGAGTGGAAAGAGATGGTGGATTACAGCCAGCAACGGTTCCAGGCCACGCCGCAAACGGTACTGACCACCGCGCAGGTGCAGGACATTCTTAACCAGGTGTTTTTGAAACGCGCTGAACGCCAGCCGGCCACCCTTGAAGTGCGTGATATTCAGCCGATCTACAACCCAATGTTCAGCGCAATTATTGAGCCGATAAAGGCGCTGAGCGCGAGACCGGGGCTGGCGTTGATTGCGCTGGTCGTGGTGATGATTTTGCTTTGGTTGGTGATCTAGTGCTCTTAGGGCTGGCTTTTAGTCACAAACGCGCTGTCAGAAGGATCGGCTAAGGTTCCGTTCACTTCCCGTCCTGCTTCACATG